>JADZFN010000060.1 GCA_020849895.1 Verrucomicrobiia bacterium | reverse complement strand
GCCCTCGACCAGATCCTCCGTCAGATGCGAAACCTCTCCCTCCGCTTCATCCACCAGTCCGCCCCAGGCGTCCTCTCCAGAAATCGAGTCAAACCAACCAAGTCACGAGCTTAAGTTAGTGCCATTCGGGACGTACGATTTTTGTGGGCACTACGACTGGACGTTCGAGTGGCTGCGCCGTGAGGGAGGCGAGCCGCTCGTGCGCCGATACTGGGAGGAGGCGATCGGGGGGGCAGCCAGCGCCACGCTGCAGCCCTGATCGTCGAGAAGGGATTCGCGGGCATGAAGGAGTACTGGGCTCATGCCCTGGCCGAGGAAGCCGCCGGCTACACCTTCACTGAGAAACCCGGGGTCGTGCGGATCGACATGCACGAGTGCCCGTCGAGAGGATTTCTCCTGCGCAACGGCCTGCAGTTCTACCACGACTACTGCGATCATTGCATGGGTTGGATCGGTCCGGTGATGAAGAAGGCCGGCTTCGTGATTCACCACGAGCACAACCACTGCGGGCAGTGCTGGTGGGAGTTCCGCCGCAAGGACGACCCGTGCGGTTCGTCGGCATGCGGGGAGATCTCAGGGACCTCCGACGTGCGGAACGGTTCAGGGTGGAACCCGACCGGGAGTTGCTTGGATTGCTACCGGAGAACGACCGACCCCGATGAAAAAGGGTCGCCGGGGCCGGCGGGAGGGATCGAGAAGTGTTGAGTGGATCGCCTTCTAGCCCGACTTTCGCAGTTTGAGCGAGTTTGGAAGTATTTTCGCTGTGAGGGGTGAGAGGGTTGGTGGGGATTCCGAGGGGAGCCGAGGGTGGAGGGGCATGTAGTGCAGAAGAGGCCCTTTCAGGGTCAGCGATGCTCGGCCATCTGCTGGATGCCTTCCTGATCAGTGCCGTGCCGCTGGCCACCGACTCGGAGCGTCAGCGCAACTCGAACCCGCACAAGCTCTCTCCCGCGGATCCGGGCCTCATCAAGGCCTTCGACGCCAGTGATCGCTCGAACCTCGGCCACGCGCTCGAGACCGCAGTGCTGAACGAGTTGGAAAGGCGCGGCGCCGAGGTCGGCTCCATCAAGACGGACGAGTTGACGGGAGAATGAACCCCGTGAAGGCCGACCCGATTGTGGCAGAAGTGCGGCGGATCCGGGCGGAACTCCTGGAGGAGGCCCACCGCGATCTGGGACGCCTTGCCGAGATGATCTGCGAATCTGCGACCGCCATCCCGCTTGCCGGCCCCGGGGTCCGCACTGCGGAGGAGTTGCGTCGCGTGGTCGAACAGAAGACCTGCGTCACCCCGCCGCCCCAAGCCCGTTCCCGCCGCAACCTCACTGTTCGCGGCTTACGGCCCTCCTCCTACTTCACGGACGCGGCGGGGACGATCTTCACGCTCTTGACGCCGACGCGGGTGACGGGGCGGCTCTTCTCGCCGCCGCCACCCATCGTGGTCGGAGTGTCGCCGATCTTGCCGAGGACGTCGTCGCCCTGGATCAGTTGACCGAAGGCGGTGTACTTGCCGTTGAGGAATGAGGCCTCGGCGAGGCAGATGAAGAACTGGCTTCCGGCGGAATCGGGATCGGAAGAACGGGCCATCGAAATCACGCCACGGACATGAGGTTTGCGATTGAACTCGGCCTTGATCTGGTAGCCCGGGCCGCCCGTGCCGACGCGCGGGTCGTCGTTCTTGCTGAGCGGGTCGCCTCCCTGGATCATGAAGCCTTTCACGATGCGGTGGAAGGCGGTGCCGTCGTAGAAACTCTGCTTCGCGAGTTTCTTGAAATTTTCCACGGTTTTTGGAGCGACGTCGGGCCAGAAGGCCACGACCATGTCGCCGGCGTCGGTGCTGAGGATGGCTACTTCGTCGGGGGATGCGTTCATGGAGGGGGGTGAGGTTTGCGCCGTCATCGTCAGGGTGGCGGCAAGAAAAAGCCAGGCGGACAGGGCGGGGAGTTTCATGAGATCAGATCCATCGGCGAGCGAGGCCGAGAAGGCCGCGCCAGGCGAGCCCACCGACCTTGCGGGCGAGGAAGCCGCGGACGCGAGGCGCGACAAAAGGCGCGATCCATCCCAAAAGTCTGCCCATGCGGGGGAGGCGCCCCGAGATAAGAAGCGCCGTGGCGCCTGCCGCCGTGGACCAGCGCACCCAAACGTTGGAGATCAAAGCATGCCAGCCTGCCTCGACGGCCCGGGCAGGAGAAGACGCTTGGCGGAGATAGAGCGCCATCTCGGCGCGATGGATTTCCATCCGCGCCCGGGCAAGTCTCTTGCGCGCAGCGAGCTCGTCTAGAGGTGGCGTCGGACCCATTCGGTGTCTTTCTTGAGCTCCTCGACAGTCGCCTCGAAGACTTTGGTGGAAAGACTGGCCCTCCTCCGGAGGCGGACGAAAAGCCCCACGGCGATCAAGAGGTAAAGGCCGCTGACTCCGAAGAGGGCGAGGAAGCGGTGCGTCTCCCAAAACCACGCCACGATGCTGAAAGTGAGCAGCGACAGGGCGAGGACTCCGAAAAGCAGCGCGACGGAAGCCAGGATCAACAGTTCGATCACGCGTCGTTTTTCCTCCTGCCACTCGATGCTGACGAGTTCGAGTTTGGAAGAAAGAAAACCCGTCGCCGCATCAAGGAGGCGGCGGAACGGGGCGGTCACTCCGCCGAGCAGCCCGTGCGGCTCGTCGTTCGGAAAGGTCATGCGAAAGGCGGACGCGCGATCAGCTCCGACGCCCGATCACGAGCCCGATCAGCGCGCCGACTGCAAACGCGATCCCCACCGAAGGCCACGGATGCTCGTTGACGAACTGGTCGGTGGCCTTGGCGGCGGCCTTGGCCTGTTCGACTCCTTGTTTCTGAAGCTCCGAGAGGCGCTCCTTGGCCGCTTTGATTCCTTTCTCGAGTCGAACGCGGGCTTCTCGGGCTTTCTCGCCGAGGTTTCCCGCGGTCTCTTGCAACAAGGCGTCTGCGTCGTGCAGAACAACCTTCACGTCATCAATCAGCTTCTCCTTCGTCACAACATCGCTCATGAAAATCTCCTTGGATGGAGGGTGGTTGGGGTGAAGCCTTCTGTCTGCTCCAAGCTCCTGATAATTGCAAGAAAGAAGGCGCGGGGGTTTGGGATCCTTCAGGTACATCGTGACCCCCCCCCTTGGGGAAACTGAAGGTGGTGAACCAAGCGGGGTTGAGGGCGGATTTTTTCGAGTCTTGCATCCGCGGGCAGTTCGCCTAGCCTGAATTCGCACGGTGCTTCGGTCCCGCGATGGGATTCGCAGCCCGGCGAAGCATGCCTCTTGGAATCGTCATCGCCCTGCCCAACGAGTGGGGCTACCTCGGCCCCGCCTTTCACGCCCGAACGGGCGGGACGATCATGGGCAAGCGGACGTTCGTCGGGCGCCTCGGTGCGACTCCCGTGGTGGCGATGGTGGGTGGCGTGGGCAAGGTGAACGCGCGCCGCGCGTCAGCGCAGCTTTGCGACACGCACGGGGCGACCGCCCTTCTCTCGATCGGCTACGCGGGGGCGTTGGATCCGGAGCTCCGCCGCGGCGACCTCGTGCTTTCGGCTTATTCGTTGAACGGTCTGAACGAGGCGCCTTCGGTCGGGGACATGGAACGCGAGGAGCGCCTTCGCGGCGTGGCCGACGCGTCGCACGAACATCACGTGTATGTCGGTCCGCTGTATACCGCCGACCGCATCGTGGCGCGCCACGAGGAAAAGAGCGCGCTCTTTTCGCGTTCGGGATGCCCCGTGGTGGACATGGAGTCTTACGCCGTCTATTCCGAGGCGCGTGCGCGCAACCTCCCTTTCCTCGGCATCCATACGATCACGGACACCGCAGAAGAGGACATCCCGGCGCTCGAGGTCATCAATCCGTTTCTCATGTCCGAATCGCCGTGGCGTTATCCGCGCCTGTTGTTCCATGTCTTGAAGCGGCCGAAGCTGTTCTGGGACATGGCGATGTTGAGCCGCGACGCGAAAATTGCCGGCCGCAGCGCTGCGCATTTCCTGATGTCGAACCAGAAGCACCTCGCCGAATTGGCGCGGGAGATGCGTGCCCTCGGGGCCAGCGCGAAAACGCCTCCCGTGAAACTCAGCGGAGCTCCGTTGCCGGTGGCGCCACCCGCTTGAGCGCGAGGCGTTCCTTGTCCGAAGGGCGCTGGACCACTTTCAAGGGAAGCTCCATGAGCTTGCCCTCGCGCTCGACGGCGAAATTCACTGTCTCGTCCACGCTCAGGTAGAAGGTCGCGTTCATCACGTCGGCCGCAGAACGGATTTCCCGGTTGCCGATGCGGCGAAGGATGTCGCCGGGCTGGATGCCGGCGAGATGTCCGGGATAGCCCTCATACACGTCTTGCACCGCAATCTCGCGATCCTGGGTCTTCAGGTGGTCGCCACGCACCGCGATGGTCAGACCGGTCCATCCATCCCGCGGGGCGTGATATTCCACGAGGTCTTTCTGAATCTTGCGCGCCGCGGTGATGGGCAAGGCGAAGGTCGAACCGTCCTGATCGAGGGAGTAGGTGACGATGCCGACCACCTCGCCCCGCGCGTTGAGCAGCGGGCTGCCGCTCTGTCCGGGTTGCACGCGCACGCTGCATCGGATGAGGCTGGTGACGATGAACTGCGGCATCCGCATGGCGTTTTTGTCGGAGACCGAACCACTGATGAACGTTGGATCGGAAACGAAGCCGTATTCGCCGGAAATGGGGCCGTCCATCGGGAAACCGACGGCGAAGGTCATCGAGCCGACCTTGAGGGCATCGGGAGACCCCTGCGGCAGGCTCGGAGTTTTCGCGTTCAACTTGAGAAGCGCCACGTTCGTGCGGAGATCCTGGCCGAGGGCTTGGGCCTCGTACGTGTTTCCGCGCCAATAGACGAGCGCGCGGTCAGCGCCGCGGAGCACGCTCGCCGCGGTGAGGATCAGACCGTTGCCGTCCACAAAGAAGCCGGTGCCGACGCTCAAACCTTCTGCGACGATTTCTTTGCGGTCTCCGTCGGTGACAGGCACGATCGCCTTGATGCGCACCACGCCGTCCTTGGTGCGATCGAAGATCGCCTGGATGTCTTTTTCGAGCCCTTGGACCACGCTTTGCGCGCGCGCTGGCGCGGCGAAAAACAAGACCGTCAGGCACCCGATTCCGCAGAAGGTCGCGACGAGCTGCGCGGCAAACGAAGCGACGCTAGAACGACAGCACGGTCGTCTCATCCAACTTGGGGGCATACGAAACCCGATCCAGAACATAGACGATGGAATCCTTGCTTGAAGAAGGCTGAAAGGCAATCTCATTTGCCGCGATCTGATGGGCACCGCTTGACCGAGCCGCGACGAAGGCGGAGTTCGTTTTCATGGAGAGATGCACGGTGTAAAGGCTTAGAAAACCGAGTGCGAGCGCCGACGCGAGGGTCAACCCGCGCGCCAGGACGGGCAGACCACCGTCGAATTCGAGGAAGGCGCGGACCCGGCTGAAGAACGACCGTCGTACCGCGAAACTCGCGTAAAGGCGGCGGTGAAACTCAGGAAGAAAGTTGCGCTCGACGAATTCGTCCGGGCGTTCGTGGCGCTTCAGAGAAATCAAGGACTGCAAACAACGAGTTCGTTCGAGAGCCGCCGCGCAGGAGGGGCAACCGGCGACATGGGCTCGCGCGGTTTCCAGACGTCCTTTTGAGGGGACGCCTCGGGCAAGGTCCGCAAGGTGAGGTTGGGCGCTACGGCAGGTCATGCTCATAGAAGAGTGTCATGGTGAGAGATAATCCGCAAGCCAGGTTTGGAGGAGTTGATGGGCGTAAAAAAGGCGGCTGCGGGAAGTCGCTTCCGAACATCCGAGGATCTTGGCGATCTCCGTATGAGAAAGTCCTTCGAGGTCGTGCAAAACCACCACCGCTCTATGAGATTTAGACAACTTTTGGAGCGATTCGTTCAATCTTTCCCGGAGCTCTCCTAAGTCAAGATCTTTATGCACCGATTCGCGGGCGACCAATTCACGATAGGCTTGCGTTTCTTCCACGCCGTTCGCCCATTCGTTGAGACCGTCGAGACTGATCGCCGGCTCCCGGCGCGCCTTGAGATGGTTCAGTGCGAGGTTAATGACGATCCGATAGAGCCAACTGAAAAAGTGTGATTCGTTCCGGAATCCTGCAAGGGAACGAAAGGCTTTGACGAATGCTTCCTGGGCCAGATCGGCCGCGGCGCTGCGATCGCTCAGCATGTGGTAAAGCATCCCGAGTACGCGTGTCTTGTGATGTTCAACCAGTTGGTCGAAGGCGGTGGAATCACCTTCCTGCGCTCGACGCACAAGGACCCGGTCGCGCTCAGTTTCCGCAGGCGTGATCCTTTCGTTCGGGGTTTCGGATGGCGGACGCGGATCGTCCATGCGGTTCGCAGGCTACTCTTCGCGTCTCCGCCCGACAAGCCGCTTCCGCCGGCCTCCACGTCGTGCGTGACGCGGACGCGTGCCATCTCCAACGGAGAGGACCGTCTAGCGGACCAATCCGTGGTCACACCCAGCGGACCGATCCCTTGTTACCGAAAGTTTCTGTTTTCCTCTTTGCGCTCCGTATTCTCCCGCGCTACGCTGCGGGCACGGGTTGGTAGCTCAGCCGGTAGAGCAGCGCCCTTTTAAGGCGTTGGTCCTGGGTTCGAGTCCCAGCCAACCCACCACTTTTTCTCCTCTCTCACCGGCGTCCGCATTCATGCTGCCTGATCCCAACGGAATCCTGCTGGTGGACAAGCCTTCGGGTCCCACTTCCCACGACATCGTGGATCGCGTGCGCCGCCGTTTTGGGCTGAAGCGCGTCGGCCACTGTGGCACGCTCGACCCGCGCGCGACCGGTCTGCTTGTGCTGGTCATCGGAAAAGCCACCAAGCTCAGCGAACGCCTCATGGGCGACGACAAGGAATACGAAGGCACTCTGAAACTCGGAATTGCCACGGATTCTCAGGATGCGGATGGGGCGGTCCTCGCCGAGAAACCGGTGCCTCTGCTCACCTCTGCCCAGATCGAGGGTGCGTTCGCGGGTTTTCGCGGAGACGTCCTCCAGACGCCACCGATGGTTTCGGCGAAGAAGATCGCAGGCGTGCCTCTCTACAAGCTGGCGCGCAAAGGCAAGGAGGTGGAGCGCAAACCGCGTCTCATTCATGTCTTCCGCTTCGAGATCCTTCGCGCCGAGCCGCCCGAAGTGGATTTTCGCCTGCTCTGCACCAAGGGCACTTATGTGCGCACGCTCTGCCATGATCTCGGAGAAAAACTCGGTTGCGGCGGACACCTCTCCCGTCTGCGACGCATCGCCAGCGGCAGGTTTCGCATCGAAAACGCCCGTGCGATGGACGACGTCGAAGGGTGGACGCGGCAGCAATTCGCAGGAAATCTGGTGGATCCGATGACGTTGAACCTTCCGGTCTGATCGTCTTCTCCGCCATGCGCCTTTATCGGAACTTCAAGGAATTGGCGCGCGATTCCCGGCCGGTCGTTCTCGCTCTCGGAGTCTTCGACGGCGTCCATCTCGGGCATCAGGCGGTCATCCGCGCGGCCGCGCGCCTCGCGTTCTCCGCGGGAGGCGACGCCGGGGTGCTGACCTTTCATCCGCATCCGGCAAAAGTCCTGCACCCGCGCGAAAGCCCTCCGCTGCTGACTACCGAGATGCAGGCCATCGAACTGTTCGCCTCGGTTGGCGCCGACTTCGCCCTCGTGATGGACTTCACGACCGCCTTGGCGCGCACGAAGCCGGACGCCTTTCTCGCGCGTCTTCGTCGCCAGACACCGGGGCTCCGAGGTCTGGTGGTCGGCCCGCGTTGGCGGTTCGGCCACGAGCGCGCGGGCGATTTTTCGCTGCTCAAAAAATGGGCGGCGCCGCACGCCATCGAGGTGATCGAAGCGCCTGTCGTGGAGGTGGAAAGCCGTGCGGTGAGCAGCACCGCCATCCGCCGCCTGATTTCCGAGGGAAACCTCCGGGCCGCCAATGCCCGCCTCGGGCGTCCCTACCAGCTTGTCGGGCGCGTCGAGCCGGGGGACGCCCTCGGGAGGAAAATGGGACTGCCGACGGCGAATCTCGCCGTCGAGAACGAGATTCTCCCCGCGAAAGGCGTCTACGCCGCGCGGGTACTCGTCGAAGGGGAGGTCTTCGCGGCGGCGGTGAACATCGGCACACGTCCGACCATGAAAACGACCGGCCCGCTGCGCGTGGAAGCGCACCTCATGGATTTTTCGGGCGACCTCTACGGATGCCATCTGCGCCTCGATCTCCTTGCGAGGCTGCGTGAAGAAAAGAAGTTTTCCGACATGACGTCGCTCTCGAGCCAAATCGTGCTCGACCTCCTCACCGCCGCAAAACTGGCGCACGATTAGGCGAAAGACGGGAGGTGGTAGAAAAGTGCTCTTGTGCCCTGAGGGCCGCCGGTAGGGCGGATCCTCCAGACGCCGAACGAATCATTGGCGGATAGCCTGCGTATCGCGGGTCGCTTGCCTATCTCCCGATCAGCAGAAGCATCCCTGCGGCAGAAGCGGCCAACGCGACGAGCCAGAGGAGCGCCACGGCTTCCGCGGGTTTCCACCCGCGCGCGACGAGGCGATGGAAAAGGTGGGTCCTATCCCCCTTCCACGGCGCTTTGCCGCGAAGGAGACGTCCGCCCGCGGATACCGTCATGTCGAGCAGAGGAATGAAGAGGAGCAAACCCACCCCTCCTAGACCGGTCACGAAAGGCGTTGCCGCGAGATGGCTGCCGAGGGCGAACATGCCGAAGGCCGCCGCACAGCCGGCGAGGTGGCTGCCGCAATCGCCGAGAAAGACTCGGGCCATCGGATAATTCCACGGCAGGAACCCCAGAAACGCGGAGGCGAAGGCGAACGGCACCAAGGCAGCCTTCAGATCGCCAAGCCACCCGAGCAGCGCGCCTTCGGCGCACAGGCTCACAACCGCCAGCCCGGCGCACAGACCGTTGCTGTTGTCCGTGAAGTTGAATGCATTGGTCGCCGCGATCAGCAGAAAGATCGAACCGCCCAAGATCGCGGCGCCGGCAAGTGGATCGCGGGGAAACGGTCCTAACGGGAACGATGTGATCACCAGAACGAGCGGAAGAAGAAGCTGCGCAAGGAACTTGCTCCCCGGCCGCAGGCCGATCCAATCGTCCACCAAACCCACTGCGCCCATGACGCCGATCAAGGCCCACGTGGTCATGAAGGCGAAATCCGCAAACGCTTGGCTGACTCCCACCGAAATCCACACCGCAATTCCGCCCACGAGAGGCACGGGACGGCCGTGTTGTTTGTGCCCCTCGTCAGGCTCGTCCATGAGGCCGAGGCGCGGGGCGAGTTTCGCGAGAAGTGGACAGAGGACGAAAGAGACGACGGCCGCTGCAAGCGGGACGAGCACAAGGACACGGGTCATGCCGCCGCCCGGTTCGCCCAATCGGACGGCGAGGTCAACCGGAAACGGACTCAGGCAGGCTGTAGACGCTAATTTGCGGGAGGACAGCGTCCTTCGACCTCCGCCTCCTCATCTCTGCAGACGGGGTCGTTGACTCCGCCCGAGATCGCCGACTGCGGCTACGATCCACCGTCTAAAACCCTGTTCCTCCTCAACCGCAGCCGGCGCTCCAGCCACAGTCCTGGCAGGCCATGCAGGCACCGGTTTGGCGGAGGGCACTGCTTCCGCAGGCGGGACATTCGCTGTATTTGCCGTTGCTCACGCCGACGGAAACCTCCATCTGCCGCGCCGGTGCCGCCGGCGAGAGCTCGTAAGCGGGCGTGTGACCATGCCCGCTTCCATTGGGGGGCGCTTCCGCCTTCGGCACTTCCCCGACCGCCGGTCGGTTAAAGTCGAGGCGACCCTGATCCTTATCCGCCTCGACGAGCTCGAGGTAGCGCACGACGTAATCCACCACAGATTCGCAGCTTCGCAGGCGGGGATTGTCCACGAATCCGGACGGCTCGAAGCGGGTGAACTTGAAGCTTTCGGCGATTTCCTTGATCGGAATGCCATGCTGGATCGCGAGCGAAAGGAACTTCGCGAACACGTCGGCCATGCCGGAGGCGAACGATCCCTCCTTGTTCATCGTGAGGAAGACCTCGCACGGAGAGCCGTCTTCGTAGAGATTGATCGTGAGATAGCCCTTGTGCGCGCCGCCGATGGTGAACTTGTGGGTCTCCCCGAGGCGGCGCAGCGGTGGACGGCGGCGGACGGCGGCCGCCTGCGCGGCGCTCGCCTTCCGGAGCTGTTCCATCTCGAGGTCGCGCGTGGCGAGTTTCTTCTCGAGTTGTCCCACGTGCGCGAGCGCCTGTTTGAGCTGCTCGGCGAGACCGCTTGTTTTCCCCTCCTTCTTCGCGCCGCCGGAGGAAAGCGGCGCCACACCCTTGGAACCGTCGCGATAAACGGCCACGGATTTCACCCCGAATTTCCACGCCTGGATATAGATCTGTTCGATCTCCTCGACCGTGGCGCGGCGAGGCAGGTTCACCGTCTTGGAAATGGAACCGCTGATCCAGCGCTGGGCGTAACCCATCATCTCGAGATGGGCCATCGGGCGGATGAACTGCGCACCGTCGCCGCAGACGTTGGCGCAATTGAAGACGTTGAAGTGCTCGGTTTTGATGTGCGGGGCGCCTTCGATGCAGAAACGCCCACAGATCACCGCGTCCGAGGCGGCGATATCTCCATGGGTGAATCCGAGCTCTTTGAGGAGGTTGAAGCTCTTCGCTTGATACTGTTCGGATTTGCATCCGAGGCGTTGAAGGGTCTCCTCGCCGAGGGTCGCTGCGTTCGTCACGAGCACCAGCGAGGCGGTGTTGGCCACGGCCTTCTCGATGCGGTCGAGTTCCTCGTCGGTGAGCCCCTTGGCCTTGAGGGAGGCGCGGTTGATCGGGCAGTCGCTCCGCAGCGTGGTCGTGCCCGCCATCCAGGTGAAGACGTCCTTCGCCTCCGCGTCGGAATAGCCGAGCTTTTTGAGGGCGCGCGGCACCATCTGATTGACGATCTTGAGATGGCCGCCTCCGGCGCAGCTCTTGAGCTTCACCAGTGCGAAGTCGGGCTCGATGCCGGTTGTGTCGCAATCCATCAGGAACGAAATCGTTCCGGTCGGGGCGATCACGGTGGCCTGCGCGTTGCGGTAGCCGTGCTTCTCTCCGCTGGCGCAGCACGCGTCCCAAACGCGCGCAGACTCGGCGGCATACGGTTCCAACTCGGGGTTCGTGCGGCGGATCTCCGCCACAAGGTCGCGGGCGAGACCGGCATGCTTGCGCATCACGCGCAGCATGGGTTCGCGGTTCTCCGCATAGCCCTCGAACGGACCGGCAACCGCGGCGATGCGCGAGGACATCAGATAGGCTTCTCCCGTCATGATCCCGGTAAGCGCGCCGATGAACTGGCGGCCTGCTTCGGAATCATACGGGAGCGCGAGGGCCATGAGGAGCGCGCCGGCATCGGCGTAGCCGAGGCCGATCGTGCGGAACCGGTGGCTCATTTCGCTGATGAGCGCCGTCGGATAGCTCGCGTGGTCCACGATGATCTCCTGCGCGAGGAAAAAGACACGAACGGCCGCGCGATAGCGCTCCATGTCGAAACGGTCCTGTGCGTCGAGGAATTTCGTGAGGCGCAGAGAGGCGAGATTGCATGCGGTGTTGTCGAGGAAGAAATACTCGCTGCACGGGTTGGAGGCGTTGATCCGCCCCGAGTTCGGACAGGTGTGCCAGTCGTTGGAATGGTCGTCGTACTGGATGCCGGGCTCGGCGTTGTCCCAGGCGCTCTCGGCCATCTCGCGCATGAGGCGGCGGGCGCTGTGTTTCTCGCACGGCTCACCCGAGCGGACGTACTTTGTCCAGAACTCGCCGTCGGACAGCACGGCTTCCATGAAATCGCGGGTCACGCGCACGGACTGGTTTGAGTTCTGGAAGCGGAGCGTGTCGTGATAGATCAGCCCGTCCATGGAGCTGGAATACCCATGCTCCCGAGTGAGGACGCGGCCGATATCTTCCTGGGTCTTCTTCGCCCAGATGAACTCCCGGATGTCCGGATGAGTCACGTTCAAGATGTCCATCTTGGCGGCGCGGCGCGTCTTGCCGCCGCTCTTCACGGCGCCGGCGACGGAATCGAAGATGCGCATGAACGAAAGCGGCCCGCTCGCGCGCCCTCCGCCGGAGACCTTCTCGCGCGAGGAGCGGAGCGAGGAGTAGTTGGTGCCGGTGCCGGACCCGAACTTGAAGAGCCTCCCCTCCTTCATCGCATGATCGAGGATGCTTTCCATGTCGTCCTGGATGTCGAGGATGAAGCAGGCGGAGCACTGCGGATAATGATAGGGCCCGGGCGACCGCTGGGCCTTGCCCGCCTTGCGGTCGTAGTAGTAGCCGGAGGCCTCGCCCTCGTTGATGTGGCGATGATGCCAAAGGCCGCAGTTGAACCATACGGGGCTGTTGAAGGCGCCGTATTGGTGGACGAGCAGCCACGTCAATTCCTCCTCGAAGGCCTGCGCGTCCTTCGCCGAAGCGAACAGCATGTCGTGCGACTCGCCCCAAGAGCGGAGGGTCTTGACGACGCGGTCAATGAGGTCGCGGATCGAGCTCTCTCGCGCACCTGGGATCTTTGCGTCCCCGTAAAAATACTTGCTCGCCGCAATCTTGACGGCGGTGGACGACCAGAAATCGGGATGCTCCACGTCGCGTTGGACGAAGAGGATTTCCCCGCGGTCATTGGCGATGCTGACGTCGTTGCGCACCCACCGGATCTCGTCGTAGGGGTGTGTGCCCTCGCGGGTGAACACGCGCGGCCAGACGAGGCCTTTGCGGGAGCGGGAAGGCTTGCGCGCGCCCTCGCGGGAAGGCGCCGCCACAGGGGGTTCGAGAACAGGCATCATACGGATCCTCCGGAGAAATCTTGGGTTGCGTTGAAGACGTGAAAAAAGGTGCCCGTTAGAATCCACTCACCGGCGAAAGACGCAAACAAGAAAACGAAGAATTCCGGCAAATTTTCCGACCGATTGGCACGTTTGGACCAATTTCGTTTTTGTGAATTTCAGGGCCACAAATGGATTTCCCTTTTCCTCCCCTGAAGCGCTATCCTCCGTCCCCGGTTTCGCCATGGCCGTTTCCATCCGCAACGCCGAAGAACGCGATCTCGAGGCTCTTCGCGGGCTGCTCGCCCAAGGGAGCGCCGACCTCGCCGCCGCCTTGGAGGGCGATGCCGCGCGCGCGCTTCTCGATGAAAGCACGTTCGTGATCGTCACCGAGGGGATCCCCAGCGGACGCCCGCTGGGGACCATCACCGTGCTCATGCAGCAGGAGACGGCGCAAACGGTCACGGGCGTGCTCACCCGCTTCGCCACGCTGGAGGTGCCGGAGCGCGCCGAAATCGCGGCGGGCCTCGTCGCCACTGCCATCGCCTCGCTCGCCGACAATCTGCAGAACTGTTTCGCTGAGATCCCTTCGTCCGCTCTCTGGGCGCAGGCGGCCTGCGAGCAGGCGGGGTTCGTCCCGTGCGGGTTTCTCCCCGCCAAGAATGCGGGCGACCCACGGGGCAATGCGATCGTCTACCAGTATCTCTGTCCGCCGGCGCGCAACGCACGCCGTTCCCATCCCGAAGTCGTGGAGGGCGCAAAAGATCTTGCCGTGGAATCGCTGCGCGCACACCGGATCATCGAGGATATTGGGGTCCGCGAAGACGCGACCGGTTACCCCTCCGAGTGCGATTACACGGCGGCGCCTCTGGACCTCGAAACGGTCGCCACGATTCTCGGCGCGCGCCCCGAACAGGAAGGCGAGGTTTTTGCACACCACCAACTGACCTCCACCCGACTGCATCTTCCCGCCGTTCCTGCCTTCCTCGCGGCGCGCGACGGAGACCGGGTGATCGGTCTGCTCGGTTACGTGCACGACCCGACGGACCGCAGAGTGCAAATCACTGAGATGCTCGCCCTCGAGGGCGAACCGTTGGGCTTTCTCCTCTCGCGTCTCATCGAGGATTTCGGCGCGCGGGGAGACGCCGATTACCTCGGAGCGATTGTGAGCGCCCGCGCCCCGCGCCTCCAAAAGACCTTCGATCAGGCGGGGTTCGCGCCCTGCGCCTATCTGCCCGCCTTCGGCATGGAAAACGACCGGCGCTCCGACGCACTGATGATGGTACGCCTCTTTGCGAGCTACGAAAGCGATCCTTCTCCGATGACGTCCGCGGCCAAGAGCCTGTTTGTCCGCGTGGATACCGTCTTCCGGGAATACGGTGTCGGCGCCGCCGTGATCAAGCTGTTGCGCGACCTACGCTGTTTCCGGGGGCTGGGCGAAGGCGAGATCCGGCGCGTCGCCCGTATTTTTTCCCAGAAGCTCTATCGCCCCAACGAAACGATTTTCGAACAGGACTCCACGGGCCGGGAGCTTTACGTGGTCGAGCGCGGAGAGATTGAGGCGCGCGCGAAGGATGGGCGCGTCCTCGGCAAGATCCAGAACGGCGGCGTGCTTGGGGAAATCGGTTTCCTCAATGGCGAGCCGCGCACCGCCGGCGCCGTTGCGAAAACCGCGACCATCGTCCGCGTGGTCGCGCGCACCGATTTCGACCGCCTCATCCGCCGCGAACCCCACCTCGGGCACATCTTTTTCAAGAACGTGGCGCTCGACCTCGCCGAGAAGCTCAGCCACACGGTGAAGTCCTCGAAGTAAAACCCCGTCTGGCCAGACGCCACGGGAGCGTCAGCAGGGAAAAGCTCGCCAGGGCGATCCCCTCCATCGCGAAGAGCCGCCACGGCATCGGGCCGAGATGATCGAGCAGCGAGGGGTGCCCCGCCACGCGGCAGAGATAGCCGTAGTTCCAACCGAAGGCCGCGTCGAGCGAACCCACGATGAGCGCGTAGAGATTGATCGCCAGAAACGCCCGCCAAACCCCGCCCGACTCCGGACGAAAACGCAGGACACCAAGGAGAAAGACCACCGCGAGGATGACGCCCCCGTGACCCCAAAAAAACTGAAAGAATTTCCACTCGGGAAAGTCGGCTTGCAAATCGGGCGTCAGCAGTCCGTGGATGCTGCCCGCGAGCCCCCAGAAATAGGCGAGCTCGCGCGCCCATCGCTTCTTGCGGAGCAATCCGATCACGCAGAGGACGAGCACGCCGTCACAGAGGTGCAGGGGGAGCGCGTTGTCCTAGCGCAGGTCCGGAGAAGTGAACCGTCGCGTGTAGGCGACGATGGCGTAGGCCGCCAGGGCGGCGGCGAAGCCCCTCGCCATCCAGACGCGTCCCGTATCGCCGAGTCTTCGTCCGACCCTCACCGTCGCCACTCCGAGCGTCGCGATTACTCCAAGCGCCGCGAGATGCGTCCACCCAAAGGCGTGAAAAGACTCCATCTCACCTCTGCTCGTCGGAACCTCACGCTGGAAAACTTACCTCAAACCGTACGGCAAACTCGAAATGCGCCGTCCGCTTCACGCACCGGTGATGTAGCGTTCGAGCTCCTGGATCGTGAACTCTTGATGGCGGATGATGTTCTTGACCACGTCTCCGATCGAGACGAGTCCCACAAGCTTTCCCTGCTCCATCACCGGCAGATGGCGCTGGTGCCTGTTCGTCATCAGCGCCATGCATTGCTCCACCTTGTCGGCCGGCCCCACGAAAACCACCTCGCGCGTCATGAGGTCGCCCACTGTGGTGTTGCGCGACGCCTTGCCTTTGAGGATGACCTTTCGGGCGTAGTCGCGCTCGGTGAACATCCCGATTACACGCTCGTTTTCGACAACGACGAGAGCGCCCACATCTTTTTCCGCCATCATTTCAAGAGCGCAATAAACGGTGGCTTCCGGCCCGATGGTCCAGACTCCGGAACCCTTGTGCTGCAAAAGATCTCTGACGAACATGGAACGCCTCTTGGTTTTTTTGGGGGACCGCGTTGGGCCGAGTATAGCCCGCGCCGCCGGCGACGCAAGAACTCCTTCAAATCAAAAAACGAAGTCCGAAGACGCTTTTTCAGGAAACGTCCGAAAATTGATGTAGATCAAGAAAAAGAGTCCCGAGGGATGCGAGATTGCAGTATGACGACAACCTCTATTCCGACCGACAAGGTCTTCGATGTCCGTGAAATCGCGTGCAACGTCAAACACCGTCAAATCATTGATCGGTGGCTGGCCTTACCGGTGGGCGATTACTTCGTCCTCAAGAACGACCACGATCCCGTCCCGCTGCGCTACCAGTTCGAAGCCGAGTTCGGTGGCGCGTTCACCTGGGAGCACCTCGTGAAAGGGCCGGAGGTTTTCGAGGTTAAGATTTCCAAAGTGCGCGACCTCAAGTCTCAGGGCTCGGCTTCATCCGGTTCGTCCTCCTGCTGCAACCACTGAGAGGGTGTTTGAAAATTGGCCTGCCCTCTGTTGCTGGCGGGGCGGACTTGTGGGCAAGGCGTGGAGGCTGGCCAATCCCCGCAGTGGGCTTGGCCAGCCGACACAACGCCGTCCAAAGCCCGTTCCCGCCGCAACCCTCTGGGCGCGGGCCATTTTGGCCAAATCCAGCGTTG
>JADZFN010000059.1 GCA_020849895.1 Verrucomicrobiia bacterium | reverse complement strand
TCCGCCGGCACCTACAACTTCTCCACCAACCTGGTGAGCGGCGAGGTGATGGCCGCGAACTCCACCAACGCCACCCCGGCCACGGCCTACACCTTTGCCGTGGACGAGCAGCCGATCGCGATGGCGGTCAGCGTCACGGGGCGGGGCACCGCCGCCACCACCAATGGCACCTGCGACGTGTTCTTCCAGCGGAGCGTGGACGGCACGAACTTCGAGGCCGCCACCCCGCTCCTGAAGGTGTCGCTTGCCGCACCCGGCGCAACGAACGGCACCGCTGTCGAGTGGTACAACCTCTACGGGGTGAAAGCCGTCCGCGTCGGTCGGCGGGAAAACTCGTGCTTCGGAGCGGTGAGTAACCTCAACGTCACCGCGGCGATGAAGGTCGAGAAATGAAGACGCCCCTTCTTGCGCTCCTCGGATGCTTGGCGCTTGTCGGCGCGGCCTTCGGCCAGACCGTTCCCTTGGGTGGCCTCGATGGGGCCGACCGGGCGAAGATCGGGTCGCTCGTCTCCGAGGCGACCGCCCCGCTGGCCCACACGAACGGCGCTTACCCCCTTATGTCGGTGGGCTCGGCGAACTACGCCAGCAATGTGGTGGCGGGCACCTATCCCGTGTTCATCCTGGAGCTGGGCGACAACTGGACCGATTTCGAGCTGAAGGCTTCTACAAATGCTTTTACGGAAATCCAGTATTTCTACGTCTCGTCGCTCACCAACGCGACGTGTGACGATCCCGACCCGAGGGTATACTTCACCGATTCCGGTAACGACCCCCGCGCCTGGAGAAAGCAGACCGCACATCAGTCCATCTTGTCGCAGTTGACGGACACGAATTCCATCGTTCGCCAGGTGGTTGTCTATCCCTCGCTGCTCACGGTGAAGGCGGGCGCCACCAACTCCTCTAGCGCGTGGATGACCGCCACCAACTCCCACCTGATCTGGAGCTACGTCCGATTCGACGGCGTGGACTACGAGAAAGACCCGAGCGGTCGCCAGATTTGGACGCCCATCGTACCGGTCCAGTGGGGCCAGCAACGTACAACCTTGAGCCCCTAAAGGCTCATCAATCTGAAACTAACTATGAAAACACTCCGTTATATCCTGATCGTCATCAGCCTTCTTTTCCCTGCATGGGTCAGTGCTGCTGATGCCGTCGACCCAGACTGGGATCAACTCCACCGCGCGATGAACAATAAGGACTACGCCAATGCCGAGTCAATCGCCACTGTGATCTTTGATCAGGCGAATGCTTCCCGCATCGTCAAACTCTCCGTCGGTAACTTATGGGTAAGAGCGCTTGAAGGTCAGGGAAAACCCGCAGCTGAGGCTCGCGAGAAAATCCTGGCTGTGATTTCAGAAGGACTTGCGCAGGAGACGAGCGTGTCGGAGCGCTGCACCCTGTTGGCAGAACAAATCAGACACCGGACAGCTCTCGGTAAGACTTCAAAGGAGGAAATGGCGAAGACTCGACGGGAGCTGATCGCCCTATATGCGAAACGGGCTGAAAATGCCGACATGCAGCAGCGAGCTCTGATGCTCTACGCAAAACTCTCACAAATGAGTATGCTCAAGGAGTCCACCGTGGCTGAGGAGGATGCAATTCTCGCCATCACCGAGCCCGTGGGGGATGTGATGGTGCATACCGCCATTTATAGGGCTGAACGATTGCGGTCGGAAGGAAAGTTCGCGGAGGCCGCGCAGCTGCTCGTTGATAAGATGGCCCAAGCTGCCAGCCCCGCCGCACTTCGTAAGGCACGAAATCAGTTGAACGGCCTCGCGGGCACCCTCAACCGGATGCTCCTGGCCAAGCAGGGCAAGAGTTTCGTGGGCCCCGGGAAGCTCGCGCTCGCACAGGCCCTGGTGGACGCCGAAAACTCGGGGCGCGGCCTCGAGGATGCGCTCGCCGCCTTGGGCCTCAAGGTTCCGGGCACGTGGGCCGACCAGAGGGCCGCCATCGTCGCTGAGCGTGACGCCGTGCTCGCCGGCACCAAGGACCTCAACCCCGCGCTCGCCACCCGCATCGAGTGGTTCCTCGGCATCGCGGGGGCCAAGGAGTTCGAGCAACGGTACAACCAGG
This sequence comes from Verrucomicrobiia bacterium, assembly GCA_020849895.1. GTDB lineage: Bacteria > Verrucomicrobiota > Verrucomicrobiia > JABWAM01 > JABWAM01 > JABWAM01. Next base: position 14,369 of record JADZFN010000059.1, on the reverse strand, counting down.
GTTCTGCCTCGGTGAAATGAGGTGAAAGCACTCCTCCTGACGCTCCTCCTGGCGGTGGGCGCTCTCAGCGCCTCGGCCAGGGTCTTCCCGCCCGAGCTCCGGGCGCGCGAGGTCACCCCGGTTGGCCATGTCGCGGCGAAGGTCGCCGTGCCGCGGGCAGTCGAGGAGGTGAAGAGCGCTCCGGAGTGGGCGGTCCAGTTCCCGGAGCTCGCCGGCATGGCGTCTGCCGCGCGCCTGGAGTGGAACGCGGAGGAGCCCGACGCCCCGGTTGCCAAGGATCCGCTGCTCTGGCGCATGGGGGCGGCTACGCCTCCCGTGGAGGTCTTCGGCGCCGAGGTCAACGCTCGATCCATGCGAGACGTGGCCTCTCTCATGGTGCTCGTCGGCAAGCCGCTTTCCGTTCCGCCGATGACGCTCAGCTATGCGTCACCGCTCATCCTCACCGATCTCGGCCAGTGGCGCGATCGGCTGATTCGCGATGGCCGGGCCAACGGATGGGACGCCATCGCCGCGGACCTGGAAGCCTACGGCCGCGAGATGGAGGAGCAACTCAGCCGCCACGAGCGCCTGCTCAGACCGCACCGTCCGCGGGCGGCCCCGCCCCAGTAAACCCATGAGCGAATCCCACACGCCGGACAACTGCCCGATCGGCCCGAAGGTGGACGCGCTCCACCAAGCATACCGCCGCCTCGATCGCGAGATGCGCCCGGTGCGCTTGGTGTCGCTCAAGAATCTCGCCTTGGTGGTGGGGCTGATCGGGGTGCCTGCGGCGACGCTTACGGCCTTCTCGGCGCGCTGGTGGATCAGCCAGGACTTCGTGCTCTCCCGGTCTTACGAGCGCGATCGCGGCGCGGATGCGGCCCTCGACCAGGCGGAGCGCTTGCGCGTGAAGGAGTCGCTCGACGCCCTGAAGGAGGAGGTGCGCGGCGCCCGCGAGGATGTCCGCGCCCTGGCCGGCCTCAAGCGTAGCGAGTGGACCCCTCTCCCTTTTCCGGCGCCCGCCGTGGCGTCGGCGCAGAACCCCCCCCCCAAGGAGGCAACCCCATGAACAAAATTACCCTCTGGATCATCGAAAAGATCGTGCGCCGGGCGGAGCCCGTCCTGACTGGAGCCGCCGGCCGCTGTGTCCGCCGCGCCATCGACTACATCAACGGCGCCCTGGTCGCCGGAACCGCCACCGGCCTCCACTGGCTCCCCGCGCTCCACCTGCCCCTGATTTCGGACAAGCTCGCGGGCGAACTCGAACAGTACGCCGTCAACGTGGTCCTCGCTCTCATCTCTTATGGGCTCTCCAGCGCCGCCACCAAGCTCGCCCACGCTCAGGGGCTGGCCGGCACCGCGCAACTCGACACGGCCTGCCCGAAGACGCGTCAACTCATGGCGACTCTGTCCCTCGCCTTCGCCTTCCTTCTTGCAGTCCCGGGGGCGATGGCGCAGACCCCGGTGGCTTCCGGTGTTGTGCCCGTCGCTCCGGTGGCCGTCACGGACACGAACCAGGTCACCCGCGTGGGCAATGTGACCGGCAGCGCCGCCGTGGAAGCCCTGGAGAAGCTCGATGTCACCAGTAACGCGGCCATCTCGAACCGGGTGAGCATCATCGCGGGCGTCGTGTACGAGGGTAAAACCGCCGGGGCGATCACGGGCGGCCGCTATTCCTTCAACAAGGATTGGATGGCCGAAGTGGACGTGCTCAAGGACACGGGGGATAACACGGTGGCCGCGCTCGAGGCCATCGCGGGCTACCGCATCCCGATCCACAATGTTGAGTTCGACGCCCTCGCCGGTGCCGGCTACTCGTGGAATCGCGCGCGACCCTTCGGCTACTTCGGCGCGGAAATCTTTTACGCGGTGAACGAGATTTTCGGCCCGTTCACCCGGGCCGGCATCTACGTGGACGACAAACAGCCCGTGGGCGAGATCGACCTCGGCTTCCGCGTACTGATCCCGGAGAAATAGCCGAGCGGGCGAGGTAGTCTATGGAGCCCCTGGAGTTTCAGGCGGGGCGGGAGCTGGCCCTCAACGGCCGGAAGCTGCCCACACCTGTCTCCGATTCTGCGCTTCTGGGTTACCGTGCAGGTCTCACGGAACTTGAACTTGCCGGCGAAGTCGCCCAGCGCGGATCCCTGGAATCCTCCCTCGGCGCGCGTCCCGAACTCCTCGCGCGCCTGCAGGAGCTGCTCCGCGTTTGCGCGGGCGAGGCCGCCCTGAACGTGGCAGGCGTCACGGGCGCCGAATCCGCGGCTTTCTGGCGTCGGCTCGCCGACCACGTTTCGATCTTCTGCGCCTCCCAGAAATCCCTCGACGAGAGAATGGCTGCCCAACGCGCCCGGGTGGGCTCGTGGGATGAACAGAAAGACGCCGGCTCCACCTTCCTCGGCCTGGAGTTCCACTGGGCCATCTGACCATGGCTCCGCGCGCCGACTGCCCCGACAACGTGCGGCGGCTGAACGCGCTGGGCCTCGCGGGCGAAGCCGAAGCCATGCGGCAAAGATTGGAGACAACTCCCATGAGCGAGGCCGTGATTCCCAACCGTGCCCTTCTGGGGACCTGTTCCGCTTTCGGTGGCGTCTCGAGGCTCTACTCGCGCGAGGGAATCGCGGTCCCCGACCCGGGTATGGGCAAGACCGAGGGTCTGGCTCTCTTTGAACTCTCCGAGGTGGGGGGAGCGGTGGATCCGCAGGGGGTGCGGCTCTTTACCCTGGACCTCCCCGCCCATGGTCTGGGACACAACCTCAACGCCGAGGCCGCCTACTGCGCGATGCGCTGGAACTACCAACTCACCCCGAAATCCGCCCTGCGCCTCGCCCGGGTCCAGGTCTGCTCGCTCGACCGAGACGGAAAGCCTCTCCGCTGCGTCAACTGCCGCCCCGTGGACTGGGGCCCCTCCGACGAAACCACCCGCCGCCTCATCGACCTTTCCCCTGGGGCGCTTCACACCCTCGGGATCGACACGGACGCCATGGTCCAGGCCACCCTCATTCTTTCGCCGGCGTAGTCACGTCCGGCAGCTTGTCTACCGCCCTGCGCAGGTCCTCCGTAGAGAGGTGGGTATAAACCCGGGAGACCGCCGAGGACTCGTGCCCGATGATCTCCCGGGCGATGGCATCGGAAACCCCCGCGGCTTTCAGGAGGGTGGTGGCCGTGTGGCGTAAGCTGTGAAAGCTGATGGCGCTGCTCTTGCGCTTCGCGTCCCGTCCCTTGCCGCAGGCGACGTGCTTGCGCTCGTCCACGTAACCCACGTCGCTCAGGATTTTGTGGAACTGGTTTGAGAGCGTCCCAACCCGCTTCCGCGCCAGTTCCGCCAACTCGGGGAACAGAGGTGCTTTGGGGTTGTCGGAGGAGGTGAGGGTCTCGAGGTGAGCGAGTAGGGGCCTCGCGATCGGGAGGACCATTCGGCGCTTGGTCTTGCCTGCGGTGAAGGCGATCTCCTGGCGGAGGAGGTCCACGTTGGCCCACGTGAGGGTGGCGAGGTCTCCGAGACGCTGCCCCGTGTAGATGCCGAGAAGGATGATCCCGTGCCATTCCATGCCCTTGGTCTGGTCGAGGAGGCGGGCCAGCTCTACTGGCGTGAAGGGCCGACGCGCCACGGCGTCCCGGGAGGCTCGCAAGGGCTTGATCGGCACCGCGGGGCTCTGGGATACCAACCCTCGGCGGTGCGCCTCGGCGAAGGCTGCTTTCAGGACTTTCAGGGTGAGGTTAGCCGAACCCGTGGACTTCTCGAGTGCCAGGCGGTCCCGCAGACGGGCGATCTCGTCCGAGGTGATGGCCTCCAGCGACACCTCCACCCGGGCCCCGAGGAAGTTCGTGAAATGCTCCACAGCCGTTACGTATCGCGTGTGCGTCCCCTCACTGAGATCCTTCTTGCGCACAGCCAGCCAATCGGCGAAAAACTCCCGCACTGTCCAAAGCTTGCGGCGGGCCATTCCCGTGAGGCTTTCGATCTCCTCGATGAGGGCGCGCGATCGGGCTTGCGTCAGGAGATGCTCGCGGGCAAGGTCGGCGGCATGTTGCCACGCTTGGCACACCTCGCGGGCCTGCGTCCTGCCGCGTTGCTTAGTGGACCGGCACACGCGGCGGCTGTCGGGGAGTCGAAACGCGCAGAACCAGAAGGGCGAGCGGCCCTTACGCTTCAGGGAGGCCATAGCGGGGAGGTGGGGTTAACGAGCGCGAGGAAGGGCGTCCTTTGTGCGCCCCGGGCCGGGCGGCGTCAAGCGGTTTCGAAAATCGCTGGACACGAAAATGGACACACTTTTGGACACAGCACATGGCGCACGTGGCACACATGGCGCATTTCTCCTCTGGGAAACGCCTAGATCACCTTCGGGCGGATTCCTCGGGGGTTCGAATCCCTCCCTGTCCGCCACTTTCCTTTCTGTTCCCATGCTCGATACCGCCATCCAGATCGCCCGCGAAGCGGGCTGCCTGCTCGCCGGCCATTTCGGCGGCGAGCTCAAGGTCAACGCCGCCGAGAAACATGACGTGAAACTGGAGCTCGACGTCCGCTGCCAGCGCCTCATCGAGGAACGCCTCGCCGCCGCCTTTCCTGCGCACTCGATCGTCGGCGAGGAGGAAAGCCGCGGCCGGCCCGACGCCGAGTGGCGTTGGATCGTGGACCCGCTCGACGGTACGGTGAACTTCAGCCGCGCGATTCCGCACTACGCCGTGTCCATCGCCCTCCAGCGGCGGATCGGCGGACGAGGCGACCACGAGGGTTACGACGGCTACGCGACCCAGCTCGGTGTTGTCTTCGATCCTTCGCGCAACGAGATGTTCGCCGCGACGCGCGGCGGAGGCGCCTTCCTCAACGGCCGACCGATCCGCGCCGCGACGCGCGCCGATCTCGGAACGTGCATCGTTTCCGTCGGCTTCTCGAAATCGGGCATCTCGATTGACCAGGGCGTACGCCTCTACTCCCATTTGGTCCGGAACGCCTTAAAAATCCGGACGATGGGTTCCGCGGCCCTCGACCTCGCCTACGTCGCGTCGGGGCGTCTCGACGCCTATCTCGAATATAAGGTGAAGCTCTGGGACCTCGCAGCAGGTGCGCTCCTCGTCGCCGAAGCCGGAGGTTCGGCGGACCTCCGTCCCGCCCTCTCGGGCGATCCGCACACTTTTTGCTCGCTCACGACGAACGGCGCGCTCGACCTCCGCGCCGAGTTCGAGGCCCACCTGCCCAAGGGCTGAAGGACCGAGCGGCGGAGCGTCTTTTTTGCCGCTCCCGAGCGGAGGTCATCTCTCTGTCGCGCATCCCGCCCGGCGGGTGGAAGGCTTTGTGGTTGCAAACTCCGAGGAAGACGCGTAGTCTTCCTGTTCTTGCGCGAGAATCGCAGGGAACGCCCGCAAGGCGTTGAAACATGCGGCGGGCGGCCGCGCCTCGACCCCCGCTGAAACCCGCGAGCCTGTCACCAGGCTCGCACAACCCCCCGTGGTCGCCTCTCCTCAAGGAAATCCGCGACCGTGGAGAAAGGTATCATGCAGTCGGAAATGAAGGAATGGCTCGAGAAACGTTCGAAGACGTTTGTCGAGCAGAGTTTGGTCAAAGGAACCATCCTCGAGATTCGTCCGAAGGACGTTCTCGTGGACATCGGCTACAAGTCGGAAGGCCTCATTCCTCTCGAAGAGTTTTTCGATCCCGCCGTGGCGGCGGTCGGCAACGAAATCGAGGTTCTGCTCGAACGCTTCGAGAACCAGGACGGAATGGTCCAACTTTCGTTCGCCAAGGCGGAGATCAAGAAGAACTGGGAAAAGATCGTCACCGCCTGCAACGAGGGCGTCACGATCACCGGCAAGGTGACCAAGAAGGTCAAGGGCGGCCTGATGGTGGACATTGGCATCGAGGCGTTTCTCCCCGGCTCGCAGATTGATATTTCGCCTCCGAAGGACTTGGACGGGTATGTGGGGAACTCCTATGAGTTCAAGGTCCTCAAGATCAACCAGGACCGCAAGAACATCGTCCTTTCCCGCCGCGAACTCATCGAGCAGGAGCGCGATACGAAGAAGCGGAAGCTCCTCGCCGAGATCAAGGCGGGCGACATCCGCGCCGGTGTCGTCAAGAACATCACCGATTTTGGGGCGTTCATTGATCTCGATGGACTCGACGGTCTGCTGCATATCACCGACATGACCTGGGGGCGTCTCGGGCATCCCTCCGAGATGCTCAAGGTGGGTCAGGCGATCGAGGTGCAGGTGCTCGAAATCGATCGCGAGAAGGAGCGCGTTTCGCTCGGCCTCAAACAGCGTACGAACAACCCGTGGGAAAAGATCGAGGAACGCTATCCGGTCGGTGCCCGCATCAAGGGCAAGGTGGTCAACCTCCTGCCCTACGGGGCCTTCGTGGAGTTGGAACCCGGCATCGAGGGGCTTGTCCACGTGAGCGAGCTTTCCTGGACCAAGAAAGTGGCGCGCCCGAGTGACGTGCTCACTCAGGGCCAGGAGGTCGAGGCCGTCATCCTCTCCGTCCAAAAGGCGGAGCAGAAGATCTCCCTCGGCATCCGCCAACTCGAGATGAACCCCTGGGACACGGCCGCCGAGCGCTATCAGGCGAGCAACCGCGTCAAGGGCAAGGTCCGCAACCTCACCACCTACGGCGCCTTTGTGGAGCTGGAGGACGGCATTGACGGCATGATCCACGTGAACGACATGTCGTGGACGCGCAAGATCAACCATCCGAGCGAACTCCTGAAGAAGGGTGACGACGTGGAGTGCGTGATCCTCGAGGTGGACGTCGCGCAGCAGCGCATTTCGCTGGGCTTCAAGCAGACCGGCGAAGATCCGTGGACGAAGATCGGCGAGCTGTTCAAGATCGGTGACGTTGTCTCCGGCAAGATCACGAAGATTGCCTCGTTCGGCGCCTTTGTGCAGCTCAACCACGACATTGACGGCCTCGTGCACATCTCCCAGATCCAGGAGGGGCACGTGGAGAAGGTGAAGAGCGTCCTCAAAGTCGGCCAGGACGTGACCGCGCGTGTGATCAAGGTGGACACCGAGAACCGCCGCATCGGTCTCAGCATCAAGGCCGCGAACTACACGATGGAACAGATCGAGCGCGAGTCCGCCGCGATGGACACCCTCAAGCCGGGTGAAGACCTCGGCGCGATGGAGCATGCGTTCGAACAGGCGCGCCGCTGAGGATGGGCCCGGGCCGGCGGCGGGATTTGACACCGCACCGCCCCGTGGCATCCTCGGCGCTTCCCGCCCCGAATCCCGTCCCTCTTCCATGGAATCGAAAGAATCTTCACACGGCTCTGTCCGCCTCCGCCGATGACCGCCGAGGGCGCTCACGAAGCCGCACATGGCCTTTCCCAGCAGGCTCCGGTCCTGTTCCACCTCGGGCCGGTGCCGGTCTCCAGCGCCATGGTGGTCTCATGGATCGTCACGCTCGTCATCATCTTCATGGTGCGCGCGGCGGCGGGGAAGGTGGCGCTCGTGCCGCGCGGAATGCAGAACTTCTTCGAGTTCGCCATCGAAACGCTCTACGAGACGCTCGAAGGGATCATGGGCGCGCACCTGACGCGGCGGACCTTCTGGTTCTTCGTCAGCCTCTTCCTGTTCATTCTTTTCTCGAACTGGGCAGGTCTGATCCCGCTGATCGGCAACCTCACGGTCGAATCGGAGGACGGCGTTCGCGTCGGCCTTCTGCGCGCGGTGAACTCCGACCTGAACATGCCCTTGGCGATGGCCACGCTCTACGGGATCCTCTGGCTCTACTGGTCGATCCGCGAAATCGGCCCCCTCGGCATGCTGCAGCATATCTTCGGGGTCAAAGGCGGCCTCGAAGGCGCGCTCAAATGGTGTCTGATGCCCATCTTCTTCGCCGTCGGCCTCATCGAGGTGATCTCGATCCTCTTCCGCCAGGTCTCCCTTCCGCTCCGTCTCTACGGCAACATCTTCGCGGGCGAAAACCTGCTCGAGGTGATGACCCACCTCGGCACCCGCGCGCACGGCCTGCTCCTCCCGATCACCGGACTCCTGCCGCTTCCCTTCTACCTCCTGGAAATCCTCGTCGGTTTCGTCCAGGCCCTCGTTTTCATGCTCCTCACCTCCGTGTTCACCGGCATGATGTGCCGGCACGAGGAGGAGGCCCACTGATCCTTTCGCGTCCCACCGCCGCGTGGGGCGCAAAACCCAACTCAACCCATCAACCCATCCATCCATGACGCTCCCCATCGCTGAGATCGCTTACAACGCGAAGTTCGCCGTCGCCATCGCCGGCGCCGGCGCCGCCATCGGCATCGGCCTCATCGGCTACGCCGCCGCCAATGCCGTCGGCCGAAACCCCGGTGCCTTCGGCAAAGTCCTCACCATCTCCATCATCGGGATGGCGCTCGCCGAGGCCATCGCCTTCTACGCCCTGTTTCTCGGATAACACGCGCGGCTCTTGCAGGGCGGCGCCTCGCGCCGCTTTCGTTCCATGGACCAGCTCAAACATGTGCTCGACTCGTTCGGCGTCACATGGCCGACGTTTCTCGCGTCGCTCGCCAACTTCGTCATCCTCCTCGTCATCCTGCAGCGCTTCGCCTACCGGCCGCTGCTGCAGGTGCTTGACGAGCGCCGCCGGCGGATCGCCGAGTCGCTCAAGCAGGCCGAGGAGATCAAGACCGAGCTTGCGAAGACCCAGGCCGCCCGCGAGGAAGTCCTCGCCGAAGGGCGCGCTGCCGCCCAGCGCATGATTGACGAAGCGCGCCAGGCCGCCGAACGCCTCCGCGACACCAAACTCGTCGAAGCCACCGCCGCCGCGCAGGACCTGCTCCACAAGGCCGAGCAGGCCGGACGCCGGGAACACGACCGCTTGATGACCGAACTCCGCCGCGAAATGGTGGGCCTCGTCGTCGCGACGACCGCACGCGTCACCGGCAAGATCCTCACCGCCGACGATCAGCGGCGACTCGAGGCGGAAACCCTCAAGGAACTCGCCGCGTGAAGTCTCGCCGCGACAGTCGCCGCGCGGCGCGCAGGATCTTCCGGGCCTGCTTCGCGGACAGCCGTCTCGACACGGAGCGCGTCCGCCGCGCAGTCCGGTCGTTGGGCGGACAAAAACCTCGTCAGGGGCTCGCCGTGCTCGAAGAGTTCCACCGCCTGGTCCGCACCGAAGTGACGCGCTGGCAGTTGCGCATCGAATCCGCTGCGCCGTTGCCTCCCGAATGCCTCGCCGAACTCCAGGCCCGCGTCGCCGCCCGTGCCGGCCGCCCCGTAGAATCCGCCGCCTCCGTCAACCCCGCCCTGATCGGCGGCCTCCGCCTCCGTCTCGGCAGCGATGTCTGGGACGGCTCCGTGGCGCAGCGGCTGCGCCAGTTGGAAGTTCAAAGTGAGAAGTGAGAAACTCCCATGCCTTCCCAAGTTCTTGAGCGCAGTTTTGACTTTGGCGTCGCCATCATCCGTATGGTTCAACGGCTTCCTGACTCAACGGCCTCGCAGGTGCTGGGACGGCAACTCCTTCGCTCTGCAACCAGCATCGCCGCCAACATCGAGGAAGCCCAAGCTGCGGTCAGCCGCGCTGACTTCGGCAACAAGATGGGCATCGCGCTCAAGGAGGCCCGCGAGACCCACCTTTGGCTCCGGTTCATTCGCGCAGCTGAGCTGACCACCTCTCGCTCCATCGAACCGCTTCTCAACGAGGCCGATCAGATCCGCCGAATCCTGGGCAGCATTTCCAAGAAGGTCAGCCCCTTCGACAGCAGGTAGCTTTTTCTCACTTCTCATTTCTCACCCCTCACTGTTTCCCGCCATGTCCAACCTCCTCCAGGAAATCGAATCCCAGATCACAAATCTCAAGACTTCCGTTGCACGGCAGAACGTCGGCATCGTGCGCGAAATCGGCGACGGCGTCGCTCGCATCGAAGGGCTTTCCGAAGTGATGCTCAACGAGATGATTGAGTTTCCGGGCGGCCTTTACGGTCTCGCTCTCAACCTCGAGGAAACCGAGGTGGGCGCGATCATCCTCGGCGACTACGCCCACGTGAAGGAGGGCGACGAGGTGAAAACCACCGGACGCCTCCTTCAGGTCCCCGTCGGGCGCCCCCTGCTCGGGCGCGTCGTGAACGCGCTCGGCCAGCCTCTCGACGGCAAGGGGCCCATTCAGTCCAAGGACGCTTATCCCGTCGAAAAAATCGCCCCCGGCATCATCAAGCGCCGCAGCGTTTCCCAGCCCGTCCAGACCGGCATCATGGCCATTGACGCGATGATCCCGATCGGACGCGGCCAGCGCGAGCTGATTATCGGCGACCGCGCCACGGGCAAGACCACGATCGCCGTGGACACGATCATCAATCAGGCGCGCCTCAACCGTGCCGCCGAAACCGCGGGTAACCGAGACTACCGTCCGCTCTACTGCATCTACGTCGCTGTCGGCCAGAAGAATTCAAACATCGCGCGCACGCTCGGTGTCTTCGAGGCCGAGGGCGCGATGCCGTACACCACGATCGTCGCCGCGTCCGCGTCCGACACCGCCACGAACCAGTATCTCGCCCCGTTCGCCGGCGCGGCGATGGGGGAGTGGTTCATGGACCACGGCATGGACGCCCTGATTGTCTACGACGACCTCTCAAAACACGCCGTGGCCTACCGCCAGGTCTCCCTGCTGTTGAAGCGCCCCTCGGGCCGCGAGGCGTATCCGGGCGATGTTTTCTATCTGCATTCGCGCCTCCTCGAACGCGCCGCGCGCCTCAGCGAAAAGGCGGGCGGCGGCTCGCTCACCGCGCTCCCCATCATCGAGACGCAGGCGGGCGACCTCTCCGCTTACATTCCTACCAACGTCATCTCGATCACCGACGGCCAGATCTTCCTCGAGACCGACCTCTTCTATCAGGGGGTGCGTCCCGCCATTGCCGTGGGCACTTCCGTCTCGCGCGTCGGATCCGCCGCTCAGATCAAGGCGATGAAACAGGTCGCCGGCAAGGTGAAGCTCGAACTCGCCCAGTACCGCGAGATGGCTGCGTTCGCCCAGTTCGGCTCCGATCTCGACGCCAAGACCCGCGCCCTCCTCGATCGCGGCCAACGCACCGTCGAGATTTTTAAGCAGATCCAGTATCAGCCCCAGCCGGTCGAACAGCAGGTGCTCGTCCTCTGGTGCGCCACCAACGGGTATCTCGACGATCTTCCCGTGGACAAGGTCAAGCCTTTCCAGACGGGCTTGATCGAGTTTGCCTCGACGCGCAAGGCGACTCTTCTCGAACAGATCGCCCGAGAACGGGTGCTCACCGACGCCCTCGCCGCCGACGTGAAGAAATGCGTCGAGGAGTTCAAGGCCGGATTCAAAGCCTGAGAGGGCGAGAAAGTCGAATCTCGCAGCATGAAGCTCGAATCGTTCATCCGGACCGAAGTCGCTGGCTTTCGCCTGCGTTTCGTCCCCATTCCCACTGCCCGCTTCGGGCTTCCAGCTTCTTCCTGAAATGGCCAACACCCGCGACATCCGCCGACGGATCAAGTCCATCCGCAACACGGCTCAGATCACGAAGGCCATGCAAATGGTTGCCGCCTCCAAGATGCGCAAGGCGCAGCAACAGGCCCTCGCGGGGCGCCCTTATGCCGAACAGATGAATGCCGTGCTCGCGCGCTGCGCGGCTCAAACCGATCTCGACGCTCATCCGCTCCTCGAAAAGCGCGAAGGCCGCCATCGCGGCGTGCTCCTCATCTCCACCGACAAGGGGCTCTGCGGCGGCCTCAACACCAACCTCCTTCGCGAAGCGGCGAAACTCGACCGCAACCAGAGTCGGATCGTCACCCTCGGACGCAAGGGACGCCAGGGCGTGGTTCGCCTCGGTTATCGTCCCGTCGCCGATTTCGAAATGTGCGACAGCCCCGGCATCGCCCACAGCAAAACCGTCTCTCAATTCCTCATCGAGGAGTTTCTCCGAGGTGCCATTGACGAGGTCGAAGTGCTTTACACCGAATTCGTCTCCACGCTCACCCAACGCCCCGCGCGCCTCCAGGTGCTTCCCATCACGCGTTTTTCGACTCGCCTTCCTGGGGTGCCGGGGGAAACGGAAGTCGCTTCGATTCCTGCCGGAGAACCCACGTTTGAACCCTCCGCCGGCGTCGTGCTCAGCGCCCTTCTCCCGCACTACGTCCATTTCCAGATCTATCAGTGCTATCTCGAGGCGAAGGCCAGCGAACAGTCCGCCCGCATGGTCGCCATGAAAAACGCCACCGACAACGCCCTCCAAATCGTCAAGGACCTTACCCTCCAATATAACAAGGTCCGCCAGGCGGGCATCACCAATGAGCTCCAGGAAATCAGCACCGCCCAGCTCGCCATGGCTTGATGCGCTTTGCCCAATGAGAAATGCAAAGGATGAGTGAAAATTTCAGGGCCCGCTTTCCTCTTTTCTGATTTTCACGCCTTACTTCTCGCTTCTCCTCTCTCACCCCTCACTTCTCACTTCTCATTCTTCATGAATCAAGGACGCATCGCCCAAGTCATCGGAGCCGTCGTGGACGTCGAGTTCGCCGACAGCGCTGTTCCCGCCATCTTCAACGCCCTCGAGGTCCAGGCGCCTGCCGGAAAACTCGTGCTCGAAGTCCAGCAGCACCTCGGAGAAGGCTGGGTGCGCGCCATCGCGATGGGCTCCAGCGAAGGCCTCAAGCGCGGGCTCCCCGTAAACGACACCGGCGCCCCCATCTCCGTCCCAGTCGGCGAAGGCGTGCTCGGTCGCGTCTTCAACGTCCTCGGCGATCCCGTGGATGAGAAAGGCCCGGTGTCGTTCGAAAAACGCTACCCGATTCATCGCGCCGCGCCCGCGCTCGTGGACCAGGAAACCAAGCCCTCCATCCTCGAGACCGGGATCAAGGTCATTGATCTCATCTGCCCCTTCACCAAGGGCGGGAAGGTGGGCGCGTTCGGCGGCGCGGGCGTCGGCAAGACTGTTGTGATCATGGAGTTGATCAACAACATCGCCAAGGCCCACGGTGGGTATTCCGTGTTCGCCGGAGTCGGCGAACGCACCCGCGAAGGCAACGACCTCTACCACGAAATGTCCGAGGCCGGCGTCATTGATCAAAAGGACCTCTCGAAATCCAAGGTCGCCCTCGTCTACGGCCAGATGAACGAACCGCCCGGCGCCCGCCTCCGCGTCGCTCTCTCCGGCCTCGCGATGACCGAATACTTCCGCGACGAAAAGAATCAGGACGTGCTCCTGTTCATTGACAACATCTTCCGCTTTTCACAGGCGGGCTCGGAGGTCTCCGCCCTCCTCGGACGCACGCCAAGCGCCGTCGGCTACCAGCCGACGCTCGCCGCCGAAATGGGCGACCTCCAGGAACGCATCACCTCCACGAAAAAGGGTTCGATCACCTCTTTCCAGGCGGTGTATGTCCCTGCGGACGACCTCACCGATCCCGCGCCGGCGACGACGTTCGCCCACCTCGACTCCACGATCGTGCTTGAACGCGCGATCGCCGAGCTCGGGATCTATCCCGCTGTGGATCCGCTCGCCTCGACCTCCAAGGCGCTCGCGCCCGAAATCGTCGGACAGGAGCATTACGAGGTTGCCCGCGGCGTCCAGCGCACCCTCCAGCGCTACAAGGACCTGCAAGACATCATCGCCATCCTCGGGATGGACGAGCTCAATCCCGAGGACAAGCTCGCCGTCTTCCGCGCGCGCAAAATCCAACGGTTCCTTAGCCAACCCTTTCACGTCGCCGAGGTCTTCACCGGCACCAAGGGCGAATACGTCCCCTTCAAGGAGACCATCCGCGGCTTCAAGGAAATCCTCGACGGCAAGCACGACGACAAGCCCGAGGCCTCCTTCTACATGAAGGGCGGCATCGAGATGGTGAAGGCCTGACCGATTTCCACCTTCCGTCTTCAAACTTCAGCCTTTCTCCATGTCGCTCCTCCTGGAAATCGTGACTCCCGAGGCGAAGGCCTTTTCCGGAGAAGTGGAATCGGTGGTTCTCCCGGGAACGGAAGGCGAGTTCGGCGTGTTACCGGGACACGAGTATCTTATGACCGAGATCCTCCCCGGCGAGTTGGAGATTGCTTCGGAGGGGCGCAAATCCTGGCTGGCTGTCGGCGGAGGGTTCGTGGAGGCCCGCGCCGACCGCGTGACGGTCCTCACGGATATGGCGATTCGGGCCGAAGACATTGACGAACACGCCGCCGACGAGGCGCGCCGCCGCGCCGAGAACGCCTTGGCCGAATCCAATCAAGCCGACGAAGCCGCACGCGCGATTCTCCGGAGATCCCTCGCTCAGATCCACGTCAAACGCCGCCGCTCTCGTTAAGAGGGTGTTTGAAAATTCGACGGCCCTCTGCGAGAGGCCATTTTGGCCAAAGCCAAGGCGCCGAGACGCGAGAATCCCCGCAGCGGGCTTTGAGCGCCGAGGCAACGCTGGATTTGGCCAAAATGGCCCGCGCCCAGAGGGTTGCGGCG
>JADZFN010000058.1 GCA_020849895.1 Verrucomicrobiia bacterium | reverse complement strand
TTTCAGGCAATAACCATGTCTCGTCTCCCCAAAATCCAAGACCGGCTCTTCAACAATTTGCAGCGCAAAATCCTGCAAGGGGAATTCGCCCCCGGCAGTCGCATCCCTTCGCGCGGCGAACTGGCCAGGAGCTATCGCGCCAGCCCGATCACCATTCAACGGGTGTTTGATCGGCTGGTGGCCGACGGGTATGTCCAGCCGCGCGGACGGAACGGTTCGTTCGTCACGGACGCGCCTCCTCACCTCCACCACTACTGGCTGATCTTCCAGGATGAATCGTCCGATTGTCTCTCGCCCTTCCGCAGCGCCCTCACGCGGGAAGCGCAAAAACTCTCGCGCAAGGGACACGAGGTGTTCTCGACCCATATCGGTCACGGCGGCAATTTTCGTCAGGGCAACTACAAGGAACTCCTTCACGACGTCACCACGCACCGCACCGCCGGGTTGATTTTTTCCACCGCCGGCAATTACTGGAACGACACCCCGCTGCGGAAAGAGCCGGGGCTCCCCCGCGTCGCCTTCAGCCACGGCCCGGAAGGTCCGGAGGACCTCGCGCTGATCCGGTTCGACCGGGAATCGTTTTTCACCCAGGCGCTGGATCGGCTGCGCGCGCTCGGCCGCAAGCGAGTCGCCGTGCTGGCCTGCGCGCTGCCGACGGCGTATCGGGAGTTGTTCCTCCGCGGCGTCGCCCAACGCGGCATGGAGACCCGTCCGTACTGGATGCAGTTCATTCACTCGCACGGAACCGTCCACGCGCGCGGCGTGGTTCATCTTCTCCTGCACCCGGAACAGAGCGTCCGTCCGGATGCATTGCTCATCCTCGACGACGCCATGATCGAGCCGGCCACGGCCGGGTTGGCCGCTGCCGGCGTGCGGATGCCCGAGGAGCTGACGGTGATCGGCCACACCAATTTTCCGCATCCGGTCGAGTGTGCCTCGCCGGTGGAACATCTCGGCTATGACCTGTCAGCCATGCTGACGACCTGTCTGGCGGTGCTGGCTGCCCAACGCGCGGGGACTGAGTACGCGCACGTCACGCTCGTTCCGGCGCGCTGGGCGGATGCCGTCCAGCCCGTGACACCACCCACTCCATGAGAAAGGCGCGCACCGGTAAACTGAAGTTGCTCTGCGTGGTCTGTCACCCGGCGGACGCGATTGACGGCGCGGGCGGCACGTTGTGTCAGCACGCGGCCCGTGGCGACCAGGTGACGGTGGTGGTTTGCACGCATGGCGTGGACACGCACGATCTGCGGCGCAACGACCGGGTGCGCTTCGGCGGGCGCGGCCGGGTCACGGACCCGGTCACGGCGCGTGACCGCAAGGAAGCCGAGGTGGTGGCCGGGATGAAACTGCTCGGCGTCACCGATGTGCGGTTTCTGCGGTTCGCGGATGAACTGTTGACCGTCAGCCCGAAACTGATCGAGGCGCTGGCCGCCGTGATGGCCGAGGTGCAACCGCACCTGATGATCACGCACAACCCCACCGAGAACGCCGGGCTGGCGGACATCGGCCATGCGGATTCGGCGCAGGCCGCGCTCAAGGCGCAATATCTCGCCAACACGCAACGGTTTTTGCGCCGGCCGCCCGGGCGGAAATTCCCCGCGCAGATTTTCTTTCTGACGATGAACGGCCAGACCACCCGGCTGACCGCGGAAGGCAGCCGGTTCGGCAACGTGCTCATAGACATCAGCGACGTCATCGAACGGAAGGTGCGCGCCCTGGATTGTCTGGCGAGCCAGTATTATCCCGGCCTCGTCGCGCGCAAGGTGTTGGAGGACGTGAACGGCCAGATGGGATTGCACTGGCGGCTGTCTTACGCCGAATCGTTTCAGACCTATTTCCCCGAGAGTTACCGGTATCTGCCGGCCAATCCGTATCTTCTCGAGTTCGCCGCCACCAGCGCCCGCGAACGCGCGCGGCGGTTGCGCCTGATCGTGCCCTTCATCAAACCCCCAACCGCGCGCACCCGATGAGAGTGCGCGTGGCCGGATGGCTCGGGGGGATCGCCGCGTGCTGGCTCGCCGTCGCGCCCCATGGCGCGGTGGCGCAGGATCGTCCACGGGTGTTGGTGATCTGTCCGGGGTATGACGCCTCGCAACTCTGGCCCGCCTTCGATTACTGGGCCCGGCAACTCGAGGTCCGTCTCACCTATTGGCACACGTATCCGCGCGAGTGGGACGTGTATCATTTGATGGACTCGCCGCTCAAGCAGGAGTGGAAGAAGGAGCAGCCGGCGCTGAAGGAACGCGCCGACGCCCGGTTGCGCGCGTGGCTCGATCAAGACTGGGATCTGATCGCCTGGACCGATGGCAAACTGCCCCTGCCGGAGTGGGTGCGAACCAGGCTGGTCGAGCGCGCGCAGGCCAACCGTCCGCTGATCTTCTTTGGCGACCCGGCAACCCTGGAAACGAAGGACGACCTCACCCGGCGGATCGCGGAGTGCCAGCCGGTGACCGGCACCGCGAAGTTTCCGAAGGACGTCGAATTGCGGGCGGCAGCGTCTCCGGGGCGACTGTTGAATTTTCCGCGCGCCACACCGTATCCCGAGAGCGGCGTGCCGGCGGAGGATGAAGTGGCCGCGATGAATCAATTCTGGCGGCAGACGATGCGGCCCCTTCTGGGTCGCAACCCCCGACGTGAGTCGGAGGATGTTCCGCAAAAGACTTCCGACGAACCACGGTCAACCTCGGGCGTTTCGATTCCGCTCACGCTCGTGGCCAGCCGGCCGGGCGGGGCAACCGGCGAGACCATCCCACTGACCGTCCGCGCCGAGTCTGCGCCGAAGGGCGCGATCCTCGCGGCGGTGGCCGACCGGACGGGCCGCGTGCTCTGGCAGCAACAACGCGCCGTGCCGGGCGGAGCGGTGGACGAAACCTTCGCCTACGCCATCCCCGATCTCGGCGTGGACACCTACGCGTTCTACGTGACCGCCTGGCTGCTGGAGAACGACCGGCCGGTGGGTCGCGCGACGACGACGCTCTATCAATACCGGCCGTGGGACATGCGCCGGCAATGGCAATGGTCGCCGTGGGAGGACGTGTATCGCTGGCCGTCGTTCCAGGCGGCGGCGGCGATGCGGCTCTTTGCCGATGCGGGTCTCAACAGCCTCGGCACCGGCTACGCCACGCAACGATCGTTGTGGTGGGCGGAACGCTACGGCTGGCGCAAGTACGCCGAGATGCAGGGCGGCCACAAACTGTGGAACGCGCCCGTCATCGAGACCGACGACGACGACGAACTGCGTCGCCGCGTTCGTCAGCAGATGGCCGGCATGAACAAGCATTTCGGCGACGCCTGGCCGAGCGCGGCGTTGACGCTCGGTTCGTTGGGCGAGGAGCCGGGCTTTTCCAAGGGGTGGGGGACCACCTACTACTGGAAAACGGATCAAGCGCCGCCCGTCGTCCAGCGCGTGTTCCAGCAATTCCTCCGCGAACGCTACGCCACCGCCGCCGAGCTTTCCGAAAGCTGGCAGACGCCGCTCACCCACTGGTCGGACGCGGTGTTGCTCAAGAAATATTCGGTGGACGGGCCGAAGTTCGACCCGACGGAGATCGTGACCGATGCGCCCGAGGACGCGCGCGACCAGGCGCGCTACGTGGACTCGACCGATTTTTTCACCTGGTATTTTCGGAAGGTCGCGCGGATGGCCACCGAAACCGTGCGCGACCTCAACCCGGTCCTCCGCACGTTCTACAGTTTGCACGGCCCGTGGTTCAAGGGTTCGGTCGGCGTGGCGCACATGCACCATCTGCACTACCCCAAGGAATACCAGGCCATCGAAGCGGCGCAGGAGCGGATGCACAACGGCGGCGAGCCGTGTTTCTCGCTGATCTGGAATCATTTCGACGAGACGGCCATGGTCTCCGCCGGATTGTGGAGTCAGGTCGCCAACCAGGTCACGCACGTCAATTTCTGGCTCGGGTTCCCGCTGATGTTCAACACCGACATGACGCACACCCGGGCCTCGCTCGTGCTCAAGCGTTTCCTGCATCGTTTCCAGCCTGTCTCCGATCTGCTCGCGCGCGCCACGATCGTCCCCAGCGGCGCGGCGATGCTCGCCTCGCCGTCGCTGGACCGTCGCTACTCTCTGCGCAATCTCCAATGCGCGTATGCCGCGCTGGCCGAATCGGGATTTCCGCCGGCGTTTGTGAACGAATCGCAACTCGATCGCGCGCGGCTGGTCTATGCGCAGGCGGTCACGCAACTCGGCGCGGAACAGGTCCAGCCGTTGCAGAAGTTCGTCGAGGAGGGCGGCGTCCTGATCACCACGGCGGGTTTTGCGACGCGCACCGGGCGCGGCCGCTTGTTCGCGCGCGCGCCCGGCTACGGACTCGATCCATGGATGGGCTTCCGGTATGGCGCGGCCCTCGAGACCGCCAACCCGCGCGGCGGCCGTTGGAAGGATGGCGGCGCGTTCCAGTTCGGCGACATCGCCATGACGACGACTCCGTTCGCCGTCGCGCTGCACGACGTGGCCGCCGATGTGGAAATCCTGGCGCGGCTGGCCGACGGCACACCGGCCGTGTTGCATCGGAAAATCGGGCGCGGTCATCTGTATCATTTCAACTTCCTGCATCGCGAATGGGGCTGGGGCATGCCGATCCGACCGGACCGCGAACCGTTGCGCCGCCTCGTGGACGGGATCGCCCGCCGCCACGAACTCACGCCGCCGTATTTCATCGAGAACCTCGCCGCCGCGGGTTCCGGCCTGCCATACTGGGGTTCGCAGTTGTTCCTCGGCGCGGACGGACGCACGCGGTATCTCGTCGTGTTCAACGATCATCGCGCGCCCGAAACCACGGGCCGCATCCACTGGCCCGCGACCGGTTGGCGGGTCGGCGATCTGCTGGCGGGGACCGGCCTGACGTGGAACGCTGACGGCCAATCGCTCGATCTGAGCCTCAAGCCGGGTGACGGTCGCGTGCTGCGGCTGACCGCGCCCGGTATCGAGCCGGAAGCGTTGCCGGCCAAGCCGCCGGTCCCGACGGCGCTGACGCTGCCGCATGGGCTGAAGCCAGTCGTGCCGCACGGCTGGCCGAGCGAGGAATGGCCGGTGCCGAGGATGAAGGATTCGGAATTCATCGCCGCTCTCGAACAACTCCGCGAGGTATACCGGACGGGCAAAACCCGGCTCGCCCTTTCCTATTATCTGTTCGATGCCAACTCGGAGAATCGCCACGCCCTCGCGCGCGATCTCGCCGAGCAGGATTGGCCGTCGTTCGTGCCCGCGCTCGAACGCGCGTTGCGCGAGGGCGCGACCTTCCTGCTGACCGGCGAAGACCTCGGCCTCGATCCGCTCAGCGGGTTGACCGTCACCACCCATCATCCGCGCGCGCTGGCCGCCATCGCCGAGCTGGGGCGGCGTCGCGACGCGCGATGGGCTGCCGGCTCGGAGGACAATCCGACGCTGGTGTTGACGTTGGGCAAAGGCCGGCTGGTCTTGGACCGGACGAGCGTGGACGACGTCGGTTTCTTCGACAAGGAGTATGCCGCGTGGCAGCCGGGTTGGTGGGCCGGGCGGCAACGACTGCTCGACTCCGCCGCTCCCGCGGACGATTCGACCCAGCGCCCGTCCCTGACCGAGGCGCAACTGATCGCATGGTTGACCGGCAAAACCCCGTGACCCAACGCCGGGTCAGAGCGGTTTCTCCGCGTACAGCGTCGTGAAGTTTTAACCGCCTCGTCCGCTCCTCGAGGATTGGCGCGCCCCGCGGCGTCGTGGCGCAGGGCGTCCGGATGCCCTCCGCTTCGGAGAAGCAAGAGCGGAAAGCTGGAAGCGCGAAGCGGTCGCGCATCCGTTGGGGAAGGGGACGAGGGAAAGCGGTTGACGAAACCGGCGGAAAGCCGCAGATTCGTGAGGGACACCTCGTACGCGATGTCTGAACCCGAACAGAAGACGGCTCCGGATCAGCCGAAGGAAGGCGATCCCGACCTGTTGGAAAAGTCCACGCTCTACCGCGAGTTTCTGGCGGAGAAAGAGGAGATCCTGCGCCACAAGTGGATCGAGAGCGAGAAGGTTGGACACGACATCGGCTTTGAACGGGCCCTGCTCGACTGGATCATCAAATACCGGGCGGGATGGCGCAAGCAGCGTCGCCAATCCTCCTCATGACGCGCCGCCCGCCGCGATGACGACCGTCCTGAACGCCGCGGCGATCGAGCGCGTGCTGGCGCGCATGGCTCATGAAATCCTCGAGCGAAACGAGGACGTCTTCCGTCTCGTGCTGATCGGCATGCAGACGCGCGGCGTCTTTCTCGCCCGCCGACTTGCGGGCCGTCTTTCGCAGGCGGCCCGCCAAACCATCCCGACCGGCGCCCTCGACATCTCGATGCATCGCGACGACCTCGACCTCCGCGGCGCCGCGCCGAAAGTGAAGGCTACGGACATCCCTTTTCCGGTGGACGAAAAAACTGTGGTGCTCGTGGACGACGTGCTGTTCACCGGCCGCAGCGTTCGCGCCGCGATGGACGCCTTGATGGACCTCGGGCGACCTCGCCGCATCCAGCTCGCCGTGCTCGTGGACCGCGGGCATTGGGAGCTCCCCATCCGCGCCGATTACATCGGCAAGACGGCGCCCACCGATCTCGACGAGCTGATCAAGGTGAAGATGACCGAAGAAGACGGCGTGGACGAGGTCAGCATTGTGAAAAACTCCGCATGAGCTGGGCTCGCCGTCACCTCCTGTCCATCGAGGAGCTCTCCCCCGAGGAGATTGTCACCGTCCTCGACACCGCGGCCTCCTTCAAGGAGGTCGCCACCCGCACGATCAAGAAGGTCCCCGCCCTGCGCGGAAAAACCGTCGCCAGCCTTTTCATGGAACCGAGCACGCGGACGCGCGTGTCGTTCGAGCTGGCCGCCAAACGCCTTTCCGCCGACACCCTCAGCATCACGGCTCAGGCGTCGAGTCTCACCAAGGGCGAATCCCTCAAGGACACCGCGAAAAACATCGAAGCCCTCAACGCCGATTTTGTCGTCCTTCGCCACTCCGCCGCGGGTGCCGCGCGCTTTCTCGCCGAGCGCCTCGAGGCGGGCATCGTCAACGCCGGCGACGGCGCCCACGAGCATCCCACCCAGGCCCTGCTCGACACGTTCACGATCCGCGAGAAGCTCGGCCGCATCGAGGGGCTCGACGTGCTCATCCTGGGCGACATCCTCTTCAGTCGCGTGGCGCGCTCGAATATCTGGGCGCTCACGAAGCTTGGCGCGCGCGTCACGCTCTGCGGCCCCGCCACTCTGGCGCCGCTCGAGTTCGCGAAGCTCGGCGTCCGCGTCACGCACGACGTGGAGGCCGCGCTTCGCCAGGCCGACGTCGTCAATCTTCTGCGCATCCAGCACGAGCGCCAGCGCAAGACCTACTTTCCGAGCACGGGCGAATACAACGCCATCTTCGGCCTCACCGCCGAACGCTTCCGCCTGACCAAGCCGGAAGTTCTCATCATGCATCCCGGGCCGATCAACCGCGGCGTCGAGATCGCCAGCGAGGTCGCCGATGGTCCGCGGAGCGTGATCCTCGAACAGGTGAGCAACGGCCTCGCCGTCCGCATGGCCGTTCTCTTCCTTTTGAACGGCGCGCGGGGCGCCGACCGCGCGCCCGGCGCGTCCTCGCCTTGAGACGCGCCCCCTGGGATTCTCGCGCGGTGATGAAGGCGTGCCATGAGGGGCGTTGGACGCCCCGTCGCGAATCTCTCCCTGGTCCGTTTCGCGTGCCATGATCGTCGCCCGCGCTGCCTCCGCCTCGCTTCCCGACGCCGCCTGGCGCGCGGAGGCGGAACGCCGTCTCGCGGCGCACGGGCTGTCCCGCGACGCCGCGATCTGGGAACCGCTCGCCGAAGGCGGTTCCGACCGCGCCTTCTGGCGTGTGCGCGCGCCCGCTGGCGGCGCCTGGGTCGTGATGCGCTATTCCCCTGCCGTGCGGAAGGAGAACGCCCTTTACGCAGGGATCGCGGGATTTCTCCGCGAGGCCGGCCTCCGCGTCCCCGCCCTCCTCTTTCATGAAGCGGCTTCCGGCCTCCTCGGACTCGAAGACCTCGGCGAAATCAGCCTCCACCGTCGCTTTTGGGAAAAGGGGTCGGACGGACCCGCGCTCGACGCGCTCTATCAGGACGCCCTCGATCAGGCCGCCCTCCTCCATGCGCGCGCGTCGGCGCCGACACCGACGATGCCCGGGTTCGACGCGGAGCTCTACCGTTGGGAACGCCGTTATTTCCTCGAAAACCTCGTCGAAAAACGGATCGGACTTCTCCTCATCGGGACGCGGCGCAAGGCGATCGAAGCCGAGGGGGAAGCCTTGGCCGAAGAATTATGCCGCCTGCCGCGACGCCTGATCCACCGCGATTTTCAGTCGCAGAACCTCATGGTGCGCGGCAGGAAAACCTGGCTCATTGATTTCCAGGGGATGCGGCTCGGCCATCCCGCCTACGATCTCGCGTCGCTGTTGGAGGATCCGTATACCGACCTCGGTCCGACGCGTCGCCGCATGCTGCTCGCGCGCCACCTCGCCCGCCATGACGCGGACGCCGCCCTCGCGGAAGGCTATCTCCCCGCAGCGGTCCAACGGCTCATGCAGGCCCTTGGCGCCTACGGCTACCTGGGAGCCGTTCTCGGCAAGACCGCTTTTCTCGCCCACATTCCCCGTGCGCTCGCCCGCCTCGATGACGCCTTGGACGGATTGCCGCACATGAACTCCACGCGCGAGCTCGTCCACGAACTGCGCGGCCATTCCTCTTCGTGAGAATTTTCTCCGCAACCCTCTCTCATGTGGCCTCTGACGCTCATTGAAGTGCTTGCCGTAATGGCGTTCGCGCTTTCGGGCGCATGGCGCGGGCGGGAGAAAGGGCTCGATGTCTTCGGCGTGGTGATGCTTGCCGCGATCTGCGCCTTCGGCGGCGGCTGGATGCGGGACCTGCTCCTGGGGCGGGGCGTGCCCGTCTCGCTGCGCGAGGCGTGGTATCTGCCGCTGGCCGTCGGCACGGGCGTCTTCGCGCAGCTCTTCTTCCGCCGGCGCATCGAAGCGCTGACCCAGGCCGTGAATGTGCTCGACGCCTTCGGGCTCGGCCTCTACAGCGCCTCCGCCGCCATGCTCGGACTCGATGCCGGTCTCCCGATTTTCAGCGTCTGCGCGCTCGCGATCGTCACGGGCGCCGGAGGCGGCGTGCTGCGCGACCTCATTGTGAACGACATCCCCCTCGTCTTTCGGCGCGAGATCTACGCCACGTGTTCGATCCTCGGGGCGCTCACCGTGATCGTCCTGAATGGCGCGGGTGCCTCGAGTTTTACCCAACTCCTCGCCGGCGCCACGGTCGCCACCGCCCTCCGCATCTTCGCCCTCTGGAAAAACTGGCATCTCCCGCGCGCCGCCGCGGAATGAAACCGTCGCAATCTTCGTTTTCTCCTGCGTCCACCCGGCCCGTTTCGCCTTTTTCGAACCACGTGCCGAGGGAGGGACGAACGCTCCCTCTGCGCTCACTCTTCCGAGGTTTCTTCCTCGGGAAAAACCTCTGCGGCGCGAGCTTCGGGCAATCGGCTCACGAACATCTGGCCGGGTTTGAGCGGACAGCCGCGGAGGAATTCGGCGGCCAGCATCCGCCGTTTCCCCACGGCCTGAAGCTCCTTGACGATCACGGCGCCGCGTGGCGCCGCGACATGGATGCCGTCGCCGTCCACTTTGAGGATTTCGCCGGGCTTTCCGTGCACGAACCGCTCGAAATCGGCGGCGAGAAGCTTGACCATCTTCGGCCCCTTTTCCGTGATCAGCCAGGAGCAGGCCCCCGGTCCCGGGGTGAGGGCGCGAATGTGATTCCAGACGCGGCGCTTGCTGGTCTCCCATTCGATCCATTCGTCGTCGCGCGTGATCTTCGGCGCGTGGGTCGCTTCACCCTCCGCCTGCGGGCGAAACTCGGCTTTCCCCTGCGCGAGAAGGCGGAGGGCGTCAATGAGCAACGAAGCGCCCATCGCCGCAAGACGATCGTGGAGCGTGGCGACGGTGTCCGCATCGCGAATATGGGTGCTCTGGCGGAGCAGGAGGTCGCCGGTGTCCAGCCCTTCGTCCATGCGCATGATGGTGACGCCCGTCTCGTCGCATCCTTCCATGATGGCGCGCTGGATCGGCGCCGCACCGCGAAACTTCGGCAAGAGCGATCCGTGAATGTTGAGGCTGCCGAATCGCGGGGTATGCAGAACGTCGCGCGGCAGGATTTTTCCGTAGGCCGCCACGACGTTCACGTCCGGGCGCAGGTAGCGAAGCTGGGAGAGGAAGGGAGGCGATTGGAGCGAAGCAGGCTGGAGCACCTTGCAGTGCAGCCGTAACGCGAGGAGCTTGACCGGCGTGGGCGCGAGCTTCTCGTGGCGTCCGCGCGGACGGTCCGGCTGAGTCACAACGCCGACGACATCGAACGAGGGGTGCTCAACCAGCGCGCGGAGCGCGGGGCACGCAAAGTCTGCAGAACCGAAAAAGACAGCCTTCATTCCGCGGAGCTCTTACCCCGCTCCGCGCGCCCCCGCAAGAAGGAAGGAGAGATCAGAGTCGCGTGACGATCTTCGCCCAAGGGCCTTGGGGAACATCCTCCTCCACCACAAAGCGCCATTCGGTACGGGTGAAACCGTTGAAGCCCAAATAATCGCGGACTGCCGGGGAAACGTCCAAACCCGCCATCTCCTGTTCATGAGCGCGCGGATGGTGCCCGCGGAAGACATAATTATAGTCATCCGTATAGACCGGACCGACATCCTGCCACTGGGCGTAGCAGGTCCGATCGTTGGACTTGATCTCGATCCATTGATTTTTACACACCGATTTTGTTTGAGAATTTCTCTTGATTTTAAAATATTTGAGAAGCGGACAGATTTCCAAATAGTCCGGATTGCTGATGTCGTTAAAGGGCAGAGCCACGTAGAAGGGATTCTGTTTCGGTGAGAATTTGGCAGGCCGATACCCTTTTCGATAGACAGGGCTATCCAAGCCGCCATAGCTCTCTTTCCAGCGACGATCCCAAGCGCTTGCGAGGTTATCCGACCAGCCGGATCGGGGTCGAGCGCGTTCGCCAACCCAGAAAACCGTTGTCCTAATATTTTTATGGACAGGAGCTTCTTGGATGATTTTGAGGAGCTCTGACTCCTGCTCAAGCGTCTGTTCAAGACTCTTTTTGTTTCGAGAAGCAAAGCACTCCTGCATGCCTAAGATGCAGAGCATCAATAGGATGCAACTATAGTAAAAGGCTTGTTTTCTCATCTTGAAGCGCGGGATTCTACGGATAAATTTTTCACAGTCAACCAATAAAATGAAATATATATCCCTTGATTTTTTACGCAATTGACACTTCCATCCTCCTGTTTCTCGCGTCAGTCTTATCGCCAGATGCGGTGGAATCGAGTTGCCACGCGGAGTCAAAACGGTAGGATGCGAACACTTGGGTTGGAATTTTTGGGTTTTTATCCTGCCTCAACGGCAGGCAAACAAGGTTCCGCCCAAGCCTTTTGGGGGAAAATATGAGAGGGCTGTGTTGTGACAAGGAGGACCGCCGCGCCGACGAAGAGGTCGGTCCGCATTTTCGCAATCATGGCAATCTTGCAGGGTTTTCCCCCGCGAGGGACGCGACCTTTTTCCTTTGGAGCGCGTGGAATCCTTTGAGGAGGAAAAGGCGTCCCCTGGAAGCGGGCGCGCCTCCGCCATGAGCGCAGCTCAATTTCAGCAAATCCTGCCGGGCTTGAGTCGTTGGCGGAGCGGCCTGGAGGGCGCGCAACACCCCGTCAATTCATACCTGTGGAAACGAGGGAAGGACGTGGTCTTGATCGATCCTGCATCGGATCTGACTCCCGTGGCGCTCGGAGAGCAGCAGGTGACCGATATTCTGATCACCCACCTTCAGGAGGAAAACGCGGCAGGTTGCATGAATTTTACCGGTGTGCGGATCCATGTGCCGGCCGGCGATGAAGACTTATGCCAGGGCGCCGCCGCCTATGAAACACTCGTGACCCCCTGGCCTCCTCCATGGACGTGGGAGACTCGAGGCAATTACCGGGGTCACGTGGCCGGCGCGCGCAACGAGCGGCCTCTTCGCCAAGCCGTGCGGTTGGCGGAGCCGTTACAGCCGGGACCCTTGATGCTGAGCTGCGAGATCGTGGCCACTCCGGGACATGGAAAGAACGCCGTCACCATTCTGGCAAGGATTGGCGGCGAACGCGTGGCGTTCTGCGGCGATCTGATCTATGGCGACGGCCAACTCTGGAATTGGTTCGATGCCGAGTGGGATTATGGATTGGAAAGCGGCCAGCGCGCGTTGCGGCAATCGGCCCTGCGGCTGAAGGAATCCGGGGCAACCCTCCTTTGTCCGACTCATGGTCCGGTGGTGCGGGCGCCGCGAGCGGCGTTGGACCGGCTGTGTGCCCGACTGGGGCCGATCCTCGATCCGGTGGACGAACCGTTCGATGCCGTTCCGTTCACCGTGGCCGACGAGCCCAGTCCGGCGCCCGGCTTCCGCCGTTTGTTGCCGGCGCTCCATCAATACGCGCGGACCCCGGGCAACTGCAACGTGTTGGTTTCCGCGAGCGGCCACGCGCTGATGGTTGACGATGGATTGTGCGAGTGGATTCCGATTTCTGAACGCGACAAACACCATCGAAAAGTGATCGCCGAAATGAAGGCGTCGCTCGGCATCCGACGGATCGAGATCGTGATTCCGACGCATTATCATGGGGATCATCTCGAAAACATTCGAGACCTGGTCGCGATGGAGGGATGCGAAGTGGTGTGTCTTGATGCCGTGGCTGAAGTCATTGAGCATCCTGAGCGATTCAATCTGGCCTGTCCGCTGCCGTGGTATGGAACGAACCATGCCACGGTGAAGATCGATCGTTGGATCAGGAGCGGGACGCGCCTGCGGTGGCGTGAATTTGAGTTGGAGATCTTTCATCTTGGCGGGCAGACGTATTACCACGCGGGGATTGACGTGAGGATTGGAGGGAAACGCGTCCTGTTTGTCGGTGATGCGATGGGCGCTCCCACACCGGCCTGTGAACCGGTGCTCTGTTACAACGATGGCGATCCCGTCACGCGCGGCTGGCTTTACGCCGTTGAGCGGATGATTGAGCGCGAACCGGAGGTGTTGGTGTGCGGTCATGCGGTTGCCGTGCGGCAGCCCATGGCGCTCTTGTTGCGCAAACGGAGCGCGTGGAAGAAGCGCATCGAACAGTTTCGCGCCTTGTGTCCGCGCGCAGATTTGCGGCAGTGGTTCGATCCTTTCTCATGAGAGGGTGTTTGAAAATTCGACTGCCCTCTGCGGGAGGCCATTTTTCAAACACCCTCTGAGATCTCTGAAACGCACCGTGGCGACCCTTGCTGGGCGGAGAATGGACAGGATTTCCGCCAGTTTGCCGTCGGTGGGGCGCGTCTCGCCGTCCGGCACGGAGGTCGGCCAAGGAGGCCCCTCGCATCTCCATCCCGCCGAACCTCGGGGCGCAGTCCGGGAGCGCTCATCCATGAGCGATCGTCATCCGCTCGGAGGAGGTTGCCATCGTCCGTGGTCAGGCTGGCCCCTGCGAGTTCGATGAATGTTTCTGGCGATCCGGAGTCCCGAGAGACGACGGGAATTTATGGGTCCACGAGGCCGCCGTCGCGCGAGGAGGTGGCCCGTCCAGAAATTCGAAGACGACCGCCCTCGGGATGACCGACGCGGTTCTCTCCAATCTAGAAATCTTTTCCAGAGTGGCTCTTCAGCAGGAACCTCCGGATCGGTTGCCCCGCTGGCTCCGCGCCTCTCATCCACGACAGAACGAGCCGTTTCCCGATCTGCTGGGATGCGGAGGCCGACGTTTCGGGAATCATGAACGCGCCCGGCTCGCGCGCGTCGTCGCTGAAGGCGAGCGCGTCGAAGGAGAGATTGGCGCTGGGAAGGGTATGCCCGCCGTCGCGCGAACCACTGGCGGCGGCGCCCAGCGCGTAGTTCGCATTTCGTCCGCCCGCCAGAGTGACGCGTTTGTTCTGCGCGATCAGCGCACCATCCACATACAATCGCGCCCACGTGTTGGCCTCATCATACACGGCGACAATGTGGTAGTACTGGTCGGGGAGGAGTTTCAGGGAGGAGCTCCTCAACCAAACGCAGCCGCCGTTGTTGTCCTTCGGCAGCACCCAGCGAATGTTGAAGACGCCATGGGTGAGCGGCTCCAGGGCGAGACGCGAAACGGTCGCTCCGTCCGGTGAAGCTTCGTAGCCCTGCCATGTGCCGAGCGTGTTGTCGAGGATCACGCTCTGTTTCCCCACCCCGTTGTAGGCATGCACGGCCACCACCATCTCCCAGGTGAACGATCCGGAGGACGGCAGCAGCCCGGTTCGGCTGCCGTAGCTGCGAGGAATCACCGTGGCGCCAGTCTTCGCCGGACTTGTGCCGAGATGGAGCGATTCGCGTCCGAGCGAATGGGGCGCAAGGTTGTTTTCCAGATCCGCAAGCGCCACCGGCGAATGCAGCCGTTCGAGCGGCGGCCCGCGCTCGCCGCTGGCGGGGAGGGGATCGTAGTTGTCGGTCAGCGGCAGCGAGGTGCCCGACGCCGTGCGACCGTTGAACTGATACAGCGCCAGCACGTCCGCGCGAAGAACGCAAGGCAGAAGCGCGCACGCCGCGGCGAAAACCCGGCTCAAAAATCCGACCAACGCTCCAAGATTTCTTTTTTGCATAGAGGTTCCCGAGAAGCCCGGAAGAGATGAATTTTTACGGAATCGTTGCAAACCGGACTGCGGAATTCGGGCATCGATTCCGGTTCAGACTCTCCGCCGTTTCAGTCGCAACCACCCGACCAGCGCGATCAGGGTGAGCGCCGCGACCGACGGCTCGGGGATGACTTGCCCTTGCAAGACCACAAGGTTGTCGAGGTAACCGGTGTAGGTGGAGCTTGAGGAACCGGGACTCCGCATATCAATCCGAATATCCACTCCATTGAACGTCAAGTTCGGGAGGACCCAGTCATGGGCGATCGTGACCCACTCGTAGGCGTTTGAAGACGCGATATTCATCGCAAACGTGTCCAGCGTATCCACAACGGTATTTCCATTGTACAACTGCGGTACGATATGAATGGTGGTCAGCCCCAAAGTATCAGGGCGGGCGAAATCCGCCGAGATCCGCAAGATGTTTCCATCGTCCAGCGTCAAGCCTTGGCTGCGATTCCGATGAGTGTTACGAGCGATCCGGACCCCGGTGGCGCCGGAAACCGTGGTCAGGCCAAACCAGCTTCCCTCCGAAGGCGCCGACGGTCCCGGTGAAAGAGAATTTGTGGCGGTCGTGTCTGTGGTCGTTCCCGCCGTCGGGGCGCTGATCACCCAGTTTGAGGTGTTGGTCGTTTCGAAACCGCCGTTGCGCGTCGTATCCGTCACAAGGGTTCGATTCAACTGGAAGTCGTTCGTCAGTGTGGCGTGAACGGACCCGGGGGTCGCCCATGTCATGATGAGGACCATCAGGGTGACGTAGAAGACGAATGAGGCGCCTTCAGAATTCAATGTCTGGGATGATTTTTTCATGAGTCGGCCCATTCTTGGCAAATTTGGATTTCTCGAAGACATGAATTTCTGCATCTGTGTCGGTTCGTTCGGGACTTGTCCGTTCCAATATTCTGAAGGCACCTCTGGCAACCGAGGTCCATTCGCAGAAGACCTCCGTGAAGTCAAGCGTAAAAACGCAAGAATTTCGCTATACACAATAACGATATTCGTGTAATTGGACGGGGCAATCCCATGAGATTTTTCATGGCACGATCTCCTCACCGACAGGAACGATGGTTTCGGGAACTTCAGAACC
>JADZFN010000057.1 GCA_020849895.1 Verrucomicrobiia bacterium | reverse complement strand
TGACGCTCGCGTGGCTCATCCGCACCATGAAACGCCTCCAGGTTCTTTTCCCCGCCGAAGATCCCACAATCTTCAGCGCATGGACTCGCTTCTTCACGGACTTCATTTCGATGCCGGTGCTCTTCGCGCTCTGCTACATCCTCTACCGTTATGTGCCCGATCAGCGCCCCACCTGGCGCAAGGCCGCCACCGCCGCGCTGGCCACGAGCGTGGCCTGGGAGATCTCCGGACGCATCTTCGCCCTCTACCTCGGCCACTTGACCGCCTACAGCAGAATCTACGGCGCTTACGCCTTCGTCCTCGTCCTCATGATCTGGGTCTTCTACTCCTGCTTCATTTTCGTTCTGGGCGCGGAAGCCGCCCAGGCCGCTCATGAAGTCCGCCACGCGACGCCGCCCCGCGCCCGCTGACGCGTTTCGCGAAAGGCTGGAGCCGGCTCCGAGGATCGAACTCGGAATCCACGGTTTACAAAACCGAAAGCGTCTTTTTCGTCAAGGGCTGTTTTTTACTCCAAAGTCGATTTTTAGAGGGAAAACGCCTGTTTTTCACAACTCAAGGAGACACAAGGAAATACAGGGAGAAAAGGTTCGAGTTGCCACACGTTGCCACAAGATTTTCGGATGAAAAACCGTCAAAAATCAGCGCCCCGCTCAATCCCCACCCTTCGGATGGCCTTTGACCCTAAGCGCACTTGGATGTCGTCTACCCCCACATCAAGATCGATCTGGCAGGCAGGCTTTTCTTCTCCCATGACTTGACCCACGAACCGCTCTCGAAGATGACCGTGGCCGACGCGCAGAGCATCCTCACAACTGGGCTTGGGTCGCCGCCTGCTGCAGCGAGGCTAGGACCCTCGCGTAGTCGTCCGACTTCACGAGGCTGACCGCCCTGGCGACAGTGATTCATCGCTGGTACTGCACGGCGTCGTCACTGCCGGGCGTTGACCAAGCCAATCATGTCACCGCAGAACCCGTCGGGCTGCGCCGACTAGCACTGACTCCACCGACGGTCGAAACGGGGCGGGAAGACCGAAGTTGTAGATGGAACGCTGCCCCTCGTAACCGCCTTCAAGACGCCCTTGGCGCGTGGGAATGTAGCCGCGACAGGCGTTGGTGTAGCCGAGCACGGTCAGCTTTGTTCCCTTGGCCTGCCGCTGAAACAAGGGGACGTAGCCGTTGCAGAGTTCGTGACCCGTGGCGAGCAACGCATGGCCGCGAGAGAAGCGGAGAAGCTGCACTTCTGTCGGAAGCCCTTTGGCGAGGCCCCCCTGCTGAAGCCGGCGCAACATCCGATTCGCCCAGACGACGCGAAGCTCGTGCTCGTGATGAGTGTCGCGAAACACGCGCAATCCATCCGCGGTGGGGAGCCGGTCGAATGGCAGAGCCACCGACGTCTCCCGCGCGGCGAGGAGCGGATCGAGTGATTTCATCGGCCTGCGCAGCACCTGCAGCACTTCCGCGCCCAGTTCTCTGCCGCAGCGATCCACGTCTTTCTGTGTCCCGCTCCGAAACCGCGCCGGGCGTGAGCCGGGCTGCACGACGTTGGGGCGGATGTCACCGCACGCGCCCTGGAGGAACATCGCCATCGCGCCGGTTCGTTTTTCGATGATCCGCCGGGCCACGCCGGGATAGTCGGCCGAAACTTCGGTTGCATAGCGCGTGGTCGGATGGCACGCGTAGCTGATCAGGACGGCCAGCGGTTCACCCGAGGCGGCAGCGGCAAACTCAAACACCGTCACCGTCTTATCGTGAAATCCTTTGGGGTTTGGCATCATCGCCCACTCGCCGTTCCAAGGACGACGACGATTGATTCCGAAACAGGCCCGACCCGTGCCGTAGCGCAACGTGACCGGCTGCAACTGTCGGGCGGCGGCGGCGAGTACACGGCGCAGCTTGAATTCGAGAGCGCACTGGTAGCGTTTCCGTGCGGCAAGATAGCGCCGATCGGTATAGATCTGAAACCCGTTGTAGGCATCCGGACAACTGTGGGCATGCGAAGCGTTGCACAGCAGAAAACCGATTCCGATCCGAGCCTTGCAGAAGCTTCGCAGCCGCGCGACCATGCGTTCGTCGTAGCCGAGCAAGTCGGCGGCCACGATGGCATACCGGCGCCCGTCCTGTTCGAGCACGAGCGCCTGTGCCACGAGCCGGTCGAGGACCTTGCTCGCCGCGCGCAGCGTACACGAGCCGGCCAGGGGCGTGCCGAGCGGCGGCGTGATGTCAATGTGAGCGATACCGGCTTTCATTGTTCTCCTCTCTGTCACCAGCCGAGCAGCGTTCGAGTTTTTCCAATTTGATCGCGCAGGGAGCGTTCATCGCCCAGATGGAACAGGATTGCGCCTTCCTTTTCGCTGGTGACGCGCTGGACGTCGCCGCCGAGATGGGTGCAATGCGGCCAGCCGTTGCCCCACGCAGAGCAGCCGGGCACGCCGAAGAAGACCACGAACGCATCGCGCCGAAACGACCGGCACACCACCACGCCATCGCGCAACGTATCGAACGACCAGTAGAACGCCGCCGCCTTTGCAGGATCAATCGGTAATTGCGCGGCGGACACGAGCCGCCCGTTGCGCCAGCGGCATTGCGTGACGCGTTCCTGGCTGCTGAAAAACGGGCTGAACGTCTTGCAGCAAAACTCGCGCAGCGTTCCCTGCACGCCGCGCACGCCGACGCGATACCGGACCAACGGGCCGTCGCTCCAGATGTCGAAGTCGAGCGACTGGCCACCGCGCGCACGCCGATACGACAGATGCCGGCTACCCTGGCGTTCCCACTCGATCTTCCAGTCGCGCTCCGACTGACCGGGCCAGGCGTTCGCGCCGCCGAAGCCGCCCCAGTCGGCCTCGGGACAATCGAGCACCCAGAGGCTTTCGGGAAACCAACCAACCCGCATCGTCACCGTCGCGTGATCGGCCGCGCTCAGGCGGACAAGTGAGGCAGTCGCGCCACCCCGAGCGAGGGTGACCAGTCGTATCGGATTGCTTCGCGGGACCCGCCAGCGCGCCTCGGCGACGCGTCCGGGCGGCGCGTCAGCCGCGCAGCGGAAACCGGCGTTGTAGATGCGCATCTCCGGATGCCAGGCGAGCCGATGGGTGGGCAGGTGCGAATAAGGCTGAACGTGCAGCAAACTTCCGCCGGCCAGACAATGCGACGGCGCATCCTCGGCGCGACCGTCCTTCGACCGCGCCGGGAAGATCCGCCGCACCCATTCGGTAACGAGGCCGCCCATCTCCGCTGCGCCGTGCGGGCTGCGATGATGCCGCAGCGAGCCGACCGGCAACGCCGCCAGCAGCGAACGGTTGCCACGGCTCAGGTTTCCCCGCCACTGGTTTCCCCACGGATAGAGCCGGCCATCGCAGCCGCGGGCGGTCTTTTCCCATTCCACCTCGGTGGGCAACCGTTTCCCCGCCCAAGCTGCATACGCTTCCGCGTCCACCGAATTGACGCCGACTGCCGGCATCAGGGCATGACGCAGGTCGCGCACGTTCCAACGGTCGGCGAGATCGCTCCAGCCGACGAGCCAGCCGTTGTAAGGAATCCGGTAGTCCGTCGCCTGCATGAACCGCACGAACTGCGCACGGGTCACCGGGTAGCGATCCATCCAGAACGCCGGCGTCGCCAGGCGCGCGGCGTCGGAATGAAAATGAAGCATGTCCGGATGCGCGCCGGCGTCGCGGGCGAGCGAGCGTTTCTGCCGGGGCGTGAGTCCGAAATCAAACGCGCCTTCCGGCACGCGCACCATGTCGGCATCGAGCCGGCGGGCGAGGTCATTCAGTGAGTGGTTCATAAGCTTGAATCGAACTGGCGTGCCGGACCGCGGCGCGGATCGAGGTGTGATCACTCACTGACCTTATTTCACCCCGGCCAACTCGGCGATTTGTGCGGTGGTCAACGCCTTTCCGTAGAGTCGGAAATCCCGGATCAACGTGTCGGCGTTGCCGGACAGGCCGGCCTGCGTGCCGTAGCCGGGATGATAGTAGTCGCCGATGAAAAGGGCGTCGCCCGGTCGGACGTCTGGGAGCAGCAGCTTGGGATCGGACAGTTCGCCGACTCTTTCGCCATCCACGAACAACTGGAGCAGGCCCGCCTGCCAGGTGGCGGCGAGGTGATGCGGCCCGCCAGCTTCCCATGTCGCAATCGAGGTCGAGACGATCACGAATTGATCTCGCGGCTGGCCGCGGCCGGTGACCAGGAAGTTCAGTTTGTTCTCGCCGCCGCCGAATTTGTAGAGGTTGAACACGCCATCGCCGAGGAACATCCAGAGCATGTGAAACTTGCCGTCGTCCGCCGTCCATTCGGGCTGAATCCACAGGCTCACCGTGCCTTCTTCGCCGTGCAGGCCGCTGCCCGCGGTGTAGAGCAGGTAGCTGTCGGGCGCGCCGACTTTGAGGGCGTTGCCGAAAGCGCCCTTCTCGAAGATGTACGGCCCCTGTTTCGCCGCCGGCTCGAGGTCGCCCGAGACGGTGTGCGCGGTGAAGGAGTTGTCGAACGGCGCGTGAAAAAGCGGCTCTTGCGCGCGCACGGAAACGCTCGCTGCGAGGAGAGCAAGCGAAAGAAAGCTGAAGTGAAGTGTCTTGGAGTGCGTTTCGAAAGTACATGATGGCGCAAGCGTCCCGCTTGCGTCACCATGGTAAGCCGATTCGCAAAAAACTCTTGTGGTC
The DNA here is from genome assembly GCA_020849895.1 of Verrucomicrobiia bacterium. Lineage (GTDB taxonomy): Bacteria > Verrucomicrobiota > Verrucomicrobiia > JABWAM01 > JABWAM01 > JABWAM01. The sequence goes on along the minus strand of JADZFN010000057.1, from coordinate 2,166 downwards.
ATTTTCTTCATAGTTCTCATCCATTGGGTTGCCAGCGCTTCCCCGGCCACGAGTAGATATCCCGCGCTTGCGTGATCCGCCAGCGAGTCGTGCAGGGCGCGGGACGCTGGACGCCGCGTATGCCGGCGAACTGATCGGCGTGCTCGGTCTTGACCCAATCAATCATGATCTCCAGCGGTATCGGCAGTTTGAAGATTTGGGCGGATCGGATGCTTCGCACAGCACGCGCGACATCGGCGCGGATTTGCGCGCGAACCTTGTCGGTCGGAAACAATTCGCACGTCTCCCAGCCGGTCCCGTGTTTGACGGGCGTGGTGACGACCCACGGAAATTGGCGCTTGGCTTCCGCACACGCCGCATCGTCGCCGGTCAGGTAGATCAACGGCACACCGTAGTCGCTCGCGAAGAGCGCGCACTGGCCCAACTCGCCGTACTCGACGCCGTTGACCCGGTATCGTTTCAGATGCGTGGGCAGGAACTGGGTGTGGGCCAGGAACGCGCCGGGCGTGCCGGCCATCGAATGCTGGCCCACCATCATCACGGCGGCGACGGATTCGTCGAAACCTTCGAAGCGCGTCGGGTCAACGCCGGCAAACCAGACCAGCGTCGCCCGCGGATCGAGCAGGTCGCGGCGAAAACCCTGGTTCTGATTGTAGCCGTGGCCGTCGAGCACGCGCACCTCCGTCGCGCCGGCGTCGAACGCGCCCGCGATGGCGGCGTTGGTGTCTTCGGTCAACTGGACGCGCCCGTGTTCGTAGTCGGGCTGGCCGCGCGGACCGTAGCATTGCTCGTAGCGGTCCACGTCGCTCAGGCCTTCCATGTCGGTGATGCTAAAGATGATTTTGTTCATCCTGCCGATGATCGAACGCTATTGCTCCAACTCGGCAATCACAAGCCCGTCGGCTGGCACTTCGAGCCGAATAGGCGAGCGCGCCTGTAATCGTTTGGGCGACTCGGGCAACAGATTGCCCTTCAAGTCGTAGGCATAGATACGCACCGCGGCCGGCTTGGGCGGCCAGTCAAACTCCCCGCTCTGCCGCGTCACGATTCGCTCGAGGCCGATGACGAAGCCGGGGCCGAGCCGCTGGGGGGTGATCGGGTGCTGTTTGGTGATGAAGTTGTTCTCTCCCTGGATGAACAGGTTGGCCGCGCACGGCACGTGAAGGGCGCCGGCCTCCAGCAGCCGACGGGAAATGGTCATCAATTCCTGTTGGTTTTTGGGCTGGCCGATGTTGCCGAACACCAACGGCGTGCTGAGGTGAGTGCTGGCGCCGGCCCAGTGACCGTTACCGGCTTCAACGAAATGATAAATGCCGCTGCGTTGCGTGGCGCGCAGCGACGGCGCGCAATTGACCAGCATGAGTTTGCCGCGAAGGCGGGCTTCGTTGATCATGGCCAACTGCAGCGTCCGGGAGGCGAGCGCGTTGTCGGTCGCTTTGGCGGCGAGCGTGCCGTCCTCGTTGAGCAGGACCGTGTAGCCGTCCCATTGCCGGTAGTCGTAGCGGCTGTAGGTGCGTTGGCCGCTGACGAAGGTGAACTCGTCGCAGTAAATCGCGTCCAAACCGGCCTCGTCGAACGCGCGGCGGATGCGTTGCATCAGGTGCTGCAGGTACTGGCCGCCGGGATGGGGCGCGACATAATAAATCCCCCAGCCGCGGTTGATCATCTCGCCAAACCACGCCCTCGAGTAGCCGATGTCCTCGAACGGTTGACCATCGAGAGTGAGCTGGCACTCATCAAGAAACGGATCGAGCGCGGGCTTTGGTTTGTAGACGGCGTGCATGGCCGGGTGCAGCATGCCCATCATGCGCGCCCGAGGTTCGGCCTGGCGCATCGCCTCCGCTTGCCGCTTGAGTTCGCGGTAGGCGGCCGCGGTGTGGTCGCCGCGGTAGAAGTTGACGACCTCGTCATCGCTGAGCGGCGTCGGGCCGCGCCGCTGGGCGAGCGCGATGCCGGCGCTCACGTCGTCCTGACCGAGCCAGGGAGCGATGACGGCGACCAGCGGCCCGCGATTGGTCACGGCACAGGCGACACGCGACTCCGCCTTGCCGTCCCAGCCGCCGTCGCCGGGTTTGTCCGGCAGTCGAAGCGTCCAGAAGATCGGCCCGTCGAGGCGGACGTGGTTGACCTTCCAACGCTCGCGGACGGCGTTGATGAAATCCCAAT
>JADZFN010000056.1 GCA_020849895.1 Verrucomicrobiia bacterium | reverse complement strand
TAAAAACGCAAGAATTTCGCTATACACAATAACGATATTCGTGTAATTGGACGGGGCAATCCCATGAGATTTTTCATGGCACGATCTCCTCACCGACAGGAACGATGGTTTCGGGAACTTCAGAACCGGATCTTCCTCAGCGAATTCGCTCCGGGCAGCCGTATTCCTCCACGGAGCGAACGGACCGAAGCGCAACGAATCGCCTGATTGACCGGCAAAACTCCATGCCCAAACGTCCCCACGTCCTCATCTTCAATCCCGACCAGTGGCGCGGCGATGCGCTCGGGCATGTCGGCAATCCGGGGGCGGTCACGCCCGTCCTCGACCGATGGGCGGCGACCGAGGCGGTTTCGTTTCGCCAGGCATTTTGTCAAAACCCCGTCTGCACTCCGTCGCGGTGTTCGTTCATGACCGGCTGGTATCCACACGTGCGCGGGCATCGCACGATGTTTCACATGCTTCGTCCCGACGAGCCGTGTCTGCTCAAGATTCTTCGCGATCACGGTTGGTTCGTCTGGTGGGGCGGCAAGAACGATCTCGTGCCGGGTCAGAGCGGTTTCGCCGCCTACTGCGATGTGAAGTTTCAGCCGCCCCGTCCGCTCCGTGAAGATTTGCACGACACCGCGGCGCAGTGGCGCGGCGCGCCCGGCAGCGACACCTATTATTCGTTCTACCGGGGACGCCTCGAGAAGGGCCACGACGAGCGCTACTACGACAAGGACGAGGCGATCATGCAAGGCGCGATCGAGATGATCCGCCACGCGCCCCGGGATAAACCGCTCTGTCTCTATCTGCCGTTGTCGAATCCGCATCCACCGTATGCGATCGAGGAACCGTATTACAGCATGATTGACCGCGCAAAACTGCCTCCGCGCATTCCCGCGCCGCCGAACTGGGACGGCAAACCGAATCTGCTGCGCGGCATTCACGCCCGGCAGCGCCTCCAGGGTTGGACGGAGGATCGCTGGACGGAGCTGCGCGCGACGTATTACGGCATGTGCGCGCGCGTGGACGAACAGTTCGGGCGCGTGCTGCAGGCGTTGCGGGAAGCCGGGCTGTACGACGACACGGCGGTGTTTTTCTTTTCCGACCACGGCGATTTCACGGGCGACTACGGATTGGTCGAGAAAACGCAGAACACCTTCGAGGATTGCCTGACCCGCGTGCCGTTCCTCGTCAAGCCGCCGAAATCCGTCTCGGTCAAGCCGCGCGTCAGCGAGGCGCTGGTCGAGCTGGTGGATTTTCCGGCAACGGCGTTCGACCTGCTCGGCATCGAACCCGGGTACGATCACTTTGGACGGTCGCTGCGGAGCGTGCTGGCGGGCGAATCGGACGAACATCGCGACGCGGTGTTCTGCGAAGGCGGCCGCCGGCACGGCGAACGTCATTGCATGGAACTCAACTCGCCTTCGAGTCAGGATTCCACCCGCCTGTACTGGCCGCGTGTGGGATTGCAGGCGAACGAAGGTCCGGAGCACGGCAAGGCGGTGATGTGTCGGACGAAGCGATTCAAGTATGTCCGACGCCTGTATGACACCGACGAGCTCTACGATCTGGCGGACGACCCGCGGGAGTTGCGCAACCGGATCGCCGACCCGGCGCTGGCCGAGGTGCGCGCGCAACTCCAGCAGCGACTCCTGACGTTCTTTCTCGAAACCGGCGATGTCGTCCCGCGGGAGACGGACCAACGATGACCCCTCAACCGCTGCTCCTCGGCGATCCCGACGCGCTGGCGCGCAAACTGGCCGGCAGCGCCGGCCTGTTGCGCGGATACTGGGAGGATTTTCAGAGCCGTTTCCTCGCCGATCCCGCGTCGCGGGCGCAGATGATCTTTCTCCCGGCGTTGCTCGATGGCACCGGCCTCGACGAGGCGCGCGCAACATTGCGGCGCGATTGGCAAACGCTGGCGGCTGACGCCGCCGCCGGCGACGTGCAATTCCACGCCTGGTGCCGGTGCGGCGCGGCCACACGCCGGGCGGCGTTCTTCGACTGGCTCGCGGCGCGCGGCGCATGGTCGGCCGCCGACGTGGAGGAGGCGGCGGAAAGTTTCGTCGGGTTCGCCTACCAGCACGCCTTCCCGGTGCTGGTCGGGCGGACGCGCGTCAGCAACAACCAGGCCTTGTCGCTGGCGTTGCATTGCGCGGTGGTCGGTTTCCTGTTTGGTCAAAAACTCGCCCGGCATCCGACGGCGCAGTTTCTGTTCGAGCACGGGATGCACTGGTTGCCGGACCTGATCGGGTTGTTTCCCGCCGACGGATATGGCGGCGAAGGCTCGACCTACACCTCGCACGTGAACACGCCGCTGGCCTGTTGGACGGCGGATTTTCTGCGGCAGGTGACCGGGCGCGACTGGCTCGATGTCCCGTTCCGTCCCAACGGCACGACGTTGCAGCGGATCATCGAGATGGAGTTGCGGCTGCTCAGTCCCGGCGGGTTGCTCGCGCCGTGGGATCACTACGGCTGGCAACGCGCGATCAACGGGTCGCCGTTCTCCTATCTGGCGCGCGCCACCGGCAACCCGCGTCACCTGGCGCTGATCCCGTCCCTGACCGATGAGTCGAATCCCGGCCTGCTGGCGTGGGGCGCGGACGATCCGCTGTGGACGCTGGTGTGGTGGCCGGAACAATTCGCCGGCTACCACGAAACCGAAGTCCCCCGCGAATTGTTCGGCTGGTTTCTGCCGCGCACGGGCGCGGCGCTCGACGACGTGCCGCGCCGCGCGCGGTTGATGCAGGTCTGGGACTACTGTGCCGGCAACATCACCGGTATCGGCCGCCTCCAGTGCAACCCGAATCACCTGATGTTCGATTACGACCGGGAGCCGGTGTTCCAGGACGGCTCGCCGGTGAGCGGGCTTGATCCGTGGCGGCTTCCGTCCGAGAAAGTCCTCGCCACGCTCGACGACGGACCGCGCGAGCGCTTTCTGGCGTACCTGTCTTCTTCCGGCAGCTCGTCCGCGTCCAAGATCCGCACTGGCACGCTTCCCGGCCTGATCGGCGCGGCCAACGCCATCGTCGTGGACGACGAACCGTGGTACTGGCCCGGCCAGCTCTGCGTGGGACGGCCGGAACAGTACGCGCGTGAGAACGGCTCACAGATCGTCCGCGCCGATTGCGCCCTGTTCTATCAACCGCGGTACGACGTGACCCAGGCCTGCCGCGCGTCGTTGTGGTCGGACGACGGATTCGGCGTGGTACACGACCTCCTGCGCGCCGACTCGCCGCACACATGGCAATGGCAGGTGCATTTGCGGCCCAATCTGGCGAGGGAAGACCACTCCGTGCGGGTGCGCCTGTCCAACGGCAAGGAGGTGTTGCTGGCGTGGGCGCCGGTCGCCGAAACGCGCCTGAGCACGCTCGAAGGATTTCCGAAGACCGATGAGCAACGGTGCGTGCGCCTCGAGCTGCGCCAACAGGGCGTCGCCGCCGAGTTCGCCGTGTTGATTGCGCCCGGAGCCGGGAGCGCCTCGATTCGACCGGTGGGCGACGCCCGATTCGAGATCCGGATTGACGGGCGAACCCAGACCGTATCGCTGGCGCAGCCGGCCAACGTCGTCAGCCCGGTGCCCGATGTCCATGAGTTGCCCGACATCCTCCTCGACCACGACGCGCAATTTCCGGAGTTCGAGCCGCGCGCGTGTGGGGAGATGCCGGCCCCGGCGGAGGGCGGATCGGAACTCGCCCAGGTGGACGCCTGTTTCGCCCAGTTGGCCGCACCACAACCGGATGCGAATCTCTTGCGGACGGCCTTGGAAAATCCGTGTTGGCCGGTGCAGATGGCGGCGGCGGAGGCGCTGGGTCGCCGTGGTCTTCGGGAGGCCGCGCCCGCCTTGCGCGCATTGCTGGAGCGTGAACACGCCGACCGGGAACTGTATGCGACCGGCACGGTGAAACGCTGGCGGTTGAAGACCGCGGTGATCGTCGCGCTCGGACGGCTGGGCGACCGCGAATGCGTCCCGTTGCTGCGCGCCATCCTCGCCGAGGGCCGCGATTTTTATCCGGTTTATAGCGTGATCGCCCAGGCGCTTGGCCGGATCGGCGGTCCCGGCGCGCGCGAGGCGTTGACGCTGGCCCTGCGCGAGAGCGAACACAACACCCACCTCCGCGCCCGCGCGGCGCTGAAGCATCTGGAGAAAGGAAGTAAACTGTGAAATGGGATGGTTGCGATACAGCCGGACGAACGGTTTATTCTCCCGCTTGCGCCAGGATATACGCTTCCACGGCGGCATCCACAAAGAAGCGGGCTTCCAGACGAAGCCGCAGAACCTCGTCGCGCACACTGGAAATCCATCCGGCATGTTTCGCATGGATCAATTCGCCCAGGACACCGGCAACCGTCAGTCCCAGTTGCCGGGCCGCCTGTCGTCCCTGTCGTTCGTCCATCAACAGGACGTCGGCCGTGAGATGCCGGGCCAGGGCCATGGCGGCAACTTCGCCCGGGTCAAGCGCCAGTGACATGAGGGCGGGTTGTATGGCGGGCGGATGCTCGATTCGCAACCAACCTTCGGTCCGCGCCGCTTGGATCAGTGGGGCGGCTCGGGGGTGGCTCAAGGCGGCGAGTTCATCGGCAACCGCAGACGGAATGAACACGATTTCGTACCGACGACGAAGGAGATCGAGCCGCCCGATGATGGCGAGATTGGAGATCGGCGAGGTGTTACTGACGACGCGCATGGGCGAGGTCTTCCTGCGCCTCGGTCAGCCCGTATTGACGCGGAATACCCCGCTCGGCCAACGCTGCGCCGAACGCAAAATGGTCCAACCCGGCCATCCGCGCCCCCTGCGCGAGCGACAGCCAGCCGTTCGCGTAGAAGCGACAAGCCAACTCGATTTGCATCAATCGCTCTCGTTCGCCCGGCTGCAAGGGCAGACTGGCCAGAACTTGCTCGTCAATGTCGAGGATGATGCTCACAGAAAAACTATGTCCGTGAGACCGAAGTGCGTCAAGGCGGCATCTTGATGAATCCGGCAACTCAGAAAGAAACATTCTTATGACCGCAACCACAATTCGAAGCGCCATCTGCGGTTTGTTCGCAGTTTTTCTGGTGGGGTTTCCGTCCACACTCCACGCCATCGTCATGGTCTTCACCGAAAATCCGTGGCGGGAGATGAACATCTATCCGCGCGAGGCCATTGCCGCCAAGGACCGGACCATCACCGTGGACGGCGATCTCGCCGACTGGAATCCGCAGGCGTTTTATCACCTCTACAACGTCGAGGAGACGAAGAACGAATTTTCGTTCCGCGTCGCGTTCGCCTACGACGCGGACGCGCTCTGGATCGCGGCGCGGTTCACGGATCGCAACCCGCTGCGCAACCAGACCCACCCGGCCACCAGCCCGAAGAATGCTTGGGACGGCGATTCGTTGCAGATCCGGCTCACCGAAAAGGCGCAGCCCGTTCTCAACGACCCCGACAAAAACGTGGCGCTGCTCACTCTCTGGCAGTTCACCCACGAAAAGCTGCCCGCGCTCCACATCGGGTATGGGATGCGCATGGCGGAGGACGCGGTATTCACGGGCAAGGACAGCGAGCTGGTGTTTCGGGAGATCGAGGGCGGCTACGTCATCGAGGGACGGATTCCGTATGACCGGCTCCGCCAACGCCCGCCCCAGCCGGGCGCGCGCTGGTGGTTTCAGGTGCAGGGCAATTTCTCCGACGCCGACGGCAAGGCCGTCCACGTCGTGTATGATTGTTTCACCAAGACGGTCTCGTTCTTCAGAGACCCGACCGGGTGGGGCGCGGCGACGTTCGTCAAACCCGCCGACGTGACGGCGCGGCTCGAGGCCAAGCTCGCCGAGGAAACCCGCAAACACCGGCGTTCCACCGGCATCGGCGTCGCCATTCCGTTCGCGTATCAGAATCCCGCCGCCGGTTTCGTCAGCCTTGCCGTCCGCGATGACGCCGGACGAATCGTGCGGACGTTGCGGATGAAATCCAGCCAGGCCGCCGGTGCCGTCACCGACGCCTGGGACGGTCTCGACGACCACGGCGCGCCGGTCGCTGCCGGCAAGTACACGCTTACCGGCCTCAGCCAGCCCGGCATCCAATCGCGCTTCGTCGCGTCGGTTCACAACAGCGGCACGCCGCCCTGGCAGGGCGTGGATTCGGCGTCGCAATGGGGCGGCGATCATGCCCCGGCCGTGGATGTCGCGACCGATGCCGACGGCAACGCCTACCTCGCCTGGGACACCGCCGAGAAAGGTCACGACCTGATCAAGGTCCATCGCGACGGGCGCAAGCTCTGGGGCGTCAACAGTCCCTGGCGCGATCAGGTCGTCGCCGTCGCGTATGCGGCCGGCCGGGTCTATCTGGCCTACAGCGGCGGTCCCGGCTCGGTGGCGGTCTATGACGCGGCGACCGGCAACCGGTTGTTGTTCGCCAACGGGCAAAGCACGCTGACGGTCGGCGGAGACGTGGCCGGGCTGATGGACCTCGTCGTCGTGGAAGGGAAACTGTTCGCCGCCTTGCGCGCCGCGAACGAGATCCGGGTCTTCGCTCTCGACACGCTGGCGCTGGAGAAAACCCTCCCGGTACCCGAACCGCGCGCCCTGGCGTGGAACGCCAAGGCCCGCGCGCTGCATGGCATCAGCGGCAACCACCTTGTCGTGATCGAAGACCCGCGCGTGCGCACCCTCGCCGCCGACCTCGATCATCCGCGCGGACTGGCGGTGGACGGCGACGGCGTCAGTTGGGTGGCGCTGCGCGGCAAGTCGCAGCAGGTCGTCGGGTTCGACGCGGCCGGCAAACGGATCGGCGCAGTCGGCAAGCCGGGCGGGCGCGCATGGGTCGGCGCGTACGATCCTTCGGGGATGCTTCAGCCGGCCGGCATCGCGCTCGACGGCGCGGGCCGGTTGTGGGTAGCCGAGGAGGATTTGATGCCGAGCCGGCAGAGTTTGTGGAATGTGAAGAACGGCAAGCTGGTGCGCGAGTTTTTCGGCGGCGGCAAATACTCGCCGATGATGGCGCCGGACCCGACCGAGCCCGGGAACGTCTTCATTCACAACACCCGGTTCGTGGTGGATTACGAGACCGGCAAGGTCACGCCCGCGGCGACGGTGTATCGCAAGGATCATGTGACGAACGCGCTGCTCGGCACGGAATACCGGTATGCGTTCATGGGGCAGACGTTCGAGATCGCGACCTACCAGGGGAGAAAATTCGCCTACGACGGCCACGGCGGCGTGTATGCGTACGGCGACAATCAATTCAAGCCGCTGTCGCACGTCGGCCAGGCGTTTCGCGGGCTGCCGGGGATGACCCGCGAAAAATGCCGGCGCGAGATCGGCCCGAACGCCAGCGCCGTGTGGCGGGACAAGAACGGCGATGGCCGGTTCTCGGACGACGAGGTGCGGATGATCGAGGGGATGAGTTTGCTCCCGAACATCGCCCAGTTTGGCGGGACGTTTTTCCCAGGGGCGAAGTTCATCCTGGGCCGCAAAATTTTCGCGCCGCAGAGACTCGACGATCATGGCGCGCCGGTCTATCCCGAACCCGAAGATGCGCCGCCGATCCTGACCGGCGACGGGCCGATGCGGGACGTGAAAAACTGGGTGGACGTCTTGCCGTCGTTGCGGGATGACTGGCGGAGCTTTTATGCGATCGCGAGCGTCGGGGGCGGGCCCACCAAGGGCGACGGCAAGACCGAGGGCATCTACAAGTTCAACCAGGCGGGCGACATCCTCTGGCGCTACGCGCCCGTGGCGGTCGGGTTCGGTCTTTCCAAGAACCTGTCGAAACCGGGCGAATTGTTCGGCGCGCTGCGGATTGCCGGGGAAATCGAGCTGCCGGCGGAGAACGGCGGGGAGATCGTCGGCATCGGCTGCTACCGCGGCGTTTTTGGATTTCTCACCGAAGACGGCCTGTTCGTGGACCAGTTCGGCACGGATGTCGGTTACGGGCCGAATCCCGACTTCAACACGTTGTTCATCGAAAACTTCAATGGCTACTTCTTTCGTCATGCGAAGAACGGCAAGGTGTATCTGTTCACGGGCGCGACCGACGGGCGCATCATCGAGTTGAGCGGTTGGGAAAAAATCCGTCGCCTTGCGCCGGTCAAGGTCGAGGTCACCGCCGAGCAACACGCGGCGGTCGTCCACGCGCTGGCCGCGGCGAAACGCGGCACGGAAGCGATGATCCAACTGACGGTCGCGCCGCGCGCCAAAGGCTGGGGCGCGCCGGCGGAGATGGATCTCGGCAACGACCGTTTCGCGCAGGTGTCTCTCGCTTATGACGCCGGGCATCTCTACGCGCGGTTCGTCGTCGAAGATCCGACGCCGTGGCGGAACGCCGCGAAAGACTGGCGGTACGACTTCAAAGGCGGCGACAGCGTGGACCTTCAACTGGGCGCGAATCGTCCGGCCAAGCAGAAAGCCGGCCACGGCTTCCTGCCCGGCGACGTGCGGATCTGGATCGCGCCCGACAGCAACCCGGACGGCTTCCACGCGGTGGCGCTGTGGAAACGGGTGGCTGAGGGCATGGCGAAAGAATCGTTCACCTACCACTCGCCCGTGGCGCAGGAGACCTTCGAGCGCGTGGAGTTGTTGAAAGACGCGCGCGTGACGGTGGCGAAGACCGCCGCCGGTTACACCGTCGAGGCGACGATTCCGTGGCCGGC
>JADZFN010000055.1 GCA_020849895.1 Verrucomicrobiia bacterium | reverse complement strand
CGCCGCAACCCTCTGGGCGCGGGCCATTTTGGCCAAATCCAGCGTTGCCTCGGCGCTCAAAGCCCGCTGCGGGGATTCTCGCGTCTCGGCGCCTTGGCTTTGGCCAAAATGGCCTCTCGCAGAGGGCAGTCGAATTTTCAAACACCCTCTCAACTGAGCGATCAGGCGTTGGCCGTCTTGGATGCCATCAGAGAGAATCCATGAAGCGGCCACGACATCCCTCGCTTCCAAGATCGGGGAGTGATCGTGAAATGCTTCGCGCCAAAGGACAGTTCTGGACCCCGGACTGGGTCGCAGAGTTCATGATCGCCTATGTGCTGTGCGACCGTCCAAAAAGGCTTCTCGATCCCGCGCTCGGCGCGGGAGTTTTTTTTCGCGCCGCAAAACAACATGCCGAATCGCGCGGCTTTGAACTCTCTCTTTTTGGTCGCGACGTAGATTCCGGAGTTATTGAGCAGGCGCGCCGCTCTGGTTTGAGCATTGACGACCTGCAACACTTAGAAATCCGGGACTTTGTTCTCGATCCACCGTCCGAGAAATTCCCCGCCATCGTCGTAAATCCTCCTTACCTCCGACATCACCGTCTCTCCTTGCCGCAAAAGATGGCATTGCGCGTCTTTGCTCGAACCGCCATCGGCCGACGCATTGATGGGCGGGCGGGGCTTCATGTTTATTTCCTTATCCGAGCGCTTCAAACCTTGTCGCCAGGCGGACGGCTGGGGTACCTCGTATCTGCGGACATTTGCGAAGGAGTCTTCGCGCAAACGCTGTGGCAATGGATTGCCTCGAAATACAAGTTGGATGCCGTAATTGATTTTTCTTCCGAAGCTGCGCCTTTCCCCGATGTGGATACCAATGCGCTCGTCTTCTGCATCCAGAATGCGCCGCCCAGCAAATATTTGAACTGGATCAAGTGCCATCAACGAAGCTCCGAGGAATTGACTTCTCTCCTTTTGGGAAAAGCGCGAAAAAAGAACCACACAATTGAAGTCCACCGACGCGACCTTGCCGAGGCGATTTCGACCGGACTGTCTCGCCCTCCGTCGCAAGCGGAAGTGGACCGCTACACCTTGGGAGATTTCGCATCGGTCCGGCGAGGCATCGTGACCGGCGCCAACGATTTTTTCTTCATGACGCTCGCGAAAGCGAAACAACTGGGTATACCGGAAGCGTTGCTGACGAAAGCCGTGGGGCGAACGCGCGATGTTGTGGGGGAGGATTTTTCTCCCGAAGACGTGGAGCGTCTCGAGGCTCTCGGACGTCCGACCCGGCTACTTAACGTCAACAACCTGTCTTTTGATCAACTTCCGGCCTCGGTTCAAGCTTACTTGAAGGAAGGAGAAAAGAGAGGTTTCGATCAAAAGACGCTCATTCAGACGCGCAAACCGTGGTACCGAACAGAAGTCCGGATCCCTCCTCCGATCCTGTTTGCTTATCTCGGACGAAGAAACGCGCGGTTTATCCGGAACTGTGCGGGCGTGGTTCCTCTCACGTGTCTCCTCTGCGTTTATCCGAACCACGACGACACGAACTTTCTTGATCGTCTCTGGGGAGTGTTGTCGCATCCTCAAACGGTCAACAACCTTAGAAAAGTCGGGAAATCCTATGGCGGAGGCGCGATCAAGGTGGAACCTCGCGCACTGGAACGTCTGCCGTTGCCAGACGATCTTGTTCAAAGGGAAGGCCTCGCGAAATATGCGCAAGCAAAGCAAGCCTCTCTAGTGGATTTATTCGACCGCTCCTCGCAAGTTGCTGATGAGGAGGCAAAAGCCCTCTGAGTCAGGCTGATGGTTCAAGATGAAGAGCGCGTCTTTTTTTCGATCCCGCACGATTCAAACGCTCGCGCGGTCCCTGATTCGTTCCGGGAAAAACGAGTCTTCGGTTTTTTTTGTCACCGCCACGGATACCGGTACGGGCAAGACCTGGGTCTCGGAAGCCCTCCTGCGCGAATGGCGGCGGTGTGGAATCCGAGCCCTCGGCGTGAAAGCGATCAGTTGCGGGGGACGCGACGACGCCCGTCGCCTCGTCCGCGCGGGCGCGCCCGGCTGGACGCTCGCCGATGCCGATCCTGTCCCGCTGCCCCGGCCCATGGCGCCGGCCGCCCAACACCACCCCTCGTGGAGTGAAATCGTGCGGCGCGTGCGACGAAGCGTTCGCGCCGCGCACGCCGCCGGCGCGCGTGCGGTCCTCGTCGAGGGCGCGGGCGGGCTGCTCTGTCCCGTGGACGGCTGCCGCACGATGCGCGAGCTGGCGTCCGCGCTCGGCGCGCCGCTGCTCGTGGTGGCGCCGAACCGCCTCGGCGTCCTGAACCAGGCGCTCCTCGTTCTCGAAGCCGCGCAAACGAAGCGCCTGCGCGTCGTCGCCCTGGTTCTCAACCGCGGTCTTTCGGCTCGGAGATCGAAAGACGGCGCAGACTTGCGGCAGTCGAATGCCCGCCTGTTGCGCCGCCTCGCGGGGACGCCCGTTCGGGAAATCGGTTGAGGCTTGCAGCCCGCGCGCGGGAGAACGCCGAAAAAGAGATCCGCCCTTGTTCAGGCACACGTCCATCCTCACAGCGAGAGTGAGCGCGAGGCCGCATGCAATGGACTCGATCTCGGGCGAGACATCCATGATGAGCGATCCACCGATCAGGGCCTTCTGCCGATTGCCTCTCGAAAGCTGCCGGATCGGCGCTTCAAGGACGGGCGCTTTCACCCGCAGCGCGCGGAACCATTTCTGATTCTCCCGATGCTCGCGCGTCGTCTGACAAAAGCCGTGCCGGAAAAAGGCGTGAAGCGACGTCCTGGTTGAAATCAAGATCGTCGGGCGCGGCGGCGCGAAGCGGGGTCCTGATTGAAAAAGGCGCGCATCTGGCGATAGAGCTTGAGATGCCGTCCGCGCAATGCGAGGGGATCCTCGAAGAAGCATTCGGTCGCCACCGCAAAAAACTCCGCCGGATCGCTGGCGCCGTATTCGTCGAGGAGCGTCTCCTCGCCGGCGTCGCTCGCTGCGATGAGCGCGTCATACTCCCGGCGGAAGACCTTCGCCCACGCCTCGTGCGCCGCTTTGTCTCCAACGGCCGGCGCGCCGTCGAATCCGCCCGCCTCGAGATCGAGGAGATGGGCGAACTCATGGAGGATCACGTTGCGTCCGTCGCGCGCCTCGCGGTCCTCCTCGATCTCCTCCCAGGAGAGGATCACCGACCCGTGTTCCCAGGCCTCGCCGGTGCGCTCCTCTTCGTATTCTTCGATGACGCCTTCCGAGGCTTCATGTTTTACCGTAACGCGAAATGGTTTTTCGTAAAGGAGCACGCTGACGAGTTTCGAGTAAAGCGGCCCGTCGCGGCCGAGCGTGAGGAGACAGGCGTTCGCCGCAATCGCCGTCTGCATTTCCTCGGTGACTTCAAGCCCACCGCAGCCTTCGAAATGTTTCTTCCGGCGGAATTCGCACGTCTGCGCCTCGAGTCGGACGCGTTCCTCCGGAGAAAGCTGGGGCCACGCGGACACCCAACGCCGCGCGAGGCGCAGCCAATCCGCCGCGGCGGCGGATCGCGGCGCCGAAGCACGGCGGCGTGAAAACCAACCCATCATGAGGCCAGCATGGCCCGGGCCCCCACGATTTCAACCTTTCCCGGACCGCTGCGCTTCCGGCCGTAAAGTCAAAGCGTCAGATCGCCAAAAACCTCCTCTCCGAACGAAACAAAAGAGAGAATAATGCTCTTGATTCTCTCGCACGCGCCTGCCATGAAGCGGGACCAATTCGCCTGCGTACGGCGGCGGGTTTCTCATGTCTTCCTCCCGATTCTCAATCTTCCTCGCGGCGGGGGCGATTCTTTCGGGAGTGGCCGTCGTGATCGCCCAGGAAGTGACTGAAGGAACCTCGCCAATTCGCCCTCCGTCACCGCCGGTCGTGCACACTTCCGCGCCAATCCCGGACCTGCGGCCGGTCGCGCATTCTCCGACGCCCGGAGAACGGCTCAATCCACCTCCCGTGAGCCGCCTCCGCGCGCCGCAGGCGGCGCCCCGTCATCCGAAAGGCCCGCCGATTCAGACCACAGCGGACAGCATGGACATGGACCAGACCTCGGGGGTGATCATCGCCCGGGGGAACGTGGTGGTGACGCGCGCAGACGCCAAGCTGCTCGCCGACACCGCGCAGGTCAATACGCGCACGAAAGACGTGAAGGCCACGGGGCATGTCCGCCTGCGCCAAGGGCTCCGCCAGTGGAACTCGGAAGCCCTCGAATACAACTTCGAGACGGGCGCGATCAAGACCGGCCCTGCGCGCGCGCAGCTTGAACGCGGGATTTTCGTGGAGGGCAAGTCCCTCGAAAGCCAGGACGACACCCGCTACGTGATCAAGGATTCCTACCTGACCACGAGCGACTACGACAAACCGGGATGGAAACTGCGCGCCAGCACGATCGTCGTTTATCCCGGCAGCCGCGTGGCCTTTCACAACATCGTACTGATGGTCGGCGATCTGCCGGTGTTCTACTTCCCCTACATCGTCTTCATGCTCGACGACAGCTACGACGGCGCCAACACGGGGACGAGCGTTCAGATCGGGTCGCGATCGGGCTGGGGTTTTTTTGTGCTGAACTCGTACGCAACGGCGATTACGGACGACTTGCGCGCCACCTACCGGTTCGATTATCGCCGCGAGCGGGGCCTGGCGGGAGGCGTGGACCTGCGTTACAAAGCGGGAGATCCGTATGATCCGGCGCGCGAAGGGGAGTTCCAACCGCGAGTCACTGGAAAAATCCGCGCCTACTTCGCTCAGGACACGAAGGTCAAGGGGAACCCCAACGTGGATGTGATCTCCGCGGGAAGCGGCACCCAGGGGCAGACGATCAATCCGAATCGCTATCAGTTGCGCGTCGTGCAGCACGCCGACCTGCGCGAGGATCTTTACAGCAAGCTCAAGGTCAACAAGCTGAGCGACGCGAACTTCCTCCAGGATTTCTTCGAAAGGGAGTTTCAGCACGATCCGCAACCGGACAATTTCTTCGAGTTCACGAAGTGGTCGCCGAACGCGACGCTGAGCCTGCTGACCCGCGCGCGAGTGAATAATTGGGACACCGCCACCGAGCGACTGCCGGAGTTGCGCTACGATCTGAAGCGCCAGCCGATCCCCGAAGCGCCGCTTTTTTATGAGGGCGAGAACTCGGTGGCGTATCTCTCGCGCAAGAACTCGAGGTTCAGCCCGCTCGCCGACTACGACACGACCCGCGTGGACACCTTCCACCAGATCCTTTACCCGAAACAATACTTCGGCTGGCTCTCGTTCGTCCCTCGCATCGGGGGGCGCGCCACCTTCTACGACCGCTCGCCCTCCGCCGCCAATCAGCCGTCGCTCGTCCGTGTGGCGGGCACCGCCGGCTTCGAGACCAGCTTCAAGGCGACGCGGACCTGGTCCAAGGTCAAGGATGCGAAGTGGGAAATCGACGGCCTCCGCCACGTTGTGGAGCCGAGCCTCATCTACGGGTTCACCGCGCACCCCAACCACCGTCCGCGGGACCTCTATCAATTCGACGTGGACCGCGCGAGCTACGGGATCAACAAGGACCTCGTGCCGATTACTTGGCCACAATACACGGGGATCGATTCGATCGATCGCCGCAACGTGCTGCGCCCCGGCATTCGCCAGCGCCTCCAGACGAAGCGCGACGGAGCGACCTGGGACCTCGCGGAACTCTATCTTTACCAGGACTACAACCTCCAAAAGACGGAGGGAGAGAAAACCTTCTCCGACCTCTTCGCCGAGTTCAGCGCCAAACCCGTTCGCTGGCTCGCCGTCGGGACGAACCTGCGCTACGACTACGACAACCTCCAGTTCCGCCAGATCGAAAACAGCATCACCCTCTTCAGCAAGAAGACTTGGAAGGTCTCCCTTTCGCACAACTATTTCCGCGGGGTGGGCGATCAGGTGGGGTTCAACTTCGGCTGGCAAATCAACGAGGATTGGGCGTTCCGCTCCGAACACCGCTTCGAACCCACCACGGGCGAGCTGTTCGAGCAGTCCTACGCGCTCGATCGCGACCTCCATTCGTGGCTGGTCTCTCTCAGTCTGAGCCAGTTGCGCCCGCAAGACCATGCCTCGGACCTGCGCGTCTGGCTCACCTTCACGCTCAAGGCGTTGCCGGAAGTCACCCTTGATTCCCGCCAGGTCGGTCCGAGCGGAAAGTGATCGAACGGAGCGCTTCAACCAAGGCTTGCGCGCTGATCAAAGGCGAGCCTTTGTCCAAAGCGTGAACAGGGTCAGACGCCCTTGAAAAGGATTTCTCCATGAGCGTTCCATCTCTCACGCTTTCTCCAGCGACGATCCGGGGCCGCGTGGTCTATCTTTACGCGTTCGATATCGCCTACGACCTCAGCCCCGTCCCCTCCCCGACCCTCCTGGGACAGCCGCTGGAAACCTTCCGTCTCGACGCCAGCAAGCGGCGGCCGCGCGATCTGCTCTTTTTCCGCCCGCAAATGGTGCGATTGCCCGCCGTCGAGCGTTGCGGGCCACGGGGGCGGGCTCGCCTCGAACGCGCCATCAAACTGCTGCCAGTGGGCATCATGAGCGTCGCCGTATCCGTGGATTTCGAAGTCGAACGCATCGAGGATCTCGTGGCGTTCCACGAGCCGCTGTTCGACGGAGAACCTCTCGGAGAACGCGCGTTCGCCCTCGCCGAGGAAGCCTTCGAGGAACTCCGCTCCTTCTGCGTTCGTCCCTACGAACGGCCGGTCAGCGAGGAGGCATACACCGTCTTCTGCATCCACGGCCCCATCCCGCACGCGATGGATTGGCTCCGCGCCCACCGCCGCACGGTGGCCGCCCTGCTCACCGAGGAGCCCGAGGCCGCGCGCCTCTCGGAACAGGAAGCCGAGGAAAGCGCCTCGCGCGCGCTCAGCTATTACGACGACGACCTCGCGGTCGTGGACTGGGACGCCGCTTTGCTCGTCAACGCCCCCCAGGGATTCGAGGAAATCCTCCACGTGCTCGAGCTCGCCAACGTGCAGCTTGCCGGACTCGAATCGTACGATCGCCTCCTCGACGGAACCATGGACCGCGCCTATGCCGACCTGCGCGGCCGCGACATCCGCCGGCGGCGGCGAGTGCTCACCGACCTGCGCGAAATCCGCATTGATCTCGCGCGCCTCAACGACGAGATGTCGAACCTCACCAAATTCTTCGGCGACTGGCATCTCGCGCGGATATACTCCCAGGCAGCCGAACGTTTCCACCTCGACGACTGGCGGCGTATCGTCAGCGAGAAGCTTCGCATGCTCGACCAGATCTACGAGATCACCCAGCACGACCAATTCAACCGATGGACACTCGTGCTCGAGGCCGCCATCGTCGCGCTCTTCATCCTCGACGTCGTCATCCTCCTCCTGGGCCAAAAATAGGTCCGTCAAAACAAAGCGGCTCCACAATCGGCCGGCGCAGGGATCCGGCGCGCCGCCCTCCTCTCTCCGGAGGAGGGATCAGGGCGCTGTTGCGGGAAGCTGCTTCTCCAACATCTGCGCGGCGGCGAGGAAGGCCTTCGCCGAGGCGGAATCGGGTGAAGCGACCACAATGGGCGAGCCCTGGTCCCCTCCCTCGCGGACCGCCATCTCGATCGGCACCTGTGCCAGCAGCGGCACGCCCAGACGCCTCGCTTCGCGCTCCCCTCCCCCGCTCCCGAAAATCTCATAACGCTTCCCATCCGACGGGCAGAGGAAAAAGCTCATGTTTTCGACCACGCCGAGAATCGGCACATTCACTTTCTTGAACATCGCCGAGGCTTTGCGTACGTCGAGGAGCGCCACCTCCTGAGGTGTCGTCACCATCACCGCCCCCGTGAGCGGCAGCGCCTGGCAGAGGGAAAGCTGCGCGTCGCCCGTGCCGGGAGGGAGGTCAATCACCAGCCAATCGAGCGGCCCCCACGCCACCTCGAAAAGAAACTGCTGGATCGCCTGAGCGATGAGCGGCCCGCGCCAGATCACCGGCGCGTCCGGATCCATCAAAAACCCGATGCTCATCAGCTTGATTCCATGGCTCTCAACAGGAACGATTTTTCCGTCCTGCATTTCAGGCGCCTCGTGCGCGCGCATCATCAACGGAATGCTGGGACCGTAGATGTCGCAGTCGAGAAGCCCCGTCTTCCCGCCCAGCTTCGCCAGCGTCAGCGCGAGGTTCACCGCCACCGTGGACTTCCCAACACCGCCCTTGCCGCTCGCCACCGCGAGGCTTCGGCGGATGTTCTCCAATCCCGGACGCCTCGGGGTGACAGTCGCTGCCGCCTTCATTCCCATCGCGACCTCGACCTGTTGGATGCCGGGCAGCGCGCGAAGCACAGCTTCCGAGGCGCGGCGGATTTCATCGCTCGCCTTCGGATCCGAGCTCGTCAGCTCCATGCTCACCGCGCAACGCCCCCCCTCGACGCGGATGTCCTTGACGATTCCAAACGACACGATGTCCCGGCTGTAACCGGGATACTTCACTTGTTTCAGCGCTTCTCGAACCTGGTCGGCATTCATGGGTTGGGGAATGTGCTTCCATCCCCGCCTCGATGCAAGGGTTTTGCCTGCCGCCGGAGAGCCGCGGAGGAACGCGGATGGCGGAAGATGGGCGATCGGCACGCCGACACGCGCCCGCGCATGAAACGCAAACCGATCGCGCTTTCCTCAGCCGCGTTTCCTCCGTGGTTTCTTTCCGCCGGACGGATTATCATACATCAGGCATGATCCCGGCCCTCCGCATCGCGCTTTTGGCGACGGTGCTCGCGTTCCGAACCGCCGCCGCGGAGGACGACCCCTCGGCGCGCGCGCAGCTCGATGCCGCCAACGGGATTTTCGCGAGAGACTTTCCCGAACTCGCGTTCTCCGAGTACGAGAAGTATCTGCAGTGGTTTCCGACCGCGAAAGGCGTTGAGGAAGCCCTTTACCGTTCCGCCGAATGCCTTCGCGCGCTCGGCAAAACGCTCGAGGCGCGCGCACGGTTCGAAGAGACGGCGCGCCGTTTCCCTTCGGGCGTCTTCGCGGGACGCGTCGAGTTCCGCCTTGGCGAGATGCTGAACGCCGAGGGCAAACCCGCCGAGGCCCTCGTGCGCTTCGCAGCGGCCGCCGCGCGCGCGAAAGACGAGCCGACGCGCCTCACGGCGCGCTTCTCTCAAGCTCAGCTCCTCCTGAAACTCGGGCGGACCGCCGAAGCGGTCGCCCCACTCCGCGAACTGGCGCAGCAGGAGAAGGCGAACTCCTACCGCGGCTTCGCGCTCCTCGAACTCGGCCGCGCGGTCGAGGCCGCCGGACAGGTGGAGGAAGCCCGTCTTCTCTACGGCAAGGCGTTGGACACCGATGCGGCCGCGAAACTTCGCGCCGAAGCCGGCCTACGCGCTGCGGCGATCGAACTGCGTGCAGCACGCTGGGGCGCCGCCGCCGCATTCCTCGAAAAGGCGCGGCGCCTGCTCCCGGCCGGCGACACGCTCGCCCGCGCGAACTGGACGCTCCTCTCCTGCTACTGGCGCCTCGGCCAGCACGAGACCGTGGCGCGCATGGCCGCCGACCCGAAGCTGGAGCTGCCCGAGGACCGCCGCGGAGACGCCGCCCTGCTCAGTGCGCACTCCCTCCGCAGCCTCGGGCGGACCTCCGAGGCTGCAGCCGCCTACGGCGCCTTCGCTCGCGGCTTCCCGAAACACGCCGAGGCGGTCAACGCCGCCTGCGAGCGGGTGATCTGTCTTGCGGCGGCCAACGCCGCCGGGTGGGAAAACGAGGCTGCGGCGTTCCTGCGCGCGAACCCTAAGGCGGCGGGCGCCTCCCGCGTGCTCTACCTCCTCGGCGACCGGGCCTTCGCGCGCGGGGACTTCGTCGCCGCCGCCGTCGCCTACGCCCAGGTCCAACCCGCCGCGCTCGACCCGGCCCTCGCGCCCGAGGTCGCCTTCCGCTGGGGCGCGAGTCTCGCGAAAGCAGGCCGGCACGCCGAGGCGGTGCCCCGCCTCGAGGAATTCACACGCAAGCACCCCTCGCACCCGCTCGTGCCGCAGGGGCTCGTGCTCCTCGGCCTTTCCTGCCAGCAGCTCGGGCGCTACGACGCCGCGCTCAAGGCCTTCCAGGACCTCGCAGACCGATTCCCGAAGGCCGCGGAGCGCGAGGACGTGCTGCGGCGCATCGCGCTCCTCGAGGGCGCACTGGGCCGACCCGCCGCCCTGCGCGAGGCCTACGGGCGCCTCGCGAAGGAATACCCGAAGACCCGCTTCCTCGATGAGGCCGAGTACTGGACGGGCGCCAGCTTCTTCGACGAAAAGAAGTACGCCGAGGCGCTCGCCCCCCTCGAGAAAGCGCGCGCGATGAACCCCACCGCGTTCGGCGCGAACGCCACCTCCCGCCTCGTCCTCGCCAGGTACCTGCTCCACCAGAGGACCCCGCTCGCGAAGGAACTCCTCGCGCTGCCGGACGGCGTCCCGCTCCCGGCGCCGGAAATCTGGGACTGGGCGGCGCGCCAGAGCGCTGCCGAGGGCGACCACGCCGCCGCCGTTCCCCTCTTCGCGAAACTCCTCGCGCATCCCGCGGGGGCGCCGCTGCGCCACGCCGCCCGGCGCGCGCTTGCGGCCAGCCTGGGCGCACAGGGCAAATGGAAGCCTGCCGCCGAACACCTCGAAACCTATGTCGCCGAAGCGACCGACCCGGACGATTCCGTGGCGGGACGCCTCGACCTCGCGCGCGCGAAGGCAGCCCTCAAGGATTTCGAAGAGGCGCGAACGCTTGTCGAGGCGATCATGACCGAACAGCCCGAGGGACGCCCCAACGCCGACGCCCGCATGATCCTCGGCGAGATCTTCGATGCGCAGGGCAAACCCGACGAGGCCGCCAAGCAGTGGCTGGGCGTCGCCCTCCTCTACGCCGACCCGCAGGTCACCCCGGACGCCCTCGCGCGCGCCGCCGGGGCCTTCGAGCGCGCCGGCGACACCAACCAGGCGGCTCGCCTCCGGAAGGAGCTTGCGGCCAGATACCCCGACGCCGCGCGCGCGAAACCATGAGCGGAATCCTTTCCATCGTTGCCACCCCGATCGGGAACCTTGAGGACATCACCCTCCGCGCCCTGCGCGTCCTGCGCGAGGCGGAGGCGGTGATCGCCGAGGACACCCGCCGCACGGCGATCCTGTTGCAACGCCATGGCATCGCCCGCCCCGTCGAATCCTGCCCGGCGTTCCGCGAGGCCTCGGCCTGCGCGCGCGTCGTCGAACGCATCGCCGCGGGGGAGCGCCTCGCACTCGTCTCGGATGCCGGCACGCCGGGCATTTCCGATCCCGGCGCCCGCATCGTGCGCGCCTGCGTGGCGCGCGGCCTCGCCGTCGAGGTCATCCCCGGGCCCTGCGCCGCCGTCGCGGCGCTTTGCGGTTCGGGCCTGCCGACCCACGAGTTCCATTTCGTCGGCTTCCTTCCCCCGAAGGCCGTCGCCCGCGAGCGTCGCCTCCGCGAACTCGCGACGCTCCCCGGCACGCTCGTGATCTACGAATCCCCGCACCGCCTCTGCGCGATGCTCGGGCAGGCGGCCGGCGTCTTCGGCGCGCGCCCCGCCGCGGTCGCCCGCGAACTCACCAAAAAGTTCGAGGAATTTCGCCGGGGCACCTCCGCGGAACTCGCCGCATGGTTCGCGACGCATCCCCCGAAGGGCGAGATCGTCTTCCTCGTGGGGCCGGGCCATCCGGAACAACGTCGTCCCACCTCCCTGTAGGGCGGCGGCCTGAAAGGCCGCTCTACAATTCGGAAGACCGCCGTCGCTCCGAGTTCCCGAAACCGGTTCCTTGCCGCAACGTTTTCTCCACCGCGGCCGTGACCTCGGCGACCGAGAGCTCACGGAGACAGGCGAAATCGAGTCCGGCGAGGCATTCGAGGTCCCGCGACGTATGATAAAAACATGGGCTGCACGAAAGGTCCCTCCGCACCACCGTCGCCCGGCCGCCCCACGCTCCGCTGCGACGAGGATTGGTTGGACCGAAGATCGTCACGGTGGGGGTGTTCACCGCCACCGCCACGTGGAGCAGCCCCGAATCGTTGGTCACCACCGCGCGGCAACGACGCATCGCTTCCGCGACCACGCGCACCGGAAGCTGCCGGACCAACCGAGCCCGGTCGCCCAGCTTCTCCAAGAATTGGCGCGATTCCATTTCGTCATCTGCGCCGCAAAAGACGAGAAATCCAAGACCCGGATGGGATTCGACCAGTTTTTGCGCGAGGGAAACGAAATGTTCCACGGGCCAGCATTTCCGATGCATCTCCTTAACCCGGCTGCTGGAGAGATGAAGCCCGATCCAGCCCTCCGCCATGGCGCCCTGTTCGGTCAACAGGCGCGCGGCAGCTTCCCGGTCGGCTTCGGTCGTAGGTAGGTTGATGGGCGGATATCCCGCCCTAATTTCTCCGCGGCGGAAGCCCGTGACCCGCTCGACAAGGAGGAGATTGTGCTCGGCGTTATGGACGTCATCGCGATGCGAAACGAGCAACGTGTTCAAGAAATCCAGATTGAATCTGCTCTGCTGGAGATATCGAAACGCCGCCCGATGGGGCGCTCCGGTCAGTCGCGCGAGAAGGTTGTAATGAATCCGATTCCCTGGACACGGCAACAGAACGAGATCGAACTTCTCGCGTCGAAGGGCGAGGATCTTTCGAACGACTTCCGAAAGCCCCAGCCGAAGAAAAGGCACGAAACGCACCTCATCGAGATCGCGGTTGCACTCCAGTGCTTCGCGTTCTCCCTCGCGCACGACCAGCGCGCTCAGGCGAGCGCGCGGCCATGCCTCCCGAAGTATCCGAAGCGCCGGAGTGAACATCAGTGTGTCCCCAAGGCCCGACGCAAGAACGATCAAGACCTTTCCTGTTTCGCCAGCAGTCGCCGGCGTTGCAATGCTTTCAGCAAAGGCCATCGGAACGAACTCCTTGGAAAACCGTTCCAATATTCTAACCCCTCACTCCGTCATCCCCTCAAACACGACAAGAAGGATCTTCTCGTCCGCCCCATTCAAAGCTTTTCCGCTTCGCAGGAAATGACAAAAGAAGTCGTGCTCCATAGGTCAAGGGAGAGCGGCAAACCACCGATGGAAAACATCAAGCCCCCGTTCTAATTCCTCCGCTTCGATGTATTCGTCCCTGGTATGCGCCTGCAGAATCGAACCTGGGCCGAACGCCACCGCCGGCACTCCGTACTTCGCCATCACCGAGCAGTCCGCAAACCACGGGGCCGATACGAGCAATCCCGACCGTTCTTTCAACGGCTTGCCCGCGCCTCCAAGGATGTCAACGAGGCCGGCGATCCAGAGGTTGTCGGCCGGCGTGTCCAGGCCGGGACGGTCCGAGATCACCTCCACCTCGAAGTCGTGGAGCGCCGCGCGGACCCGGGCGAGGATCTCCTCGTGGGATTCCTGCGGCAGCGAACGGTGGTCCACCTCGAACTCGCATGCGTCCGGGATGATGTTCAGCTTGTGTCCTCCGCGGATCGTCGTGACGTTGAACCCGCTCGGCTGCAGCGTCGGGTCGCGGAGCTGCGCATAGGGCGCGGGCAACTCCCCGAGCACGTAGTCCAGCGCCTTCCTCATCTTCAGGATGGCGTTGTCGCCCAGGTCGGGCCGCGAGGCGTGCGCCGCGCGCCCGCGGGCGCGGACGCGGAACCAGAACGCCCCCTTGTGGCGATGGACGACGCGCAGGTCGGTGGGCTCGCCGGCGATCCCGAAATCCGGGCGCACCCCGCGCTTCGCGAAAAAATCCGACTTCATCAGGAACTCGATCCCGTCGTTGCCGCTCTCCTCGCCCATCAACCCCGTGAACCAGAGGTCGGTTTCGGCGGGCAACCGCTTCCCCTCGACGAGGAGCCGCAGCGCCTCGAGCATCGCCGACATCGGGCCCTTCGTGTCGCACGCGCCTCGCCCCCAGACGCGCCCGTCGCGAAGTTCGCCTGAGAACGGTTCGATGCTCATCCCGGTCACGCTCACCGTGTCGAGGTGCGGCCCGAGGAGGAGATGCCTGCGCGAATGTTTCGAGCGGAGGCGGCCGATCACGTTCGGCCGCCCCTCCTCGACAAACTGCATCTCCACCTCCATCCCCAGCGCCACGAGGAAATCCCCCACGAACATCGCGATCTCGCCCTCGCCGGTGTGGGGGGTCCCCGCGTCGCCCTGCGGGTTCACGCTGGGGATGCGGACCAGTTCCTGGAGAAGCTCGACGATGCGGGACATGGGAGAAGTTGACAGTGAGCAGTAAGCAGTGCCGATCAAGAAGCCAGTGCTTCGCAGATTCGCACCCTGAAAACGCGAAAGCAAGGCGGGCCGAAAGCGCTCTGGATTCTGCCTTCCGCCTCCTGTCTGCTCCCTTTCTGGCTGCTGACGGCTCACCGCTCACTGTTCACCGCCCACTGAACCTCTACTTCCACATCCCGTTCTGTCCGAGGATCTGCCCGTATTGCGCCTTTTCCGTCGTGCGGATGGATAAAACCCTTGCCGCAGCCTTCGAACCGCGGCTGCTCGAAGAATGGGCGCGGAGGCGGCCCGATGGCCGCGCGGTGACCCTCTATTTCGGAGGCGGTACTCCGACCGCGCTCTCCGAGCGGACCCTGGAGCGGCTCCTGCCCCCGATCCTGCCGGTCGCGGCGGAAGGGGCGGAGGTCACGATGGAATGCAACCCGTCCACGCTTTCCGATTCGAAAGCCCACCTCCTCCGCAATCTCGGCGTGAACCGCCTCTCGATCGGCGCACAGTCCTTCGACCCGCCCGTTCTGCGGGCGCTCGGCCGCACCCATTCCCCCGCCTGCATCCGCGCCTGCGTCGAGACCGCCCGCCGCGCCGGCATCGTGCGCATCAACCTCGACCTGATCTTCGGGGTGCCGGGGCAGTCGGAGGAATCGTGGCGCGCCACCCTCCGCGCCGCCCTCGACCTGGCCCCCGACCACCTCTCCTGCTATGGCCTTACGTACGAGGAGGACACGGAGTTCTTCCGCCGCCTCCAGCGCGGCGAGATGCGCCCCGCGCCCGACCTCGAGCGCCGTCAGTTTGAAATCGCCGACGAGGCCCTCGGGGCGGCCGGGTTCGTCCATTACGAGGTGTCGAACTACGCGCGCCCCGGCGCGGAGTGTCGCCACAACCTGGATGGCTGGGCGGGGCGCGATTACGTCGGCATCGGGCCGGGCGCCGTCTCCACCGTGGCCGCCGTGCGCACCCGCAACGGACCCATCCTGCGCGACGGCTCCTGGGAGGTCGCCGAGCGGGAGGAATTGTCGCCCGCGACCCTCGCTGCCGAGCGGATCGCGCTCGGGTTGCGCACCCTTCGGGGCGTGGACGAAGCGGTCTTTCTCCGCGACTTCGGATTTCCGCTCCGCGCGCATTGGCGCCGGGAAATCGCGCGGATCGTTGAGGAAGGTCTTGCGGCGCCGGCGCCGCCGCTTCGCCTCACACGCAGGGGATGGCTCGTCGCCGACGAAATCGCACAACTGTTTCTGTAGAACCGGCGGAGCGCGCCCCCTTCGCACGACCTCTCGCGTTTTCTCAAGAGTTTGCTACGCTCCCCGCGTGCGCGCTCCGCGATGCCTCATCACCGCCGGTCCGACGCGCGAACCGCTCGATCCGGTGCGTTTCCTCTCGAACCGTTCTTCAGGACGGATGGGCTACGCGCTCGCCGAAGCCGCCCTGCGTGCCGGAGGCCGCGTCACGCTGGTGAGCGGACCCGTCGCGATCCCCTCTCCCCGTGGCGTGCGTCTCCTCCGCGTCGAGACCGCGGAACAGATGCGGCGCGCCGCGCTTCGCGAGGCGCGCCGCGCAGACCTCGTGATCATGGCGGCTGCGGTGGCGGACTACCGCCCCGCAACGTCTTCGCGACAGAAAATCAAGAAACGGACCTCCCGCCTCGTCCTGCGTCTCGAGAAGACGCAGGACATCCTTGTGGAACTCGGACGCCGCAAGCGGCGCGGCCAAACCCTTGTCGGTTTTGCGGCTGAAACCCGCAATCTCCTCCGCAATGCGAGAGAAAAACTGACTCGCAAAAATCTCGACTTTCTTGTCGCGAATCTCGTGGGACGCCCGGGTTCGGGCTTCGAGTCCTCCCACAATCGCGCAACGCTCCTTTCCCGCGGAGGCGAGACGCGCGCGTTCCCCCGGCTGCGGAAGAAAATCCTCGCGCGCCGCCTCATGCGGATCTTCCTCGATGCGCTCCCACACTAGCCTCTTTTTGGGGGTGGTCCTTACGACGCTCGCCGGCCTCAGCTTCGCCGCGCTCCTTTCCCTCGTCCTGTTCGCCCGTCGGCTCTGGCGGATGCGTCCCGCCGAAACGCCTCGTTGTCCCCTCAGCCGTAAGGGCCTCCTGCAGCTCGGCGTTGCCGCGCTCGCCGCTGTGCTCCTCATGAACGCCCTGGGCCTTCTCGCGCGACGACACACGCTCCTCACCTCGTTGGAAGGCCAGGTGACGTTCGCCCTGGCGACATTCTGGATCGTCTATCCGCTGCTGCTTCTCCTGATCCACCGCCTCCTCGGGGGGACCTGGATCGCATGGAAACACGCCTTCGGTCTTTCCTCTGCGGGAAAGGGCCTGGTCGCAGGCGCTGCGGTGGCTCTGGGGCTCGCGGTGTTCGTGCCGGCGGTCGTCGCCGGCATCGGTTGGCACGCGCTGCTCCAATTCGTCGGGTTCTCCGTTGAGCCGCAACCCGTAATCGAATGGTTTTTCAAGATTCAGGATCCGCGCCTCCTCGCGGGCCTCGTGGTCCTCGCCGTCGTCGCCGCGCCGGTGGCTGAAGAGGTGTTTTTTCGAGGAATTCTTCACCCGTTCCTGACGGCGCGCTTCGGCTCCTCCTTCGGCCTTGCCCTCGGGGCGCTGGCGTTTGCCGGATTTCATCTGCATCTGCCGAGCCTCGCGCCACTGTTCGTGCTGGCCGTTGCCCTCGCACTGGCTTACGAGTGGAGCGGCAACCTCGTCGCCAGCATCGTCATCCACGCCGGCTTCAACGCGGTCGCCATCGCGGGCCTCCTCGCGCAACGGATGCTCCAGTAGTCTCTCCTCCCATTTTTTTAAATCGGCGAATAGCGATCCTTCGAACAAGACGTTCCGCGGTCGCCTTTTCTGGCGCGAACAAGAGGGACCTTCATGGAGATTTTAGGGAAGAGCTTCCTTTCCAAAAACAACTTTTGCGCGGGCTTTCTAAGAATAAATTATCTTGACGCATACATGAAGGATGAGATCGGTTGACCTAACCATACCGGTCGTGCATTCTTTCGATCATGCTCTGCCCGAAGTGCCGTTCTCCGAAGGGGCAGGTGATGGATTCGCGTGTGGCGAAGAAGGGATTCGCAGTGCGTCGCCGTCGCGTCTGCCGAAAGTGCGGCTATCGTTTCACCACGCATGAAGAAATCTGCGCGGAAAATTTCACGGTCCTCAAACGCGACGGCCGCCGGGAGCCGTTTGCCCGCGCGAAGTTGGAACAGGGAATTCGGCGGGCCTGCGCCAAGCGACCGGTGACAGAGGAACGGATCGCGCTCATGGCGGAGGCGCTCGCGGCGGAGATCGAAGCCTTGCGTCTTGCCGAAATTCCTTCCCGCGTGATCGGGGAGAAAGCCCTCGCGCGTCTGCGCGTCGAGGATCAGGTCGCCGCCGTACGTTACGCCTCGGTCTTTCGCCGTTTCATGCAGCCCGAGGATTTTGATGCGGAAACCGCCTCGCTCCGCGCCGGCTGATCCGATGCATCTCGCCTGCCATTGTCTTCCTTTGCGCCACGCGGACGGACGTCTCGAATCGCTGGACCTCGAGGGGCTCGCCGCGCGGTTCGTCTCCGACCCCGAAATCGGTGGCGCAGCGCTTCCACGCTGGGTGCTCGAAACTGTCGCCGACACCCTGCTCCGCCACTACCACAAAACGCGCGTGAAACCGGAGGTCTCCGAGGAGGAAGTCCTCGCTCTCGCGAAATGGCTCGTGTTCGGCTACGCGAGCAGCGCGCGCCGCACTGTGCCGTCTGCGCCGCCCCGCCAGATGGACCTCTTCGAAAAAGCGCGGGCCATGGGCGCAGGCCTCGAACTCCAGCTCCTCGCGGAAATCCGACGGTTTCTTGCGCACGCGTCCGAAGGCGCGACGGTGGAGGGCGCGCTGCGCCTTACGGGTGTGCGCCGATGCGCCCAATTCCTCGCCGGAACGCGGCGTTGGAGCGCGCGCTGCGAACGGATCCGAGAGGATCTCGTCGCGCGCATTCGGGATGAAGCGCGTCGCTCCGGTCGCGTCGGCCTGACGGTGGCGATTTTGTCGTAGAAAAACGATGCGCCGCCGCCGTTGCGGCGCGAAGATCGCTCCTTCCGCTCCAGGCTCTGCAGGGAGGTGACCGTGTTCCGTCTTCGCCATCCGTCAGGCACGCGGCGTGAACACCTGCACCCGAGTGTCGCCGAAGCCGAGCGTTTTTCCCGTCGCGTAAAACTCGGTTTCGAGATCGAGGTCCTTGACAAAATGTTCAAGGAGAAAGACGCCTCCCGGCGCCACAAGCAGCGGCAGGAGTTCGGAGTCGAGCAGAAATTGGGTCCAGGAAAACGGCGCGCGGCGAGACCCTCCCCGTGCGGCTTCGTCCGGTTTGAAGTAAGGCGGATCGGCAAAGACGAGATCGAAGACGGCCCTCTCCCGCACAAGGACCTCGAGCGCGTGGCGGGCGTCGTCGCGAAACATTCGCGCGCGTTCTCCGAGGCGCGTCTTGCGAAGGTTCTCGGCCACAAGCGCCATTGCGCGTCCGTCCTTCTCCACGAAAACGGCGGAGGCAGCGCCCCGGCTGAGCGCTTCGATCCCAAAGGCGCCTGTTCCGGCGAACAGGTCGAGGACCCGCGCGCCGGGGATGCGCTCCGCGAGGCTCGAGAAGACGGCCTCCTTCACCCGCTCCGGCGTCGGGCGCAGACCGAGGTGTTTCGGAGCGCTCAACCCGAATCCCTTGGCCGACCCGGCAATCACACGCATGCCCTGCGATTAGCACTCCCGTGCCCTCGGTGCAACCGCCGGCGCCCTGCTTCGGGCTTTCAGCTCCCGGCGCCCTCTTCCGCGGACGCGCGTTTTACTTCCAACCCTTGAGCCGAATCACGTGAGCGCTTCCGGTCGTGTAAAGTTCGCCGCCGCTGAAGAGCAGGCGGTTGCGGTTGTCCTCGATTTTTCCCACGATCTGGCAGGCCAAATCCTTCGGATCGATCCGGAAGAACAGCGTCGGTGCACCGCCGTCCTTGTCGCACGCTCCCGCCCAAACCTGGCCATCGGGTCCCAAGACAAAGGCGTTGCTGCGCACCGGCACCGAAAGCGATCCGTAGGCCGGCCCGCAAACCGTCGTCTGCAGGGTTCGCGTCTGTTCCGTCTTTCCGGTCTTCAGATTGAACCGGTAGAGCACGCTCGAACCGCTTTCGAGTTGTCCTACGCCCACCACCGTGTCCGGCCCCGTTTGGACCACGCCAAGGAGGGCTTTCACCTTCGGAAGCGGGGTGTGTTTTGCAAGGATCTTCCGCGTCTTCACGTCGAAGACGAAGAGCGCGCCATCTTCCGCCGCCGTGCCGGGAATTTGCTCGTTGTACTGGACGCTCGTGGCGATGAGCAGCTGACCGCCCTGATTGGCGGGCGACATCCAGCCGATCTGGTAATGATTGAAGGCGCCCTGATCATCAATGATCCCGGTCTCCTTGCCTTCGCCATCGCACCAGACGAGCGCGAAACCGTAATGGAAACGATGGCGCCGCGCGATGAAATACACCCGTCCGTCCGAGGCGGGCGTCAGGCAACAGGCGATGTGTCCGCCGTCGGTGGCTGCCAGGAACGACGCCACCTGGCGCGGGTTGGCTTCCGGACTTTCGATCGGGACGGCGGGGCGATCGGGCAGCTCGATCGTCGAGGTCTGCGGCTTGCTCGTGTCGTAGACAAGCACCCGTGCGCCGGGATAGCCGCCGACAAAGAGCATCTTCCCGACCGCGGCGACCGAATAACAACTCGTCCGGGTTTGAACAAGTTCGTTCCGTTTCCCCGTCGGATCCGCAATGACGGTGGGACCGTAGCCTCGGGCGACCGCGGCGATCCGTCCGTCCGGCAGAGCGGCAATATCCAGAATGCCTTCCGTGGAAAGCCCTGCCTCCAATTTTTTTTCATTGAACTTCCCCTGGACCGAGGGATCGGGCACAAGGACGCGGATCGCAAGCTCCCCCTTTTCGATCAGGGAATCGTCCACATACGCCTTGGGCAACTCCTCCTCCCGGACCTCCGTAAAACCTGGGCGAAGATGCTCGTCGAGACGCCTCCGGCTTTCCTCGGGCGTGACCTCTTCGGCGGTCCCGTTTTCAAGATGGATCCAGACCTTGTTTTTGTTTTCGTCAATCAATTCCGCGCGGTTGCCGTCCACGCTGATGAAGCCTTCAGGCGACCGGGTGGCGAGCACCTTGCGCTCCTTCGTCGCGCGGTTCACGGCGACCAGCTGACACGGTCCGGTGTGGCGGAGGGCGCAGTAGATGAACTTTTCATCCATCGAAACGTAATACACGTAGCCTTCCTGGCCCGGCGGACCGATCTGCCCATACGAAGTGAACTTGCCCGTCTTCGGATCGTAGACGGCGAGATCGGTGCCGTTGCCACCGCCGAGGGCGATCGCGCCGTCAGGCGACGCCGCGATGCTGTAGAGGCTCAACGTCGGCTTCTCCGGTGGCGCCGCTTCCGGAAAAGGATTGCCGAGATCGGTGAGCGTGTCGGCGGCAGGATCGTAGACCGCAAGGCGCGGCATCACGTGCATCGTGACGTAGAGCTTTCCGTCCAGCCACATCTGGCTCCAGGCCAGGATGGAGGGAATCTCGTTGGGGAATTCGCGGACGGTTCCCTTGGCGAAATCCAAGGAGGCGAAGTACGATTTTCGCACTGTGCGTTCGGTCTTCTTGAACCAGAGCAACTGCTTCCACGGAGACGCGTCGTTCGCCTTTCCCGGAGGAAGGAGGCGGAACATCGCTCCGCCCGTCGGGATGCCGATCGGCTCCGTGTCGAGAACAAGCGCATCGCGGACATCGAGCGGTTCCCCCTCCTCGGGCGAAGGCTCCGCCGCAACGGCCGAGGCGCGGCTGCGCGCGACATCGAGCGCAAGCAGTCCCGCGGAAAGGAGGAGAAACGAGGCAAGGAACCGGCAGCGGAGGGATTTCATGGCCGCCAGCATGCAAGCCGGCCGACGGTTTGGCCAACTCAATTTCGTGCCGCCTCCATTTTTTAAATCTCGGAATTCTCCATATCTTTCTAGGTTTTATCTATTTTCAGAAAACATTTTTCGAGTAGAATATCCCTCGCGCGTCTGGCCTTCTTGATGAATCCTCTCTGGAGATTGTCCATGACCAACGTTTCTCGTGGACCTTCTCCATCCCGATCGCTCACCTCTTCGCGTCTCCGTCGCGTTCGAAGGAGAACGCCCCGCTCCAGCTTCACCCTCATCGAACTTTTGGTGGTCATCGCGATCATTGCCATCCTCGCCGCGCTGCTGTTGCCCGCGCTGAAATCGGCGCGGAATCGTGCGCGCGGAGTGGAGTGCATGAACAATCTGCGTCAGATCGGTCAGGCCAGCATGCTTTACGCTCAGGACAACGACGATCATCTGCCCTGTTATTGGTCGGGCAGCCACCCCAATTATTGGAGCCAGCGATTCGGTCCCTATCTCGGAAGTTCAGTCACCAATGACTTCACGAGCGCGGAGGAGATCAGTCCCGTAATGCGCTGCCGACTCAATCCTCGACCGAAAGACAAGATCGCCCGCCCTACGATGTACTGTATCAATGCCTGCATCTCCGGCATGGATCCGCCTTCTCCTCTCGCAGATTGGCAACGCAAGCTCAGTTCGATTCCGAGACAGGACAGTGTCCTGTTGGTGATGGATGCCGGTTATGAAGACACCGGCGACCGACTCGAATACAATATCACGACGGAAGCGGAAGGTTTGATACGTGGTCGCCGTGCAGCCTATCACTTCAACCGGATTCAAATGGTTTTTGTGGATGGACACGTGGATGCCGTCCTCCCGGATCGTTTTGTCGAAGCCTTCATCGACGCGGACCTTCCTGCGCCGCCTCCGTGATTTTATGAAACGCAAACTCCCCGCCACACTGCTCTCCGTCCTGTTCGGAACCCTGACCCTGGCATTCGCCGAACCGCCGACGCTTCCGGTAGAAAACCTCGGCGCGCCGGTGACCGCCTCGCGGGCGTTTGTGAGCTCACTGGTCCAGAACGCGCGCGGCGAATGGCGCTGGATCGGCCAGTTCATGACCTACCTCGGGACCTCCGATTTCAAGTACGTGCGCAAGAAGGTCGAGGGCACAAACCGCAACTTCGTGGCCTTCGAAGACCCGCAGCAGCGTCCCGACTCCGAATGGGTGATCGCCGATCTCGCCGGCGGAAAAACCCGGACCGTGGAACTCCCCGGATTCCACGGACGCTTCGGGGTTCGCGCCGAAAACGGACGGGTCTTCTACTTCGTGGATTTCATGCAGATGTGGTATTACGACCCTGTCGAGGACACGATCAAGATCCTCGGCGAGCTCGCCGAATGGAAGCCCTTCACCAACGACCGTTTCTTCATTAAATTCATCGCCGGCAAGGATGGATGTCTCTATGCCACCACCCAATCCTACAGCGGCAAGAGCGCTGTGGTGCGAATCAATCCCGACACGCTCGAGTGGAAGATTTTTCCCGATCTCGGGGCGCATCGTCCCGCGGGATTGACCTACGGCTACTATCTCGCGCTCGATCTGCCCTGGGCCTACGTCAGCGTCGGCCAGGGCGACTGGGAGCTCATGGCGCTCAACGTGGAGACCGGGGAGAAACGCCTCCTCGCAGAGTGCAAGGGCGAAGGCGCGCGAGTGGTCGTCTCGGAGAACAAGGATTTTGTCGTCGCCGAACTGATCGAAGGCGGCGTCAAGAAAATCGCGTGGTGCGTGGATGGAAAGCTCATGGAGAGCGCGCCTCCCGATTCCGCGAAGCTCTCGACCAAAACCTATCCCCACATCCCCTGGAAGATGACGAAACCCCTGCCTGCCGGGACGCCTCCCGAGCTGGAGGAAAAGGGGCTCGGCGAAATAGACGCGGAAGGGTTGTCCCACGTACGCTGGCGCCCCGCAGGTTCGAACGAGGAGTTTAAGACGGTCCGTTTTCGTCTGAAGAACGCCGCGCCGCAGAAGATCGTTTCGCTCGTTGAGCTGCCCGATGGCGACCTCTTCGGGAGCGTGGCGCAATATCTCGGCTTCTTCCGGTATCACCCGAAAACCGCGAAGATCGAGTATTTCGGCAAGGCGGGTCCGAGCAGTCCGCGGATCACCATGATGGATGGCAAAGCGTGGTACCTCGGCTATCCGAACGTGAACCTCTCGGTCT
Source organism: Verrucomicrobiia bacterium (assembly GCA_020849895.1). Classification (GTDB taxonomy): domain Bacteria; phylum Verrucomicrobiota; class Verrucomicrobiia; order JABWAM01; family JABWAM01; genus JABWAM01. Next base: position 52,715 of record JADZFN010000055.1, on the reverse strand, counting down.
ACGACCCCAACCTGCCCTGGAAAGCGCCCCAGCAGCCTCAGGCGGGCAGCCCCGGCGACAACCCGCGGCTCATCGGCTTCTTCGGCCAGGGCATCACCGAAGCACATCACGCGCGGGAAATCCTGCCCGGCCCGAACGGACGCCTTTATCTGCTCGGCCTGCGCGAACGCTGGAGCACGGGAACCGGCCTCGGATATTACGAGCCCGCCACCGACACGAAATTCGGCCTCCGCGAAGAGATGAAAGACCTCGATCCGCAGGGGTTCGTCCTGCTCCCCAAATCGCAACGCGTCGTCGTCTCCGGCCGCGTGCACGACGGGGCGAAAGGCGCGACCGCCCAACTGCGCGTCTACGACCTCGATCTCAAGCCGGTGGAGCGGCTCACGGTGAAGGAAGGCCTTGCCGCCACCGGCTTCGTCGCCGACATCGGCCGGGATCCGATCTTTCTTGGACGCGTGGAAGGCGAGGCGAAGGATGCGCTCTACCTTTACGATCTCAGCCGAAAGGCCGTTGTCAAATGGGTGGACCTGGATGCGTCGGTCTCGGGAAGCGTTTTCCCCCGCCGCGCGGACGGCACATGGTGGCTCATCAAGGGGACGACTCTCTGCCGCCTCGATGTGAACACGCTGGACCTCACACCCGTCGGCATGCTGCCGAAGGCGTGGTCGCCGGTCCTCTGGGTCGGGCACGACCTTTATGGAGTGTCCGTCGGCGAGTTGTTCCGGGTGAAGGACGTGAAATAACTCTCAGAGGGTGTTTGAAAATTGGCCTGCCCTCTGTTGAATTTTCAAACACCCTCTCATGCCTTCGCGCCGACACCTCCACCGTCGAGCATGGCGGAGACGCGTTGCTGCACGGCGTCGAGCTGGTCCAAACGGAGGCGCGGATCGTGGATCAGGAACGCCTCACCGGTGCCGGCGTGTTCGTAGACGAGGAGAGGCGTCTCGCCCTGCCGGGTCTCACGATGGCGGAAGACGCGCTTGCGTTCGAGCATGACGGCCAGGAGATAACGCGCCTCGGCTTCCTCAGGCGAGTTGCGCTCCATCATGCGGCGGAGGATGGACTCGGCGTCCTGGTGAGGCAGCGGATCGGGCGGAGGCGCTTCGGGAGGCTCGAAGCCCCCCTGCCAGAGCGACACCACGCCGACGCGCGCGCGGACCTCGCCTCCGCCCTGTCCCTGCCAGCAGGGGGCGCATAGGTCCTCGCGGAGGAACTGCCCGGCGCGAAGGGTCAGCACCGTGTGGCAGGTCTCCCTGGCCTCGAAGGGGCGGCGGCAGACGGAGCAGGCGCTGCCGCGCGGCTGGATTTTCCATTCTTCCATGCTCGAAAAGCCGCGTCGGACAGCGCCTACTTCTGCTGTTCCTGCTGCCTGGCGTTGGCGGCCTGTTCGGCCTTGAGCGATTCATAGGCGATCTGGAGCTTGTCCTGTTCGAGGCGCATGATGTTCGCGAAATCGCCGACCATCGAGCCCACCATGTCCACGCAGAAGAGCGCGGGCTCGATCTTCTGGGAGACGTCGGGCGGCAGGAGATGCTGCCCGGAGGCGACGGATTGGAGGCAGTCGGAAATCGCGTTGAGCGGACCGTTCACGTCGCGGGCGGCGCGGAGGAGGAGCTGCTCGCGCGCCTGCTGCATCTCGCGGAGGGTGGCGAGGCTGGATTCGAGGCGGTCGTGGATCGCCTTGAGGCGGAGCAGGGAGCGCAGGCGCGCCGCGAGCTCGATGCGGTCGAAGGGCTTGGTGAGAAAATCGTCGGCGCCGGCGCGGATCGCCTTGAGCTTGTCCTCCTGCGAAGTGAGCGCGGTGATCATGATCACCGGCATCGCGTAGCTGAGGGGGTTGGTCTTGATGCGGCGACAGAGCTCGATGCCGTTCATCTTCGGCATCACGATGTCGAGGATGGCGAGGTCGGGGCGATAGTCCTGCACGGCGCGAAGGGCCTGTTCGCCGTCGCCGGCGGTGATCGCCTTGTAGCCCTCGACGGCCACCAGTTCGGCGCCCACTTCGAGGTTGGCGGGTTCGTCGTCCACTAGAAGGATGGTCGGCATGGCGGGGAGCGCGCTCGGGGCGTGGACACCGGACGCGAGTTGCGCCAAGGTAAAGGCTCGACGCGAAATCCGCAAGACCTCACGCATGAGCGTTCCTCTCCGATTCCTCTCCGCGCCGCCCGTCGTCCGTCTCACGGGGGCTTTTTCGAACGCCTTCGACAACGCTGTGGCCGCGGCGCGCACCTGCTACTCGGCGAAGGGGATCGTGACTGCGGAAGAAGTGGCGGGCTGGCCGCGCCGCGACGACCTGGCGCGAAGCCTTTACCTGGGAGGGCATCATACGGTCTTCCAACATGCCCACTTCCAGTTCGCCCTGGCGAACGTCTCGCGCCAGTTCGTCTGGACGTTCCTGCACAGCCATCCGTTCTATAACTCGGAGCAGGTGAGCCAGCGATATGTGGAGGTGAAGCCCGACACCTGCGCGGTGCCGCCCCTGGAGGGGCGGGCGCTCGAAGTGTACCGCCGGACGACGGAGGGGCAGTTCGAAGCCTATCGGGAGCTGGCAGCGGCGCTCGAACCACCGGTGGCCGAGGAATACTTCGCGCGCTTCAAGGGGCGCGCAAAAAACCCCGAGGAAAAAACGACGCGCGACGCCATCAGAAAACGCTGCATGGAGGCGGCGCGCTACGCGCTTCCGATCGGCACGTTCACCAACCTCTACCATACGGTGAGCGGCATCACCCTGATGCGCTACCACCGCTGCTGCCGCCAGATGGATGCGCCGGCGGAACAGGCGCTCGTGGTCGGCGCGATGGTGGAGGAGCTTCTCCGCGTCGCACCCGGATACCGGGCGGTGCTCGAAGAACCGATCCCCCTCGAGGAAACCGCGGAGCACCGTTTCTTCCGGGAAGCCGTCGGCGCGGCGGACGCCCGCGCCCAGGCGCAGTTCATCCACGAATTCGACGTGGACCTCGGCGGACGGGTTTCCCTGCTCGTGGACCACAAGGTGAACAACGAAAAGCTGCTGGCCGACGCCGTACGCGAGGTCCTCGGCGCGCCGCGTGCCGACTTGGAAGACGACGACGCGATCGCCCTGGCGCTCGATCCCGCGCGCAACCGCCTCCTCGGAGAAGCGATGAACCTCACGAGCCTTTCGAAGGTGGCGCGCGCCCTCTTCCATCCCGCATGGACCTTTCGCAAAAAACTCAGTCATACGGCCGATTCCCAGGACCAGCGCCACCGCATGACGCCGGGGTCGCGTCCCTGTCTCGCGGCCTATCTGACGCGCGACCCGGACTACATCACCCCGGCGGTGGTGCGGGCCGACGCGAAATGCCGTGCGCTCTACGAACGGGCGATGGCGCGCGCGTGGGAGGGGCTCACGGCACTGCGCGCGGCGGGCGCTCCGGACGAGTTCGCCGCCTACGCGCTCCCGAACGCCGTGGCGATCCGCTTCACCGAATCGGCCGATCTGATGAGCCTCCGCCACAAGTGCGCAATGCGGCTCTGTTACAACGCGCAGGAGGAAATCTGGCTCGCAGCGCTGGACGAAGCCCGCCAGGTGCGCGAGGTGAACCCGCGCATCGGAAAGTTTCTTCTGCCGCCCTGCGGCCTGCGCGACCGCGCCGGGCAGAGGCCGATCTGCCCCGAAGGGGAGCGCTACTGCGGGATTCCCGTATGGCGCTTGAACCTTGACGATTACGCCCGATTAATTTGAAGTGGACGCATGTCCAAGTCTCTCCCCTCCCGCTCCATCTCCCGCGCCTCCTCAAAGCCGCTTGCCGTGGCCGTCTTCGGCGCGGGTGGGAGGGGCGTCCACTTCGGCGAGCTCCTCGCAAAGATACCAACGCAGACGAGGGTGGCGGCCGTGGCGGAACCGCGCGCGGCATATCGCGAGGCATTCGCGAAAAAACACGGGCTGGGTGAAGGCGCGGTTTTCAAGGATTGGCGGGAGTTCCTTGCGCGTCCGAAGTCGTGCGACGCGGTGATCGTCGCCACCATGGACCGGGAGCACGTCGAGCCGTCGGTGGCGGCGCTCGATCAGGGCTACGACCTCCTCCTCGAGAAACCGATGGCGGTGACGATCGAGGACTGCCGCGCGATCGAAGCGGCGCAACGCCGCTCGAAGAGGGCCGTGGCCGTGTGCCATTCGCTCCGTTACCACAAGGCGTTCGCAACGCTGAAAAACCTGCTCGATGAAGGGCGGATTGGGAAGCTCGTGTCGCTCGACCAGCTCGAAGCGGTGGCCTTCTTGCATCAGGCGCACAGCTTCGTGCGCGGCAACTGGGGACGCGAGGCGGAGTCCACCTTCATGCTCATGGCAAAGAGCTGCCACGATGTGGATTACATCTGCCACCTTGTCGGCGCGCCATGCCTGCGAGTGAGCTCGTTCGGATCGCTGTCTTATTTCCGCCCTGAACACGCCCCAAAAGGGAGCACGGAACGCTGCACGGACGGCTGCGCCGTCGAGGAGACCTGCCCCTACTCGGCGATCCGCCACTACGTGAACGGCAACCGCGAGATCTGGCCTGCGACCGCGGTTTCCCCCGACCACTCGCACGCGGCGCACCTCGAGGCGATCCGCAAAGGCCCCTACGGCCGCTGCGTCTGGCGCGCGGGCAACGACGTGGTGGACCACCAGGTCGTCGCCATGGAATTTAAGGGAGGGATCACCGCCACCTTCACGATGACGGCCTTCACGCAAACCGGCGGCCGCAAGATCCGTCTGCACGGCACCGAGGGGGAAATGGAGTTTTTCGAGAACCGGATTGTGGTCCGCCCCTTCGCGAGCGGGAATACCGAAGAGATCCTCGTGAAGGAAGAGGAAGGGGGCCACGGCGGCGGTGACGACCGGGTGGTCCGCGCGTGGTTGAGGGCGATCCGGGAGAAAAAAGCCGGGCTCATTCTCACCAACGCACAGGAATCCCTGCGCTCGCACACCGTGGTCTTCGCAGCGGAAAAGTCCCGGCGCGAAGGACGGACCGTGGAGCTGAGCGAACTGCGGGGCTGAAGCGCCCAGGAAAAAGGGCCGAAGATCGCGGCCCGTCGCCTCCGCGCACGGAAGACGCCGGAGAATCAGCGGCGGGGACCTCTGCCCTTTTTCTTCGTGGCGCGCTCGGCGCGGATGCGTTTCTGAAGTTCGCGCGCGAAGAGGCGTCCATCCATCGGCAGTTCGATCGTGCGATCGAGCCAGGTCGAAAGGAGCATCGCGTTGCCGAGCTCGACCGAGCGGCCCCCTTCCGAGGCGGGCGCGATGAGCGGTTTCCCTTCGAGAATGGCGTCGGCGAAGTTCTGGAGCACGAGCTGGTGCTGTCCGCCCCACATGGCGCTCGACACGGGGATGGCGATGTTCCAGGTCGGCGGCGCACCCATGAGGCGCGCCGTCGTGCGGCAGTACTTCGTCGTGGGAATTTCGTTGCGGAGAAATTCGATCTTGCCGCCTTCGAGGATGAGCCGCCCGTTCTCGGCGGCGATTTCGAGGCGATTGGTCCCCGGCAGTTCGCCGGTGGTGGTCACGAAGACGCCGGTCGCCCCATTCGGAAACTCGAGATACGCCGTAACGTCGTCCTCGACGGCGATCCTGTGGTAGCGCCCGAAGCGGCAGAAGGCGCGCACGCGCGCGGGCATCCCGAAAATCCATTGGAGGAGATCGAGCTGGTGCGGGCACTGGTTGAGGAGCACGCCGCCGCCTTCGCCTTCCCAGGTGGCACGCCAGGATCCGGACGCGTAGTAGGCGTCCGAACGGAACCAGTCGGTGACGATCCAGCTCATACGGCGGATCTCTCCGAGGGATCCGTTGCAAACGAGCTCGCGCACCTTCATGAACTGGGCGTCGGTGCGCTGATTGAACATCGCGGCAAAAACCTGCTTCTTCCCACGGTGCGCGGCGACGAGGCGTTCGGCGTCCATCTTGTGGACGGAAATCGGCTTTTCAACGAGGACGTGGAGACCGCGTTTCAGCGCGGCGATGCCGAGCGTGGTGTGCGCGTAATGCGGCGTGGCGATGAGGACGGCGTCCACAAGGCCCGCGTCCAGCAAGGCCTCCGAATCGGTGAAGCGGGGAAGGTCGGGCGCGAGCTTGAACGCGGCGACGTTGAGGTCGCATACGGCGGCCAGCTCGAGGCCGTGGACCTTGCCATCGAGAACGGTTTTCGCATGGTGGGCGCCCATGCCACCGACGCCGAGGACGCCGAGACGAATGGATTTCACGGTGTTTGGCGGTAGAGCAATCTCTGCTAGGGCACAAGATTAAAGTGGACAGTCTCCCGCCGATTCCGTATGACGCAAAGCGGAAAAGTCCTCGTATTCCATGAAGAAAATCGAAGCCATCATCAAACCGTTCAAGCTCGACGAAGTGAAACACGCCCTCGGCGAACTTGGAGTCGAGGGAATGACGGTTTCCGAGGTGAAAGGCTTCGGACGTCAGAAGGGCCATACCGAAATCTACCGCGGGAGCGAATACACTGTGGATTTCCTGCCGAAGGTCAAAATCGAAGTCATCGTCGCCGACTCGGTCGCGACGAAGGCGGTGGACACCGTCGTAAAGGCCGCGCGCACCGGGAAGATCGGCGACGGCAAAGTCTTCGTTTCCGCCGTGGAAGAGGTCGTGCGCATCCGCACCGACGAACGCGGAGAAAAGGCGGTCTAGTCCAGGCGTTCTCGCGGCGGCGAAGGGCTGCTTGCGAACGGAGGATGTTGAGTTAGAGTGAGCGCCTCATGTCCCACGTTGACTTTGCCATCGGTATCGGCGGCGAGAACGGGCAAGGGATCGCGACCTCGGGGAATGTCCTCGCGCGCATCTTCGCCCGCCGCGGCCTGCACTTCTTCGCCTACAACGCCTATCAGTCCATCATCCGCGGAGGGCATACCTTCCTGACCCTGCGCGCAAGCGAAGAGGAGGTCCTCTGCCACGGAGACCGCCTCGACGCACTCCTCTGCCTGAATCAGGACACGATGGACCGCCATCTCCGCCTGATGAAGGCGGGGAGTTCGGTCCTTTTCGATTCGGAGAAAGTGAAACCCGGCACGGCGGCGGACGGCGTCCAACTGTGCGCGATCCCCGCGAAACAGATCACCCCGAACCGCCTGCTCGGCAACACGGTCGCCCTCGGCGCGACGCTCAACATGCTCGGCATCGAATTCTCGTTCCTTGAGGAGATCCTCACCGTTCAGTTCCGAAAGAAGGGCGACGCGGTGATCGCCGAAAACGTCGGCGCCGCAAGGGGCGGCTACGAATACGCCGCCGCGCACTTCAAGCCCTGGCCGCGCCCGCTTCCGAAGACGGGACGGGAATTCGGAGTGATCACCGGGAACGAAGCCCTCGCCATGGGTGGCGCCGCCGCGGGAGTGAACTTCTACGCCGCTTACCCGATGAGTCCGGCCACAGGCGTGCTCGTGTGGTTTGCGAAACACGCGCGCGAGCTCGGGATCATGGTCCGCCAGGTCGAGGATGAAATCAGCGTCGCGAACATGATCATCGGCGCCGGACACGCCGGCTGCCGCGCGATGTGCGCCACCTCGGGCGGAGGCTTCGCCCTGATGACGGAGGCCTTCGGCGCCGCCGCGATGATGGAGATCCCCGTCGTCGGCATTGACGTGCAGCGCGCGGGCCCCGCGACGGGAGTGCCGACCAAGACGGAGCAGGGCGACCTCTGGCAGATGCTCGGCGCCGGTCAGGGCGACTACCCGCGCGCGATCGTGTCGGTGTCCAGCTCACAGGACGCGTTCGACACCGTGCCGGAGCTATTCAATCTCCTGGACCGCTTCCATTGCCCGGGGATCATCCTGAGCGACCTCCTCGTCTCCGAAGGCACGTCGAGCGTGGACCCCGCGGCGCTGAAGTTCAATGGGCCCATTGATCGCGGCCCCATCCTCTTCCCGAAGGACGTCCCCGCGGACGTGAATCCCACGAGCGGCTCCAACGACCGCGCCTATCTCCGCTACAAGATCACCGAGAGCGGCGTCTCTCCGCGCGCGGTGCCCGGCACGCCCGGACACCTGCACGTGGTGGCGAGCGACGAGCACGACGAGGACGGCGTGCTTATCAGTGACGAGTTCACAAACCCGAAAAAGCGGCGGGCGATGCATGAAAAACGCATGCGCAAAGTGGAGGGGATGCTCCGCGCGGTCGCTCCGCCCCGCCTTTTTGGCGCCGCGAACGCGGAGGTCACTCTCGTGGGTTGGGGCTCGACGCTCGGAGTGATCCGGGAGGCGATCGCCCGCCTGGCCACGGAGGAGAAAATCATCGCCAATCACCTCCACATCAAGTGGCTCGTCCCGTTCCATGCGAAGGAGATCCTCGACGCACTCGTCCAAGCCAAACGGGCGGTGATCGTGGAAAACAGCATCAGCGGCCAGTTCGCGCGCTATCTGCGTTCCGAAACCGGATTCTCCGCGCACGGGCATATTCGCAAATACGACGGCGAACCCTTCACTCCGCGCCAACTCGTCGCCGCCGTGAAAGAGCAGCTCGCGGGGAAGACGACCCTCTCCGTCCCCGAACACGAAATCTCCGTCTGACGATAAACCGAAACCCGAAGCCTTCCCCCTCCCCCTTTCCTTTCTTCCTCCATGAGTTCTTCAACTCCGACCGAGTCTTCCGCCCAGCCCGCCGCGGCGACAACCAAGGACTTCAAGCACCGCATCCACCCCGATTGGTGCCCCGGCTGCGGCGATTTCAGCGTGCTCGCCGCGATCCAAACGGCGCTCGGCGAACTGAACGTGCCGGCGCACAAAGTCGCCGTCGTGAGCGGGATCGGCTGTTCCTCAAACCTCCCCGGCTACATCAACTGCTACGGGATGCACACGCTGCACGGGCGCGCCCTCCCCGTGGCGACGGGCCTCAAGCTGGGCAACCACGAGATGACCGTCATCGTCACTGGTGGCGACGGCGACGGTTACGGCATCGGCAGCGCCCACTTCCTCCACACCGCGCGGAGGAATGCGAACCTGACCTACATCGTCATGGACAATCAGATCTACGGGCTGACGACGGGGCAGACCTCGCCCACGAGCGTGAAGGGGATGAAGACGAAGAGCACGCCGTTCGGAAACGTCGAAAATCCGATCATGCCCGTACCGCTCGCGATCGTTGCGGGCGCAACCTACGTGGCGCGCGGCTACAGCGCGAAACAGAAACACCTCGTCGAGATGATCAAAGGGGCGATCCTTCACAAAGGGTTTGCCCTCGTGGACGTCTTCAGCCCCTGCGTGACGTTCAATAAAGACAATACCTACCTCTGGTTCAACAAACGGGTGAAGATGCTGGACGAACTCCAGCACGACCCGGGCGATTTCCACGCGGCGATGGAGCGCGGATATCAATGGGGTGACGTCATCCCGATCGGCCTGTTCTGGAAACGTGAGGACCTCCCTGCGCTGGAAGACTGCGAGCCGGTACTCGCCGACGGCGGCCCGCTGGCTCATCGTACGGCGCGGATCAGCGCCGAGCAGGCCGAGGCGCTGCGCAAGGAGCTGATGTAAGCCTGGCGGCCGGGGATTCCCGCGCTTCCGGAATCGTTCTGCCCCGACGGTCCGCCCGCCTCGGAGGGCCATCGGCCGCGGCATGGAGACGGCGGCTCCTCCGAGGCGTTCGCGGCGACCCTGCACCGCTGCCCCCCCTGCGAGCGATGGCGCTTTCGCCGCACTTCCGTGCGCCGAACAAAGAACCGCCGCGCAGCGCCGCAAGGGCGGCCTTGCGCCTGCAGCTTTCCTCTTTCAAAGAAACTTATACTTTTTGCTTTCATTGTTAACTCTTCTGTTGTCCAGTAAAGGCGGGTTTCTCAATCTTGGAAACGCCTTTGAAAGCGCAACACCTCGTCATCTTTCTCCTTCTCTTCCCGCTCGGACCCGCGCTCCTGCTCGCCGCGGTTCGCGGAGCGGGTTTCCGCCGCCTCCTCGTCGGCGCGGGCGCGGCGGCGACCGCGGCGGCATCGGTCGCTCTCGCCGCCGTCTTGCCCTCCGGGGAAACTCTCTGGATCGCCTTCGCCTCTCCCTTCGCCGATCAGGCGGTGATCGTCGGGGAAATCGTCGTCACGCTCTTCCTCCTGGCGGCCTGCCGTCGCATCCGCCGTCGCGAGGCATGGATTCCGGTCGTGATCGCCGCGCAAGGGCTCCTCCTCGGCTGGGCCGAATTCGGGAGGGACCTCCCGCCGGTCGCCACGCCGCTTTACGTGGACCCCTTTTCGGCGCTGATGGCGGCGATCATCGGAATCGTGGGTGGACTGATCGCCCTCTACTCGCCGGGCTACATGGCGGACCACCACCGCCGGCATCCCGAGGAAAAGGACCGCCGCCGGGGGTTCTTTTTCCTGATCTTCCTTTTCCTCTCGGCGATGTTCGGCGTGGTCTTCGCGAATCATCTGCTCTGGCTCTATTTTTTCTGGGAGATCACCACCCTCTGTTCCTTCCTGATGATCGGCTACACGGGCACGGAAGAGGCGACACGCAACGCCTTTCGCGCGCTCGGGATGAACGCCCTCGGTGGGCTGGCTTTCGCGCTCGCGATCGTCCTCGCGGGGACCTCCTCCTCCGCGCCAACCCTCGAGTTTGCGCGGGTCGCCGCGCCCGGCGCGGCGCTCCTCCCCGCGGCGCTCCTCGCCTTCGCGGGGCTCACCAAATCCGCCCAGCTCCCCTTTTCCTCCTGGCTGCTCGGGGCGATGGTCGCCCCCACGCCCGTCTCCGCCCTGCTCCATTCGAGCACGATGGTGAAGGCGGGCGTGTTCGTGGTGGTGAAGCTCGCCCCCGCTCTGCACGGCACCCGTACAGGCTTCCTCCTCGCGCTCGTCGGCGGGACGACTTTCCTCGCAGCGGCGCTCCTCGCGGTCACCCAGAGCCACGCCAAGCGCGTGCTCGCGTGGTCCACGGTCTCCAACCTCGGCTTGATCGTGGCCTGCGCTGGCGTCGGCACGCCCGAGACCCTCTGGGCGGCGGCGATGCTCATCCTCTTCCACGCGGTCGCCAAGGCGCTCCTCTTTCTCGGCGTCGGCGCGATCGAACACCGCGTCGGCAGCCGCGACATCGAGGACATGGGCGGCCTGATCGCCACACGCCCGCGTCTCGCGATCGCGATGATTGTCGGCATCCTCGGAATGTTCCTCGCCCCCTTCGGCATGCTCATCAGCAAGTGGGCCTGCCTCAAGGCGCTTGCCGACCACAACCTCCTCCTCGCAGTCCTGCTCGCCTTCGGAAGCGGACCCACCCTCTTCTTCTGGACGAAGTGGCTGGGCAAGCTCATCAGCGTGCCGTCCGGCGCCCGCGCGAGCGACGACGTGGTGGGCGATGAACGCCTCGCGCTCTCCGTGCTCGTCCTGCTCACGGCGGGCGCCTGCGGTCTTTTTCCGCTCGCGGCGGCCTGGTTCGTGGATCCATGGATCCTCGGCCTCTTCGGCGCGCCTCTCGCCCTCCTCACTCGCAGCAATCTCCTGATCATGGCCGCGATGCTCGGAATGCTCGTGATCCTCCCCGCGATCTCCTTCCTCCAGCCGCGCGAGCCCCGGCGCGTCCCTCCCTATCTTGCGGGCGCGAACGCAGGCGGCGACGCCTTCACCGGCGCTCTCGGGGCCACGCACGCAGTCTCCCTCCGCAACTATTATCTCGCCGACTTCTTCGAGGAAAACGCCATCGTCCGCACCGCCACGGGCCTCGCCCTCCTCCTCACCGTCGGGATGCTCGCTCTCGCATGAAAACCGCGCTCCTCGGCGTCGTCCTCTGGCTCATCGCCGCCCCGCTCGTCGGCGGACTGCTCGCGGGCGCCGACCGCATCCTTTCCGCCCGCCTGCAGGGGCGCGTCGGTCCGCCGCTCCTCCAGCCGTTCTACGACGCGCTCAAGCTCTGGGACAAACGGGGAGGCGTCGTGAACCGGTTCCAGAACTTCTACATGGTCGCTTTCTTTGCCTTCGTTTTGGCGAGCGGCGCGATCTTCTTCGCGGGCGGCGACCTCCTTCTCGTGATTTTTGCGCTCACCCTCGCCGGCGTGATGCTCGCTCTCGGCGCGTGGTCCACGCACTCCCCCTACAGCCACGTCGGCGCCGAACGCGAAATCCTCCAGATGATGGCCTACGAGCCGATGCTCCTCCTCGCCGCCGTCGGGATGTATCTCGCCGGCCGAAGCTTCCATGTGAACGCCCTCGCCTCCTCCGGTATCCCGCTCGTGCTCCAACTGCCCGGTGTCTTTCTCGGTTTTCTCTTGATCCTCACGATCAAGCTGAGGAAATCCCCTTTCGACCTTTCCGCCTCTCATCACGCCCATCAAGAGCTCGTCCGAGGGATCACCACCGAGTATTCGGGACGCAGTCTCGCGCTGTTCGAAATCGCCCACTGGTACGAAAACGTCCTCCTCCTCGGATTCGTTTGGCTCTTCTTCGCCTTCAACCCCGCGCTCGGCGTCGCCGCCGCCCTCGCCGTCTATTTCCTTGAGGTCGTCGTGGACAACGCCTACGCCCGCCTCACCTGGAAGGTCACCGTCCGCGCCGCGTGGATCGCCGCCGCGATCCTCGGCGCGACCAACCTCGCCGTCGTCAAACTTCTCCTCCGCTGACCGAAGGGTTTGTCTTCATGGCCTTCTTCAAAAAATCGCCCTGGCTGCTTCACTACGACGCCTCCAGCTGCAACGGATGCGACATCGAGGTGCTCGCCTGCCTCACGCCGATCTACGACGTCGAACGCTTCGGGATCGTCAACACCGGCAACCCCAAACACGCCGACATCCTCCTCATCACCGGCGCCGTCAACGTGCAAAACGAAGAGATCGTCCGCAATCTCTACGGCCAGATGCCCGATCCCAAGGTCGTCGTCGCCGCCGGCGCCTGCGCGATGAGCGGCGGCGTCTTCCAGGACAGCTATAACGTCCTCGGCGGCATTGACAAGGTCATCCCCGTGGACGTCTACGTCCCCGGCTGCGCCGTCCGCCCCGAGGCGATCATTGACGGAGTGGTCCAATCCCTCGCCATCCTCGAAAGGAAGGCCGCCGAGTTGAAGCGTCGAGGCGGATCGGGAGAGCCGGAGAAACCGTCATGATGATCGAAGAACAATTCTGGGAAACCCTTGATCGTGCCGCGCTCCCCGCGCGCGTCGGCACACTCGCGAAGGAAGGCTGGCGCCTCGTGCAGATCTGCGGCTCCTGTCACGAAGCCTTTGAGATTCTCTACAGCTTCGACAAGGACGATCGTTTCCTGAGCCTCCGCGTCGCCTTTTCGAAGGACGATCCCGTCCTCCCGAGCATCACGGAGAGCTACTTTGGGGCGTTCTCTTACGAGAACGAGATGCAGGACCTCTTCGGTCTCAAGCTCACGGGCCTGAAGCTGAACTTCAACGGGAACTTTTATCGCCTCGCGAAAAAGAATCCGTTTCTCGACACCCCACCCGCCGTCGCGCCGGCGCCGGGGGGCGTTTCGTCATGACTCCTCCCCATCAGCCTTCCTGATTTTCCCATGGGCCAACGCACGATCATCCCCTTCGGTCCGCAGCACCCGGTCCTTCCCGAGCCGATCCACCTCGATCTCGTGATGGAAGACGAGAAGGTCGTTGAAGCCATCCCTTCGATCGGCTTCATCCACCGCGGCCTCGAGAAGATGGCGGAGAAAAAGGACTTTCAGGAAATGGCGTATATCGCCGAGAGGATCTGCGGCATCTGCAGCTTCATCCATTCGATGGGCTACTGCCAGGCGATCGAGGCGCTCCTCAAGCTCGAAATCCCGAAGCGCGCCGAATACCTCCGCGTGATCTGGAGCGAAATGTCGCGAATCCACAGCCATCTCCTCTGGCTCGGGCTGACCGCCGACGCCTTCGGTTTCGAGAGCCTCTTCATGCACTCCTGGCGCGTCCGTGAAAAGCTCCTCGACCTGATCGAGGAAACCTCAGGCGGCCGCGTAATCTTCGGCGTCTGCAAAGTCGGTGGCGTTCGTCGCGACGTGGACGCCGAGACGCTCCGTCGCGCCCTCGAGGCGCTGGCTGCGCTCGAGGCGGAGTACCGCGAGATCGCCGGGGTCTTCTCCCGCGACGCCTCTGTGAAACGTCGGATGACCGGCATCGGCGTGCTGCCGAAAGAAGACGCCCGCGCCCTCGGCGCGGTCGGTCCCACTCTCCGCGGAAGCGGCGTGGCATGGGACGCGCGCCGCCTCCAGTATGCCGTCTACGGCGAGTTGGATTGGGCGCCGATCACCGAGGAAGCGGGCGATTGCCAGGCCCGATGCCTCGTACGCATCCGCGAAATTTTCCAGTCCTTCGACCTCATCCGCCAGGCGGCCGGGAAAATCTCGGACGGCCCTGTCGCCGTAAAGGTCCCGGGCAACCCGCGCGGCGAGTATTTCGCCCGCCTCGAGCAGCCACGCGGCGAGGTGGTGTATTACGTGAAGGGGAATGGAACAAAAAACCTCCAGCGCTTCCGCGTGCGGACGCCCACGTTCGCCAACCTTCCTCCGCTGCTGAAGATCCTGCAGGGCTGCGAGCTCTCCGACGTGCCGGTGATCGTGCTGACCATTGACCCCTGCATCTCCTGCGCCGAACGCTGACCTCCCGGAAGAAACCGCCACCCGCAACTCGCAGACGATCTTCTCCTCAAAAATCCGGCGCCCTTCCCTCCCCCTCATTTTCCCGATTCAAATCTTTTCGAGCTTCGACTTTCGAGCTTTTCTCCCCATGCCTCACCTCGTGATCGCCAAACTGCTGACGAAGAGCGCGGCCAGAAAGCCTTCCACACGGCTTTATCCCGCCGAGAAACGCGCGCCGCCGAAGGGCGCGCGCGGCCGGCTGGTCATGAAACAGATCGAGACCTGCGTCTTCTGCGGCGTCTGCGGCAAGAAATGCCCCACGCGCGCGATCGCGGTGAAGCGCACCGACAAGACCTGGGAGTTGGATCGCCTCAAATGCATCGTCTGCGGCGAGTGCGTCGAAATCTGTCCCAAGGACTGTCTCGCCATGGAGGGCGAACACGCCACCGCGTTCGTCGCCAAGAAGATCGAAACCCATGTCCAGAAGCCGAAGCCCGCCGCTTCGGATCCAACCTGAACTTCCATGAATCCCGCCCCAAGCGTCAGTTACAGCTTTACCCTCCGCCTCAGGATCCGAAACAAGCCGGGGATGCTCGCCCGCGTGCTGGGCGTCATCGCCGCACGACGCGGCGACCCCGGCGCCGTGGACCTCGTGCGGGGCGATCGAAACTTCAAGACGCGCGACCTCACCGTGAGCGCCCGGGACGAAGCGCACGCCGAGCAGATCCACCGCGCGATTGGCGAACTCCGGGGCGTCGAGGTGCTCCATGTCTCCGACCGCGTCTTCCTCATGCACCTCGGCGGCAAAATCCGCGTCCAGAACCGCTTTCCTCTCGCCACGCGCGACACGCTCTCGATGGCCTACACGCCGGGAGTCGCGCGCGTCTGTCTCGCCATCGCCGAAGACAAGGGCAAAGCCGACGTGTTCACCATCAAGCGCAACTCCGTCGCCGTCGTCAGCGACGGTTCGTCCGTGCTCGGCCTCGGCAACATCGGTCCCGAGGCCGCCATGCCGGTGATGGAGGGAAAGGCGATGCTCTTCAAGGAGTTCGCCGACATTGACGCTTGGCCGCTCTGCCTGAAGACCCAGGACGCCGAGGAGATCGTTCGCGCCGTGCGCTGGATGGCGACCGGTTTTGGCGGGATCAATCTCGAGGACATCAGCGCCCCGCGCTGCTTCCAGATCGAAGAAGAACTCCGGAAATCGCTCGACATCCCCGTCTTTCACGACGACCAGCATGGCACCGCCATCGTCGTGCTCGCGGCAACGCTGAACGCGCTCAAGGTCGTCCGAAAAAGGCTTCGCGACGTTAAAATCCTCATCGCCGGCGCCGGCGCCGCCGGCGTGGCCACGGTTCGCATCCTCCGCTCGGCTGGCGCGCGCCACATCCTCTGCTGCGACCGCAAAGGCCTCGTCGGACGCCACCGCCTGCCCGACCTTGATTTCAGCAAGGCGTGGCTGGCGCGCCACACCAATCCCGACAATCTCCGCGGCTCGATCGAAGAAGCCGCGCGCGGCGCGGATCTTTTCATCGGCGTGAGCGGTCCGGGAATTTTTCCCGTGCGCGCGCTGAAACGGATGGCGAAGGACCCGGTCGTTTTCGCCCTCGCCAATCCCGTGCCTGAAATTCTACCCGAGGAAGCCGGACGTTACGCGCGCATCGTCGCCACCGGACGCAGCGATTACCCCAATCAGATCAATAACGTCCTCGCCTTTCCCGGCGTCTTTCGCGGCGCGCTCGACGCCCGAGCCCGCGAGATCAACGACGCGATGAACCTTGCCGCCGCGCACGCGATCGCCGGCTGCGTCGCTCCGGAGGAGCTCGGCGAAGAGTGCGTCGTCCCCAGTCTCTTCAATAAGCAGGTCGCTCATCGGGTCGCTTACGCCGTCGAAACCGCCGCCCGCGCCACGCGCGTCGCACGCAAATCCCGCGCCTAGGTTTTGGTCCTCGTGCCGCAACGAAGCAGACGCGTCGTTGCGTGGAAAAAATCGAGCGGCGCGCATCCCGGCGAAGCTCTACGCAAGATTGGCGTGGAAAACCGCGCGTGAACCGCGTTAGGCTGGGCGTTCGGAATTCTCTCTCCTCACGCCATGCATTCCGAACTGTTCGATCCTCGGCGCCTGATCGGCGCGGCGGCATGGAGTGGAATCTTCCTCATCGCCTCCCTGGCGCTGACCGCGTCCCTCCGAAGGCTCAAGGGCCTCGTGATGGCGGCGATGAAAAAATTCTTGCTCGACTACACAAGCCTTCGCGACGCGAAAGTCGGCGAGATCCTCGTGCTCAGCAAACTGATGACCGACAGCGTGGCGATCCGGCTCGACTCCTCCGATGGCTCGCCTTCGGAATCGAAAGACCGTCGTGCCTGAATCCCCCGACGCACGAACTGCAGCAGGATGAAGATCGCGCTCGCCCAGATCAACTCCATCGTCGGCGACCTCCGAGGCAACGAGGCGAAGATCCTCGCCGCCTATCGCGCCGGTGTCGCCGCGGGCGCGGAGATCGTGGTTTTTCCCGAGCTGGCCATCACCGGTTATCCCCCGCGCGATCTCTTGCACCGAACTGGATTCATCCAAGGCAACCTAGCGACTCTCGATCGGTTGGCGGCGGCAACGGAGGAAACGGCGATGCTCGTGGGATACGCGGGAAGGAACGAAGCCCGTCCGGGACGCGAGACCATGAACGCCGCAGCGCTCTTGCATCGCGGAAAAATTCTGGCGACGCGCGCCAAGTCGCTGCTGCCGACCTACGACGTGTTCGACGAGGACCGCTACTTCGAGCCGGCTCGCGAAAATCCCGTTGTGGAATTCAAGGGACACAAGATCGGAATCACGATCTGCGAAGATGTCTGGAACGACGAAGGCTTTTGGGGCAACCGCCGCTACCACCGCGATCCTGCGCGCGAGCTGGCCGACGCGGGCGCGGAAATCCTTTTTAACCTCTCGGCGTCCCCCTGGCACCTCGGGAAAGAGGCGGTGCGCGAGCGAATGCTCTCCCAACTGGCCGCCGGGCTCGGCCGCCTCCTGGTGTATTGCAACGCCGTGGGCGGAAACGACGAGCTGGTGTTCGACGGGGGGAGCGCGGTGTTCGATGCGCGCGGACGACGGATCGCCGGCGGCGAAATGTTTCGCGAGGACCTGATCGTCTTCGAGACGCACGACGCGCCGGCCGCAGCGCCCGCGCTGTGCGACGAAGAAAAGCTCTTTCGCGCGCTCACGATCGGCCTGCATGATTACCTCCACAAATGCGGTTTTCGCTCCGCGCTCCTTGGCCTGAGCGGCGGCATTGATTCGGCCCTCGTGGCGGCGATCGCCGCGGAGGCCCTCGGGAGAGAGAACGTTCGCGGGGTCTCGCTGCCTTCGCAGTATTCCTCGAAGGGGAGCCTGGACGATGCGCGAAAGCTTTCAGAAAACCTGGGAATCCTCTGCGACACGATCCCGATCCAGCCGATCTTCGAGGCTTCTCTTCAACAGCTCCGCGTCGCGTTCGCCGGGCGGCCCGAGGACACGACCGAAGAAAACCTCCAGGCGCGCCTCCGGGGACTCCTCCTCATGGCGTTGTCCAACAAGTCCGGCGCGATGCTGCTGACCACGGGCAACAAGAGCGAGATCGCCGTGGGATACTGCACCCTCTACGGAGACATGTGCGGCGGACTCGCAGTGATCAGCGACGTGCCCAAGACCATGGTGTACCGTCTTGCGAAATGGATCAATCGAGAACGGGAAGTGATCCCCTCGTCGTCCATCACGAAGGCGCCCTCGGCCGAGCTCCGTCCGAACCAGACCGACCAGGACTCGCTGCCTCCCTACGAGGTCCTCGATGCAATCCTATTGGCGTACGTCGAGGAGGGGAAGTCGCGCGACGAAATTGTAAATGCAGGTTTTGAGAAGACGACGGTTGACCGCGTGGTGCATCTGATTGACGCAGCCGAGTACAAACGCCGCCAGGCGGCACCGGGGCTGAAGGTGACCTCGAAGGCCTTTGGCCTGGGACGCCGCATGCCGATCGCCCATCGTTGCGGCTTTTAGCTTCACTCCATCGGTTCCTCTCTGGTGATCCCTCCTCCGCGCATTTCCATCGTTACGCCCTCTTTCAACCAGGGGCGTTATCTGGGCGATCTCATTGAGAGCGTCCTCGCGCAAAACGATCCAAATTTCGAGCATATCGTCATGGATGGCGGTTCAACCGATGAAACGGTCGAGGTTCTGAAACGCTATCCGCACGTGATCTGGCGTTCGGAGAAGGACGAGGGACAATCCGATGCCGTCGGCAAGGCGTTGGCGCTCGCCACCGGAAGGTTCGTGGGCTGGATCAATTCGGACGACTTCTATTATCCGGGCGTCTTCGCGGCGGCGCGCGAGGCCTTTGCGCGCGACCCGTCGCTCGACGTCCTCACTGGCGACTATCGTTTCGTGGACGAGAAGGGGCGGATCGTTTGTTCTCGGCGTGAAGTGGCCTTCGATCGCGCCGTCTATCTCTACGCGGGGAAAAGCACCCTGGCGAATGCGGCGACGTTTTTTCGTCAAGAAACGCTCGAGCGCCATGGTGGACCGAGGAAAGACCTGCATCACTCGATGGACTTCGAGCTCTTCTTGCGCGTTTCGGCGACGGCGAAGTTCGGTCATTTACGCCGCTTTCTGGCGTGCTACCGTTTGCATGGGGAAAGCAAAACGATGAGAGATCTTTCCCGAGGTGTTCAAGAGGCGCGCGCCGTTCAACTCGAATACCTCTCCCGCGAACATGGTGGCGCGCCGTTCACCGCCCTTCCGTGGAGCGTTCGTCTTCTCGGTGCCTTGGCAATGGCCCGCCGCGTCGCGCGGAAAGGCTGGGCTGGGTGCTACCGTCGCTGAGACGCGTTCGAGAAGAAAAACAAATCCTTCATTCGGGATTCCGCTTCTTTCGAGCGGAGGCATCCGCTCCGATCGAAAATCGCCTCACGCGGCGGCGGAGGCGTTTCCCAATCGTTTCAAATTCAGCTTTTGTGCGAGGGATGAACGGGACGAGCAATTTCCGGAATCCTCCGCTCGTGACGCAGCGCGCGCGAAAAACGCCTCGCGCAATGGCCTTCGGAAGCCTTCAGCCCTTTCGGCCGAAGAATGCGAGGACGCGGTCGCAGACGTAATCCACCTGGTCCGGCGTGAGGTCGGGATACATCGGCAGCGAGAGGAGACGCTCCGTGCAGGTTTCGGTGATGGGCAGGGCGCCCCGCTTGATCCCGAGCGAGGCATAGGCAGGCTGGAGGTGGACGGGAATCGGATAATGACAGTTCGTGGAGACGCCGGAGGATTCGAGGTGCGCGCGGAGGGCGGAGGATTGGTCGGTGCGGACCGGGTAGATGTGGAATACGTGGCGTCGACCGGGACGCTCGACGGGCAACTCGACCACGCCCTTGAGGCGTTCACTGTAATGGCGCGCATGCGCGCGGCGCTTCTCCGTCCAGTCTTCGAGATGCGGAAGCTTCGCTCGAAGGATCGCCGCCTGCAGGGTGTCCATGCGAAAGCCGAAGCCGAGCCGGGCGTGCTCGTACTTGGCCTTCTTCTCGCGGCCGTGGTTGCGGATTTCGGTGACGTAGCGGTGGATCGCCGGGTCGTGCGTGACGACGCCGCCGGCGTCGCCGTAGGCGCCAAGGTTTTTGCCGGGATAGAAGCTGAAGGCGGCGACGGGGCCGATCGGGCTGCGGCGGCCGCCGAGTTCGGCGGCGTGCGCCTGGGCGCAGTCCTCGAGCACGAGGAGCCCGCGCTTCTTCGCAATGTCGAGAACGGTGTCCATGTCCGCGAGCTGACCGTAGAGATGAACGGGGAGGATCGCCTTCGTGCGAGAAGTGATCGCCGCCTCGATCCGCCGGGCGTCCATGAGCATCGTGTCCGACTCGATGTCCACGAACACGGGCGTGGCGCTCGCAAAGGAGATCGCCTCGGCGGTGGCGATATAGGTGTGCGAGACGGTAATCACTTCGTCGCCCGGACCGACCCCCATCGCCTTGAGGGCGAGGTAAAGGGCGTCGGTGCCAGAACCGACTCCCGCGCAATGAGAGGCACGGCAGAAGGCGGCGAAATCCTTCTCGAAGGCCTCGAGGCGGGGCCCCTCGATGAAGGCGGTGTTTTCGACCACGTCGCGGATCGCGGCGTCCACCTCCGCCTGGATCGAACGATACTGGGTCTTGAGGTCCACGAAAGGGATTTTCATGCGCGGCCGGATTGTGCCCGCACAGCGGGGCAGGCAGCAAGAACGAAGCCGAAAACGGGGCGGCTCGGATACCGGCAGATTTTCCGGTCGCCGCCTGGAAACAGCGAAAAACGAGCGGTCGGATGGCTCGCGGGAACGCGGGCTCTCCAATTGCGAATCCGGGAGTCGCCTCGAAGATTTCTCGAAGCGGCCGCCTTCCCGCTTCCGGCATCGCGCTTCTTGCTTCTCCGAAAGAGAGGACTGCCGTTTCCTCCAGTTTCGGGCTCGCCTCATCCGGGGCGGCTGGAACGCATTTTCTCAACGCTCGCACCCAGAACGGCTCCTACGATCAGTCGTCGGTGGACTTCGAAAATCAAAGCATCTAGTCTTTGCTCATCCTTCAATCACTGTCCGCATTTTCGAGACAAGCCTGGAAGATGGAGGACCGTGTTCCTTCACGCATGCCAACTCGACTCACGCGGATGTTGTGCGGCCTGTTTGCCGGATGGGCGGCCGCGGCGGCGGCCGCGCCGCATCCCGACGCGGGGGCGACGCTGGTCGTCTACAACACGAAAGCGCCGCAGAGCATCGAAGTCGCGCGCGATTACGCCGAAAAACGTGGCATCCCCGAGAAGAATCTCTGCCCGATCGAGTGTTCCGTCCAGGAGGAGATCTCCCGCGCCGAATACGATCACGCCGTGATCCGCCCCATCCGTGAATGGGCCCAGGCGCACGACCTGATCACGTATCAAGGCATCCGCGATCTCGGCGCGGGACGCGAGTATATCGGCGCCACCACGAACCGGCTGAAATACGTCGTCCTTTGCTACGGGGTGCCGGTCAAGATCGCCCATGACCCGAACCAGATGCTGCCCGCCGCCCTCAAGGGCACGCGCCCCGAGTTCCAGAACAACGCCGCCGCCGTGGACGGCGAGCTCGCCCTGCTGCCCCAGCCGCAAGCGCCGATCACCGGCTTCCTTCCGAACCCGCTCTACAAGAAATTGCCGAAGGACGTCCGAAGGTGGAACCTCGGCATGGTGCTCGTGTCACGGCTCGACGGCCCGACGGCCGATCTGGCGAAAGGGCTCGTGACGGGTGCGCTCGGCGGCGAGCGACTCGGACTGTACGGGCGCGCATTTCTCGACGCGCGCGGCATTCCGAATTCCAATGCGGGCTACAAGCTCGGCGACGACTGGATTTACGGTGCGCGCCAAGCGGCGATCGGCCAGGGGTGGGAAGTTGTTTTCGACGAACAGGAAGGCGCTTTTGGAGACGATATGGACGCGACGAGCTGCGCCCTTTACGCCGGATGGTACGCCCATTCGATCTGCGGGCCGTTCGCCGCCGCCGGCTTCCGCTTTCGCCCGGGCGCCGTGGCCTATCACATCCATTCCTGGAGCGCGGGGACGCTGCGCTCGCCCACGGTCAACTGGGCCGGACCGCTCGTCGCGCACGGCGCGGCGGCGACGATGGGGTGCGTCTACGAGCCGTATCTGCAAATGACGCCGAACGTCGACGTGCTCTTCGAGAAGCTGTTCGCAGGGGCGACGTGGGGCGAGGCGGCATGGTCCTCGCAACAGTTCCTCTCGTGGATGAACACGGTGGTCGGAGATCCGCTCTATCGCCCTTTCGCCATATCGAACGACGATCGCATCGCGGCATTCGAGGCGCGGCTCGACGCGCTGACGCCCCTCGAGCGCGACGCCCTTGCCTGGGCCTGGCGCTTGCGGTTCCGCCGAATGTTTCTCGCCGGGCAACAGCAGGAGGCGTTGCGTGGTTGCTACGAGCAGGCGACGCGCCTCCAAGAGCGGACCCTCTGGGTCGGCCTCGCGAACCTCTACCTCGCGGCAAACGACCTGAAGCGCGCAGCCGAGGCCGCCAAGGCGGCGGTCGCCACGGGCGCCGATCGCGAAACGCGCGCAGGGACCTTGTGGTTCGCGGCGCGCTCCTGCGCACAGGCGCGGTTCTGGGACGATGCGCTGGAGTTCTACCGCGCGCTGGCGACCGATACGCCGAGGCCCTTCGCCCTGCGGGCGATCTGCGACGAAGCCATGCGCGCCGCGCTCGGCGCAAACCGCCCCAAGGACGCCGAGTTCTTCCGCAACCTCGTCCCTCCTTCGCCCGGCGTCACGAACACCCCCTCCGCGAAGACCGCAAACGGCAAGTAAGACGCCTGCGCGCCGGAGGGACGTCAATCCAGGCTGGCGAGGTCGGGCTGGCGGGCGGCGCGGGTTTCGTCGAGGCGCCCGACCACCGTGGTTTTCGGGCAGGAAACGATCTCTTCCGGATTCGTTTCGGCCAGCTTCGCGATCTCGATCATCGCCTCGATGAAGGCATCGAGGGTTTCCTTCGACTCAGTCTCCGTCGGTTCGATCATGATCGCCTCGGGGATCGTGATCGGAAAATACACCGTGGGCGGATGGAACCCTCGGTCAATGAGCGCCTTGGCGAGATCGAGCGCATGCACGCCGTGGACAACCTGGCGCTTCGCGGAGAACACACACTCGTGCTTGCAGACGCCGGGCTTCGGAAGGTCGTAGAACGGCTTCAGACGTTCCTTGAGATAGTTGGCGTTGAGGGTCGCGTGCTCCGAGACCCGCAGCAGACCC
Source organism: Verrucomicrobiia bacterium (assembly GCA_020849895.1). GTDB lineage: Bacteria > Verrucomicrobiota > Verrucomicrobiia > JABWAM01 > JABWAM01 > JABWAM01. The sequence goes on along the minus strand of JADZFN010000055.1, from coordinate 29,468 downwards.
TCTTTTCCGAGCGACAGCAAATACGCATAGGCGCGGAGGACGATCCCGAAGTTGCCGTAGAACGGCGCGATGTATCCGATGGATTTCGGACAGTCGTAATCCAGGAAAAACGAGCCATCCGGGCGCTCCTTGACCAGCGAGACCGGCAGGAAATCCACGAGCTTTGCGCTCACTCCCACCGGGCCTGCGCCGGGACCGCCGCCGCCGTGCGGGGTGCTGAAGGTCTTGTGCAGGTTGATGTGGACGAGGTCGAAGCCCATGTCGCCGGGACGGCAGCGTCCGAGGAGCGGGTTGAGATTCGCGCCATCGTAGTACATCAGCCCGTCCACCGAATGGACGAGATCGGCGATCTCGCGGACGCGCGGTTCGAAAAGGCCGAGCGTGTTGGGGTTGGTCATCATCAGCCCCGCGACGCTGGCGTCGAGGGCGTCCTTGAGCGCCGCCACGTCCATCCGCCCATCCGCGTCCGAGGGAATGGCGCGCACTTCGTAACCCGCGATGGCGGCGGAGGCTGGGTTGGTGCCGTGCGCGCTGTCGGGGATAAGGAGCGTGGTCTTCCGGTTGCCGCGCTCCTTGTGGTAGGCGGCGATCATCATCACCCCGGTAAGTTCTCCGTGCGCGCCGGCAAGAGGCTGCAGCGTGAAGGCCGCCATGCCGCAGATTTCCGACAGCAGACGGTCCATGTCGTGGAGCACGGCGAGGGCGCCCTGCACGAGCCTCTCCCCCGTGGGCAACTGGGGGAGCAAAGGGTGGAGCTCGGCGAACCCGGGCAACGCCGCGACGCGTTCGTTCAACTTCGGGTTGTACTTCATCGTGCACGACCCGAGGGGATAGAAACCGAGGTCGAGCCCGAAGTTTCGCCGGGACAGGCCGGTGAAATGGCGAACGACATCCATCTCGGAAAGTTCGGGCAGCGCGGCGGGCTGTTCCCGAAGGAGCTTGGGTTCAATATGAGGCGGGGGACAACCCGTTTGACGGGAGGGGCGCACCCCTATGCGTCCGGGAACGCTTTTGTCGAAGATCACGCGCATGGGAAAGCCGGGATTCAACGAGGAGGAGGATTCGACGCGAGCTTGGGCTGGGCGTCTCCTTGTTTTCGAATTCGATGGGTCGGTTCGTACATTTTTTGAAACTCTCCCTTGCCGCCACATCCGTCGTTCAAGACCTCACGAAGGTTTTCGATCCATTCTTTTCTCATCTCGTGTCCGCCTTCGAACCGTGAACCGTGGGATCCTCCCGCCTTCTCACAAAGAAACCTCCAGCGTGTGGGCGAAGAGGTCAATTTCTTCCTTCGTGCGCTTCTCGGTGACGGCGACGAGGAGGCTCTTCTCCATATGCGGATAGTAGCGCCCCAGTGGGAAACCCGCGGCGAAACCTTTTTCGAGCAGGCGGCGGATGACGCGGTCGGCCGCGACGGGGAGTTCCAGGACGAACTCGTTGAAGAACCATCGTTTCCCAAAACGCATTCGGACTTCCGGAATCGCCTGAAGGCGCTGCGCCGCATAGGAAGCCTTCTCGGCGCAGGAGAGGGCGAGCTCGCGAAACCCTTGCTTGCCGAGAAGGCTCATGAAGACCAGCGCCGTCAGGGCGCAAAGCCCCTGATTCGTGCAGATGTTCGACGTGGCTTTCTCTCGGCGAATGTGCTGCTCGCGGGCCTGGAGCGTGAGGACGAATCCCTGGCGTCCCTGGGCGTCCACCGTGCGGCCGGCGATGCGTCCCGGCATCTTGCGGACATGCTCCTTCCGCGCGGCCATGAAGCCGAGATACGGGCCGCCGAAGGAAAGAGGCATGCCGAGGCTCTGCCCTTCGCCGACCACGAGGTCGGCGCCCATCGCGCCCGGCGTCTTCACGATGCCGAGCGAAACCGGGTAGGCGGAGGCGATGAGCAGCGCGCCGTGCCGATGGGCCAGCTCCGCCACATCGGAGAAATCATCGAGGCAGCCGAAGAAGTTCGGGTTCTGCACCGCCACGGCGGCGGTTTGGTCGTTGATCACCCGCGCGAGGGCCTCGCGGTCTGCAAGCCCGATACGCGAGGAGGTTTCGACCAGTTCGATGCCGAGGTTGCGCGTATAGGTGCGCACCATGGTGCGATAGATCGGACTGACCGAATCGTCCACCACCACCCGGCGGCGTCCCGTGACGCGCAACGCCATCATGATCGCCTCGTAAAGCGCCGTGCCGCCGTCGTAGAGGCTGGCGTTGGAAACCTCCATCCCCGTGAGGCGGCAAATCGCCGACTGATACTCATAGATCGCCTGAAGCACCCCCTGTGAAATCTCAGGCTGATACGGAGTGTACGAGGTGGCGAACTCGCTCCGGGAAACGATCGCGGAGACCGCCGCCGGAACGAAGTGATCGTAAAAACCTCCGCCAAGAAACCCGACGAGGTCCGCGCGGTTTCGGTCCGCGACGACGGCCATGCGACGGCGGACGTCCTGCTCCGGCAGCCCCGACGCCACCTTCAGCCCGGCGCAACGGAGCGCGGAGGGAATGTCCGCAAAGAGGCCTTCGAGGTCCGTGCCGATGGCGCGGAGCATCTCGGTTTGCTGCTCCGGCGTGTTCGCGATGTAGGGCATGAGCGGTTGGAAAGACCCAGCGGTTCCGAGAGTGGAACCCGGAAACCTTCCTCTAGGGCTTCGCTTCGCCTTCCGCGAGTTTCTGATATTCCGCGGCGGAGAGCAGATGTTTCAGGGCGTCGGCGCCGGCGACTCGGATCTTCGCCATCCAGCCCGCGCTGTAGGGGTCCTTGGCGAGCGTCTCGAAGTCGTTTGCCAGCGGAGCGTTGACCTCCACGACCTCGCCCGTCACCGGCGAGTAGAGGTCCACAGCGGCCTTGACGGATTCGATGACGCCGAGAGGTTGGCCTTCGGTCACCTTCGCACCAATCTTGGGAAGATCGAGAAAAACAATGTCACCCAGTTGTTGGACGGCGTAATCCGTGATTCCCATGACCGCGAAGTTTCCCTCGTCGAGGCGAACCCATTCGTGCGTTTTCGAGTACTTGAGATTTTCGAGAATCATCGGAGTTTGGTTTCGCAGGGTGGAAGGTTGAATCGGTTGAAGGAAAAAGTCGTCTTCGATGTAGCGGAAATTCCGCAATTTTACAAAAGAGGTTTGGAAAAAGGTGGAGTGCGAGAGTCCAAATGGCGACGCACAAGACGAGCGGACAATCGTTTTCCGCGCACCTCGATCTCGACCGTGTCGTTCTCGCGAAGGCGGCTGTCCACGAGCGCCAGAGCGAGCGGGCGGAACATGTGGGCGCCGGGTTTGCCTGGCGCCGCGTAAGGGACCATGGTTCCGCTCGTGACCCACCCGGCCGCCGACTCCTGATGAAACACCGGCGCGCCGGCGCGGGCGATGCCCTGCCCTTCGAGCGTCAAGGACACGAGGCGCCGCGGAAGGTCCGTGAGGCGCGAGAAATCGCCCGCGAGGAGGAGATCTTGCGCTTCCCGCTGGCGGGAGAGCGCGGCGCGGCCGATGAAATCCCCTTTGGCGGGCGCGAGGCTGACCGCGAAACGGGCAAGCGGACACGCAAAGATCGGGATCGGCTGCCCGTCGGGGCCCGTCCCAAGCTCGTGGCCGTAAAGCGGGAGCCCTGCTTCGAGGCGAAGCGTGTCGCGGGCGCCCAGGCCGACCGGCGCGGCGCCTTCCTCGAGGAGGCGGTCCCAAAGGACGACGGCGCCTTCCGCGGGGACGAGAAGCTCAAATCCGAGCGGTTCGCCCGTATATCCGGTGCGCGCGACAGCAACCGGAAAGTCCAGCAAACGCACCTCACCCACGGCATTGCGCCGAGGTTCGGGAAGCGTCCCACGGCTCACCAGGCGGACAAGGATCTTCTCGGAATCGGGCCCTTGCAGCGCCAGCATGGCCGTTTTCGCGGAGTCGTCGCACAACTCCACATGGCCGAAGGCGCCGGCGAGTGCGGTGAGGCAGTCCCAATCCTTGGCACGATTCGCGGCGTTGACGACCAGGAGATACGCCTCTTTGCGGAAGCGATAGAGATAGGCGTCGTCCACGGCGCCGCCCGCGTCGTCCGGGATCATCGTATACTGGGCGCGGCCGACGGGAAGGATTGAGGCGTCGTTCGTAAGCGCGTGCTGCAGGAAGGGGAGCGCGTTTGCCCCGGAGACGCTAAAACGCCCCATATGGGAAACGTCGAACAGGCCCGCGCCTCGGCGCGTGGCGAGGTGTTCAGCGACGATCCCTTCGCGATACTGGATGGGCATCCACCAGCCGCCGAACTCGACCATCTTCGCGCCGAACGCCTCATGGCGCGCCTTAAGAGGGGTGGCGAGGAGGGACTCCATGGTGTTGAAGACGCGGGCAGGATGCTTCGGGGTTTCGGGGGAGTCAAAAATATTTCCTCGCGGAAAGAAGGATTTGGGCTAAAAGACTGTCATGGCACTCGACGACGCGCTCTTGGAAGCCGAGGAAAAGATGCTGAAGACCACCGAGGTGGTGCAGCACGAGTTTTCCTCGATTCGCACCGGGCGCGCCTCCTCCGCGCTCGTGGAAAACATCATGGTGGACGCCTACGGCGTTCAGATGAGCCTCAAACAACTCGCGGGAATCACCACGCCCGAACCGCGGCTGATCGTGCTGCAGGCTTTTGATCCGGGCAACGTCACCGCAATTGAGAAGGCGATCCGCGAATCGAAGCTGGGCGTCTCTCCGATCGTGGAGGGCAAGGTGATCCGCCTGCCGATCCCCGAGCTCAGCGAAGAACGCCGCCGCGAGCTGGGCAAACTCATCAAGAAAATGGCCGAGGACGGTCGCGTGGCGGTCCGCCACGTTCGCCGCGACGCGATGGACGCGGTCAAGAAGCTTCAAAAAGGCAGCGAGATCGGCGAAGACGAACTCCAGCGCGGCGAGGCGGAGATTCAGAAACTGACGGACCAGTACATCGTGGAGATTGATAAAATCCTGGCGGCAAAGGAAAAAGACATCATGACCGTCTAGCCGGCGGCGCCGCCTCTTCCGCCAGCAGGTCGCGCACCCTTTGGAAAAGGGTGGCCATCGAGAAGGGCTTCTGAAGAAAGGCGCTGGGCACCGGGAGCAGATCGGGTTTTATCGCGATCGCTCCCGTATGCCCGCTCATGAAGAGCACGCGAAGGTTCGGACGTTCCGCGACGAGCTGCTTCGCGAGATCGGCGCCCGATAAACCGGGCATCACGATGTCGGTAAGGAGCAGATGGATCGTTTCTTTCTCGTTACGCGCCTTGACGAGGGCGTCGTTTCCGTCGTTCGCGTGGATCACGCGGTATCCCTCGGAGGTCAGAACGTTCGTCAAGAGGTCGCGCACGGAAGATTCGTCCTCGGCGAGGAGCAGGGTTTCGCCGCCTCGGCGGGAGGCGCGCGTCGGCGTCTCCTCCGCTTTCTCGGGCTCTTGAGGTCCCGTCGCTTGCGGAAGGTAAACGCAAAACTCTGTGCCTTCGCCCACACGGCTTTGAACCTCGATGGCACCGCCGCTTTGGCGGACGATTCCGTAGATGGTGGAGAGCCCCAAGCCGGTGCCTTTGCCCATCTCTTTCGTCGTGAAAAACGGTTCGAACATACGGGAGAGCATGGTTTCATCCATGCCGATCCCCGTATCCCGAACCGTCAGGGCCACCCACTCGCCCGAGGATAAACTGCGCAAAGCGGCGACGGCGCCGGCCTGCACGCGGTCCAGGTTCGCGGTTTCGAGGGTCAGCGTGCCGCCCTTGGGCATGGCGTCGCGCGCGTTCGCAGCAAAGTTCATCACCATCATCTCGAGCTGTCCGGGATCGGCTTCCACAAGGTGGAGGTCTTTGTCGAACACGACGCGAAGCGCGATGTTTTCCCCGATCACGCGGCGGAGCATGCCGTCCATGTTCGCGACGATGTCATTGAGGTTGAGCCGGCGCGGTTTTCCGGGCTGCTTCCGGCTGAAAGCGAGCAGGCGTCGGGTGAGTTCGGAAGCACGGTCCACCACCTTCTCGATCTCCTCGGCCAACTTTCGTTGAGAATCGCCCTCAGGGAGGCGCATCTGGAGCAGCTCGCTGTAGCCCGAGATCGCGGTGAGGAGGTTATTGAAGTCATGCGCCACGCCGCCGGTAATCCGTCCGAGCGCTTCCATCTTCTGTGCGTGGATGACCTGGAGTTGGAGTTCGTTGCGTTCGGTGACGTCCTCGCCGATCGAGGTGCAGCCGCTGATGCCGCCGCGCGTATCCCGGAGGATTCCATGGTTCCACGCAATCATCCGCCGGCGACCGGATCGTGTGAGGAGGTCCGTTTTGACGTGGAGCGGGAGGCTGCCGTCGCGCATCCAACCGAGGAACCTCCGGCGGCGGGACTCCCGCCCTTCCGTCGGTGCAAAGAGATCGAACCAGTCTCTCCCGATCACCTCTCGACGCTCCCATCCGGTGAGACCGAGCAGGAAATCATTGCAGAAGGTGATCGTGCCCTGCGGATCGAGGCTCACAGCGATCAGGCGGGCGTTTTCGAGCATCTCCCGATAGCGGCGCACGGATTCGCGGAGGGCCTCCTCCGTTTCGTGTTGCTCGGTCACATCGAAGGACACTCCGACCACGAGGCGGCGGCCGCGCGCGCCTTCCACGATCTGGGCGCAATCGCGGAGCCAGACGACACGCCCCTGGGCGGTCAGCATCCGGTACTCCTGACGGAACGGTTTTCCCTCAGCGATCGCCGCCTCGCGAAACGCCACGGTCGTCTCGCGATCGTCCGGATGGAGATGATCCCTCCAGAAAGTCGGGCTCTCCTTCCACGCGTTGACGGGATAGCCGAGGACCGCTTCCGCGTGCGCGTTGACGGCGAGGCAGCGTCCGCTCGCCGCATCGTTTTCCCAGAAAATCAAGCCGAACGCGCTCTCCGACGCTCCGCGGGCGCCGCCGAAACGGGATGGACGCGAAAATCCGAGGGACTGAAAAAACGACGGGCGCATGGAAGAGGCGTCTCGACGGATTGCCCAAGCTATCCCAAGCGCCGCTTGGGGAAAAGCCTCATTCGCGAGATTGCGCTCCACGGGCCGGGGTGGTAGTCGGGAGCGGTCCGGCATGCGAATCACGACCCAGAACCTTCGCAAATCGTTCGGAGGAACGACGGTGATCGCCGGCGTCTCCCTCGTCGTTGAGGAAGGGGAAATGTTTTTCCTCCTTGGCCCTTCGGGCTGCGGAAAGACGACGCTCCTGCGGATGATCGCGGGGTTCACCGAATCCGACTCGGGCGAGATTTTTTTCGACGGACAACGCGTGAACGGCCTTCCTCCCGAAGCGCGGCAGACGCCGATGGTCTTCCAGAGCTATGCGCTCTGGCCGCATCTGAGCGTGTTCGAGAACGTCGCCTACGGCCTGCGCGTCAAAAAGATGCCCGAAAGGGAAATCCGCCGGCGCGTCGGCGAGGCGCTTGAGGCGACGCGGATGGGCGATTACGCGGCGCGCGCCCCCAACCAGCTCTCCGGCGGACAACAACAGCGGGTGGCGATCTCCCGCGCGCTCGCCGTGGACCCGCCTGCGCTGCTCTTCGACGAACCGCTCTCCAACCTCGACGCAAAACTGCGCCTCGAGATGCGCGACGAACTCCGCGAGATCCACCGCCGCCGCCCTTTCACCGCGATCTACGTCACCCACGATCAGGAAGAGGCGATGACCCTCGCGACGCGGATCGCGGTGATGGAGCGCGGCACGGTGCGACAGGTGGGATCGCCGAGGGAGATCTACACGAAGCCGGGCGACCGTTTCGTGGCGGAATTCATGGGCGCAATGAACTGGATTTCCGGCGTCGTTTCGGCCGACGGAAAAGTGGCGACCCCGTGGGGCGAGGCGTTCCCCGGCTATCGGCATCCGTCGCTCAAGCCGGGAGATCCCGCGCTTCTCGGTTTCCGCCCCGCCGCCCTTCGCCTCGAGGGCAGCGCCGGAGAAGGGTGGGAGTTCGAGATGCGCGTCGCCTCCGCACAATACGGCGGCCCCACGCAAAGGCTCCGCATGCGCACCGCGGACGGCCTCGAAATCCAGTGGATCGAGAGCAATCCGCGGCAGGCCCGCGCCCCGGGCGAAGCGGTGCGGCTCGCGGTGGCCGCGTCGGACGCCGTGGCGCTTCCCGACTGATGAAGAACCGCTGGAAATTCCGCACGGCGCTGGCGCTGGTGTTCGCGTTTCTCGCGCTCTTCCTCGTCTGGCCGATGGTCTACGTGGTGCGGGAGAGCGTTTGGATCGAGCAGGAAGGGCGGATGCGGTTCACGCTGGTCTTCTTCCGCCTCTTCGCGCAAAGCCCGTTCATGTGGGCCTGCCTGCTGAACAGCCTCGCGCTGGCCGCATGCAGCACCGCGGTATGCACGGCGATCTCGTTGCCGCTGGCGCAACTCTTCGCGCGGCGCGATTTCCCGGGCAAAACGTTCTGGCAGGCCCTTCTCATGGGCCCGTTGATCCTGCCGCCGTTCGTCGGCGCCATCGGCGTGCAGCAGATCTTCGCGCGCTTCGGCGCGTTGAACCATTGGCTCGGCCTGGTGGGACCGGGCGTCGCGGACCCGCACCCGGTGGATTGGCTCGGCGCGGGAGGATTCGCGGGAATCGTGGCGATGCAGTCGCTCCACCTCTTCCCGATCCTGTTCCTGAACCTGACCGCCGCGATGGCGAACATCAATCCCGCCGCGCGCGAAGCGGCGCGCGGCCTCGGCGCGGGACCGTGGCGCGTCTTCCGCACGGTGACGCTGCCGCTCCTCGCGCCGGGATTTTTCGCAGGCGCGATCCTCGTCTTCGTCTGGGCGTTCACCGATCTCGGCACGCCGCTCATTTTCGGCTACTCCAATGTCGTCGCCGTCCAGATCTTCGACAAGGTCACCGAAGCGGGCTTCAACCCCTTCGGTTACGCCCTCGTGATCGTGGTCCTCGCGACGACGACGGTCCTTTTCCTCGCCTCGCGGCGGCTCCTCGCACGGCAGGACTACGTGACGCAGGGAAAGGCCTCCGCGCGCGACGACCTCGAACCGCTGCGCGGCCGGGGGCTGGCGGCGGCGACGGCCGGGCTGGCGCTCATCAGCTTCCTCGCGCTGCTCCCGCACGCGAGCGTGCTGCTCCAGTCGCTGAGCGACCGGTGGTTCATGAGCGCGCTGCCGGAACGATGGACGCTCGAACCCTACCGCGAGGTCTTCACCCTGCCGCAGACCGTTTCAGGCCTGCGCAACAGCCTCTTTTATTCGAGTCTCTCCGCGCTGGTGGACGTGGGCCTGGGCGTGACGATCGCCTGGTGGCTCGCGCGGAAGGAGTTCGCGGGCAAGGCGCTGCTCGACGCGCTTACCGTGCTCCCGCTCGCGCTTCCCGGCATCGTGCTCGCCTTCGGCTACGTGATGGCGTTCGACGTGCCGGCTTCGTGGCGCGGGTTCGATCTCAGCGGGCTCCGCGCCGTGGTGAACCCGCGCGAGAATCCGATGCTGCTTCTCGTGGTCAGCTACAGCGTGCGGCGCCTGCCGTTCCTCGTGCGCTCGGTCCACGCAGGCCTGCGACAGATGAGCGTCTCGCTCGAAGAAGCGTCGCGCAACCTCGGAGCGGGTCCGGCGGCGACCGTTCGGAGGATCGTGCTGCCGCTCGTGCGGGGGAACGTGATTGCGGGCGCGGCGCTGACCTTTGCCTTCGCTTTCCTCGAGGTGAGCGACAGCCTCATCCTCGCGATGAAGGAAGAGTTTTATCCGGTCACGAAAACGATCTGGGCGCTCATGGGGCGGATCGAGCCGGGCGCAGGCGCTGTCGCCAGCGCGCTCGGCGTGCTCGGGATGCTCCTCCTCTTCGCGGCGTTCTTCCTCGCCAACCACGTCCTCGGCCGGCGCATGGGAAACCTCTTCGGTTGAAATCCAAGAAGCGCTCCCTCCCGGGGGCGCTTCACGCCCTCCTCCACAAGTCGCCCCTTGCGCCCGAAGAAAATCTCAAGCCGCCGCGCGACGGCGGCGCCACTGATGGACCGCCAGACCGACCGCGAGAACCCCAAGCGGCGCCCAAGCCACGCCGATCTCGGGAACGGGACGATAGTTGAAGTCGTAAAGCTGGACGTGCTGCTCGGACGGATTGGACTGAGAATTGGAGTAGGTCGTATAGGTGTATTGGAAGGACTGGATCCCCACTTGATTGAAGACGATGGTCGCGTTGCCCTGATCGGACGTGTTGTTGGCGGTACCGGTCCCGATCAGACTCGCGTTGGTGCCCGTGCCGATTCGCTGCACATAGGTGCCCAGATTGGTCAACGTGGCAGCAACGATCGTGCCGTTCGTCGTCGTCCCCCAGATATTTCGAATCCAGTCGGTCCAGTAATACCGACCGCCGCCGACACTCGCTCCGCGATCAATATCGAAGAGCTGAAAGCTGTCGAGATAGACTCCGTTCGAGTAGTTGAAGGTCACGGTGACCGTGATCCCCTGGTATTTGGCCGTGTAATCCATCGCAAACATCAGCGCCGAATCGTTTTGATAACCGCCCTGATTGGTGGTCGTGATAAAGGGCGAGTTTTCCCCCCAGTAGTTTGTCAGCGCCCAAGTGTTGCCGCTGAAGGCAATGGTGATGTCGTTGCCAGGATTGTTGGAATCAATGTCGTAGGAGTTCGTGAGCGATCCCGGCGTCCACGACACCGAAGACCAGTCCATGACCAGCCCACGCGAAGGCTGGACGACAAAAAGCAGGGCCGCCGCCAAGACGGCAATCCGCCACTTGTGAGGATGAACGATCATGGAAATTGCCTTGGGAACACCTTATCCAAAAATCCCCCAAAGTCAACTTGGTTATTTCGACCTGAATTCTCGCGTAATTAAGAACGTGTCGCGCTGAAGGAAGGAGAGGGCGTCCGTCCGTTCGCGGGCCTCCGCTTCAGACTCCGGACGCGCACACGCTCAGAACGCGTCGCTGACGGTCTCTTTCCCCGCCTTACGACCAAGATATTGCTCCTCGATCCAGGCGTAGGTCTTTGCCAGGCCTTCGCGGAAAGAGGTGGAAGGCTCCCAGCCCAACATCTTTTTAATGAAGGCATTGTCGCTGTTTCGTCCAGCGACCCCGCGCGGGGCATCGAGCTTGTACTTTCGTTTCAACTTCACGCCTCCGATCGCTTCGGCAAGGTCCACCAAACCGTTAATCGCGATCAGCTCGCTGGAGCCGAGATTGATCGGCGTGGCGATGAGTTTCTCGCTGTGCATGATCATGTCAATGCCGTCGAGGCAGTCGTCAATGTACATGAAGCTGCGGGTCTGCGTGCCGTCGCCCCAGATTTCGATCTCGAGGGCTCCGCTGTGTTTCGCCTCGATCACCTTGCGGCAGATCGCGGCGGGCGCCTTCTCGCGTCCGCCGTCCCAGGTGCCCCACGGCCCGTAGACATTGTGAAACCGCGCGATGGCCGTCTTGAGTTTCCGTTCCGCCCAGTATTCCTGGCAGAACATTTCGGAGACGAGCTTCTCCCAGCCGTAGCCGCGTTCGGCGAACGCGGGATAGGCGTCCGACTCCTTGAGGGCCCGGCACTTGGGGTCCTGCTGGAGCTGGATGTTGTAGGCGCAGGCCGAGGAGCTGAAGAAGTAACGCCGCGCGCCGGCGCGCCAGGCGTGCTCGACAAGGTGCGTATTGATCAGGATGCTGCGCAAACACTCCACGCGAAAGCGCTCGATGAAACCCATGCCTCCCATGTCGGCGGCGAGGTTGTAAATCTCGGCGGCGCCTTCGACCGCCTTCCTGCAGTTCGCCTCATCACTCAGGTCGAGGCAGAGGTTCTCCACGCCCGGGGTGCGCTGGTACCAGCGCGGGAGCGGTTTTTTGTCCACGGCGCGGATGCGGGTGAACCCCTGTTCGTGGAAACGCTTCACCAACGCGCCGCCGATGAATCCGCCGGCGCCGGCGACCAGGATCCGTTCGTTTTTATCCAGAGTCGTCGCCGCAATCGGACGACTTGAAGGAGTCGTTGATTTCATAAAAATTCTTGGGAAGAAGACGCCTTCCCGCCTTCATCCGGGCAGAGGCGCGTCACAGGCGGGAAACCCTAGGCCGTTCCTTCCAAAAGAAAAGCCTTTTGTCGCTTGATCTCGGGCGGAGGCACGCCTCCTCCTTTTGGGAAGGCGTGCCGCAGCCGGAGCAGCTTCCACAGGAGGAATGACGCGAGCGCAGGACGCGGCGGACAAGCCAGACAGCTGCAGCGCCCACGATCAGTCCCACGAGGATTTCCTGCATGGCTCAACCTCGCCCAGAAGCGCCGGAACGCAAAATCAGGAGTAGCCCATCCAATGGCCGACGTGCCAGACCAGAAAGGAAGCGATCCACGCCAGCCCGCTCATGTAGACGATCTGGAAGATGGGCCACTTCCAGCCTCCAGTCTCGCGCCGCACGACGGCAACGGTGCTCATGCACTGCATGGCGAGCACGTAATAGACCATCAGGCTCACCGCGCGCAAGGGGGTGAAGAACGGCTGACCGGTGGCGGAGTCCTTCTCGGCGCGCAGCCGTTCCCGCAGGTCTGCGGGATGATCCGCGTCGGCGGCCTCCACCCCGTAGATCGTCCCCATGGAGCTGACGAAGACCTCGCGCGCGGCGAAGCTCGCGACGATCGCGATGCCGATTTTCCAATCGAACCCGAGGGGGCGAATCACCGGCTCGAGGAAGTGCCCGATCTTCCCGGCGTAACTCTGGCGGACCTGTTCGGAGGGCGAGACTCCCTCGCGACGCGGAAAGGCGCTCAGCGCCCAAAGCAGCACCGAAATCGCGAGGATGATCGTGCCCGCGTTCTTCACGAAAACCCAGCCGCGCTCGACCATCACCCGGACGACCGCTCCGAACGCGGGGATCCGATAGGGCGGAAGCTCGAGGATCAGCGACGGGCTTTCGCCCCGTGCGAGGGTGCGACGAAAGACGCCCGCCGCGAGCACCGCGGCGACCGCGCCGAGCACGACCATCGTAAAAATCAGCACCGCCGGCAGCGGGAACGCACCGAGCACTTTCACTGGAGGAATGAAGGCGCCTGCGAGCAGGAAATAGACGGGCCATCTTGCCGAACAGCACATCAGGGGCGCCACGAGAATCGTCACCAGGCGGTCCCGTGCGTTCTCGATGGTGCGCGTGGCCATCACGCCGGGGATGGCGCACGCAAAGCTCGACACGAGCGGGATGAACGCCTTGCCGTGAAGGCCCACCCGTCCCATCACACGGTCCATGATGAAGGCGACGCGCGCCATGTAGCCCGAATCCTCGAGGATGCCCAGGAACAGGAATAGGAGCATGATCTGGGGAAGGAAAACGAGGACGCTCCCGACGCCGGCGAGGATGCCATCGGTGAGGAGGTCCCGGAGCAGCCCCTCCGGCAGCATCCAGGCGACCGCACGACCGATCCCGCTGAAGACCCCCTCGATCGCAGCCATCGGAACCTCGGCGAGGGAAAAGATCGTGGCGAAAACCGCGAAGACGACGAGCAGCAGGATCGCGGGGCCCCAAACGCGGTGCGTCAGGACGCGATCGAGACGGTCCGTGACGGTTTCCGACGCCTCGCGCCGGCGGTGTGCGCGCCGCAGGATCGCTTCGATCCAGCGGTAACGCATCGTGGCTTCGAGCGAATGCCAGACGACCCCTTGGGCGGCGAGGGCGTCGCGCGCCTTTTCCACCGCCGCATGGACGCCCGTCGCGCCGGCCAGGCGGCGGTGCGCCAGGGCTTTCTGGGAACTGATGAGGCGCAAACTCTCTCCCCGCACCCAGTCGGGATGCGCGAGGCCGGCGGCGACCAGCGCCTCGCCGGCGGCGTCCACCACCGCGGCGAGAGGAGGCGCGAGCGGGATGCGTTCCCGGGCCACGGACGGCGTCTTCAACTGGGCCGCGATCGCGGCGCGCAACTCGGCGAGGCCTTCCCCTCGGTTCGCCGACATGGCGATCACCGGCACCCCGAGCTCGGCGCGCAGGGCGGGCACGTCAATCACGATTCCCGCCGCGCGCGCCATGTCCATCATGTTCAGGGCGATGATCAGCGGGCGCCCCACGCCGAAGAGTTGGGAGGCGAAGAAAAGGTTCCGCTCCAGGTTGCCGGCGTCCACCACGGCCACGAGGAGATCCGGCGGACGCGTGTCGGCGCGCAGACCCAGCACCACGTCGTGGGCGACCTCTTCATCGGGGGAACGCGGGTTGAGCGAATAGGTCCCCGGCAGGTCCACCGCGTGAATTTCCGGGAATCCCGGAAGCGCGAATACCCCCTCCTTCTTCTCGACGGTGACGCCCGGATAGTTGGCGACCTTTTGCCGCAGCCCCGTGAGGAGGTTGAAGAGGGTGGACTTTCCGCTGTTCGGGTTTCCGACGAGGGCGATGTGCGGGACGCCGTCCTCGTCGCCGGGCAGGTTCGAATCAGGCATGGGCGTCGGAAGACAGGATGACGGCCCGCGCGTCGGCGCGGCGGATGCTGATGCGGCATCCGCGCACGAGAACCTCGAGGGGATCGCCCAGAGGCGCCTGACGGACCACGCGAACCTGCGCGTCGGGGGTCAGTCCCATTTCCATGAGGCGCAGGGCGTCGGAAGGGGGCGCCTCGAGCCGGGCGATTCGCGCCTCTGCGCCAATGCCGAGTTCCGCAAGCGTTTCCATGGCGCGAGGCGCCCCTTCAGCGGGAGGTCGCCTCGACCGTTACGGAGCCGGCGAGACGACGGCTGAGGGCGATGCGCGTGTGGTCCACCATCACGACCACGGGGTCTCCGGCTCCGAGGAGCGAGACGCTGCATCCTTCGCGGATGCCGACGCGACGGAGGGCTTCGGCCTTCTCATGAGCCAGTTCGATGGACCTCACCACGCAACAGACGCCGCAGGGTAATCCCGCCAGCGCAAACAAACCTTTCGGACAAAGGGGGCGCGGACACGCGCGCTCCAGCCTTCGCTCGGAACAGCCGGGGCGCCGCCTCCGACAGAACATGGAGCGGCCTCCACGGAGGAAAGATGCGAAGCGAGCGCGCATGCCGCAACGTAGGCGGCAGATATTCCGCTGTCAAACCCTCTGAAATCGCCTCGATTCCCGCGGAGCCGGACAAGAAATGGAGGGGGACAACGCAGCCAGCCGCGAAAGCTTCCGAAGTTTCGTCCTGTTCCTTCGCGGCTTCCGCTCCGCGGGCGCTTCCGGAGGTTATCGGGCGAGCAGTTTCTCCAACTCGGGGTCCTTCTGCATTCCGAGCTCGACGGCACGGCGGTAATGCTTGCGGGCGAGTTCGAGAGACGGCGGGGTTTGCGATGCGTAAACGACTGCAAGGTTGAAGTGCGCGTCCGCGTAATCTGTCTTGAGCTCGATGGCCTTCAAAAGCTCCTTTTCGGCCGCTTCCTGATATCCCTTCTGACTATACGTGATTCCGAGGTAGTTGTGGGTCTCGTGGTTGTTCGGATTGATCGAAATGGCACGCGTCAGCACGCTGATCGCGTCGTCGTAACGCCCCTGGCGATAGTGGACGATCCCGAGCACCGAGAGGGAGAAGGCGTCCTGCGGATCTGCCGCGAGCGCCCCTTGGAGGGCCTTTTCGGCTTCCTCGATGTGGTCCTGACGGAAACGGATGACGCCCAGGTTCGAGAGAGCGAACACGTTGTTCGGCTCCGTTTTCAGGATGGCCTCGTACTTCGTCGCGGCGCCCTCCAGGTCCCCCTTGGCGAAGAGGCGCTTCGCGTCGCTCGCAAGGAGGGCGTTGTCGCCGCTGAGCTTCGGCGTCGTATCGCCGGAAGCGCCCTTGCGGGAAGTGATCGTTCCGCTGAGCTTGGTGGGGTCTTCGCGCGGAATCGCGGCGGGAGTCTTCAGCAGCGTGCGCTCGTCGTCGGAGAGCGGTGAAAGAGGCGTGGCGAGCACCTGGATCTGCCGGCGGATGGCCTCGGTGCGGTTGCCGAGCTCTTCGAGCTCTTTGCCCAGCGTGTCGCGGGCCTGCATCCGGCGGGAATCCTCCTGATACTGGCGGTCCACGATGGCGCGCAGGAGGGCGTTCTCCTTCTGCAGCGTCTGGAGGACCTCCGGCGCGAGCTCGCTCGCGGGGCTGGCTGTGGCGGTGCGAAGCTGTCCGCGGACCTCCTCGAGTTCTCCCTTGAGACCGGCGTTTGCGGTCTTGAGCTGTTCGTTCTCGCCGCGCAGTTTCTCGATGGCCTCCTGCGCCTTCGCAAGTTCCGTCCGAACGGCGGCGATTTCGCCGGCGTTCGATCCGACCCCTTTGAGGCGCGACTCGGCGTCGGCGAGGCGCTGCTTGAGGGCGTCGTTCTCCTGGACCAGCTTCTGAACACGTTCATCGCCGGATGCGCCCGCGGAACGGAGGTCGTCCTCAGCCTTCTTCAGGCGGCTTTCGAGATCGCCCTTTTCCCGATGGAGTTTGCTGATCTCCTGCCGCGCGCGTTCGAGCTCTCGTTCCAAATCGGCGATGCGATCCGACGTGCGCGGCGTCGCGCCCGCTTCTTCGGGAGCGGCGGGCTTGGCGTCCTTCGGCACGGTGTTGACCGGCGTGGAGACCTCGACCGTAGGGGTCGCCGCCGCCGCAGGCGCGGAAGCGGAGGACGCCCCGGAGTCTTCAGGCTCCAAACGCCCGCCGGCCTTGAGGATGCGGTCTGAGCAATACTTGGTGCGGTAAGCAATGATGTTCGGATTCCAGTCCGGACTCGTCCGCTTGATCTCACGGAGGATCTTGAGCGCCGCGGAATATTTCTCCACAGCCTTCGCCGTGTCACCGCCCTTGTCGGCCGCATCGCCGTCCTGAACGAGGAAGTAAGCTTTGAGGAAGTCGTCCGCCGTCTCGGCACGAAGGCCAGGCGCTCCGACGAAAAGGACTGCCGCGGCGGCGAGGAGAATCAGGAGACGCATGGGATCAACGGGGACTGAGTTCGGAGAGGGGAAGGATGGAGCGACGGCCTAACGGACACGATCCCCACGGCGCAACGTCCCGCTCAGGATGTCCGCCGAGACGAAGGGCGGTTTGATGGGGGGGGTGATGCGCACGGTTCCCACGAAGACGCCGTCCCGATAAACGCCCAGTTCGGAGCGCGGCGGAGGAAGCTTGCTGTTTGAGAAATCCACGATCACAAAACCCTTCTGAAGGTTCAGTATCACCACCACGCCTTCAAAGGACGAATCGGGGGCCGGGGAGGGCGCCACGCGCGAGGGGGTCGGAGGCGGCGGAGGGGGCTTGGGCGACGGCGTCGCGTGCGGGACCTCGCGCAGAGCGTCCGACGCCACGTAGGGCGTGGGCTCGGCGGCCCTGGGTGCCGGCGCTTCGCGCCGCACGGCAGGCGAGACGATTTCCTCGGCGGAAGGCAGCGCTCCGGCGAGCGCGAGCGCCTCCTCCTTGGTGCCGGCCAGGTTCTCCTCCGAGATGAAGGTTCTCGGCGCTTCGGGGGTTTCGCAACCCGCAAGGGCCAAACCGAAGGCCGCCACGGGAATCCACAAAAAGCGGGAAGACGGGCTCATAAAGAAAAACGTGGAAAGTCGTTGTAGCATAAGATGTTGAAAAACGTCAATCCATACATTTCATTTTCCGTCGTTATTTCGACGGAGGCGCGCCGAGGGCGGCCAGGCGTTCGCGGCACTTCGAGACCCACTCGCTGTCGGGATATTCCTCGATGCACCGCTTGAAGAACTTCATGGCGTTCTGGAGGGCCTCCGTGCGTTTTCTGGGATCGGCGCCCTGCAGCGCCGCCATGGCTTCATAGGCGGCGCCGCCGCGGAACAGGCCTTCCGCAGCGAGCGCGGGGAAGGTCTGATAGGTCATGCCGACGCGGGCAAACAATCCGAGCGCTTCCCGGGTGCATTCCTCCTTCACCTTGGGTTGAACCGCCGCCTCGGCCTTGCCCAGCCAGGCGTGTCCCAGACGCATGAAGATCCGAACTTTGAGCTCGGGATCGCGCGCCTTGGCGAGCAGGGTGGTGTAAAGCTTGATGGCTTCGTCGTAGTTCTTGCGTTTTTCCTCGATCCAGATTTTGTAAAATTCGGCTTCGGGCCCGGAATCGCCCGCCCACGGATTCGCAAGAACGGCATCGAACTGTTTCGCGGCATTCACGGAATCTCCCTTTTCGAAGTATGCCCCCCCGAGGCCGAGGAGCGCCTCGGCCGATCCCGCTTCGTCATTGGCCTCTTTCTTCTCCCGGAGCTGGCGTTCGGAAACCTGGAGGGCGCGGTCGTATTGCTTCGCGTCCATGAGCGCGTTGCGATACTGGCGGTAGCCCGCGTTCGGCAGCGAGGTCGCGCCGGCCTTGTCGAACGCCTCGCTGAGCACCGCGAGCGCGGCGTCGCGATCGCGGAGGAGGCTCAGCAATCCCCCGAGGGCAAAAGCGACTTTCGGACCGAGGTCGTCTCCTTTCGCGCCGAGTTTTTCGAAATGTTTGCGGGCCTCTTCCTTCTTGGCGAAACCCGCGACGACCTGGGCCTGCCAGATCGCACTGAGCTGGGAGAGGGCCTTATCCACGGCCGGGCTGCGCGGATAACGCGTCAGGATCTCCTCGAACACTTCCGAGGCTTTACGGACGAGGTCCTTGTATTCGGCCTGCTTCTCGGGCGCGAGCTTCTCGGGTTTCGCCGCCATTCGGCCGGCGCGATGGAAGATCATTTCCCCGAGGGTGTATTGCGCTTCCGGAGCCGCTTCGGATTCTGGAAATTTCGCGACGACCTGGCGATAAGCCTCCTCGGCTTCCGCAGGCTTGTTCTGGTTGCGCAGGATTTCCGCGCGGTAGAGCGCCGCGTTCGGCGCGAGGGGGTGCGACGGGAAAAGCCGCAGGAAGTCCTCGAACGCCTGCAAGGCCGCCGGATAGGATTTGGGACCCAGCCCGAGGTTGATGAGCGCAAGGTCCATCTGAGAATACGGGGCAACGTTTTCCTCCGGGAACTCCTTCACCACCCGGGCGTGGGCCGCGAGCGCGGCGGCGGAGTCCTTCTTTTCCTCGAAGGCCTTGGCGAGCTGATAGACCGCGCTCGGGAGCAGTTTGCTTTTCGGATATTTCCTCTCGAAGGCCTGAAGCTCCTTGAGCGCGTCGTCCGTTTTCTTCATCTCGAAGAGCGAGATGCCGATGAAGAAGGCCGCGTTCTCGGCGGCCTCCGTATCGGGGAACTTCTCGACGTAAGCACGGAAGTCCGGAATCGCGGCGGCGTAATCCTTTTTCTGGTAGCTGGTGTAGGCCTTGTTGAAAATCGCGGAACCCGCCATCGAGCTCTTCGGAAACTTCGTGCGGAAACGCTCGTTGCGGCGGTCGGCCTCCGCCGTGTTCCCGGACTGGGTGGCCGCACTGGCGGCGAGGAAGTAGGTCTGCTCGAGGAACGCGCCGTTCGGATAGGTCGTCTCGTAGTCATCGGCCCATTTGAGCGCCTCGTCGTATTTTCCGGTCCTCAGGCTGTTCTCCGCGAAGGACACCGGCAGGTCCTCGCCGATCTTGTCGCCGGGATAAGCCGTCTTGAAGGCCTCGTAGGCCTTGAGCGCGCGCGCCATGTCCTTTTTCTCGATGAGCGCCTTCACCTCCAGATACTCGGCGCGTTTCTTTTGATCCGGCGCGAAGTGCGGGAGGCAGTGGCGAATCAGGAGGATCGCCTCGTCGAACTTCCTGAGTTCGTAGAGGCAGCGCGCAATCTGCTGCTGGGCGGCCAGGTAGAGCCCGCCGCTTTCGCGCGTGGCGGCCGCGCGGCGGAGCGCGGTGTCGAGCTGCTTCTTCGTTTCCGTTTGGCGCGGTTTGTCGCTGCCGCGGATCGCGGCGGTGTAGGCCGCGCGCGCCTGCTCCACCGCCTGCGCCGACTGCTGCTCGAGGGCCACCGAGGGGCGCACCTTGCGAAAATAGCCGAACGCCTCGCGATACGCGCCGGCGCCAAGGAGGCAATCCCCTGCCGAGTAGAGGGCTTGGTTCGCCAGCACGAGGTCCTTCGCCTGAGCGCTGACCTGATCGAAGAGCTTGCGAGCCTCCTCCACCTTGCGGCCGGCGTCAGCGTCGCGATGGCGCTCGCGCGCGACGCGCGCCTGCGCGCCGTAGACCCGCGCCATGAGATACGTCGCGTCGGACACGAGGGCGGACTGCGCGAAGTCGCGCGAGAAAAGGTTCAGGGTTTTCTCGGCGTCGTCCGGCTGGAGGTTTTGCAGCTGGGCCGCGGCCTTCCCATAGAGCGCGTCGGCGCGGAGTTTTCCCTGCGGAAAGTCTTTCAGATAGCCGTCGGCCGCGGCGATGGCCGCGGCGAAGGCCGCCTTGCGTTCCTCCTCCTTCTGGAGCGAGGCCCCCTGCGCCGAGAGCGCGCTGACGAGCAGCGAGTACGCCTGCTCGCGCAAGGCCGCGTCGGGGTTCTTCTTCGGATCGATCAGCTCACGGAGCACTTCCACGGCCCGTGGGTAATTGTGCCCGATGTAGCAGGCGTAGCCGAGGTTGTATCTCGCGGCCCAGATGCCCTGGAAGCTCTTGTAGTTGGCGATGAGGCTCTCGTAGATCTCGATCGCCTTCTTGTAGTTCTCGGCGGTCAGCGCCTCCTCCGCCTGGATCAGAAGCGCGTTCGCGGCGTCGTCCGTTCCCTGCCCCCGCGCGATCGCGCCGCCGAGGGCCAGCGCCGCGAGAAGGATCCGGAGGCCGCGGAAAAAAGCCATGCCGTCGTTGTAACGAAAAACTCAGGGGCGCGCAAGCGCCCGGGACGCGCCCGGCTCGTGAAACGAATAAAACGGATAGCCGCGCGGATCGGGCGTCGGACGCGTCTTCCAGCGCTTGTAGCTCCACATCCAGGCGCCGGGACGGCGGCGGACGACACGCTCGCACTCGGCCAGCCATGCCCGCGTGATGCGGTCGCCTTCGGCCTCGGGATCGGCGCAGCGATCGTAGGCGATCTCGGGCCCGATCGCCGCGCGGTAGCGCCCGCATTCGTCCGGCCAGGCGGACGTGCAGACGACGGCCGCCCCCGTGCGCATCGCGAGGAAACCGACCGCCCGCGTGGTCAGGGCCGGCACGCCGAAGAAATCGAAAAAGCGCCCTCCTTCTTCCACCGAGGAGTTGAGGTCCGCGAGCAAGCCGATGATTCCGCCTTTTTTCAGCTCGCGATAAAGGGCCGGGGCGGCGCGCGCGCGATGGATGAGGCGGTGCCCGCACCGCTCGCGGTGGAGGCGGAAACGGGTCTCGACCCACGGGTTCTTGATCGGCTGCGAGACGCCGAGCAACGGGAAGCCCGCCATGCCCCACGCAAGGCTGAGCCATTCCCAGTTCCCGAAATGAAAGGTCAGGGCGATCACTCCCCGGCCGCGTCTCGTCAGCTCACGCAGCAGCTCCAGCGAGCCCGGCTCGAACGCGAACCGCCGCGCCAAACCGTCCCGGAGCAACCGCTCCGAGGCAAGCGATTCCAGCGTCGTGCGCGCGAAGGATTGGAACGACCGCCGCGCCACGCGCCGGCGGGCGGACGTGGAAAGCGCGCTTCCAAAGGCGAGTTCGAGGTTGGCGAGCGCAACGCGGCGTTCTTTCCGAGCCAGATGATAGCCGAGCCGCCCCGCGACGCGGGAAAGGCCGACGAGCCAAGGATACGGAATTTTCGGAGAAACCGCGAACCCGATTGCGCAGAGCACGGCTTCCGCGCGGCGGCGGGCGCGCTTCCACCCGGAGGTCTGGGAGAGACCGCCCAAGGCGGGAGATCAGGGTGCCGGCGGAACCGCCCGCAGCGGGACGTCTTGCCGCACGGTGGAAATGACGCCCGCCTCCACGTCGGACAGGGCGGAGAGGTCCACCGCCTGTGCGGAAATCGCTGTTGGTCGGGCCTCAACGGTCGTCACTGCCTCGACCGGCGGGACCGCCGCGGGACGAAGTCGTGCCGCGGGTCTGGACACGGTGGCTGTCGCCTTCGAGAAGGAGGCCGCCGGATGCGTCACGTCATCGTAAAGGAAAAATCCGGCCCCCACCGCCCCGAAGAAGATCCCGAGGCACATGCCGACGCCAAACAGCAGCCAAGCTTTGATCACGCCGGAAACCTAATCTTTCTTCGCCCGTTGTCGAGTCTCAAATTTTGTCCCGATTCCCGCCGGAAATTCCCAATGCTTGGCACGAGGGCTGCGCGCTGCAAGACTGCGGCGCCATGCCCTGTTTCCCCGCCGACAGCCCCGCGGCCCGCTCCTCGCGTTTCCGCCTCCCGAACGACCTCCTCGTGATCCTCTGCGAAGACCGCCGGGCGCCCGTGATCTCCGCGCAGGTCTGGTTTCGCACCGGCTCGATGCACGAAGGCGACCGGCTCGGCTCGGGGATCTCCCATTTTCTCGAACACATGCTCTTCAAAGGCACGGCGACGCGGGGCGTCGGCGATCTCGCGCGCGAAGTGGAGGCTGCGGGCGGGAGCGTCAACGCGTATACGGGCTGGGATCGCACCGTCTATTATGTGGACGGTCCGTCGGACGGCGGCTGCTCCGCCTCAGGGGCGGGCGTCGAAAAGGCCCTCGACGTCCTGCTCGATGCGGCGAGGCACTCGACGCTGCCGGAAGAGGAGTTCGCCAAGGAGCGGGAGGTCATCCTGCGCGAAATGGCCATGTATCGCGACAGTCCGGACAGCCAGGCCTCGGAACTGCTTTTCGCCACGGCCTATGCCGTGCATCCCTCGCGCCATCCCGTGATCGGCCACGAAGACCTCTTCCGCGCCCTCACCCGCGAGGACCTGATCGCCTGGTATCGCGCGCGTTACGCGCCGAACCATGCCCTGCTCATCGTGGCGGGAGACTTCGATCCCGCGCGAGTCCGCACACGGGTGGAGGAACTTGCGGGAGGCTGGGCGCGCCGCCCGTTGGCCTCTGAACATCTGCCCGACGAACCGGCGCAGATCGCGCCGCGCGAAGTGGAAGAGGAGAGCCGCACCGCCGCGGAACAGACGCGCCTCCACGTCGCCTGGCAGGCATTCGATTTCCGCCACGCCGACGCGCCAGCCTTGGAAGCGCTCGCCATGATCGCGGGGCACGGCCGCAGCTCGCGTCTCTATCAGACCTTGCGCGAAAAGAAGGCGCTCGTGCATTCCGTGGACGCATGGACCCACCTCCCCGCGTGGACGGGGCTGCTCGGCGCCAGCGCGCTCGTCGAGCACGCAAAGGTCAACGCCGCGCGCGAGGCGATTCTGATGGAGATGGAACGCTTCGCGCACCGGCCAGTGACCCGCGCCGAGCTTTCCCGCGCGCTGAAACAGGCCATGAGCGGCCACCTCGGCGCGCGCAAGACGATGCACGGCATCGCCGCGGAGCTGGCCCGGGGCGAGCTCGTGGCGGGCGATCTCGCGTTCTTCGATCAATACCTCGAACGACTGCGGGAGGTCGCGCCCTCCGACCTCCAGAGGGTCGCCGGCGACGTCCTCCGCGGCAACCGCCTGACGCGGACGGCCGTTCATCCGAAAGGAAGCCTCCGCCGCGCCGGAGCGGCGCCCGTTTCCCGCGTCGAGACCCAGACCCGGCGGGAGGACCTCTCCAACGGCCTGACGCTGCTCATGCGCGAGGACCGTCGGCTGCCGTTCGTGAACCTCCGGCTCGTCATGAAATCCGGCCTCCTCTTCGAGGACGGCCATATCAACGGGGTCAGCAACCTCGTGGCGCGCCTTCTGCTCAAGGGCACGAAACGCCGCAGCGCCGAGCGGATCGCCCGCGAGATCGAATCGGTCGGCGGCACGATCTCCACGTACAGCGGAAGCAACAGCCTGGGCCTTTGCCTCGAGGTGCTGAAACCCGATCTCCCGCTCGCCCTGGAGGTGCTCGCCGACCTCGTGGAGAACCCTGCCTTCGCGCCGACATCCATCGAGCGGGAGCGCGAGGCGCAGCTCGCCGACCTTCGCCGGGAGCGCGAACAACCGATGCGCGTCGCCCTCCAAAACGCGCGCACCCGCCTCTTCGGCGCGCACCCCTACGGCCTGCCGCCGATGGGCACCGAGAAGAGCATTGCGGCGCTCTCCCGCGAAGACCTCCTCGCCTTCTGGCGGCGTCTCGCCGTCCCTTCGAACATGGCGCTCGCCGTTTTCGGCGATCTCCAGCCCGCGGAGGTCCGCCGTCTCGTGCGGGCGCGCTTCGGGGCGCTGCCGCGCGGCGTCCCTCCGTCGGCGATCACCGCCAAACCCCCCTTCGGCAGGGCGAATCGCGTGGAGGAGGCGTGCGACAAGGAGCAGGCGGTCGTCGTGGCCGCGTTTCCGGGTCTCGACCTGAGCAGCCCCGACCGTCCGACGCTGGAGCTCCTGACCGCCGCGCTCTCCGGCATGGGCTCGCGCCTCTTCGTTCGCCTGCGCGACGAACTGGCGCTCTGCTACTACGTCGGCGTCGCGGACATGCTCGGGCTCGAACGCGGCTTCCTCTGGTTTTACATCGGGACCGACCCCGCGAAGGCGGCGGACGCCGAGCGCGAGATGTTGGCCGAAGTGGCGCGCCTCCGGCGCGAGGGCGTGGAGGGCGAGGAAATCACACGCGCGCGCGCCGGGCTCCTCGGGGAACACCACCTCTCGCGCCAAGACCCCGGCGGATACGCCCTTTCGTCTGCGCTCGACGAACTCTACGGCCTCGGGCACGACTACGCCGACCGCCTCGACGCCGCCTTGAAGAACATCGCTCCCGACCAGGTCCGCGCGCTCGCCGACCGGCTGTTCTCCGTCCCACCGGTGGTTTCGGTGGTCCGCCCCCTCGCCCAAGCCGCGCCGCCTCCCGCTTCGAACGGCGCCCGCTGAAGCGCCGCGCGGCGCGCCGCCGCCTCCGCGTCCTCTCTATTCCTGCAGCTTCGCCAGAAGGCTGTCGGGGACGTCGAAGTTCGAGTGCACCCGCTGGACGTCGTCGTGCTCGTCGAGCGCCTCGAGGAGATGAAGCGCCTTTCTCGCAAGCGATTCCTCCGTCACCGTCGCCGTCAGGAGCGGCACGAACGTAAGGCGCGCGCTCGACGGCTCGAGATTCCGTTTCTTCGCCGCATCGAGCACGGCGTCGAAGGCCTCCACCGGCGTGAGGATTTCCCAGCGATCTTCATCCGACTTCAAATCCTCGGCGCCGGCGTCGAGGGCCAGCCCCATGAGTTCTTCCTCGCCGATTTGGGCCTTGGGAATCAGGATCTGCCCCTTGCGCTGAAAACGGTGCGCCACCGAGCCCGGCGCCGCGAACTTGCCCCCGTTTTTATTGAGGATGCTGCGGAGGTCGGCCGCCGCGCGATTCTTGTTGTCGGTGGTCACCTCGATCAGAAACGCCTCGCCCGCGGGCCCATAGCCTTCATAGACGATCTCCTCGTAAGTGATCCCCTCGATCTCGCCGGTGCCGCGCTTCGTCGCGCGCTCGATGTTGTCGTTCGGCATGTTCTCCGCCTTCGCGTTGGCGATGGCCGCCCGGAGCCGCGGATTGAAGTTGGGGTCGCCTCCCCCCGCGCGCGCCGCGATGGCGATCTCCTTGGCGCAACGCGAAAAGGCACGCGAACGCGCCGCGTCCACTTTCCCCTTGAAGTGCTTCACCTTCGACCACTTGGAATGTCCGGCCATGCCGACATTCCACGGAAAGACGCGGGGCGTGTCGAGCGCCGAGTGCCCCGTCGCGCGACGCTATCTCCGCAGACGCGTTTCCCGCCCGATCCAGCGCAAGTAGGCGGCCGAACCGCCGTCCGCACGGAGCTCCAGCAACTCGGGAATTTTGTACGGATGCGCGGCCCGGATCGCCGTGAACAGGGCTTCGACGCGCGGGCGGGAGGTCTTGAACGTCATCGCGATCTCCTCGGCCTTCTCGATTCGCCCGTTCCACCAGTAGTGCGATTCGCCGCACGCCGAAAGATGGATGCAGGCGGCGAGGCGCTTCGCGAGTACCGCACGGACAATCCGCCGCGCCACCGTGATCGAGGGTGCGGTCGTCAGGACGAGGCTGACTCCCTCCGCCTTCATAATTTCGACATGAACCTGAAGGCGAGATCAACCATTCCCGGCAGGCCTTCATGGCCGAAGTCGGGATAGATCACCATGTCTTTCTTCGAGGTGATCTTGTTGTAGGCGGCGAACTGGGTCGAAGGCGGACAGACCGTGTCCATGAGGCCCGTAAACATGAGCACCTCGGCGCGGATGCGCTTCGCGAGGTGCTGGCAATCCACGTAGCCGAGGCGCGCCCAGATCTCCTCCTCCCGCTCGTGGCGTGGATCGAACTTGCGAAGAAAATCGCAGAGCTCCTGGTAGGCGTCCTTCGCGAGGTCCATGTTCCACACGCGGCGGTAGTCGCAGAGAAACGGAAAGACGGACGCCGCGAGGCGGACCGAAGGCTCGAGCGCGGCGCAGGCGAGCGTGAGCCCGCCGCCCTGGGAGCTACCCATGGCCCCGATGCGCTCGGGGTCCACCTCGGGCATCGCCATCACGACCCGCGCGAGCTGCGCGGTATCGAGGAAGATCTGGCGAAGGGCCAGCTTCTCCGGAGCATCGTCCAGGCCGCGTACGATGTGGCCGCGGAACGTGGTGCCTTTCACCGAGCCGAGGTCTTCCGAAAGCCCGCCCTGGCCGCGGCAGTCGAGCGCGGCGACCGCGAACCCCTGCGACACCCAGGCGAGCTTGTCGAACCAGTCGCCCGAGCTGCCGCTGTAGCCGTGGAAGAGGAGCACGGCGGGGAGCTTCCCCCGAGCGCCCTTCGGGCGGAGGAATTTCGCATGCACGCGCGAGCCGCCCACCCCCGTGAAAAAGAGATGAAAGCATTCGGCGGCGGACGCCGAAAAGGCCGCGGGTCGAAGTTCGACCTGCGGATCGAGCGCATGCATCTCGGCGAGCGCCCGATCCCAGAAGGCGTCCAAGTCCTTCGGACAGGGATTCACCCCCAGATATGTTTTCAGTTGAGCGAGCGGGAGATCAATGAGAGGCATGGGCCGGATACAAGAGCAGCCGCGCGCCGAAAACAATTCGTTTTTGGAAAGTGGCGCGGAGAGAGGGCGGCCATGCGAAAATGGAGCCCAACCGCTCCCGCATGAGACGGCATCAAGGCTGCCGGAGACGGCCCCTTCGGAGAAGCAAGAAATTGAACGATCGAAGCAAGGAAGCCCGCGTCCCACGCCGCCGCCTCTCCGGAGCTCCCCCTTTGCGCGGCGACCTGCTAGACTCGCCTCATGCGCAAAGGCATCCTTCTTGCCGGCGGCGCCGGCACCCGGCTGCACCCCATAACTCGGAGTGTCAGCAAACAGCTCCTGCCGGTCTACGACAAGCCGATGGTGTACTACCCGCTTTCGGTCCTGATGCTCGCGGGGATCCGGGAGATCCTCCTGATCTCCACCCCTCACGACCTTCCGCAGTTTCGCAAGCTCCTGGGCGACGGCGCCTCGCTCGGCCTGAAGATCGCCTACG
Organism: Verrucomicrobiia bacterium; assembly: GCA_020849895.1. Taxonomy (GTDB): domain Bacteria; phylum Verrucomicrobiota; class Verrucomicrobiia; order JABWAM01; family JABWAM01; genus JABWAM01. The sequence continues at coordinate 2,270 of JADZFN010000055.1, read as the reverse complement.
CCGAACAACCGCACCCCGGGGGATTGTCGCAAGCCTTCCTCATCGGGGAGGATTTCCTCGGCGGCGCCCCCGCGGCGCTGGTGCTGGGAGACAACGTGTTCTATGGCCACGATCTCACCCGCCACCTCGCGCAGGCGAACGCCCGGGTCCGCGGCGCCACCATCTTCGCCTACAAGGTCGCCAACCCCGCCGACTACGGCGTCGTCGAGTTCTCGCCCGAAGGACGGGCGCTGTCCATCGAGGAAAAACCCGCGAAACCCCGATCGAACTGCGCGGTGCCGGGCCTCTACTTCTACGACGCGACCGTGGTCGCGCGCGCGAAAAAGCTCACGCCCTCGAAACGGGGCGAACTCGAAATCACCGACCTGAACCTTTCCTATCTCCGCGATGGAGAACTCGAGGTGATCGCCTTCGGCCGCGGGATCGCCTGGCTCGACACCGGCAACGCCGACGCGCTCCTCCAGGCGAGCAGCTTCATCCAGGCGATCCAGGCGCGGCAGGGCCTCAAGATCGCCTGCCTCGAGGAGATCGCTCACGAACAGGGGTGGATTGACGACGCCGCGCTCCGCCGCCTCGCCGACAGTCTTGGGAAAACCGAGTATGCCCGCTACCTGCACGGCCTGATCGGCGGTCCGCCCTGACCCGCTCCTCGCGAGACGCGGCGCGTCTCATCGAGGCGGAAGGGGATGCGCCTCGAAAAAGCGGCGCACCTTTTCGAGGTTGAACCGGGCCGTCATCCGCACCGCGTCCGGACTGGCGCCGGCGACATGCGGCGTGATATACAGCCTCCGGTTCTTCCGGGAATACGCGATGAGCGGATGATCGAACTTGTTCTCGATCCATTCGCCGTCAATCACATCGAGGCCGACGGCCGCAAGACGTCCCGATTCCATCTCCCGGATCAGGGCGGCTTCGTCAATCAACCCCCCGCGCGAGGTGTTGATCAGGCAGGCGCCGCGCTTCATCCGCGCGAGGCGCGAGGCATCCAGCAAATGACGCGTCGCCTCCGTGAGATGGACGTGGAGGGAAACGAAATCCGATTCGGCCAGAAGGCCATCGAGATCCCTCGACGTCACGCCTTCGGGAATTCGTTCCGGATGCGGATCGCATCCGAGGACCTGCATCCCGAAGGCGCGCCCGTAGCGACACATCATGGCCCCCAACCTTCCAACGCCGACGATCCCCAGCGTCTTCCCGCTGAGCTGGGTGCCGGCGAAGCGGTCGCGCCCCCAGTAGCCCTGACGGGAGGCGTCGAAACATTCAGGCAGATGGCGGGCGCAGGTCAGCAGCAGCGCAAACGCCATCTCGGCCGTGGAAGTGATGCGATCGAGCAGCTCCCGATCCTTTTGGAGACTGAAGACGGGGATCCCGCGCTGCTCCAGCAATGCGAGATCGAGATGGTCGGTGCCGGTCGTTGCGGTGGCCACCAGCTTCAGGCTTCGCGCCGCGGCGAGCACCTCGGCGTCCACCCGGATCCGCAGCGTGGGCACATAGACGTCGGCGGCTCCGATCTTTTCGAGCAGTTGCGCGCGCGTCCCCCGGGGCACGAACTCGAGCTCCAAGGCGTCGCCGGCGGCGTCCGCAAGATCTTCGCGCGCGAACCCATCGTTGAAGATCAAAACCCGGGGTCTTCGCATCTCTCTATCCATAAAGAATCTGCCGCCGGTTTCAACGGCGCAATCGGGTCGCAAAACGCCGCGGCGCCAGACCAGCACGGGCGGAGTCAAGGAAACCCAGCCTCCGGAGGTCCCCGGTGGCGAGGGGGGGCCAGCCATCGTCCCGGGCGCGAGCAAGCTTCAATGGGGCCGCGGCTCATGAGCCGCGGAAAGTCGCAGTCACCAGGCCGAGACCGAACGCCAGCCAGCGCTTCAATGGGGCCGCGGCTCATGAGCCGCGGAAAGACCGATTACGTTGGTTGCGCCGATGACTTTCCAGCCGCTTCAATGGGGCCGCGGCTCATGAGCCGCGGAAAGGCGCCCCCGTCGAGGACTTCTGGGTTCCGAGGTTGCTGCTTCAAGGGGGCCGCGGCTCATGAGCCGCGGAAAGCGAACTCTCCGGGGCGGTGAAGTCCCGCGCCATGCAGCTTCAATGGGGCCGCGGCTCATGAGCCGCGGAAAGCTGGCGGTACGCGATCAATCTAGGGGTCAGTCCGGGTTTCATGATGGAGGAGGGCTCTCCACTTCCTTTGCAGGGCGCGATCCTCCTCCACGCGTTTCCTCGCCTGGCGAAGGCTGTAGCTCATGCCCCCGCGGGTCCGCAATCCGAATCGG
>JADZFN010000054.1 GCA_020849895.1 Verrucomicrobiia bacterium | reverse complement strand
TCCACGCCCATGGCCCTCGCCGCGCGGCCTCCTTCCGACGCCATATCCTCCGCCTCATCGCCGCTGACCTCCTCCCCCACCGCCCCAACCGCGCCGAGCCCAGAGTCGTCAAACGCAGACCCAAACCTTACCAACTCCTCTCCTGCCCACGCCATCTCATGCTCCCCATCCCCCACCGTTCCAAATACCGCAAAACATCCCTAAGTTAGTGCCATTCCGGACTGACCCCTAGACCTAGAGTCGCCTCCATCATGAAACCCGGACTGACCCCTAGACTAGAGGACCCCTAGAGGACCCCTAGAGACCCCTAGACTGATCCCTAGAGTGGGGACGCGCGAAAGGATCAGGCCAGGCGGTACTTGCCGGACTTCAGCGTGCCTTCACGCTTGATGATCCCGCCCTGCATGAGCGGACGCAGGAGATCCATCGCGCCCTGTTTGGAGACCTTCAGCGCCGCCCAAATCTCCCGTGGCGAGAGGCTGCCCCGGTCCCGAAGCAACTGAAGCAGTTGCTCCTGCTTTGGGCGCAGCACGAGCTTCTTGCCGCGCGACTTCGCGGACAGCTGCTGAATGCGCTTCCAAACGCGCTCCAACGTGATGGAGAGGCCTTCGGCGCAATACTCCAACCATGCCGTCAGGTCGTCGCCCTGCGTTCGCACTGCCTGGAGGGCGGCGTAGTAGCGGGAACGGTCCTCCCAGTAGAACTCGTCCACCGAGAAGATGTGGTGGGTGTCGAAGCCGCGCCGGTAGAGTTCCCACAGCGCCAGGGCCCGGCCGGTTCGCCCGTTGCCATCGGCGAAAGGGTGAATGGCCTCAAAACGGTGGTGGAGGATGGCCGAACTCAGAACGGGGGACAGGGCCTCCGCCTTCTTGTTCCACCATTCGAGCAACTCGAACATGAGCCCGGACACCTCCGAGGATGGGGGGGGGACGTAGGGGCCGACCCGGACCTGGATCATCCGGTAGCGGCCGGCCTCCCCCTGGTGCATCACGTCCTTGGCGAGAATTTTATGGAGGGCTAGGACGTCTTCATGGGAGATGGCCGCGTTGGCGGCCCGCTTCTCGATGAAGCGTAGGGCCGCGAAGCAGTTCACGACTTCCCGTTGAGCCCGGCTCGCGACCGCTGCCAATTGCCGGCCCTCTTCGACCTCACGGACCTGCTCCAAGGTCAGGGGGTTGCCCTCGATGGCGGTGGAGGAGTGGACGTTGCGGGCACGAGTGTCCTTCTGCAGAGCGGGCACCCACGGCACGGCGATGGCCGCCTCCATGATGCGTGTCCGCAGTGCTGAGATGGCTTCGACGCGTGCCAGCAAGCCGGGGGTGATCGTGAACTCGGGCACGTAGCTCATGGCCAAGAGTCTACAAGATGGGTCAAGTATTGGTCAAGCGATGGGTCAAGTGGCTTCATGCTTCCCGCAGCGCCTGCGCTCGCCATATCGAAGTCGTGGCGAGACTGGTCTTCTCTCCGCTCAGAGAGGGGTCCAAAACGGGAGGGGGTTGAAGCCAAAGAGAGAGTCCCTTTTCCTCATCCTCTCCACCTGCACCATTCTCCCCTCGCAGCGAATCCGCCCGTCGCGCAGTTCAGAGTCCGAGGCCCCCCTCATGGGCCGCCCCGTGTCGCGTTCTACAGTCTTCCATGTCGCGGTACATCCTTCCTGTTTACCACCCTCCCGGGGTGGCTCGGCGCCAGGATGGCGCACTTTTCAAATGAAACTTCCCCCGCCGCACTATTCAAAAAAAACTTCCAACTACCGGGAACTCGTGACGCCCGAGCAGGGGCAAGAGTGGTTTGGGATCATACCGGGGGCGGTTCAGTAATCGGCGATGCCTACCCCGTGGGTTTGGGGCATCTGGAATGTGTAGAAAGACATTGCAAATGGTTTAACTGTATGTAAAGTCTGCCGACATGGTTCAACGCCCATTTTGGACTCAGCGCATGGAGCAAGCGTGGAAGCAGGCACCCATTGTCTGGCTCTCGGGGGTGCGTCGCGTGGGCAAGACCACGTTGGCCCAGGCCTTCAGCAAGGCGCGCTACCTGAACTGCGATTTGCCCAGCGCCCAGACGCTCCTTCACGACCCAGAGGCCTTCTACCGTTCGGTCAGTGAACCGATGCTGATCTTCGACGAGGTGCACCAGTTGCCCGATCCAAGTCGGGTCCTGAAAATCGGGGCCGATGAGTTTCCGCGGCTGAAGATCCTCGCGACCGGGTCTTCAACGCTGGCGGCGACCCACAAGTTTCGCGACAGCCTTACCGGAAGGAAGCGGGCGGTGCACCTGGTGCCTGTCCTGTTCACGGAGCTGTCGGCTTTCGGAATCGCCGATGTGAACCGCCGCCTGTTTCACGGCGGGTTGCCATCGGCCCTGCTCTCGGCGAAGCCGGATGCCAGCTTCTACTCCGAGTGGTTGGACTCGTACTTCGCGCGGGACGTGCAGGAACTCTTCCGCGTGGAGAAAAGGTCTGGGTTCCTGTTGTTGGTCGAGACGCTACTGCGGCAGAACGGGGGCCTGCTGGAGGTCTCGCATCTGGCCGACGTATGTCGCCTGAGTCGAGCGACCATCGGCAACTACCTGGACGTGCTCCAGGTGACCCACTTGGTCCACCTTCTCCGCCCGTTCCATGGGGGCGGCAAACAGGAACTGGTGCGCCAGCAGAAGCTCTACGGGTTCGACACCGGTTTTGTGGCGCATGCCCTGGGGTGGGGAGAGCTGCGGGTCGAAGATTGCGGCCGGCTGTGGGAGAACCTCGTTTTGGATCACCTGCTTGCCCAGCCAGGAGCCCCGGTCGTGCGGTATTGGCGCGACAAGCAGCAACGGGAGATCGACTTCGTTGTTCCCCAAAATCGAGAGGCCTGTGATGCCATTGAATGCAAGTGGAGCCCGGAGCGGTTTGATCCTGGCAACCTGAACGTGTTTCGAGAGATCTATCCCCAAGGGCGCAACTACGTGGTTTCGCCACATGTGGTCGAGGCGTATACCCGCGAGGTCGAGGGGATGAAGGTGACGTTCACCGGCCTGTCCGGTTTGTCCTATTGACGGCTGGAGAGCCCTTGGCTCGGTAGCCCAAGGATGGGGGAATCTCGGGAATCCGCCCCTCGCCAGACCGGGTACAAGCGGTCTCATGAGACCGCTTGAGCCTACGGTCCTTCTCATGGCCCCGGCCGGTGCGGGTGTGCGTCCCAGCCAGCTTTGGGCCTAGGAGTTCCGAAAATAGGGTAACGCCTCCTGGTTTTGTTTGGATGGTTGATGGATGCGGACGTGACCGTGGCTGACGAGCCATTGTTCTACGGCCAGGTCGCCTGCCTGGGTCCGCCGGACCAGCACCTCCAGGTCGGGTTCGCTCATGCGTGGCTTCGAAAGGCATTCTACCGAGCCAGATGCGCCGGCCGGCAAAAAGTTGCAGAGACAGTGCCTGACTCCTCGTGAATCTCCCAGACCCAAAGCCTGGACCGGCGCGCTTCATGCTCCGGTTGCAGGGGTCATCCTGGCCGCCGTCTGGAGAAGATGGCGGCGTAGAACGCTCCCCTACAGGCGGTTGATCGCTGGATCACTGTCGGAAGACGTCACAACCACCTCGCTTCTCCAACCTTGGTGACGGAACTTTCCGCTGCTATTCTTTGCTTTGCCCGCCCATGGAACCGCCCCCGACCTGTCCCGCGCCCGATGGCCTCTTGCAGGTGCCCGACGCAACCTCGTCGTCCGACCCCGGGCTTCGCCGCCCCTCCGCGGTCGCCCTCGTCGCGGCGAACCTTGTCCCCCTCTACGGCGCGCTGTTCCTGGGATGGGAAACCTTCCCGGTCCTGCTCCTGTTCTGGGTCGAGAACGTGATCATCGGCGTCTTCAACGTTCTCAAGATCCTCTTCGCCGGCCAGGGGCACCTCACGAAGGTCTTCCTGCTCCCCTTCTTCTGCGTCCACTACGGGATCTTCACGATGGTGCATGGTGTCTTCGTCATCGGCTTCTTCGGCGGTGCTTTTGGCCTTGGAACCCCGGTCCCCACGCTCGCCGCCGTCCAGCACCTCATGGAACAGCAACATCTCGCCTGGGCGGTCTTCGGCCTGTTCCTCAGCCACGCGATTTCGTTCGTCCTCAACTACCTGCGCGGCGGCGAGTACCGGCAGGCCAACCCCGCGGCGCTCCTGATGCAGCCCTACGGCCGCGTGATCGTGATGCACCTCACCATCCTGCTTGGCGCGTTCATCCTCGCCGCGCTCAGGACCCCCACCGTGGCGCTCGTCCTCCTCGTCGGCCTCAAGCTCGCGCTCGACCTCCGTGCCCACCTCCGCGAACGGCGGAAGTTCGCCCCGACCCCCTGACATGACAACCTACCGCTCCCCGTGGGGAAGAACGCTGGTGGTCGTCTCCACTCTGACCACAGCCTTCTGCCTGGGCTTCTCGCTTTTCCTGGTGCGCCTGCCGAGGCCGGGGCCCTGACTCGCCCTCGCGCTTCCCCTCCTCGCTGCGGGCTGCGCCACGCAGGTCGGTCGGCTTCGCCACCTTGAGACGGGGGCATGATAGAACGCCCCCGCGAATTCGATCCGTGGAGCTCGCGGCATTTTCATCGGCTACAACCTTCCAGTGTCCCATGTAATGAAAAACTGGATTAACCCTATTGTCGGGCGGGAAACGGTGGCTCCCGTCACCTTCTTTGTCACCATCCCGAGGATTCGGGCGATCATTCCGGCGGCGGATGACATTCCGAGCACCAAAGCACCGCTCCGGCGCGAATGCAAGTGCCCCGGGCGTTGACACCACGCCACGGGAACGCCAAACCATCGGACGTTCCCTCCTCCCCAATGACCTCCCGCCAGCTCGTTCACTCCGCCCTCGACCACCGCCAGCCCCCGCGCGTGCCCGTGGATTTCGGCGGGCACCGCTCCAGCGGCATCATGGCCATCGCCTACGCGAAGCTCCGCCGTCACCTCGGCCTTCCGGCCCGGCCCCCGCGCGTGTTCGACATCATCCAACAGCTCGCGACCGTCGAGGAGGACGTCCTCGACCGCTTCGGCGTGGACACGGTGGAGCTCGGCCGCGGCTTCTGCGCGCAGGAGAAGTGGTGGAAGGAGTGGCGCCTCCCCGACGGCACCGAGTGTCTCATCCCCGCGTGGGCCGACCTGCGGAAGAAAGGCGACGACTGGTTCCTCCACGCCCCTTCGGGTCGCCCCACCGGGGTCCAGAAGGCGGGCTCCCTCTACTTCGAGCAGGTCTGGTACCCCTTCGTGGAAGGGATCCCCGACGACCTCTCCCGCCTGCACGAGGTCATGCCCGAATGCATGTGGGCGTGGCCCTCCCCCCCTGGCCCCGCCGCGCCGGACCCGGCGGCGCTGGAGAAAGGGGCGCGGGAGTTGCGCGCCCGGACCGACCGAGCGGTCCTGGCGCTCTTCGGCGGGAACCTCCTCGAATGGACGCAGTTTCTCTGCCGCAACGACCAGTGCTTCGTCTTCCTCGGCTCCGAGCCCGAGGCCGCCCACCGCCTCCTCGACGCCCTCGTCGAGATCCACCTCGACAACCTCGAGCGCTTCCTCGGCGCGGTCGGAGAGCACGTGGACCTCATCATGTTCGGGGACGACCTCGGGATGCAGAAGGGACCGCAGATCTCACCGAGGATGTACCGCGAGTTCTTCAAGCCGCGCCACTCCCTGATGTGGAAGCGCGCGAAGAAGCTCGCGCCCGTCAAGGTGATGCTCCACTGCTGCGGCGGGGTGCGCCCACTCCTCGACGACCTCATCGACGCCGGGCTCGACGCGATCAACCCCGTCCAGACCACCTGCGAGGGGATGGACGCCGTGGCGCTCAAGCGCGACTTCGGGGGCCGCCTCTGCTTCTGGGGCGGGGGCTGCGACACGCGCGCCATCCTGCCGCGCGGCACGCCCGACGAGGTGCGGCGCCACGTCCTGGAGCGACTGGGAATCATGGCGCCCGGCGGGGGCTTCGTCTTCCAGCAGGTCCACAACATCATGTCCGATGTCCCGCCCGAGAACGTCGTGGCCATGTTCGACGCGATCGCGGAATTCAACCGGCGGGGCTGAGCCCGCTTGACGCTGGCGCGGGGCGGTCCGTACCTGACCTCTCACCGTGGAGAAACGCCATGGCCAGCCTGCTCTTGTCCTCCTCGATCCTCTTCACGGTGGCCGGCTACCTCCTCATGGTGCCGTTCGCGATCCGCAAGACGGATCTTCACCTCACCCCGAGCCACCTCCTGCCGTTTCTGGTCGGGGTGTCCTACGTGGTCGGCAACCTCGTCTACTACAAGCTCGCCGAGTCAATGGACGTCCCCCGCCTCGCCCCCGCGACCGCGCTCTACGTCCTCGTCTCGATCCTGCTGGGCTGGTGCGTCCTCCGCGAGCCCATCACCGCGCAGCGGGTCCTGGGCGTGGTCCTCGCCGGCGTCGCGATTCGTGCGGAACCACGCCGGAGCACCTCCCTGGCGCGACGAACAGGGACGGCTCCTCGCCGATGCTTTGTCGGCTTCCGGCTCCGTCCCTGCTCGCCGCGTTTCCCTCCGGACCTCCCGCGACCATCAAGCCTTTGCAGGCCTTGAACGTCGCCCCTTGCTCCCGCCCACTGGACACAAGCATTGCCAAGTGCCGTCAATCCCCCTTCAGCCCTATGGCAGACAATGTTTCCAAGAGCGAACGGTCTCGCGTCATGGCTGCGGTCCGCTCACGCGAAAACAAGCTGACCGAACTCCGTATGGTCGCGGTACTGCGCTGCGCAAAGTTACGAGGATGGCGCCGACACCTTCCAATCCCCGGGACCCCAGACTTCGCCTTTCCGGCACGCAAGCTTGCCATCTTCATTGATGGTTGCTTCTGGCATGGGTGCCCCAGGCATTTCCGGATGCCCTCCACCAACCGCCGCTACTGGTGTCGCAAGATCGCCGCCAACAAGCTCCGTGATCGAAGAACGACCTGCTACCTTCGGCGTGCCGGATGGACCGTTCTCCGGATCTGGGAGCATGAATTCTCCAACGCTTCCCGAGTTGCGTCACGGTGCCGTTTTCTCCTTCGCGCACATTCCACTCATGACAATGGCCCTGTTTCGCGATTGCAAGGGAGCGCCACACGCGCCAGCATCCGGCCATGAATGGCTCACGGACGGTTGCCGAGTTTTTTGCCGGCATCGGCCTCATGCGAATGGGCCTAGAGGCCGGCGGCTGGCGCACGCTCTACGCCAACGACATCGACGCAAAGAAGTGGGAGATGTATCGCGCCCACTTTGGCGATTCAGGGGAATTCGTCCTAGGCGATATTCACAAGATCGATTCTGCATCCATTCCTACCGTCGCCCTCGCGACCGCCTCATTTCCTTGCAATGACCTCTCCCTAGCAGGTGCCCGCGAAGGGCTCGCCGGCACCCAGTCTTCCGCATTTTGGGGTTTCATCGAGGTTTTACGAGGCATGGCCTCTCGCGCTCCTCCGCTTGTCATGTTGGAGAATGTGACCGGATTCCTCACCTCCCATGACGGCGACGATTTTCATCAGGCTCTCGTCGCCCTCAACGACTTGGGCTATGCCGTTGACTCGTTCATCATTGACGCCGCTCGATTCGTACCCCAGAGTCGCCAGCGGCTTTTTGTCATTGGCATACGCGAACCCAAGACGCGCCGTGTCCTCTCGCGACAGCCTCACTTCAATGAGTCTGAATGCCGTCCAACCGCCCTCGCAGATTTCATCACATGGAGTGATGACATCCGTTGGAATCTCAGGAAGCTTCCTCCCCTTCCTGATCGAACGCGCACCTTCGACAGCATTTTGGAGGAGCTCTCCCCGAACTCCGCATACTGGTGGAGCAAAGAGCGGGCCGAGTACCTTCTCAATCAGATGAGCCCGCGGCATCGCGCCCAAGCGGAGGCGATGATTTCAGGCAAGAGGACTACCTACGGCACGGTTTTCCGCCGCGTCCGCAACGACAAGTCCATGGCCGAACTGCGAACCGATGGTCTTGCGGGTTGTCTCCGAACTCCGAGAGGCGGCAGCGGCCGTCAAATTCTTTTCGCCGCCGGCAAAGGATGCTACGCAGCACGTCTTCTCACTCCTCGCGAGTGCGCTCGCCTCATGGGCGCAGATGATTTCAGAATTGAAGCACCCATCAACCAAGCGCTTTTTGGGTTTGGCGATGCGGTGTGCGTTCCTGTCATCACCTGGATCGCTCGCAACTACCTCAATCCGGTTTGGCAGCAGCGCTTCGCCAAGGACGATGCCGAACATGCCCAAACGAATGTCATCCACTGAAAGGCCGCGACCTCCCCGCAAGAAGGAAGTTGAAGGCCTCCCCGCTGACGTTGCGGCCATCCGCCGTGAGATCACTGCATTCTTCGATATGCCCGACGCCTACGGCAACAGGATCGGCAACTCCATCTTTGGCGTTTACGCTTTTTACGACTACGACGGTGAACCGATTTATGTCGGTCAGACCCGAGAGAGCCTCCGACAACGCATTGGGCGCCACCTAACGAATCAACGCACGGACGCAGTTGCCATGAATGTCCTCGACCCGTTCGAGGTCGCCGAAATTCAAGTCTGGCCGCTTGACCTCGAATCCAAGAGCGAGGAAGAACGCAAGGCAGCCCTCGATGCCGCCGAATACTCCCTCTTTCAGAAGGTCATTACCGAATCGAAACTCGGTGCCGTCCTGAATGAGAAGCCCCCCATGCCAACGCGCGTGGTCTCGCTTCCCAAGAGTTACCGTCACAGAATCATCCCGGACACGATCTACCCCCACAGGAAGCATCCCGACATCCGCATCGCTCGCAGAGCGAGCACCATTGCCAGCCTCGCACGCGTGATCAGCGAGCGGGATGTTGCCCCGGGGTTGCGCAAGACTTTGCTCACGCAGGCGCGCCGCTTAGAGCGCCTCGCCAAAGAGCGCCTTGCAGAAATCGGCAACTCCGCTCCCGAAGCGTAGCGCAGCACAGGCAGACCGTCTCCTAGACATTCGGTCACAGGGCGGCCACGTGAAGGGGGCAATCCAGTTTTTCGAAGCAAGCGAGGCGTGAGCAGAGTATGCGGAGCGGAGGTCGCTCTGCACGCGCGCGTGCTCGGTGGAGTGCGCTGCCGACGGCGGCACGGGTGCGCATGCCTGCTGCGGGAGCCAGCCAGTTCAAGGAGACCCGGGTCCGTTGGTGCAGACAGAGCAGGACTGCCTCGCGGGCTGCGCCACGCAGGTTGGTCGGCTTTGCCACCTTGAGACGGGGGCATGATAGAACGCCCTCGCGAATTCGATCCGTGGAGCCCGCGGCATTTTCATCGGCCACAACCTTCCAGTGTCCCATGTCATGAAAAACTGATCCCTTCATTCGGCCGGGGCCGCATCCAATGCGGATCTCTTGGAACCGGTATTGAGACGCTCTTCAGACTCCAAATTTGGACAAGCGGTCTACGACAGTAGCGACAGCCTTTCCCCTCTGCCAATCGGCAATTGGAAATCGGAAATTGGCAATCAAGCGCGGAGGGCCGCGCCAATGGCGCGGAGGGCGCGCATCGGGGTGTTGAGCGGGATGGCGCACTCGGGGCCGATAATGTTGACGCCGGCCTCGGCTGCGGCACGGACGTTGACGCGGATGAGTTTTTCGTCGGCGGAGCGGAGGGCGTCGGTGTTGTTGACGCCGCCCATGAGCGCGATGCGCCCGCCGGCCTCCTCCACGGCCGTCTTTGCGGGCACGCGCGTGTCGTAGTGGAAGCCGGCGAAGCCCGTTTTCGAGAAATCGGCGATGCGGTCGGCGGTCTGGCCGCAGGTGTGGAGGATGAGGGGGCAGGGGACCTGGCGGGCGATCTCGACGTGGAGCGGGAAGAGGAAGCGGCGGTAGACCTCCGGCGCGCACATGTCGCGCGAGCAGTGGTCGGCCCAGCAAAGGGCGTCGGCGCCGGCCCGGATCTGCGCCATGGCGGAGCGCAGGGACGCGCCCGCGAGCCGCGCGAGGATGGCCTCCAGCTTCGGCGGGTCGTCGATCGTCATCATCAGCACGTTGTCCACACCGAACATGTGGTAGGCGAGGGTCCAGGGGCCGAAGACCTTCCCGACGACGGCGTACTGCGCGCCCTGCTCCGCACGAAGCAGGGAAATCGCGCCGCAGAGGGCGGCCAGCGATGGGCGTTCCTCGAAGTCGGGCGGAACCATGATTTCCTCGGGGTTCGTCCAGAGCGGGGCGCGGATGGTGGGCATGTGGTCCACGGCGCCCCAGTCGATGTCCGAGCCGAGGGCGGCGGCCTCGTTCACCATGTTGAAGGCGGGGTAGACCATGTCGAAGCCGATCTCGAGGCTGACGAAGGCGGCAAGCTCGGCCAGGCGCTTCGCGTCGAGATGCGCCTCGGGGAACGAGGCGCCGCAGAGGCGCATCGCCTCGACGTTGGCGAGGGAGGTGGCCGTGCCGAGCGACGGGCGGTCGGTGCGTTCGCGGCGAAGGGCGGCGAGGAAACGCTCGCGAGGTTTCATGCAAAAAGTTTGGGGACGTCATCGCGGCGAGGCAAGGGAATCCCAGCGGGGCGCGGCCGCGCGCGAGACGCTTGCCGCGTCCATCGGGCTTTCGATCATCCTGAACCTGCTGCTCCTGGCGCTGGCCTCCTCGGCTGGGCTCTCGCACCTCCTGCGCCTGAGCGAGCGCCCCAAGCCGAAGGGGCGCAAGGAGGCGCCGACGCTCATCCTCACGCCGCCGCCCGCGCCAAGGACGGCCTGCTCATCCCCATGGCCCGTCTGGCCGACATGATCGAGGGCCGCCTCGACGGCATCGTTGCCTTCTGGGAGCGCAGGACCACCAACGCCTACATGGAAGCCCTCAACCGCGTCTTCTCCGCCGTCCGACGCAAGGCCCGCGGCGACCGCACCGAGTTTTACCTCATCCACATGCTCTACTTCGTCGCCAGCAAGCTCCCCATCCCCATGGCCCCTACACCGCCCAGCCCCTCCCCGCTACCCACTGAAAGTGATGAGGAGCCGACCCTATTGTGCTATTGCAGGGGGCGACGGCTTCCACGAAAGGTTTCGACGCGGGGCGTGAGAAGATGGAGTCAAAGGAAATCCCCGCCACGACGGCGATCGCGCACCGGGTGAGGAGTTGGATGAACGGGCGGCTCGGCAGGGGCACGGGAGTGGCGCCTCAGGAATGGCATCGTGCGAGCCCTCTTTTTTCAAGATATTGCTGGTGGTAATCCTCCGCGCGATAGAAGGGCCCCGCCGGCACGATCTGGGTGACGATCGGCCGCGGGAAGGCGCGGGCCTTCTCGAGGCGGTGCAGGGATTCCTCCGCCGCCTTCCGCTGCTCCTCGCCGTGGTAGAAAATCGCCGAGCGGTACTGGCTGCCCACGTCGGGGCCCTGGCGGTTGCGCGTGGTGGGGTCGTGGTTCTTCCAGAAGACGTCGAGGAGCTGCGCGTAGGTGACGCGGGCGGGGTCGTACTCCACCTCCACGGCCTCGGCGTGGCCGGTCCGGCCGGTGCAGACCTGCTCGTAGGTGGCGTCCTTCACGGTCCCGCCGGTGTAGCCGACCGCGGTGGAAACCACCCCCTTGATCGCGCGGAACTCGGCTTCCACGCCCCAGAAACAGCCGGAGGCGAAGGTGGCTTTCTCGGTCTTCACGGGGGCGGGGGTGGGTTTGGGCGCGGCGCGTGCGGGGACAAAGAGGGCCGTCGCTGCGAGGGCGGTCCACGCGGCGTGCGCCCATCGTCTGGTCCTTTCGCAGTGCATCCGAACGCTGGCGCAACCTAGGCCGGGGGAAGGGGTGAGTCAAAAAATCATTAGGTGTCGTTTGACGGCGCGTATTTCGCGCTTATGCTGCGCCGGGTGCAAGCGTCCCTCCCCATGGCGGCCGGCTTCGAGGTGAGCCGGGAGAAGATCGAATCCTGGAACCACGAGGGCTACATGGTGGTCCGTCGGCTCTTCCACGCGGACGAGGTGGCGGAACTCTCCCGCCATTTCGACGCGATCGCCGCGTCGGGCACGCCGATCCCCCGTTACTGGGAACCCGATCTTTCCCCGGAGGCGGCGGGCGATCCCCTCAAGCGCTACCCGCGCGTGATGATGCCGCACCGATGGGACGAACTCTCCCGGCGCTGGCTCCTCGATCCGCGCGTGCACGACGTGCTGGTCGCGATCCTTGGGGAGGAGCCGATCGCCACGCAGAGCATGTTCTACTTCAAGCCTCCCGGGGCGCGCGGCCAGGCGATGCACCAGGACAACTTCTACCTTCAGGTGAAGCCGAAGACCTGCGTCGCGGCATGGACGGCCATCGACCCGGCCACCCCGGAGAACGGCGGGCTTTACGTGGTGCCGGGCACCCATCGCATGGACATCGTTTGCCCCGAGAAGGCCGACGAGGGCGACAGCTTCACCACGCATTTCGTCCGCGCGCCCGCGGGCATGAAGGCGGTGCCGACGCTGCTGGAGCCCGGCGACACCCTCTTCTTCAACGGCAGCCTGATCCACGGCTCCGGCCCGAACCGCTCGAAGACGATGTGGCGCCGATCCTTCATCTGCCACTACATGCCGGAAGGCGCGACCAACATCTCGAAGTTCTACTTTCCCCTCTTCAATTTCTCCGGCGCCGAAGTGCAGCGCGAGGCGAGCTCCGGGGGCGGCCCCTGCGGCGACCAGTTCGACACCCAGAAGTTCACCTCCGACGGCAGCAGGTGGCACTAGCAGGCCGTTGAGTTTTGGGCCACGAGGGGCATTGGAGCGGGGCTTTGCGGTCAACGGACGCTCGCGACAGACGGGCACCTCTGCTGATTCGCGGTGTGCGCCGCGATTCCAGCGTTTTGGTTTCTTCGATTCTGTGGTTTCGGTCGCGTCGGGGCGCAAGACGAACCCTTCCCAAGGGTCCACTTTCAACGGGTCAGACCAGGAGAGGCCAAAGAGAGAGTCCCGGTTCGTCAGCGTCCCCACCCTGCACCATTTTCCCCTCTCGTCGAATCCACCCGTCCCGAAGTTCAGAGTCCGAGGCTCCGTGATGGGCCTTCCCCTGTCGCGTTCTCCAGAGGAAAACGCGGGTTGAGTCGCGGCGGCGTGCTTGACCCGGGCAGCTGATCGCCCCCCTTGGGAAAAATCTGGAAAAGCCTTGCCTTCCGTGAGGTTTTTGAAATAATAGAAATGTGGATAAATCGGCGGCGCCAACGCTCAAGGGGGGAGGCAGCGACCTGCTTCCGCGCCTGGATTTCAGCGGTGACCAGTCGCTGATCGCGCAGATCGCGGGGTTCTACCGCGACCGGATCCGCCGCGGGCTCATTCCTGCGGGGAAGCGCCTCCCCACCTGCCTCGAGCTGGGGCGCTCGTTCGGGCTCGCGCCGCAGACGGTGGATCGCGCATTCGACCTGCTGGCGCGGGAGCGGCTCGTGAACCGCCGTCGCTCGCGCGGCACGGTGGTGGGCGAGCCGCCCTCCGGGCCCTTGGGGGCCGCGGCCCCCTTGCGCCGGCGCGCCGCCGCGCCGCCCGTTTCCATGGTCGTGCGCCGCACCACGAACAACCAGGACCCCAGCCGCCTGCTCTTCAACGACTACCTCAACGGCCTCATCGAAGGCTTCGAGGCCTGGAAATCGCGTTTTGAGATCGCTTACCTGCGCCCCGACCAATCCGACGTCGAGCTGGTCCGGGCGCTGGTGGAGATGCGGCAGACGCGGGGATTCATCAACCTCGGCCTCGACGCAGAGGCCACCGAGTATCTGGTGAAGTCGAAGGTCCCCATGGTGATCCTCAACGCGGACTTGAGCGGACGCGGGGTGTCGAGCGTGATCGCCGATCACGTCCACGGCTACTGCGAGGCGTGGAAGCACGCGGCGGAGCTCGGGCACCGCCGGGCCGCCTTCTTCGGCACCGACGACCGCATCTTCGCGGCGCGCACGCGCGAATGTCAGGCAGGACGCAAGCTCGCGGGGGCCTCGTGCCGCTTCGGCAAGGCGGTGCGCGTCCCTTCCGATGCGGACGTGGGAGTGATGTGGAACGCGCTGGTCGCGGCCTTCGGCCCCCGCACACGACGCGCCGCGTGGCCGACCCTGATCTTCGCCCAGAACGACGTGCTCGCCCTCCGGCTGATCCGCGCGCTCGAGGAGCATTGCCTCGAGATTCCCCGGGACCTCTCCGTGATCGGCTTCGACGATTCGCCGATCGCCCGCCACTTTCACCCGGCCCTGACCACGCTCGCCAAACCTCGCCTGAAGATGGGGCTCGCGGCCTCCCAACTTTTGCTCGACATCCTGGCCCGCCGGCCCGGCAGCTCCGACCGGCGCCAGGTCTTCCCCGTCCACCTGATTTCCCGCGAAACCACGGTCCGTCCAAAAAAACCAACCAAGGAATGCCCATGAAAACGTCACTTGTCTCCTGCTCGATACGAATGCTTCTTCCGGCCCTCGCGCTGCTCGTTCCGTCCGGCGCGCGCGCCACGAACTTCGTTGAGAACTTCGACGGCTACGTGGTGGGAACGCAGCCGCCGGGCTGGACCATCAGCACGCAGGGCGGGCTCGGCTCGGCGAACGTGGACAGCAACCAGTTCGTCTCGGCGAGCAACAGCCTCGCGATGTACGTGACGAACTTCTCCATGGGGAGCACCTACCTCGTGCGCTACGACCTGGGCAATCAGTCCGCCGACCCCTTCTCCTACTTCCTGACCAACACCGTTTCGGTTGAAATTCGGCAGACCTATACCAACCAGTTTTTCAAATTCGCCGGAGTGGACGGCGGCGCGCTCTCCGCGTTTGAAATCCAATTCAACCAGGGAACGCTCAAGGCGATCAATAACTCGAACACGGTCGCTCTGGTTTCGTACTCGCCGGACGAGTGGTACCGTGTGGACATCAACACGCGTCCGGTGAGCGCGACATGGTCCGCCAACGTCTACGACGCGACGAACGGCCTGCTCACTTCGTTCACGAACTTCCAATACGCAATGACGCCGGGAACCCCCTTCTATGCCTCGGGCGCGCCGA
Source organism: Verrucomicrobiia bacterium (assembly GCA_020849895.1). GTDB lineage: Bacteria > Verrucomicrobiota > Verrucomicrobiia > JABWAM01 > JABWAM01 > JABWAM01. Next base: position 29,260 of record JADZFN010000054.1, on the reverse strand, counting down.
TCGGCCTGTTCCTGGTGAACTTCGGGACGATCGGTGGCTCGCCCGCCACGGGGACCACGTACGTGGACAACCTCTTTGTCGGGCAGATCCCGGAACCCGGCGCCCTGGCGCTGACCTCGATCGGCATCCTGGGAATCGGCCTCCTCGTGCGCCGCCCGCGCCGCTGATTTTCCACGAACTCCAATGTTATTCACAGGCCCCGGGAAACAGCCGCGCAATGACCCCATGGACGAGCGACCCTGGCGCGGCGTTCACGCTCATCGAGTTGCTGGCCTGCCATCCGACCTGTCCCCCGAAGCTCGTCGAGCGAAGGAGGAAGCCCTGGCGAAGGAAGGCTCAATCAGGGTTTACCTTGATTGAACTGCTGGTGGTCATCGCCATCCTCGCCATTCTCGCCGCGCTGCTCACGCCGGCGCTCAAGAAGGCGCGCGCCACCGCGCAGTCGGCGCGCTGCCAGTCCAACCTCCACCAGATCTACCTCGGCGCGCTCGCCTACCTCGAGGACAACGACCAGAAATTCTGGCCGGACAGTTTCTCCGGGGGCCAGGCCTGGTTCGGAGACCAGGCCGGCAGCGGCACCGCGCACGGCCCGCTCTATTACCTGAACTACCACGCCTGGAACGGCGACATGCAACGGCCCGACACGGTCATGAACTGCCCGGCCAACCCGAAGGGCTGGGCGTCTTCCTCGGGTTTCTACCTCAAGTACTGTTACAATAGCGTGCTCTACTGGTGGAAGTACCCCAACAGCCGCATGAGCGACGTCGTCCGCCCCGGGTCGGTGGTGCTGATGATGGACGGCTACCACTACATGGTGGACTGGCCCAGCCACAAACCCACGGACACTTTCCTCGACCAGTGGTATTCGGGGGAGGTCCGCACCTACGGCTCCTTCGTCCACGGCGCCAACGCGGTGAACGCCCTCTTCGTGGACGGCCACGTCGAGCAGCTCACCTGGTCGCGCCTCGCCGACGGCAGCGGCACCTACCCCCTCGACCCGCGCTGACGCTTTTCTCATGTCCCTCCGCCGCCTCTTCCTCGCCTTCCTCCTGTGGCCTGCCTCGCTCTGCATGGCCGGCATCATCCGCCTGACTCTCGGCTTCGAGTCGGACCCCGTCGGCGCCCCGCCGCTCGGCGCGTCCCTCAACGTGAAGGGCTGCGCCTGGATCACCAACGGCCCCGTCTTCTCCGGCCAGCAAAGCCTCGCGATGGTCTCCACCGGCCAGCTCGCACTGGTGGACTGGGGCACGTACTTCCCGGACCTCTTCGGCGGCTGGTACCGCCAGGCCGGAAATGTGCCCGTGAACGTGCGCGTCGCCGCCTGCGCCGCGCAAACCAACGCCACGCTCGACCTGTGGCTCGCCAAGGACGCGCAACAGACCGCGGTCCGCATCCAGTTCGCGCCGGGCGGCGCGCTGCTGGCCGTCACCGCCAAGGGCTCGAAATCCCTGGGGCGGTACGCAGCCAACACCTGGTACGTGTTCGACGCCACGTTCCGGACCGAGGTGCCGCACTACGACCTCACGGTCTCGGACCGCAACGGCACGCCTCTCGCCACCGCCACCAACCTCGTCTGGTTCCAGCCCGCGCTGACCAACTCGGTGCTCTTCGGCGTCGCCTTCAGCGCCCAGGACCACGGCACGCTCTTCGTGGACGACCTGATGGTGCGCGACGTCGAACCCACGGGAAAACTCCCCTGGCCCCGCCCGCTCGTGGTCTACCCCAGCGCGGGCGACAAGGCGCGCTGATGCTGTCCACTCCCCCGGAGACTCCCCGCTGACCGGCCAATGTTTTTCCCCAACCAAGGACCTCCCATGAATCCTCCCTCCCGTCCACGACCCCTGGCCCTCCGCCTTTTGCTGGCGATGGTGCTCAACCTCCCGATCCTCGGCCTAGCCGGCCCGTCCAGCCTCAACTGGGACGCCGCCGAGCCGGGCGGTTACCCGCGAGGTTGGGACTGCAAGGGCACCGGGCAGGGGAGGGTGCTCCCGAGCTTCGGCGGCGAAAAACATCCCGTGGTGGAGATGGAGTCGACCGGGACCAGTCTTTGCCTCTGGAATTACGGCCTCGCCTCCTCCTACGGACCCGAGACGATGGTCCGTTTCAAGATCCAGTTCGGCGACCTCCTGGTCGGCAGCCTGGGCTTCGCGCAGGACGGCGGGGGCGGCCGGGGCGGCCTCGGCATGTACTTCACCAAGTCGGGCATGTTCGAGGTCGCGGACGAGCGCGGCGGGCGAACCAAGGTCCTCGACGAATACAAGACCGGCGTCTGGTACGAAGTGTGCGGCTGGTTCTCCACGATTGACGAGACGTGGGACCTGGAAGTGACCGACCTTTCCACGGGCAAAAAGGCCTCGCTGAAGGGCCTTCACTGGAACATGCCGATCATCCGCACCGAGCGGGCGTACGCCGGCATCGTCGTTGCGCTGTGGTCGACCGGCACGATGTACGTCTCGGAGATCGAGATCGGCCCCCCGTCCGACGACGTGCGCTCGAAGAAGCAGACGGCGCTCCCCATCCTCGGCGTTCCTCTGGCGCAGAAGACCCCGCGGGTGGACGGCGTCCTCGAGCCGGGCGAGTGGAAGGACGCGGCGCACATCGGCAACCTCTGCGTCCTGAACACCGGCACGCTCGACCCCCGCCCGTGCGACGTGTATGTCACCGCCGACGCGACCCGCCTCTACCTCGCGTTCCACCAGCCGCTCCGAAGCGCGCGCGATGTCCAGCCCAGCTACACGAAGCGCGACGACAACGTCTACATGGACGACTGCTTCGAGTTCCTCCTCGCGCCGGGAGAAAAGCGCGACCTGAAGGCGCGGGTCCACTTCATCGGCAACGCCGCCGGGGCGATTTACGACGAAAAGGGAGGCGACAAGGCATGGAACGGAGACTGGACCTACCAGACCAGGGTCACCCCCACGGCCTGGGACGGGGAGCTGTCCATCCCGATCCGCGAGCTCGGGCCGCCCCCGAAGGAGGGCGAGGGGTGGGCCTTCAACGTGGGCCGCAGCCTCCTCTCGCACGACGCGATGCTCACGACGTCCTACTCGGTCTGGGCCATGCCCTCCAAGGCTGCGCTCGGCTTCCTTGACCTCGCCACCTACGGGACCCTCCTCTTCCGCGGGCGCCAACCGTGGGTGGCCCTCGACCGCATGGCGCCGCAGCCCGGGGGCCGCTTCGAGGCCTTCTTCACGGCCCAAAACCCCTCGAATCAACCCGTCGTATTCCACGCTCGGGCGGACGACCAGTCCGCGATCCTCGCTCCGCTCGCCGAGCAGGCGGTGCGCGTTCCGCCGGCCTCCTCGCAAAGCTTCGAGCTGACCACCGATTTTCCTCTCCGCTGGCGCGGCACCGTCCGCGTCGGGCCGAAGCCCGATCCCGTCCTCCGGGTGGACGTTTCCAATCCGCTCGCCAACCAGCCCGTCTTTTTCGCCCGTCCCTACCCGCTGCAGAACCAGCTCGAGGTGGACCTTGACCTCACCAACCTCCGGCGGGTCTCCGGCTCCGAGTTCCACCCGGTCCTCCGCGTCCTTTCGCCCGACCGGAAGAAGACGTGGCTCGAGCAGCCGCTCGGGCGCATCACCGAGAAGGTGACCACCCGCGTCCCCATCGCCCAACTCCCCGAGGGCGATTACCTCGCCGAGGTGCGCGTCCTCTCCGCGAAGGACGAGCCCGTTGCCGTCCGCGAGAAACCCTTCATCCGGGGCGATTCCCGCCCCGCGTGGTCCACGCACTCCGCCGGCGCGGAGGACCGTCTCCTCCACCCCTTCTCGCCCGTCACCGTCACGGAGACGCGGTCCGGTCGGCAGGTCGCCGTATGGGGCCGCCGCCACGACTTCGGCGCGGGCGGACTTCCCCAGCAGGTCATCGTGACCGGCGGCGAGGGCGCGCCCCCTGGCGGGGTGGCCCTGCTCGCCGGCTCCGTGCGGCTCGTGGCGGGCCGCGACGGCAAGCGCGAGGTGCTCGATTTTCGCAACAAGCGCGGGCTCCTCTCAAAAACGACGCGCGCCACGTGGCTCTCGCAGGCGCAGCTCCCCGACGGGAAGACCGCCGCGCTGCGCACGCTGATCGAGCCTGACGGCATGATCCGCCTCGACGTCACCCTTCCCGCCGGCACGGTGCTCGACACGTTCGAGCTCCAGGTGCCGCTCCGCTCGGCGAGCCACTACTACACCTCCTTCCTCGACCAATACAGCAGCGAGGCGGGCCGCCTGCCGAAGGAGGGCTTCACCACGCCCTTCCGGCCGATGGTCTGGGCGGGCGATATGCAACGCGGCTGCTGCTGGTTCACGGAAACCGACCGGGACTGGATGCCGGCCGATTTCGGCAAGGCGATCACGATCATGCCGCGCGACGGCGGCGCGACGCTGTGCGTCCAGTGGACCGGCCGCGCCGTCACCCTCGACCGGGAGCGGGTGATCACGTTCGGGTTGCAGGTCACGCCCGTGAAGCCGCTCCCTCGCGGCCACTTCGCCTGGCGGATCGGCAAGGACTTCATCTGGCCGTGGTACGAGCATTTCAACGACGCGCTCACCCAACCGATGGTGCACCGCCCGGACTTCCACGCGCACGTGGCCGCCGAGCACGCGCGCGGCTGCGCCGTGCTGCCCTATTTCTTTCCTTCCTCGATGAAGGCCGAGGCGCGCGATTGCCTCGCCTACAAGAACGAGTGGGGTCACCCCGGCGACCTGCCGGACGTCCTCGCCGAGCAGGCCATGCCCCCGGACATGAAGATGAACATCGACTCCTCGTGGACCGACTACTTCATGGCGGGGCTCGAGACCTTCATCCGCGACTATGGCATCGATGGCGTCTACTACGACACCTCCATGCCCATGCGGCGGAGCCTCATGGACGAGAAGGGCATCCGCTCCACGTTCTGGCCGATCTTCGCCGTCCGCGAGTTCAACCGCCGCACCGCAAACCTCTTCGAGAAGTACCGGGGGCCGGGCAACTACGTCCTCCTCCACCACATGTCCGACAACATGGCGATGCCGTTCTTCTCGTCCATGACGCTGGCCTTCGACGGCGAGCAATACAACCGCGTCCCTCTCGACTGCACGGATTACACGCGATTGCTCCCCTTGGAGCGCGCGGAGGTGATCAACAACCCGGAGCACTGGGGCTTTCCCTGCATGTTCTTACCGGAAATTCCCGTGCGGAAAACGGCTGAGGCCCGGCGGACGACGCGCCTCGCCACCGACTCGCTCCTCGCCGTCCTCCTTCCCCTGGGCAACTCCTGGTGGGACGGCCCGATGGATTGGCGCCGCCAGCAGCAGGTCGCCGACGCCATGGAGCGCTTCGGGATCGCGGCTGCCGAGTTCCATCCCTACTGGCGCCAGAAGGAGATCGCCGCGCCCGAGGGCGTTCTCGTCAGCTACTACCAGAAGGGCGCGCGAAGGTTCGTGATCGTGTCGAACCCGGGCGGCTCGCCCAGGAAGGCGGTGCTGAAGCTCGCCGCGTCAACCGCCGCCAGCTGCTCCGATGCCCTCGGCGAGCCGGCCCCGAAGCCCGCCAACGGGGAGATTTCGCTGGAGCTCGCGCCGCACAGCTTCCGCCTCCTCGAGCTGGGCGGCTGAGGCCTCCTCCGTGCCCTCCCCGATGAAACCCGCTCCCCCTCGGCGTCCGTTCAGGGCGCAGGACCTCGTTTATCGCGTTCCCGGTACGCGCTGGGACGAGGCGCTCCCGGTGGGCGACGGCTGCTTCGGCGCGATGATGTACGAGGAAGACGGGGCGCTCCAGTGGACGCTCAACCACCTTGACCTCTACCACGCCCCGTGGAACATCGTGGAGTTCCCTCCGCCGAAGTTCGACCTGCGTGACGTGGCGCGGCGGGCGGAAGCCGCGCACCGCAACCCCCGGCATCCCGCGCACCAGCACTACGCGAAGATCCTCTACCCGCAGGAGTTCGCGGGTTACGGCACGCTTCGACGCGGCGCGCGCCTCAACCTTGGCGGGAATTTCCGGGTCGAGACGCACCTGCCCCTTGCGGACACGGTTTCCTATGAGCAGCGCCTGGACCCTCTCACCGCCACGGTGGAGACGCGGTGCCGATGGAAGCAGGGCGAGCTTCGCCTCCGCACGTACGTCGCCCACGGCAGCCGGACCCTCGTGATCGAGGCGGAATCCTCCGCGCCCGGCCTCGTGCGCCGGCTCGCGCTGCGCCGGGTCCCGTCCCCCTATGGCACCGCGCCGAGGTCGGGGTCCGAAGGCTCGGAGTTCTGGTTCGATGACACGTTCAAGCCGCTCAACCCGAAACTCTCCCCGAGAATCCGGGCGACGGTCGCCGGCAAGGTCCTCGGCGGCCGCATGCGCGTCCGCCGCGGGGAAGGGGAGCTGTCGGTGGCCGTTCCCCGGGCCGCGCGGAAATTCGTCGTGCTCCTCACGATCGTCGTGGGCGAGCTGCGCGACGATTCCACAGCCGCGGCGCGGCGGACGCTCGCCGACGCGCAGAAGAAGGGCCTCTCCGAGCTCCGCCGCCACCACCTGCGCCACTGGCGGGGGTTCTGGGAGCGTTCGCGGATCGAGCTTTCCGACCGCTTTCTCGAGCGGCTATGGCACCTCAACCTCTATGCGCTGGCCTGTTCGAACGGGGAGGGCGCTCGCTGGAAGGCGCAGGCCGCCGGGCTGAACGGGCTCTGGGACGTCAAGAACCCGGGCGGATGGGGGAGCTGCTGGTACTGGGACGTGAACATCCAGGAGACCTACTGGAGCTTCTTCACCGCGAACCACCTCGAGCTGGCGCGGCCCTTCCACGAGGGGCTCCGCGAGTATGTCCCCGCGGCGAAGCGCTGGGCGCGCGAGTTCTACAAGATGCGCGGGATCGCGGCGGATTTTCCGCTGCCGTTCTCCCACTGCGTCTGGCCGTGGTGCTGCCAGTACCTCTGGTGGGGCTGGCGCTACTCGATGGACGAATCCTTCCTGCGCGAGGCCGCCTGGCCGGTCCTTTGCGACGTCCTCGTCTTCTTCGAGGATTTCATGCGCTACGACCGGCGGGGCCGCGGCTTCGTGTTTCCCTCGGTCTCCCCCGAGCAGGGGCCCCTCGGCCCGAACCCGACGATCCTCCTCGCCTCCCTGCGCTACCTGCTCCGGGCCGGAATCGCCGCGAGCGAGCGCCTTGGGGAGGACCCCGCGCAGAGGCGCGCCTGGCGCCGCATGCTGGCGCGGCTTCGCCCGCTTCCGACCGGCAGCTCCGTCGAGTTCGGCGAGACGTTCCTCGATTCGGAATGGGCCTCGCCCACCCTCCCGCTGGCTCACCCCGGGCTCCTCATGCCAATCTATCCGCTCGACGAGATCGGCCCGGACGCGGCGGGGCGCCCGCGCCGCCTCGCGCGCAACACGATGAAGTACGTGGAGGCGCGGCAGGCAATCGGCACCTTCAACTTCGGCTGGCTCTCCGGCGCCGCGTCCCGCCTCGGGCTTGGGGACGAGGCGGAGCGCGTCCTCTACGAGAAAGGAATCGCTCACCTCCTGCGCCCCAACGGGCTCATGGCCGAGGAGACGGACCGTTACCTCCAGAACTGCCACGTCCTCTCCGACCCGCTCTATCACCCGCCCATGGTGGAGTGCTGCGGTGGAATTGTGGGCGCCGTGAACGAGATGCTCCTGCAGAGCCGCGATGGCAAGGTGCGGGTCTTCCCCGCGGCGCCCTCTTCCTGGACGCACGCGCGGTTCCATCGCCTGCTCGCCGAGGGGGCCTGGGAGATCTCGGCCGAATGGTGTCTCGGCCGGACCACGCGCGTCGAGGTCCGCGCCCTCGCAGGCGGCCTTTGCCGGCTCGTCGTCAACGGCCGCATCATCCCGGTCCGCCTCTCCGCCGGCGGCGTTTGGCGCCTCGCGTTCGGCGGTGCCACCGTGCGTCCGCTCCCGACAGAACGGCCATCCTCCGGTGTGTTTGGCTATGTCGCCCCGTCACGCCGCCGCGTTTTCCTCGGCAAGGACGCCCGGAGCGAGTACCTGCGCGTTCTCGACGGTTTCCTCTACGACTACCAGCTCGGCGACCTCGCCGTGCCGCGCGCGACGAAATATAAGTTCGACTTCGGTCCCATCGTCGCCCCGCGGAAGGACTACGCCCGTGTGATCCCCCAGCAGCTTTTCCACGGGAACAAGATCGGGCCCGACTTCTACCGCGTAGACCCGCGCACCCGCTTTACCCCATTCCTCCGCTACGGATGGGAAGGCCCGCGCGGCCTCGGCGCGGGGGACCGCCGGGGACCCGACGACCTTCGGCGCGACTTCGTGGGCGGCCGACGGCCCTCGGTTTTTTGCCTCGAACTCCCCCGCGGGCAGTATCAACTCCTCCTCTTGGCGGGCGACGCCACAGCGCGCTCGTGGACGGAGGTCGAGGTGCCCGGGGCGTGGCGATGGCGCACGCCGCGCCCGCTGCGCGCCGGCGAGTTCGCGCTCGAGGTGCTCCCGCTGCGCGTGGAGGCGGACTCCGTGGTGCGGATCCATTTTCGCGGCGCGCGCGGTCATCCCTGGCGGCTCAACGCGTTGATGGTCAACCGCGTCCCCTGACGCTCCGCTCACCGCTTCCGCCCGACCGGGAGGAGAACGCCCGGCCTCGCGCCCCCGGAGCCGGCGTCCTCATCCCCAATCGGCTGCCGTATGATTTTTGGGATCCTCTCCTGAATTTATGGGTGAAAAGGGTGCCTCCCTTCATTCCGCAAGGGCCGCGCCAGCTCGCGGAACGGGCTGCCACGCCCCTTGCTGAGGCTGCCCATGGGTGAAGTCGGCAGGTGCTCGTGGAGCGTCAGGCACCCAGGATTCGATGCAGGCTGTTTCGTCCCGTCGCTTTCACTCCCGGAGAGAGCGCCACAGGGTCCGTGGCCGAACCACGATCCTCGTGAACGAGGAAGGCCTCTGAGGTGTAGCGCCCAATTCCGTACACGAGCCGTGTGAGAGGGGTGGCCATCTGGGGTACGGGGGTATGCGTTGCCTTGGCCTCGAGGAGCAACAAGCGACGGCCGCCGCGGTCGACGACGAAGTCCACCTCGAGCCCCTGTTGGTCACGAAACCAGTAGAGGCCCCGCTCCAGACCCCGAGAGAGACGATGCTTGCTGATTTCGGAAGCGACGAATCCCTCGAAGACCGGCCCGAGGAATGGGGAGGCGCGCAAGGTCCGCTCATCACGGATACCGAGGAGGTGACAAGCGAGACCGGAGTCCATGAAGTAGAGTTTTGGGGATTTGATCAGGCGTTTGCCGAAGTTTTCGTAGAACGGAGGGACCAGCAGAATCTGGCCGGTGACCTCCAGGATGCCGATCCATTCGGTGATGGTGGGCACCGAGACTCCCAGGGGCGCGGCCAGATCGGTTTTGTTCAGCATCTGACCAACCCGGCTCGTGAGGAGACCCAGAAAGCGGCGGAAGAGCGCGAGGTTGCGGATGGCGGCCACCGCCCGTACATCGCGCTCCAGGTACGTCTGGATGTAGGAACGGAACCATGCATTGGCAGCCGAAGGGCGGGCCAAGACTTCGGGAAAACCTCCTCGCAATGGCGATACATGAGGCGACTCCTCGGCTGACAGCGGCAACAGTTGGAAAACCGCCGCGCGGCCGGCCATCGACTCGGTGACGCCCCGCATGAGCGAGGCCTCCTGGGAACCCGTCAGCAACCACTGGCCGCGCTTGTGCGGTTCCCGGTCGATACGGGTACGGATGTAGTTGAAAAGCGCGGGTTGGTTCTGGATCTCGTCGAGGAGGACCGGCAGACGAAGACCGTCGAGGAATCCCCTCGGATCGGCGGACGCACGGGCAATTTGGTCCGGGTCCTCCAAGAGCACGTAATCCGCCTTGGGGAACAGGCGGCGGAGGAGGGTGGTCTTGCCTGCCCGCCGCGGTCCCGTGAGGATCAGCGCGGGGAAGTTGCGCGCGGCGGACTTCAGCTCGCCCTCGAGGATTCTTGAGAGGTACCGCATGTTGAGTTTTGTAAACTACAACTTTAGAAAACTCAAGAGTATTCGCGTCAAAAGAAGTGGCGAATTGGGGTGTTGACGGCTCCCCTCCATTACGCCCCTCGTCGCCCGTGGTTATCTGTAGATTTCTCGCCGATGGCCAACTCGCAGAACGAGGACTCGTTCGGCGAGGATGGCGAAGACGACCCGGTAGTTCCCGACGCGCAGTTTCCTTAACCCGGCGAACTGCCCCCGCAAGGCAGGATATGCGTCGGGGCGAGTGGCGAGGTCCTTGTCAATTTTGTCGAGCACTCGTCGCGCCTCGGTCTTGCCGAGCTTGGCAAGATCCTTCTCCACGCTCTTCTTGTAGACAATTTCAAAGGCCAAGGGACTTCCTCATCTCGCGGCTGGAGACGACCGTGTCCTTGGAATCGCGGAGTCGGTCCAGGGCGATTTGGACGTCGGCGAAGTCCTCGATATAGGACTCCAACGCCTTCTGGACGTGAAACGAACGGGACCGTTCCGTTTCGTCCGCGATGTGATCGAGTTCCTTGGCAAGCACGTCTGGCAAACGAATGGATACTGCGGTGCTCATGTCTTCTCCTGTTGTATGGATCTGTGATGCAACGTAAACATTGTAGACAAACGTGTCAATTCCCTTCTCTCTGTTCTCGCGCATCCACCCGCCCTTCAGTTCTCCTTTTGGCCGCCGCCCACGCCTGCCAATCCGGCTAGCGAAACCGGTATTCTCTCCACCTTCATGAGGAGAGCCAAAAGGGGTCGCCCGCGAGGATTCTTGAGAGGTACCGAATGTTGAGGCCGCTCAGAGTCACTCCCAAGAGCGTAGCTGATTGCGGTAGGCAAGGTATTGCTCATACAACTCGATCGCGCGTCTTCCTCCCGGCAATCGTCGAGCCCCTGGCGCGCAGAGCAGCCCGGGGTACTGGTAGGCACAGATAAACTCGAACGCATTGAACTCAGCCAACTCCTGGCGGACGAGTTCGATCGTCTGGGGAATCAGCGGAGTCTGGATCCACTCCTCGCTGCCGTCTGGCAGGATGCGCATGGAGCCTTCGCGTTGGGGGCCCGCCTTGTCGGGATGTTCGAAACCGAAAATCTCGAAATCCATCCAGTGATGGCTGCCGGCAGCATCACACCAGTCCTGCATTCTCCGGATGCAATCCCTCACCGGCACGCCCTCCGGAGGCCGCCGCTGGTAACCTTGAATGCAGACGATATCGCAGTGAGGCAACACCTTCTGCCATACCTCGGTCGCTTCTTCGTGATGATAAGAATCCGGCGCCAGCATGAGCAAGGTGTGAGGCGCCAGATCGCGAACCGCTCCGTGTAACACCTCGAAGAAGGTGATCACTTCCTCGCGGAAGCCGTCGGTCCGATGCCAATACCGCTGCTCGTGAGGCTTGATCCAGCCCTTAAGCTCCTCGGAAACGTACCATCCCTCGAGCGAACGGTGTTGACCGTACCGCGACCATAGCTCCCGGAGCACATCGAGGTGCCAGGCGAGCGACCCCGGCGTGTAGTCGAAATGCGCGTAGAGGCCGAGCCCGAGGAAGACCTGCATGTGTTGACGATCGGCTTCGTCCAGAATCGCCTCGATCGGGTCGTTGCACGGCAGGTTCATACGGCCGGGCCAGATCGCCGAAGGATAGAACGCCCGCCCGGCATAAGTCTCGCGGTAATTCTCAGCGGTCATCTGATGATAGTGATGCCCGTACCAGACCTGGTTGCGCCAGGTCTCCTGAATGATCACCGTATTCAATCCGATCGCCTTCATCCCCCGGAGACAGTTCCGCCAGTCCTCCTCGTCAAAGCGTGCCAGCTCGTCGTTCCAATATCGTCCTTCGGTCTCGCTCCAGTGGTGCAATCCCACCCATGCCCCCCCCAGGGCAAGCGTGCTTCGCACCTTGGAGGGAACGACCACCACTTCCCGGGATAGGAACTCGGATGCCCCGCCGTCAATGGTGGCTGTCAGACGAAAAGACCGCGTCCCGCGCAAACCGTGGGTCTTGAATCGGGAAGATCGGCCCATCACCTGCCCCGCGGCGAGGATCAAGCGCTCTCCTGGGCCGACCGCAACGCCATCCAACTCCAGCATAACCTGGACGCTCTCGGCAGCTCTGGACTCCGAGACAACTGTCCATCGAACCTCGAGTTCGATCAGATCGGTGACCGGCCCAGGCGGGTTGATCGTCAGATAAAGTTTCATCTCATCTTCCACGAACCTTCCGCTGCATTGGGTTCGCGCCTCGGCGGAAAAGGAAAGATGTCAGTTCGATCAATATCATATTGATTGAGATGTCGCCGGTGCGCGGCGAGGCGGCGATCGGTTTGGAGGCGACACCCCGCCAAGTGGATACTGCTAGCCATGCCACTCCGCGTTTTCAACTTCATCACGCCGGCCAGCCGACTCACCGTCACTCGACAGCGCTGTCGAATCCAACGCGCCAGAGAACTCAATCCGTGGCCCCGTATGGGAAAGATGGTCGGGTGCAAAAGACCAACGATCTGAACCGAGGAGGTTTCCAGTGAACGTTCACCGTTTAGCGAAGACGACCCTGCGGGGTCGAGCCCAGAAAGTCGTGGAACTGGAGGCAGGGAGGACGACGCCTCGGGAGGCGGCCGCCTCCCGAGGCGTGAGGTCACAGCGCAGGAACACGCTTCTCGCGATCAGCAGAAGCGGTTTCGTCCCTCTGAACATTGCCCGCACCGCGGCGGGAACCACGCGCTCCATGCCCGCGGGCACCTCGTTGATATGTTCAAACGCCTGTCCACCATGAAAGCCAGCCAGGTCGAGCCGCTCATGCCCATCGCTGGACCGCCGAATGTCAGAAGCCGACTGAGACGACCGTTTCAGCATCCTGATCCCCCTCAACCGCTCACCGGCAGGAGGATCGGGCTGGCGCTTTTGCGCTTTTCTGCCTCGCGCGGCGCTGGCACGTTGGCGGGCATGGCGAACGGATGGTGGAAAAGTCGTTTGGAAGCTCTCGAGACCTTCGCGGTCGAGGTCATCTATGAGAAGCGCCGCGGCAAGCGCGCCGCGGCGCTGAGGGGGGTCCTCTTCGCGTTCTCGCGCCTCTTCGCGGGCATCGTCCAGCTCCGCCACTACCTCTATCGGAAGCGAATCTTTCGCGATCACACCCTGGGTTGCCTCGTCATCTGCGTGGGGAATCTCACCGTCGGCGGCACGGGCAAAACGCCGGTGGTCGAAAAACTGGCGCGCGCCCTGCAACAGCGCGGGCGGCGCGTTGCCATTCTCAGCCGCGGCTACAAAAGCGAGCCGCGTCCGTTCCTCGAACGCCTCTGGTTGCGCCTCACCTTCCGCAAGGAGGCCGGCGAACCGCGCGTTGTCTCCGACGGCAAGGCGTTGCTCCTCGATTCCGCCACCGCCGGCGACGAGCCGTACATGCTCGCCTCGAACCTCAAGGACGTGGTCGTGCTGGTGGACAAGGACCGCGTCAAGAGCGGGCGTTACGCCATCGAACAGCTCGGGATCGACACCCTGCTCCTCGACGACGGGTTCCAGTATCTGTCGCTGAAGAGCCGCCTGAACCTGGTGCTCGTGGACCGGACCAACCCCTTCGGCAACCAGCACCTGCTCCCCCGGGGTTCGCTGCGCGAGCCGCGCCGCAATCTCGCCAGGGCGGACTACATCTTTCTGACCAAATGCGATGGTGCGCCCGTCGAGGACCTGGTGAAGACTCTCCGCCGCTACAACACCCGCGCCGAAATCATCGAATGTGGCCACAAACCGCTCTGGTTTCAAAACGTCTACGATCCTGCCGATCGCCAGCCGCTGGCTTTCCTCAAGGGAAAGAAGATCGGAGCGATCTCCGGGATCGCGATGCCGGACGGCTTCGAAGAAAGTCTCGAACGCCTCGGCGCCGAGATCGTGGATTCCCGCCAGTACGCCGACCACCACCGCTTCACTCAGCAAGAAATTCTCAACATGATCAACCGCAGCCGTCGGCGCTTCGCGCAGGTCATCATCACCACGGAAAAAGACGCCGTGCGCTTTCCGAAGCTCGAACGCGTGGACGTGCCGATCTATTTCCTCCGCGTCGAAATCGAGATCCTGCGCGGCGCCGAAGACTTCGATGAGTGCGTCTCACGCATCTGCCTGGGCTAGGTTCGCCGCCGGACTCATCCAACGGATGCCGACTCGCGGATTCGCGCCTCTCGCGCGCGCGGCGGCGACCGTCGGCTGGGCGTTGGCCGGCGCCCGCCGGCGCCTCGTACTCCGCAACCTCGAGATTTTCTCCAAAGACCGGGCGTCGTCCGCCGAACTCCGGCGCCTCGGGCGCGAAGCCTTCCGCCGCCTTGCGGAGAACGCGCTCTGGACCGTTTGGATGGGCGCGCGGTCGGACGCGGAACTCCGCGGCCTGTTCGAGCTGCGCGGCGTCGAGGAAAACCTCCGTCCCGCGCTCGCCCGGGGCCGGGGCGTCGTGGCCGCGCTCTTTCATCTCGGCCACTGGGAGGCCCTCGCCCGGGCGGTCGCCGGCGTGCCCGGCGTCGAATTCGCCGTGATCTATCAGCCGCTCCGCAACGCGAGCGCGGACGCCCTCGTCCGCGAGTGGCGCGCGCGCGCGAACGTTGCGCTCATCAACCGGCATGCGTCCGGCGCGGGCGGATTCGGCGAAATCGCGCGCCGCCTCCGACGGGGCGGTGTGGTCGGCGTCCTCGTGGATCAACACGCCGGCGATCACGGCATGTGGGTTCCCTTCCTGGGACGGATGGCCTCGACGACCATCCTCCCCGCGCTCCTCGCGCGAAGGACGGGCGCCGCGATCGTGCCGGTCTTTTGTCGGGCCACCGGACGAAACGCGCCGAAGTGGTCCGTCGAATACGGTGCGCCCATCCCGTCCGAAGGCCGAAGCGACGGCGCGATCATGGAGGCGATCCACGCGCAGCTTGAAGCCGAAATCCGCCGCGATCCTGCCGCGTGGTTCTGGCTCCATGATCGCTGGAAGACGCCTTCGCCGAACATCCTGTTCCCCGCCTATCGCCGGGGCTGGCATGCGGACGACCCCGCCGGCCTCCAACCATTTCACATCCTGGTCCGCACCCCGAACTGGCTCGGCGACGCCGTGATGTCCATCCCGGCGCTTCGCGCGATCCGCGCGGGCCGTCCCGATTGCCGTCTCGCGCTGCTCACGCCTCCCAAGCTCGCCTCCCTCTGGGCGGGGCAGTCCTACGTGGACAAGGTGTTCACCTCGCTCCGGGAAGTGCCGCGCGGACGCTACGAAGCGGCGGTCCTGTTTCCGAATTCGCTCCGCACCGCGATCGAGGCGTGGAGGCTCGGCATCCCGCGCCGCTTCGGCGCCGCGGGCCACAGACGCCGGGCGCTGCTCACCGCCGTCTGTCCGGAAAGTTTCCGCGCCTCGCCCGTCGAACACCAGGCGCGCGACTTCCTCGGCCTCGCGCGCTGGCTGGGCGGCGCGACGGACTCCACGCCGCCGCGCCTCGATCTCCCGGAAAAGCCATGCGCGTCGAAGTCGCCCCGCGTGATCCTCCATCCGGGGGCGGCCTACGGATCGGCGAAACGCTGGCTGCCGGAGCGGTTTGTCGAGTTGGTCCGGCGCAACCCCGACCTGCGTTGGACGCTCGTCGGGAACGGCGCGGAACGCGGCGCGAACGCCGCCCTCGCCGCGCGGATGGGCGCGGCGGTTGAAGACCGCACCGGCGCATATCGCCTTGATGAACTCGCCGCGCTCATGGCGGCCGCCGCCGCCGTGGTCTGCAACGATTCCGGTCCGATGCACCTCGCCGCCGCAGTCGGCGCAAGAGTGATCGCCGTCTTCGGCTCGACCGATCCGTCCCGCACGGGACCGCTCGGCGAAGGGCATCGCGTCCTGCGCGTGCCCGTCGAGTGCAGCCCCTGTTTCCTGCGCGAATGTCCTACGGACCTCCGATGCATGAAAGCGGTCTCCGTGGAGGCGGTCGAACGCGCCCTCCGGGAAGTCCTGACGTCGTGAACGCCCCTCCGTCGAACCCTCGCCCTCGCATCCCACCGGCGTCGCTGCCACCGGCGATCCGACGACGCCTCTGGTGGCGCGCGCGCGAGCATGACGCCCGCAACGTCCTGCTGCGTCTCCTCCGCGTTTTTTTCTCCGGAAGAACGCCGGCGGCCTCGGGAGACGCTTCGCCGCGCCGCCTTCTTCTCGTTCGCACGGGGCGAACCCTCGGCGACATGACCATGGTCCTTTCGCTCGCCGCCGGGTGCCGCCGTCTTTTCCCGGACATCCGGATCGCGGCGGTCATGCGCGAGACGCTGGCGCCCTTCTTCGCCGGCGCTCCGGACCTCGACGCGATCCACGTGTTGCCCCGCCGCGCCCTCGTCTCTCCTCGCGCGACAGTCCGCCTTTTTCGCGCCCTACGCGCGGGCTGGGACGCCGCGATCGCCTGCGATCCACCGGGCAAATCCTCGATGACCGCGCTCGCCCTCTGCCTCGTCGCGCGCGCCGGACGCCGAATCGGCTTCGCCAACGAAGAAAGTCGCGCCTTTCTCACCGACGCGGTGTCCGCCCCGTCGGACGAACCGATGCGCGCAAGCCTTCTCCGTCTCACCGCGCCTCTGAAGCCGGAAACGCGCATCTCGTTCTCTCCGCCCCTGCCGCGCGTGGTTCCCGATTCCGCGGCGCTGGCCGCGGCCGAAAATCTCCTCGGAAGAGGTGCGCCGGCGACTGTGATTTTCGTCTCGAAACATTGGAGCAAGGGGTGGCCCTTGGCGGCCTGGCTCCGGGTGGCGTCGTGCCTCACGGATGCCGGCCATCGCATCCGTCTCGCATTCGGCCCCGGCGACGATCGCGCGGCAGATCCCGCCGTGGCGGCATGGGTGGAGAAAAGCGGAGGGCGCGGAGCGGTGCTCCTCGCGCAGGCGCCGGCCGTCCTGATCGCGACGCTCGCGAAATGCCGCCTGTTTCTCTCGAATGACTGCGGCCCGTATCACCTGGCCGTCGCAGCGGGAGCGCGTTGCGTCGGCGTTTTTTCGACGGACGAGGCGCGGCGCGACTTCGGCTACGAAGCGCCCGGACGCTTTGTCGCGATCCACGCATCCGACCCCTTGACCGCCGAGGCGCGCGTTGTGGAAACCGCGCGGGCGTTGCTCGAAAACGAGAAAAACCCGGCGGCGTGAGGAGGCCTCGAATCCCGCGCCGCGGCGAGTTCGGCGCGCTCCTTCCTCCGCAGGAGGCGCCGGAAGAAACGCGCGATCAGGAAAGCAGGCCGAGAGAGCGCAGGGTCTCCTCGAGGCGCGCCCGGTTTTCGCGCCCCATCTCGCAAAGCGGCAGGCGATATTCCTCGCGGATTCGTCCCGCCATGGCCAGCGCCGCCTTCACGGGGATGGGATTGGTCTCGATAAACAGGCTCTTGAAGAAAGGGAACAGCCGCGCGTGCATCGCCCGCGCCTCCTCCGTTTTGCCTTCGGCGGCGGCGCGCACCATCCGGCAGACTTCGCGCGGGGCGACGTTGGACGCCACGCTGATCACGCCGACGGCGCCCACCGCCATGAAGGGGAGCGTCATCGAATCATCGCCCGAGAGGACGGCAAACGACGCCGGGAGCGCGGCGCAAAGCTGGCTCACGCGATCGGGCGCGCCTCCCGCTTCCTTGATGGCCACCACCGTCGGGCAATCCGCGGCGAGCCGTCGGCAGGTCTCCACTCCGATCTCGATCCCGCAGCGGCCGGGAATGCTGTAGAGGACGAGCGGCAGCTTCGACGCGGCGGCGATCGCCTTGAAGTGGCGGTAAAGCCCCTCCTGCGTCGGCTTGTTATAGTAAGGCGCGACCTGGAGCGAGGCGTCCGCGCCCGCCTTTTCCGCGGCGCGAGTCAGCTCGATCGCCTCCGCCGTGGCGTTCGCCCCCGTTCCTCCGATCACCTTCACGCGGCGTTTAGCGAACTCGACCACCGCTGCGATCACACGGAGGTGTTCGGCGTGATCAAGCGTCGGCGATTCGCCGGTGGTGCCGACCGGCACGAGCCCGTCCACCCCCGACTCGATCTGCCACTCGACGAGCGCGGCGAGAGCCTTCTCGTCCACAACGCCTTCGCGAAACGGGGTGACCAGCGCGGTGTAAGTTCCGGCGAACATGGCGGCAGGATACTCCCGCGCTCCACATTTGGAAAGCCTCATGAGAAGACCGCAGGCGGCTGCGGTTTTGCGGCGCCGCCGGACGGATCAAATCTCGATTGCGCCCTCGAAAACGAAATCGGCGGGCCCTTCGAGGGCGACGTCCGCGAAGCGCCCTCCGCTCCGGCGGAAGCGCACCTCGAGCGTGTCGCCGCCCTGCACGCGCACCGCCACGGGAGAAGGCATCCCGAGCTGCGCGTGGGCGATCAACGCGCTGGCCGCCACCCCCGTGCCGCACGCCAGGGTCTCGGCCTCGACACCGCGTTCGTAGGTGCGCACGCGAATGGCGCCGCCGTCGAGGTGCTGGATGAAATTGGCGTTGGTCCCCGACGGCGCGAATTCCGCGTGGCAACGAATTTCTCGCCCCAGCGCGGCGACGTCCACGTCTTCGACGTCGTCCACAAAGACCACCGCATGAGGGACCCCGGTGTTCACCGAATGCACTTCGGTTTCTCCCCGGGAAAGGGCGATCCTTCGGCCCAGTTTCAGATCGCGCGGATCGGAGAGGGCCACGCGGACGCCCTCGCCTTCGAACGCGGCGCGGACCAGGCCGGCCTTCGTGTCGAACACCACGCTCGTCCCGCATGCGCCGAGGCGTCGTGCAAAACGCGCGAAACAGCGCGCGCCGTTGCCGCACATCTCGGCTTCGCCGCCGTCGCGGTTATAGTAGCGCATGCGAAGCTGCGCGGCAGGCGTTGCCGGCGGCTCGACGAGGAGAAGCCCATCCGCGCCCACTCCACGATGGCGGTCGCACAAGCGTTCGATCTGCTCCCGAGAAAGGGAGATCTCACGCGAACGGTTGTCGAGCAGTACGAAGTCGTTGCCCGCCCCGTTCATCTTGACGAACGCGAGGCGCACGGCAGGACTAGTGCTTCGCCTTCAACTGGATGTCAACCGTCTTCTCGAGAGCCGGGAAGCAGGAAATCACGCGGGAACCGATCCAGGAATCAGCCACGCCGAGGTCGGCGGCAGCGAGAAAACCCATCAGCGCGAATGCCCAGAACGCAAAGGCCATCCCCACCGCGGCGCTGGGAACTACGGCGAGGAACCGTCCCACCGCGGCGCTCCAGTGTTTCCGTTCCTTCTTTGAGAAGGAGCGAGTTGCGGTCCACGCTGCGAGGAGTGTCGCTGCGCTGAGGATGAGAAATGCGACCGTTGAGATTTCTCCGGGAGAAACCACCAAAACTTTCGCCAACCAGGCCGCCAACGGCGAAGTTCCCGCCGCGGCAAGCCCGAAGGCCAACCAGACGACGACGGCACGGATGCAGCTCGCGCGGAAACCGTGGCGGGAGGTCACGATCACCCCCAGCGCCAGGATCAGTGCCCCCAACGCGTCAATGGGACGGAACGAGGCGCGCAGAGAAACCCTCTCGGGAACGGCGGCCGCACCCCCGAGATGAACCTCCTCCTCTTCCTCATAGGCCTTGGTTGAAGCAGACGCCGAAGAGGGAGGGGACTCGATCGAAGGCGGGCCCTCCTGGGTCGTTGCGGGAACCGAAACTGGGACCGGCGAATTCCTTTCCGCGCTCGGAGGCGCCTCCGGCGTCGCAGAGGACGGCGGCGACGTGGCGGCCGTTGCCTCGAAAGACGACGGAGCGAGATCGCGTCGGCCGTCGTTCCCCTTCAAGAACCAGGCGGCGAAAAGGGCGAGCGCGATCAGGGCCGCCGCGCCTCCCGCGAGAAGCGTCCATCCGCGGCGGGTTCTTTGCGGTTTGGACGAGGCGACCTCCGACCATCCGGGAATCGTATCCCGCCGCAAGCGGACCGTGCGGGCGACCGGAGCTTCTCCGCGTTCTACCCGATCGAGCGCTTCGAGCACCTCGACCATGGAGGGGAACCGCTTGTCCGGATCTTTTTCCATCATTTTGTGGAGGAGGTCGCCCAAGTGATCGCTCAACGCGGGGTTGTGGCGCTGGGGCGGCGTCAACGGCTCGTTCATGTGTTTCGCCATGACCTCCGCGGCCGAATGCCCGTTGAAAGGCGGGCGGCCGGTGAGGAGATGGTAGAAGGTCGCGCCAAGGGAGTAGATGTCGGTGCGCGCGTCTACGCGCTTGGCGTCCTTCGTTTGTTCCGGCGAGATGTAGTAGGGCGTGCCGATCACGGTGCCCGAAAGCGTCATCGAAAGATTTTCGTCGGCATCGAGGCGTTTCGAGAGCCCGAGATCGGCGAGCTTCACCACCCCGTCGCGGGTGAGCATGATGTTCTCGGGTTTCAAATCGCGGTGAACGATTCCGTAGGCGTGGGCGTGTGCGAGCGCACGGCAGGTCTGCTTCAGCCAGGGGAGCGCCTGGGATTCTTTCACCCGTTCCTGGGTCTCGAGGAAGTATGCGAGGTCAATCCCATCCACGTATTCCATCACCATGAAATACACCCCGTCGTGTTCTCCGGCCTCGAAGACGCGCATCAGGTTCTCGTGCTGCATCGCGGAGCACGCCTCCGCTTCGTGCATGAATCGGGCTACGAATTCCTTCTTCGAGGAGTATTCGCCCGAAAGGAATTTCACAGCGACCCGGAGCCCCGAGTCTTCGTGCTCCGCTGCGTAGACCATCCCCATGGCGCCTCTTCCAATGAGACGCGTCAGGCGATAGGACCGGAGGACCGTACCGATCAAAGGATCGGGTTCCGTGCTCATGATGAGAACTAGATTGCGTGCTGCGCGGCGAGCCGCGTTAACTCATGCTGTGCCGCGTTCTATGCTGCCACAATTTTTCCGGCGAGGCAATGTCGTTGCGCTTGCTGCATGGACCGCAACCGCGGCGGGGACGAACGGATTTGCGCAGGCGCCCCAAAATGCCCCGTCGCCGCCGCCCAACGCCGTGGTTGTGCGCGCCCGCGACGAGCATACGGTCCGCCTCTTCAAGGTGGACGCCGCGCGAACCGCGCGACTCGTGAACGCCGCGGTGGCCCGTCTCGCCGGCGAAAAAGAACCGGGCGCCGCTTGGCGTCGCTTTGTTTCCCCCGGCGATCGCGTGGGCATCAAAATCCTCACGAGCCCAGGCCCCGTCATGTCCACTCGCCGCGAGGTTGTGGATGCCGTGATCGAAGGGCTTCGCGCCGCGGGCGTCTCCCCCTCGCAAGTGATCGTCTTCGATCGCGACGAATCCCAAATGGAGGCGGCCGGCTATCGAATGGGGCGGCGCGCCGACGGGGCGACCGTCACCGCCACGCTTCCCGAACGCGGCTATGATCCCGCCGTCGCAGTGGACCTGGTTCCCCCGGGAAAACTGATCTGGGGAGACTGCGAGTTTCGCAAGGAAGGCACGGCCGAGACCGACCAGGTGAGTTCGCTCTCCCACTTCAGCCAGATCGTCACCAAGGACGTGGACCGCCTCATCGGCATCGCGCCGCTCATGAGCGACGCGCGGCTCGGTCTCTACGGCTGCCGCCTGAACTCTTCGCTCGGCGTGGTGGACAATTTCCGCCGCCTGCTCCGCGCCACGCCGGTGCGCGAGGATTCCCTGACGGACCTGTTCGGCAGCGAAATCCTGAAAAAGAAGTGCGTCCTCCACCTCCTCGACGGCCTCATCGGACAGTTTGCCGGCGGCCCGGCGTTCGATCCTTCCGTCTGCTGGCCGCATCAAGCGATCTACGCGGGGCGCGACCCCCTCGCGCTCGATCGCCTCGCGCTCCACGAGATCAACCTCCGTCGTCCGGAGGCGAAAATCGAACCCGCCGAACTCAAGGCACCCTATCTCGATGCCGCTGCCGAGGCCGGGCTCGGCGTGGCGGATCCAAAGCGCATTACGCTGATCGAGGTCGCGCCGACCGACTGAAAAACGCTTTCCAGAACCCTTCCGGACGCCTACATCTGCCTCATGCCGAAGTCCGCCGACCGCCGTTCGAAACCCGCTCCACGTCCGCCTCCCGGCCTGGGCCGAGGCCTCGCGGAGATCATCGCGCAGGGCACGGGCGCCGCCGCGCCCGCTTCCGTCGCGGCTTCCGCATCCGCGCAGGAGGGGGTCCGCCATCTCCCCCTCGCGAAAATCATTCCGAATCCACGCCAGCCGCGCACCCGCTTCGACGAGACCCCCCTCGACGATCTCGTCGCATCCATCCGCGAACACGGAGTGATGCAACCGGTGACGGTCCGCCCGCGGGGCGACGCGTTCGAGCTCATCGCCGGCGAACGGCGTTTTCGCGCCAGTCAGAAGGCCGGCCTCCAAAGTCTCCCGGCCTTGGTGAGGGACGTTTCCGACCAGGAAGCTTACATGCTCGCCTTGATCGAAAACCTCCAGCGCGAGGATCTCAATCCCATTGAAGAAGCGCGCGGCTACCGCCGTCTCGCCGACGATTTTTCGCTCACGCAGGAGATGATCTCCCAAAAGGTGGGCAAAAGCCGCGCAACCGTCGCCAACGCCTTGCGCCTCCTCGAGCTGTCCGAGGAAGTGCGCTCCTGGGTGGCGCAAGGACGCCTCTCCTCCGGCCACGCCAAGGCGATCCTCGGCCTCGAAGGCGGCGAGAAACAGCTTCATGCCGCCCGCGAGGTCGTGCGGCAGGGGTGGAACGTCCGCCAGACGGAAGCCTTCGTCGCCCGCCTCCTCGATCGAAACGGTGGAACGCCTCGGAAGCGAAAAACGCCGCAGGGAGCGACTCCGGCGCACTGGCAGGCGCTTCAGGACGCCCTCCAGCAAAAACTCGGCACGCGGGTCCATCTCCGCGCCGCCGGCAAGGGCGGCCGCATCGAAATCGAATTCTTTGAGGCGGGCGACCTGGACCGTCTCCTCCAAGCCCTCGGCGTTCAACTGTGACGTTTCGCGCCCTCGCGCCGTTTTTCGCGCTTCTGGCCGCGACGGCGGTCGGCCGAGGGGAGGAGGCGTGGCGAGCGTTCGACGAGAACCGCGCCCTCGGACATGTCGAAAAGCTTGTCGCAATCGGCCCGCGTCCCTCAGGCACCCCCGAAATCGAACGCGCGCGAGAATATCTCGCCGCCCGCCTGCACGAAGCGGGACTCCGGGTCCGCCGCCAGGTCTTCGTGGAGACGACCCCGCGCGGTCCGATCGAATTCGTGAATCTTCTCGCTGAACTCCCCGGGTGTTGGACGGATGTCCTCCCTTGGCGCCGGCCGCGTACGGTGATGGTCGCGTCCCATTACGACACGAAATGGCTGCCGGAAATCCGTTTTGTCGGAGCGAACGACGGGGCCTCGAGCGCGGCGGCGCTCATCGAGATCGGCCGCGCGGCCGTGGCGGCGAACCTCCGCCCCTGGGGATGCCGCCTCGAACTGGCCTTTTTCGACGGCGAAGAGGCCGTCCGCGAGTACTCCTCCGACGATGGGCTCCATGGGTCCCGCTACTACGTGCGGCACGCAAAAGAATCGGGCGCGCTCGCGCGCCTCCGCGCGTTGATCCTGCTCGATATGATCGGCGATCGCGACCTTTCGGCGCTGCTCCCGCGGGGAGACCCGGAACTCACCCGCCGCATCTTCGCGGCTGCGGAAACCCTCGGCCTGCGGGAGAGTTTCCGCTACTCGGAAAAAGAAATCCTGGACGACCATACGCCCTTCGTCTCGGAAGGCGTGCCCGCCGTGGACCTGATTGACTTCGATTACGGTCCCGCGAACTCCTGGTGGCACACCGCCGAGGACACCCTCGACAAGGTCAGCGCCCGCAGCCTCGGCATCGTCGGTCGAACCGTGCTCAAGGCGCTGGAGACCGAATAGGTCCGCGGCAAGGGACGCGACGCCGCGCTGCGCGCTTCATTTTCGCAGCCGGCGCTCCACGCGTTTCACGTCGGCCGGAACGTCCACTCCGACCGGCTCATAGCCGGACTTCAGCACGCGAATTCGGACTCCGCGTTCCAAGGCGCGGAGCTGTTCCAGCTTTTCCGCTTTCTCGAGAAAGGACTGGGGCCAGCGGACATACCGCAAAAGGAAACTCCTGCGGTAGGCGTAGATGCCGATATGACGAAAGCATCGCCGGCGCACGGAGGCGGACGGCGGCCCGTCGCGAAAATACGGAACCGGCGCGCGGGAAAAATAGAGGGCGTTGCCGCGTGCATCCAGAACCACTTTCACGGCGTTCGGATTCGCCATCTCGCACGGGTCGCGGATCGGATGGCAGAGCGTGGCCATCTCCACGGCGCGATCGCGCGCCATCGCGGCGACGAGGCGTCCGATCTCGCGCGGTGCCAGGAGCGGTTCGTCGCCTTGCACGTTCACCACCAAGTCGCATGGAACCGCGCGCGCAACCTCCGCCGCGCGGTCCGTTCCGCTCGGGTGATCGCGGCGCGTCATCCGCGCCTCGCCTCCGAAGGCTTTCACCGCGCGCAAAACGCGCGCGTCGTCCGTGGCGACGATCACGCGCGGGCGCCCCGGCGTCCGCAAACACAAGCGGCGCACCCGTTCGACGAGAGGAATCCCGGCGACCAATGCAAGCGGTTTGCCAGGGAAACGGGTGGCTCCGTATCGGGCGGGAACGACGATCAGGACGCTCGGGCGCACGCGGCCTCCGCCTCTCAACGCGCGGCGCCGCCCGCCAAACCTTTCACCTCCGCGAGCAGCTTGCCGGCGCCCGGCGCGAATCGGGCGGGCCCGTATTGGAAGATCACGAGAAACGCGAAAAACGCGACGAGAAACCACAGCAACCAGAGGAAGTAACGCAGGCCCTTCACGCTCCCGCATCGAACCGGACCGCGCAGCGAAAGTCAACGGCGCACATTTGCGCTTTGTCTGCACGCCTTTATATTGGTGGCTGAACAAACCTCTTCCACTTCCCCACCACGACAATTCTCATGGCGCACCAATACTCGAACCAGCAGGAAAAACTCTTCGCGAAAGTGAAGGGGAAAACCGGCAAAATCTCCGATCGCACCCACGAAGAGCATCTGAAGCTCTACACCGGCTACGTCAACAAGACGAACGCCATCCTCGCCGAACTCGAAAAGCTCGGCCCTCCGGACGCCGCCAACGCGGCGGTGGCGAACCAGATCTATAGCGTCATCCGTTCGTTAAAGACCGACTTCACCTTCGCCCTCGGCGGGGTGATCAATCACGAAATCTACTTCAACAACCTCGGCGGCGCCGGCGGTTCGCCCACGGGCAAGGTCGGCGAACTCATCCAAAAGTCGTTCGGCGGGTACGACAACTACGTCAAGGACCTCAAGGCGACCGGCATCTCCGGGCGCGGCTGGGCCTGGACCGGATTCGATCCGCGCACCGGGCGGCTCTTCAACTACCTCGGTGACGCGCAAAATACCTACCCCATCTGGGGCGTCAAACCCATCCTCGCCCTCGACGTGTATGAGCACGCCTATTACCTCGACTTCGGGGTCGCGCGTGCCGCCTACATTGACGAGTTCCTCAAGCACGTGGATTGGGACCACGTGAACACCAACCTCTCCGCGTAGAGGGAACCCGACGCCATCTCGCGGGCGAATCTCCGGAGGAGAGGCGGCAAGTCGCCGGCGATCCTTGGGGAATCGTTCCTTTTGCGGATCGAAAGAGGCGGGTCGCCCTCCCGCCGGATCTCCGTTTCGGCGAAACGGGAGCTCTCCATTCCGAAAAATGCGTTCGCCGAGACGTGGATTCCCGGATGAGACGTCCTCAGGCGCTCGTTCCGGGCGACTCTCAGAGGGTGTTTGAAAAAGGGCCTGCCCCGTTGCGAGGTCCGCTTTCGGAAGCGTCGTTCGCAGGCGCGCGAGAACGTTCGGCGCGAAAAGCGGGGCGGGACTGCGGCGGCCCGAATCGAACACGCGCAGCCTTCAAGAATCCGAAGCCGCGCCGCGGGCGTTCGACGCGCACGGGAACGATCGAGACGTCCGCATCGCCGAAGATGCGTCCGAAACCGCGCGCCGCCGTCCGCGACGAAGCGCCGAGCGAGAGCGCGATGCTTTCGCCGTCGCGGAGCGCGCGACGCGCTTCGCGAAAAGCGCGGATCAAACCGCCGGGATGAAGGCGGGCGGAGGCCGGGATGGCGCGGGCGATGAGGATGAGGAGCTTGAGGAATCGCCCTTCTTCAAGGTTGGAGTTCACCATCAGACGAAGCGAACGGTCGGTGGCGGCCATGAGGAGGAGTCCGTCCACCCAGGAAATGCGGTCGGCGACGAAAAGCGCGCTGCCTCGCTGCGGGAGGTTCTCGCGGCCCTCCACGCGAATCCGATAGACCGAGTGAGTGAACGTCCAGAGGATGAGGCGGAGGAAGGCGTCGGGCAGAAAGAGGAGCACGCCCGCGGCGGCGGCGAGGTTCATCGCGCCGCTCATCACGAACACCTGGCGCGTTGTGCCCCCCGCGGCGGCGGTGAGCAGCCAGAAGATTCCCGAAGCGGCGGCGATGCCGACGAAGGAAAGCAGGTTGGCGGAGGCGAGGACCGAGCCTCGCTCGCGCCGGTCCGGGCGATGCTGCATGATCGCGCAGATGGGCACGATAAAGAACCCCCCGGAAAAACCGAGCAAAGCGAGGAGGCCGAGAACTCCGCGGTAGGTCAGCGACGGAAGTCCGAGCAGGACGCTGAAAACCGCCATCCCGAGGGCGCCGAACGGCACAAGGCCGGATTCGATTTTTCCGCCGGAGAGGAATCCCGCGGCGAAGCTTCCGAGCCCGATGCCGAGGGCGAGCGCGGCCTGGAGGCAGCTCGTTTCGAACTCGCCGACGCGCAGGGTGTCGGTTCCGAAGAGGATGGCGTTCTGGAGGATGAGCGCGCCGACGTAGAAGAAATAGGTGTTTCCGAGCACGGCGATCCAAAGGACGCGGTCGCCGCGGATGCGGCGGACCTGGACCCAAAGGTCGCCGAGGAAATTGATGCGGAAGGGTTTGGTGGGGTTGGCCGCAGGAACGCGCGTGATGCCGAGGCTGGCGACGAGGCCGCCGGCGGCGAGGACGAGGAGGATCAGCGCAGAAAGGCTGTGGCGGCCCTGCGGGCCCGACGAAAGCAAAAAATCCTTCCACGACCCTTCGGACGTCCGCAGGCTGCACAACTCCCAAGGGATCGTCTCAGGCGCCTTGAAGGCTTCGTAGAGCAGGCCGCCGGCGACACCGCCCAGGATGATCGCGAGAAAGGTGCCCAGTTCGAGGATGCCGTTGCCCCACGAGAGCCGATTCTCGGGGAGAAGCTCGGGAAGCAGGCCGTACTTCGAAGGGCCGAAGAAGGCGCTGTGGACGCCCATCAGGGCGACGGCGACGAGCGCCAGGATGAACTGCTGATGCCACAGGCCGACGAACGCGAAAAGCATGATCCCGATCTCGAAGGCCTTCACCCCGATGCTGACCGTGCGCTTGCTGAAGCGGTCGGCGAGGCAGCCTCCCGCCATCGAAAAGAAAATGAACGGGAGCGAGAAGATGATGCCGACGAGCGGGACGACGCTTGCATGCTGCGCCTTCGTCGCGACCAGATTGAGCCCGAGAAAGGTCACGAGCGCCTTCAGGGCGTTGTCGGAAAAGGCGCCTTGGAACTGCGTGACGATGAGAGCCCAGAATCCGCGGTGGGCGGCGGCGCGACCGGTCATGCGAGGCGTCAGTGTAGTGGGAAAACGCCGCGCCGGCAAAGCCGCAAAACGCGGGAAACGCGTCTTGATTCCCGTGGCGTGCTTCTCGATCCTCCCCCCCCGTCTTCCCATGAGTTACTTCCTTGGCATTGACAGCGGCACGCAAAGCACCAAAGCGATCGTCGTTCGCGCGCGCGACGGTAAGGTGGTCGGCGCCGCCTCAAAATCCTACGGCCTCCTCCAGGGGCTTCCTCCGGGCCACAAGGAGCAACACCCTCGCGCGTGGGTTGCCGCCCTCGCCGCGTCCGTGCGCGACGCGCTCCGCGACGCCGGCATTTCCAGCGAAAAAATTCTCGCCTTGGGCGTCTCGGGGCAGCAGCACGGCTTCGTTCCGCTCGACGCCGCGGGGCGCGTGATTCGCCCCGCCAAGCTCTGGTGCGACACCTCCACTGCGCCCCAGTGCGCGATCCTCCTGAAAAAGCTTGGCGGCCTCGCCGGCGCCGTCCGGAAGATCGGCAACAGCGTGCCCCCCGGCTTCACCGCCTCGAAAATCCTCTGGCTCAAGCAGCATGAGCCGAAGAACTTTGCCCAGCTCACGACCGTCCTGCTCCCGCACGACTACCTGAACTTCTGGCTGACCGGAGAAAAAAGCATGGAGCCGGGCGACGCAAGCGGGACCGCGCTGATGGACGTCCGCGCTCGTCGCTGGCACTCCGAAGCGATCCGCGCCATTGACGACGGCCTCGCCGAAAAACTTCCTGAGATCCGCCCTTCCTCAGCGTCTGCCGGCCGGCTCCGACCCGAGGCGGCGCGCGCCCTCGGGTTGCCCGCCTCCGTCCTCGTTTCCGCCGGCGGCGGCGACAACATGATGGGCGCCATCGGCACCGGCAATACGCGGCCCGGGATCGTGACCGCGAGCTTCGGGACGTCGGGCACGATCTACGCCTGGTCGGCGAAACCGGTGACGGATCCGCGCGGCGAGATCGCCGCGTTCTGCGACAGCACCGGCGCCTGGCTCCCGCTCCTCTGCACGATGAACGTCACTGTCGCCACCGAGATGGTCCGCCGCGCCTTCGGTTGGGACTACGCCGAACGCGACCGTCGGGCCGCATCCGTCGCGCCGGGGGCGGGCGGCCTGATTCTCGTTCCCTATCTCGAGGGCGAACGCACGCCGAACGTGCCGGACGGCACCGGCGTTTTCTTCGGCGCGAACGCGCGCGCCTTCTCGCCCGCCGCGCTCCTCCGCGCCGCGATGGAGGGCGTCACGCTCGGGATGAACTACGGCCTCAACCGCCTCCGCGCGCTCGGGATTCTCCCGCGCCAGATCCGCGTGACGGGTGGCGGCGCGCAAAGCCCCGTGTGGCGCCAGGTGATGGCTGACGTCTTCGATTGCGAAGTGATCGGCATGAAAACCGCCGAAGGCGCCGCCTACGGTGCAGCCCTGCAGGCGTGGTGGTGCCACGATCTCGCGAAAGGGCGCTCCACCCGGATTGCCGATCTCACCGACCGATTCGTGAAAACCGATCCGCGCACGGCCGCGGCGCCTCGCGCCGAAGCGGTCCGCCGCTATCGCGATCTGCAGGCCATTCAGGACCGCGCGGCGAAGGATCTCGCGGAAATGTTCAAGGCCCATCGCGCCCTGCGCTGGACGTAGGCAGGCGCAGGCTACCTCTGAGAGGGTGTTTGAAAATTCGACTGCCCTCTGCGAGAGGCCATTTTGGCCAAAGCCAAGGCGCCGAGGCGCGAGAATCCCCGCAGCGGGCTTTGAGCGCCGAGGCAACGCTGGATTTGGCCAAAATG
>JADZFN010000053.1 GCA_020849895.1 Verrucomicrobiia bacterium | reverse complement strand
CGGGCCATTTTGGCCAAATCCAGCGTTGCCTCGGCGCTCAAAGCCCGCTGCGGGGATTCTCGCGCCTCGGCGCCTTGGCTTTGGCCAAAATGGCCTCTCGCAGAGGGCAGTCGAATTTTCAAACACCCTCTGAAACAGCGGTGGAAAACGAAATTCTCCCGCAGCGAGGCACAGCAAAAAATGCAAAAAGCCCGCCAATCCATGTGTAGCTGGATTTCATAGCCCGGCTACAATGGTCCCACGTTCGAAAGCCATTCCTCGCCCCGACTCTTTCCGAACCCTCCTTTTTCGATCTCCAACTGCAACCTGTCTCCTCTCATGAAGACGAACCTGAACCGTTTCCTTCCCCCCTCCGCTGCGCGGCGAATGCGCACCTTGATCGTCGGCCTCTGCGCCTTTGGCGTCGCCGCATTCATCCTCTCGTGCGAAACCGTCAACCGCACCGTGATGATTCCTCCGATGATCCCAGGAGCCAAGTTCGTCGGGTCCGAGACGTGCGCTCAGTGCCACGAGGACCTCGCCAAGGGATTCAAGACGGCGACCCACGCCCGTCTCGAAGCCAAGGGCAAGAACGCCGAGGGCGCGGGCTGCGAGTCCTGCCACGGCCCCGGCAGCCTCCACGTGGACGCCGGCGGCGGCCACAACACCGCCGACAAAATCACCATCCTCAATCCCGGCAAGGACCCCCGGACCTGTTTCCAGTGTCACCTCGACAAGCGCGGCGAGTTTTCGCTGCCGCACAGCCATCCGGTGCTGCACGGAAAAATGACCTGCACCGACTGCCACAATCCCCACAAGGGGTCCGCCATCGTGGCCGGTGGCACGGCCCTGCTCGACAAAAACGAAACGTGCTTCAAGTGCCACAAGGCGCAGAAAGGGCCGTTCGTTTTCCAGCATGAGGCCATGCGCGAAGGCTGCACCGTATGCCACGCCGTGCACGGTTCGGTGAACGCCAAGATGCTCAAGGAACGCAACCAAATGCTTTGCCTCAAATGCCATTTCCAGCAGCAGACGGCCCGCGGCCAGATCCTCATCGGCGGGCGGGACCATGCCGCCTTCCTGAAGACGGGCACCTGCTGGAGCGCAGGCTGCCACGAGGCGGTGCACGGCTCGAACGAAAGCTCTTCGCAACGGTTCTAGGCGGCCGCAACCCAACGAATCCCAACCTCCCACACGCTGAATCCCATGAAACACAGCTCATTCCGAATCCTCGGGCGCGGGGCGGTCGCACTCCTCCTCGTCGGGAGCTGGTCTCTCGCGGCGCGCGCCGATCCGGGCGAATCTTCCAAGGGCGTTGCCTTGAAATCTGCCGACGCGAAGCCTGAGGCGGTCTCCGTCGAGATGGAGAACAGCATCCTGCTCAGCGGCGCAGGGGCGTTCGTGAGCGGCAACAAGGGCGCGTTCATGGAGCGTTACGGGATCGCCACGGGGTTTTCGGGCGGGATCGAGCACTTCAAGATCAAGCAGGCCCTCGATCAGGACACCACGTTCGAGGTGGAGGGAAGAGGGCTGTACGACATCCACGACTACGACCTCAAGCTCGAGTGGAACCGTTCGAACGTGGGCTATGTCAAAATGGGTTATGAGGAGTTTCGCACGTGGTACGACGGCGCCGGTGGCTACTTCCGCCCCAACAACACGTGGTTCGGCTCCTTGTTCAACGATCAGCCCAACGGCTACTACGGTTCGCGCTTCGAGCAGCAGATGCACATCGATCGCGGTGAAGCGTGGTTCGAGGCGGGACTTCGGATGCCCGACGTGCCCGAGCTGACCTTCCGCTACACGAACGAATTCCGGAACGGGCAGAAGGATTCCACGATCTGGGGGCAGTCCTCCCTGACCGGCGGCCAAGGGACCCGCGCGATCATTCCTGCGTTTCGCGACATCAACGAACGGGCAGACATTTTTGAGGGCGATCTCAAACACAAGATGGACGAC
The DNA here is from genome assembly GCA_020849895.1 of Verrucomicrobiia bacterium. Classification (GTDB taxonomy): domain Bacteria; phylum Verrucomicrobiota; class Verrucomicrobiia; order JABWAM01; family JABWAM01; genus JABWAM01. The sequence continues at coordinate 61,040 of JADZFN010000053.1, read as the reverse complement.
ACCGCTTTTGGCGTCGGCCTGCGTTACGAGATCGCGAACGACAACGACGCCTTCAGCACCATGTTCGGCGTGCAGCAGGCTGCCAGCCGCGGGTTCACTCAGCGCGAACGCGTCCACTCGGAATCCTTCACGGCCCACGGATTCACCGAGACCACCTTCAGCGACCAGGTGATGTTCACGACCGGCTGGCTGTTCAACACCTTCGACAGCAACGTCATGGGCTACCGGATCTGGGGCCAGGGGTTCGATCCCGCGTTCAACGCGCCCTACGCGGGGCGCGCCCGATTCGAGGAGTCCACGACGGACCTCGAGGCAGGCGCGAACCTCAAGGAATACGTGCTGACCCTGAACCTGCTCCTCCAACCGACGGACGACTTCTCCATCGTCCCCAGCCTCAAGGCCGAGGAAGTGGACACCGACGCCGTCTCGCGCCTGACCGCCTGGTCGGTCGGCGCTCCGGCGGCTCTCGTCAACGCCCCCACGGACCGGGACATCAACTCGAGCGAGCGACGGCTCCGCGTCACCGAGGCGCTGGAGGCCACCTGGCGCGGAATTCAGGACTGGGTCTTCTCCGCGCGCGGGGCCTGGATGGAGGAGAGCGGCACGCAGATGGAGAACCTCGTGACCCGAGGCACCGGAGCGGGGCGCATCCACCGCGACAGCGATCTCGACAACTTCGAACAGAAGTACACCCTGGGCGCCTACTGGTATCCGATCCGGGAGGTGAATGTGGCCTCCCAGTACGAGCACCGCCTCACGATGTACCGCCGGACGAACCGGAACGACACCACGCGCACGCCGGCGGACCTCTATCCGGCCTTTCTCAGCGAGCAGGACATCACCGTGGACGACATGAATATCCGCGTCACCTGGCGCCCGGTCAACAACCTCACGTTCGTCACCCGCTACGACTTCATGCTCAGCACAATTGACACGCTCGGCGACGCCCGCGAATTGAGCCCGCAGCGCAGCGCGGAATACACCAGCCACATCCTTAGCGAGTCCATCACATGGAGTCCGTTCGCCCGCTGGTATATGCAGGCGAACATGAGCTATGCGAGAAACACCACGCAGTCGGAAGCGACCTATCTCACGGGGTCCGTGCTCGAATCGCGCGACGGATACTACAATGGGAGCTTCGTCACGGGATACGCCCTCACGGACAAGGTGGACCTTCAGGCGGAATACGTCTACTCCCGCGCCGACAATTTCTATGACAACTCCTCGGCGAGCGTGCCGTATGGCGCCGGCTTCACCGAGCAGAGCGCGAACTTGACATGCACCTATCGTCTTAGCGACAATGTCCGCTGGTCGGCGCGCTATGGGTTTTATACCAACAGCGACGAAACGTTCTACGGCAAGAAGAACTACGATGCGCATGTCGTCTATTCGAGCGTGCAGATCGGTTTCTAACCCCTAACCCTTCAGGAGCAGTCTCCATGACCCGAAAACTCATCCTCTTCGCCGCGGCCGGTGCGTTCGCCGCCGCGGGCGCCTCCCTCCACGCCGCCGATGCAAAAGCCAACTGGGACAAGCACTGCGCCGCCTGCCACGGCAAGGACGGCGCCGGCAAGGCGGCCATGAAAACCAAGGACTACACCAAGGCCGACGTGCAAGCCAAGATGACGGACGAAGAAATCCTTAAGGCGATCAAGGACGGCGTGCCCAACTCCAAGATGAAGAAAGGCTACTCGGACAAGCTCACCGAACAGGAGATCAAAGACCAACTCGCCTTCATCCGCGCGTTGGCGAAGTAATTTCACCGGCGCAAGGCGACGCCGCGGACGCCGTCCTGCGCGCCGTTTTTCTGTGGCCCACGCGCTCCGGTCGTTTTTCGTTCCCGGAAAAACGCAGTCTCCGATTGTCCTGCGTGCCGCGCAGCGAACGCTGGTCGCGTGCGCCGTGGCAATCGCCCTCGCACGACCTTTCGCTCTCCATGCCGAGGCGTCCGGGAAGGAGGATCCCAACGCCGAGTGCATGACGTGCCATGAGGACCGCAGTCTGAAGCATCAGGGGAAGGGGGGGCGCACGGTCTCCCTCTTCGTGGACGCCAAGGCCCTCGCCCGTTCCGTTCACGCCACGAACGCCTGTGTCTCCTGTCACACGGACGCTGCCGAAGTCCCGCATACGGACGGATTCGTCGCGAAACCCGCCTCCTGCGTTTCCTGCCACGCGACTCAGACGCGCAACTACGACGCGAGCGCCCATCAGCTCGCCCGCCAAGCGGGGAAAGCGAATGCGCCCGATTGCGCGGGCTGCCACGGGACCCACGACATCGGAAAAGTCAACGCACCCGGCTCTCGCCTGCGCTATACCCGTCAAATCGAGACCTGCGGCGCCTGCCATCCCGCGGTCGCCGCCGAAGTGAAGGGCAGCATCCATGGACGCGCCCTCGCCGCCGGCGCCCGCGAAGCGCCAGGGTGCACCGATTGCCATGCCGAACACGTCGCGCGCCTCGCCACCGCCGCCCCGAACAAGATCGCCGGCGACGTTTGCAGCCGGTGCCACGCGTCGGAACGCATGAACACGAAGTTCAGCCTCCCCGCCGATCGCGTGAAGACTTTCTACGAGAGCTATCACGGTCTTGCCTCCAAGCTGGGGTCCACGCGCGCCGCCAACTGCGCGAGCTGCCACGGCGTGCACAACATCCTCCCCTCGTCCGATCCCAGGTCGAGCATTCATCCGTCGAACCTGCAGAACACCTGCGGCAAGTGCCACCCCGGCGCGTCGGCGCGTTTTGCCGAAGGGAAAATCCATGTGCTCAACGGAGCGAGCGACGGCTTCGGAGGAACGGTGAACCGCTGGGTGCGCCGCGTCTATCTCGCGCTGATCTTCGGGGTGATCGGCCTGATGCTCCTCCACAACGCGCTCGCGTGGTGGCGCAAGGCGGCGAGATCCTTCCACGCGTCGGACCGCGTGGTGCTCCGAATGGACCTCGCGCAAAGGATCCAGCACTTCCTCCTCGCTACCAGTTTCGTCTATCTCGCCATCACCGGGTTTGCCTTGAAGTATCCCGATTCCTGGATCGCCTGGCTCGGCGGCCCCAACGAGGAACTGCGAAAGACAGGCCATCGGATCGCGGGAGTTTTCCTGCTCTCTCTCGGTGCCGTGCACCTCGGGTATCTGGCCGTTACGCAGGAAGGGCGCCGCTTGTTCCGCGACCTGCTCCCCGCGCGCTCCGACCTCAGAGACCTCGCGACCGTCGCGCTCCGCCTTCTGGGACGCGACGCGGCACGCCCGCGCTTCGGACGCTTTGGGTATCCGGAAAAATTCGAATACTGGGCGGTGCTTTGGGGCACGGGGATCATGGGAGTCACCGGATTCGCGATCTGGTTCAAGATTGACGTCACCCGATTCCTTCCGCGTTGGGTCGTGGACGTGGCGACCACCATCCACTTTTACGAAGCCGTCCTCGCCGTGCTCGCGATTCTCGTCTGGCACCTTTACCATGTGATGTTCGATCCGGACACCTATCCGATGAACTGGGCGTGGATGGATGGACGCGTCTCCGAAGCGTGGCATCGCGAGGAGCATCCCGAGGACACCTTGGCGCGAAGGGTTCCTCCGCCCGGAAGCGCAAAATCCGATGGAAGTTCGACAAAATCTGCGCAGGCAAAGAAGGCCTTTTCGGATGACACGCCCGGCCTGTCTCCCTAGAGTTTTTCCCGTGGATTTCGCGCGCGCAAACGACGCGATCCGCATCAGGGAATTGCCCGAGTTTTGCGAAATCCCTCACCCTCCCTTAACCCCTCAAAAAATACTCATGAACCGTACGTTGCCCGTACTGCTGGCCGTCGCCTCGCTCACCCTTCCCGCCTTCAGTCTCCGTGCCGATGACGCCAAAGCCGTCTGGATGAAGAAATGCGCCCTCTGTCATGGCGCTGACGGGTCCGGAAAGCCGGCCATGAAAACCAAGGACTACACCAAGGCCGAGGAGCAGGCCAAGATGAAGGACGAAGAAATCCTTAAGGCGATCCAAGAGGGCGTGCCCAACTCCAAGATGAAGGGGTACGCCGGCAAGCTCTCGGGCGACGAGATCAAGGCGCTCGCCACCTTTGTGCGCTCCCTGAAAAAGTAAGGAGCGTTCACGGAGGCCTTCGCGCGCCTTTCCGTCATGCGCGGAAGGGGCGGAGGCCGCCTCGGAAACCTCCGCCGAGTTTTCCATGCCGCCTCAGATCACACGGCTGGTCTATCTGACCCTTGCGATTGTGGCGGTCTACTTCCTCGCGCGAGGGTTTCTCGTGCCCGCCTCATTCGGCCAGTATGGGTGGTATCGTGGGAACGCGCTCAAGGAAATCGCCGCGCTGCCCATCCGCTATGCGGGTCGCGCCGCGTGCGCGGAATGCCACGAGGAGGCCGCGGAACGGCTCGCCAAGGGAAGCCATCAGGGCCTCTCCTGCGAAGCCTGCCACGGTCCCGGCGCCGCACATGCAGAAGACCCCGCCGAGGCCGCGCCGAAGCCCGAGAATTCCCGGTTTTGCCTGCGCTGCCACGAATTCAATCTCTCGCGACCCGCGAAATTCCCTCAAGTGGAGGCGGATGATCATTTCCCGGATCAGAAATGCGCGGAATGCCACGCCCCACATTCGCCCATGCAAGCTCCGGAGGACGCATCCAAGAGGAACGCCAAGCCCGTAAAAAAATGAAGGAACGCCCCCTGAGTCGTCGTTCGATGTTCGGCTTCTTCGCGCGCGCTGCGGTGGGCGCATGGGCAGTGTCCGTACTTCGTCCGGTGAAAGCGGTGGCTCAAAAGGTCGCCCAGTCGCCGGTCGCCCGGTCCGCGAGAGAGGCGATCCAAAAGGCCTTCGTCACCGCTCAAACGCCCACGGGCTACGATGTCCACGCCCATCATTGGGCGATGGCGATTGACGTCGAACGCTGCATCGGTTGTGGCCTGTGTGCCGAGGCGTGCAAGGGGGAGAACCACGTCCTCAAGGAGCCGTTCTACTTCCGCACCTGGATCGAGCGCTACATCATCCGAAAGCCGGACCCGCGCTCCTTCGAACTGCGCGGCGAGACCCTCGTGGATTCACCGAACGGCGGGATCGGCGGATTTCCGCCTTCTCCGGTGCGCAAGGAGAACATCCTCCGCACGTTCTTCGTCCCGAAACTCTGCAACCAGTGTGAACATTCCCCCTGCATCCAGGCGTGCCCCGTGGGCGCCACGTTCGATTCTCCCGACGGCGCCGTGCTCATTGACAAGGAATACTGCATCGGGTGCGGGTTCTGCGTGCAGGCGTGCCCCTACGGATGCCGTTTCCTGAACCCCGTCACCAAGACCGCGGAGAAGTGCACGCTCTGTTATCACCGGATCACGCACGGCCTTCGCCCCGCTTGCGTGGAGGTGTGCCCGACAGGCGCCCGGATTTTTGGAGACCTCAAGGACGGCAACGAGAAGAATCCGGTGCGCGTGTTCATCGAGAACAACAAAGTCCAGGTGCTGAAGCCCCATCTCGGGACCGAACCGCGCGTTTATTACGCCGGCTTGGACAAGGAGGTTCGCTAGCCATGCCTCCCGAACTCAGAGAAAGCCTGCTCGAAGCCCTCCAGCACGTCCAGGGATATATCTATCCCAATGACGTGAGTCTGGGCTGGAGCGTCGTCATCGTCGTCTATCCCTACATCACGGGGCTCGTGGCGGGCGCCTTCATCCTCGCCTCGCTCGTGCGCGTCTTCCACGTGAAGGCCCTCGAGCCCACCTATCGCCTCTCGCTGCTCACCGCCCTGGCGTTTCTGATCGTGGCGCCGCTGCCGCTGCTCGTGCACCTCGGACATCCTGAGCGTTGCTACGAGGTCATGATGACCCCGCACGCGACTTCGCCGATGGCCATTTTTGGATTCGTCTACGCGTGGTACCTCATGGCGGTGCTCCTTCTCGAACTCTGGTTTGATTACCGCCGCAGCTTCGTCGAATGGGCGAAGGCCTCCGCCGGCTTCAAGCGCCTCCTCTATCGCGTGCTCACCCTCGGGGTGGAGGACGTGTCGCCCGCGGCGATCCAGCTCGACGAAAAGCTCGGACGCTTCATCACCGTAATCGGCATCCCCTCCGCATTTCTCCTCCACGGTTACGTGGGGTTCATCTTCGGCTCGGTGAAGGCGAATCCGTGGTGGGGCACCGTACTGATGCCGATCATTTTCATCTTCTCGGCGATGGTGAGCGGCATCGCCCTGCTGATGTTCCTTTACCTCGTCATTTCGCGGTTGCGCCGCGTTCCCGTGGACATGGGCTGCCTGCGCGCCATTGGGACCTTCCTCCTCTCCGCGCTGGTGCTGGACGCCGCAGTGGAGACGCTCGACTGGATCCACCGCCTCTATGAGGCGGAGGAATCGCTCGAGGTGCTCGTGCTCCTGGCTTCGGGCAAACTGTTCTTTTCCTTCTTTCTGGTGCAGGTGTTGCTCGGCACCATCGCTCCGCTCGCCATGCTCGGGGCCACGCAGGTGTTCAAGGAACGGATTTCGCTCCGCCTCCAGAAATCGCTCTATCTCGTCAGCTCCCTGCTGATCCTCATCGGGGTCTTCGCCATGCGTTGGAACGTGGTGATCGGCGGCCAGCTCTTCTCGAAGAGCCTCCGCGGGTTCACCACCTACAAGATCGCCCTCGTCGGACAGGAAGGGCTACTCATGGCGGTCGTCCTCATGATCCTGCCCTTTCTCCTCCTCATCGGACTCGTGAAGTTCTTCGATCCTTGGAATACGCGCGAGACCCCTCCCGCCACGACGTGAACGATCCCGTCCCCAACTCCCGCATCAGCCTCTCCGTGCTTCGCAATTGGGTGAGCCTCAGCGGCCTCCTCGTCGCCGCGGGCGGCCTCTTTTCCTTCCTCCTTCTCCTCGCGCTCGACGCCTTCGCTCGCAACGCGAACCCTTACGTCGGGATCCTCGCCTATTTGATCGCCCCGTCGTTCGTCGCTCTGGGCCTTGCGATGGTGGTTCTCGGGCTCTTTCTCGAACGCCGTGACATTCTCAGCCGCCGCGAAGGGAAACTCCTCACCTTCGACCTTTCGCGCCCGCGCGACCGCCGCCGGCTCGTCGTGTTCGGCGTCATCGGCGGAGTCTTCCTGCTCGTTTCCGCCATCGGCAGCTATCGCAGTTATCATTTCACCGAGTCCGTGGCCTTCTGCGGACAGGCCTGCCATACCGTGATGGAACCGGAATACGTGACCTATCTCAACTCCCCCCACGCCCGCGTCGCCTGTTCCGAATGCCATATCGGCCCCGGCGCCGAATGGTACGTGAAGGCCAAGATCAGCGGGCTGCATCAGGTCTATGCCACCGCGTTCAACACGTTCTCCCGCCCCATCGAGACCCCCATCCGCAACCTCCGCCCCGCGCAGGAAACCTGCGAGCAATGCCATTGGCCCAAGAAGTTCGCGGGAAACATGGACCTGATTTTTTACCATTATCTGGCGGACTCGACGAATACCCCCTATACGGTCCGTCTCCTCATGAAGGTCGGCGGAGGAGATCCCGCCCGCGGCCCCGTCGGCGGAATCCACTGGCACATGAACGTCGCCAACAAGGTCGAGTATATCGCCACGGACGAGAAGCGGCAGGTCATCCCCTGGGTCCGCGTCATCGATCCGCAGGGCGTCGTCACCGAATATCGCACCCCTTCGTTCAAGGACGATCCTTCCAAGCACACCATTCGACGCATGGACTGCATGGACTGCCACAACCGCCCGACTCACATCTACCAAAGCCCCAACGAGGCCGTGGACCTTTCGTTGGCCCTGGGGCGTTTGGATCCCCGAATGCCTGAAATCAAAAAGGAAGCCGTAAAAGCCCTCCTCCTCCCCGCTTCGACCCGCGAGGAGGGCCTCCGGAAGATCGCTGCTGCCCTCCACGAACGTTACCGCGACGATCCGCGCCTGGAAAAAACCATCGCCGAGGTGCAGGCCATCTCCCGCGAGAATTTCTTTCCTGAGATGAAGGCGAGCTGGAAGATTTATCCGAACAACATTGGGCATAAGAACTGGCCCGGCTGCTTCCGCTGCCACGACGGCGAACACGCCACCTCGGACGGCAAGCGGAGCATCAAGGCCAACGACTGCAACGCCTGCCACGTCATCCTCGCCCAGGGCGTCGGAAAACAACTCGAAAACCTCAGCGCGAAAGGCCACGCCTTCCAGCATCCCGGAGGAGAAACCGGCGACATGAAGTGCAGCGAATGCCACAACGGAGCCGGACCATGAGCGTCCACCTCCGCCTTCCGATCTTCGCCCTCGCCGCGGTCCTGGGATTGCCGTTCGCCGCGGACGCCGCCCCTTCGCGAGCCGCGAAGTCTTCGAAGATTCCGAATGGCGAATGCCTTTCCTGCCACGATGATCCTTCCCTGACAAAAACGGTAGACGGCAAGGAGGTCTCCCTTGGCGTCAGGACAAACGCCTTCCTGAAGTCGGTTCATGCGAAGCTCGCCTGCGTGGATTGCCACACGGGCATCAAGGAGACGCCGCATCCCGACAGGCTCCCGCCCGCTCAGTGCGCGAGCTGCCACCAGAAAGAGGTGTCTGAATACGCGGGCAGCATCCACGGGATGAGCCATGTGATGACGGCCTCCGGCGCGGCGACGTGCGCCGACTGTCACGGCGCGCACGAGATCGTGCCTGTGAAACAGGTGGATTCCCCTGTCTTCAAGCTCAACCTCCCCCAGACCTGCGCGCGCTGCCACAGCAACCCCGGCCTCACCAAGGAGTATCGCATGCGCCACCCGCAGGCCGCGGCGCAATACCAGGAGAGCATCCACGGACGCGCGCTCCTCAAGATGGGTCTCATCGTTGCGCCCTCCTGCAACGATTGCCACGGCGTCCATAACATCCGCCGCGGCGTGGACCGTTCCTCTCCCATCAATCACGCGAACGTGGCGGAGACCTGCGGAAAATGCCACGTCGGCGTCGAGTCCGTCTATCGTCGGAGCATTCACGGCAAACTCCTCGACAAGGGCGAAAAGGGCGCGCCCACCTGCAACGACTGCCATACCGCCCACCAGATCGAAACGCCCGTCAACGGCCACTTCAAGGCGCTAAGCGACCAGCACTGCGGCGGATGCCATCAGGACCGTCTCGAACATTATCGCGACACCTATCACGGCAAGGCAATGGCCCTCGGCAAGCCGAACGTCGCCCCCAGCGTCGCCGCCTGTTTCGACTGCCATGGGTATCACGACGTCCTCCCGCAGTCCGATCCGAAGTCGCACCTTTCCAAACAGAACATCGTCGCCACTTGCGCGAAATGCCATCCCGGCGCGAACGAAAAATTCACACAGTACAAGCCCCACGCCAACCCGCTCGACAAGAAGAACTATCCCGTCCTCCACAAGGTCTTCTTGTTGATGACCGCCCTGCTTGTGGGCACCTTCGCCTTCTTCGGGGTGCACACCCTCTTCTGGCTCTTCCGCTCGGTTTGGCTGTTCCTCACCGATTCGAAGACCTTCCGCGAAGCCAAGATAAAGGTGAACACCGACGACGTCTGGTTCACGCGCTTCACGCCTTTCGATCGCTTCCTCCATCTCCTGATGGTCAGCAGCTTTCTGCTCCTCGTCATCACGGGGATGCCCCTGAAATTTTATTACACCGAATGGGCGAAGGCCTTGTTCCGCCTCCTCGGTGGCGCCGAGGTCGCTCGCGCGCTCCATCACTTCGGAGCGCTCGTCACCTTCCTTTACTTCGGTCTCCATCTCGCCGCCCTCCTCGGCCGCGCCTGGGAACGTCGTGGGAAGTTCCACGACCTCGCCACGGGCCGTTGGAACTTCCGGCGAATCTGGAACGCCGTGTTCGGACCCGATTCGATGGTGCCCACGCTCCAGGACTGGCGGGATTTCGTCGCCCACCAGAAGTGGTTTTTCGGAAAGGGCGAAAAGCCTCAGTTCGACCGCTGGACCTACTGGGAGAAGTTCGATTACTTCGCCGTGTTCTGGGGCGTATTCATGATCGGCCTCTCGGGTCTGATCATGTGGTTCCCCCAGAGCTTCACGGCCTTCCTGCCCGGCTGGGTGATCAATATCGCGCTGATCGTGCACTCTGACGAGGCCCTCCTCGCCGCAGGCTTCATCTTCACGTTCCACTTCTTCAACACCCACTTCCGCATCGAGAAGTTCCCGATGGACACCGTGATCTTCTCGGGGCGCATCTCCCGTACCGAGATGCTCCACGAGCGCAAGCGCTGGTACGATCGCCTCGCGGCCGAGGGCCGACTCGACGCGCACCGCGTCCGCGACGAGTGGGAGGGATGGAAGGGAATCGCGCGGAGCCTCGGCTACGGCTTCTTCGGCCTCGGCCTCCTCCTGCTCGTCCTCATCGTTTACGCGATGGTCTCCCGCCTCGTGCACTGACGCGAAAGGCCCCGCAAAACCCAGGAAGGATGTCGGTCCGCGAGACGCCCACGCGCCTCCGGCAGCCTTCTCGCGCGAAACCAACGACGAGTGGGATGCCGCAAATATTTACCTCAACATGAACCCGCCTCTGTGACGCCTCATCATTTACAGAAAAAGAGTTGCGTGACTTGGCGCCCTGCAGGACCTGCTGCGGGATCCTTGGAACCGCGCCGGTTGACTCAGCCGGAGAGCTGGGGCACGGGCTGGAGCATGCGACTCGGAAGCTCCGCGTGGACCGCGCGTGCCGGCGACGGGGGGCACGTCTTCAATCCTAAAATCCAAAGGACGGACCTCTTTTTTGCGCGTGAGACGCGGCGTCAGTTGACGCCATCGCGTCCTCCGCGCGAGCCTGTGGCGGCGCCTCGGCCCTTCGGGACGGCGAGTTGACCCTGGCGGGCGTAGTCAATGGCCTCCCCGAGGATGCGGGCCGCCTCCTGCGGGGCGTGAAAGCCCATCGAGTTCTCGGCGCTGATGAAGTCTGCGCGCCATTGCGCCTTGCGCTGAAGCTCGCGCGCCGGGCGAAGAAGATCGTCGGGAACTCCCTCCGCGCGGGCTGCCGCGATGGAGCGGATGAGGTCAACCGTCGCGTCTTCAGCGCGCAGCAGGAGGGCGTGATTGCGTTCCTGGATGTCGGCGACGCGGGCCATGATCTCCTTCTCGGGGAAGCGGTGGCAGGTCTGGCAGGAGTTGGCCACGTTGAGGAGCGGGCTGCGCGTCCAGTGATCGCTCACCTTGATCGCGCCCTCCCGCTTGTAGGGCATGTGGCAATCCGCGCAGGCGACGCCGCTGCGCGCATGGATGCCTTGGCTCCAGAGCTCAAACTCCGGGTGCTGGGCCTTCAGGACCTCCGCGCCGCTGTCGGCGTGGGTCCAGTCGAAGAAACGGTGGCCGTCGGGGAACTTCATTGCGTCGTAATGGGCCTCGATCTGCTCGACCTTCAGGCCTCGATCCCACGGGTAGAAGAGCGTGGCCTTGGGGCCACAGTAGTACTCGACGTGGCACTGGGCGCAGGCGAGCGAGCGCATCTCCTGTCGCGTGGCGAGGCGGTTGGGATCGTAGGGCTCGCGACGGTCTCCTCTCCGCCACTTCTCGATCGAGGGAAGGTGAGGGAGAGAGTCGGAAGACTCGGCAAGCTTCCGTATGCCGTTGAGGAAGGCGGGGCGGGTGACGCGCAGCTGCGTGGACGCGGGGTCGTGACAGTCGAGACAGGAGACGGGGTGTTGCACGAGAGCGGTGGCGCTCGCGTAGGGCAACGCGCCGACCTTCTCAAACCCCTTCTGGAGCTGGGCGTAGCCGTTCGGGCTGACGAGCGGCTCGTTCAAGGTTCCCGGCGCACCGGCCGCGAGGCCGGCCTCGCGATAGGCAAGCGTGTTCGCGGCGTGGCAATGGAGACACGCCCCGGTCTGGGGGCGCTGAGTGACGCGCCGGGTCTCGCGCTGGTCGGAGAGCATGTAGGCGTGTCCGCGGCGGGCGCGATAGTCCACCGCGAAGGAGTATCCGTTGAAGATCGTGACGAGGCGCGGATCCTCCTTGAGTTTGTCCGTCGAGAGAACGTCCGACCCGCCGCCGCCGTACTTCGTGCCGCTGCGCTCGGAGGTGCGGAGGTAGCTGTCGTACTGGCGGGGGAAGTTGCGTCCCCAGAGGGCGGGATCCACGGACTGCTCCCCGAGGTCCACCAACTTGAACACATGCTGGCGAGTCTCCTCCTTCCGGGTGGCGATGTTCTCCTTCAGGAGCATCACCCCGAAGATGAGGGCCGCCACAAGGGCGGCGACGGCGACGTTAACGGCGGTTTTTTTCATATTAAGTCTTTAGCGTGGGGGGCCGTGTCCGACGTCCACGTGGCAGCGGATGCAGTCGAGCCTGTCGGTGTGCTGGCCATGGGTCATGCGGACCTCGGCGGTGAACTCCCGGTGGCAGGCCACGCAGTTCTCGTTAAGCACGCGCGAGTTGCGGGGACGGATGCGGATCGGTTCGTGAAAGTCCTGGAGGGTGAAGCCCTTCGAGTGCCAGAAGCCGTTCTCAGCCTTGGTGAAATACTTGGGAATAAGCGCGTGGGGCGTATGGCAGTCGTTGCAGGTGGCGTGCGGACGATGCGGGGATTTCAACCAGCCGTCGTACTGTTCGCGCATGATGTGGCAGTTCACGCACGCCGCGGGATCGTTAGAGAGGTAGGAGGCCCCTTGAGCGTAGTAGAAGGTGTACCCTCCGAGTCCCATGAGGATCCCGAGGGCGATGGAGATCGCCAGTTTCATCCGAGGTGATCGTTCGACGACAGGGTCGGGAAACCGACGGCAGAAGGCAAGCCGGGGCGACCTGACCGACGGGTTGAAGAGTTCGTTCCGCGCGGTTTTTATTGCTGATGGTTGCGGCCTCCTCGCGGAGATGGCAGCTGTCCGAATATGTTCTCGACATCCATCTTCCTCTTCTCCCAACCTTTATTCCATTAGCTCCACTGAAATCGAGAGAAACCAAAAGAGTCGCGTGGTCTTGACTCGAAAAGTGGAATTACGCCATATTTAGTTCCATTATATTGCCATGAAATGAAGAGAATCTATTTCTGGCTTCAGTCTCAATAACCGGCCCTTTTTTATCATCAATCACCTCACATGAATTCTCGTCTTCCCTGCTTTTCCACCTTGGATGAATCGAAGTTGCTTTTCCTGGCGAGCGGTCCCGGTGACGCTTGCAGATTGGATTTTCGAGCTGGCCCCGGGCTTTACCAATTCTCGGTGATTGCGGACGCGCGCACCTTCGACTGGGAGGAGCTTTACATCAAGCTGCATCTTTTTGGGAACAAGGGACAGCGGACCGGGCCGTGGGATTTTAATTTACTGGACGACAATAAACCGCTGGTTCCCAGCTACTGGGTCGCCCTCGACGGGCGCAGGATCGGCCTCTGGTTCTTCCAGCGGGTGTCTCTGGAGGACCTCGAACACCGGCGTTTCCGCGGCAGGATGGCCTTTCACCTGGAAAGCGACGGGGAACACACCTTGGAGTTCACGCCTTATCGCCCTCTGAAGATTCAATGGATCTCCGCGCGCTTGGAGGCGGATCCGGAGGACCGCCTGGCACCGTTGCCTGAGGGAATGAAGCAGGCCCCCGGCGTGGTGCCGGTGGCGGCCTGGGCGGATCCCCGCTTTTGGGAGGAGCAGCGCCGGCGTCTGGGGAGCACGCATGCCATCTATCGTGAACCCCTGATGCGGGTCTTCGACAACGTGCTCGGCAAGGAAACGAACAGCGATTTGGATTTGCCTCTCCTCGTGGCCGCCCATTTTCTTGACCGCCGTCCGCAGGCGTTGGAAAAGGCGCTCCAGACGATCGACCGGATCGTGGACATGCCGGCCTGGAGCAATCCCAAGGAGGATGGCTACGGCCACAACGGCGACATGAAGGCAGCCTATGCCTTGCGAGCGCTTGCCTGGGCATGGCATATGCTGAGTGATCATTTGGGGACGGAACGCCGCGAACGACTGCTCCAAAAAGCAGTGCGGCAAGGGCACATTTTCTTCGAGTTGGCCCTGCTTAACCGGGACTACTGGGGTGGGTCCGTCCTGCAGGACCATGGACGCCGTGCCTTGATCGCTTTTGTGGCGGCCGTCGTGCACCTGGTCGGAGTCGTTCCCGAGGCGCGCCGCTGGTTGTCCTATGCGGTGCACTTCATGGAACGCAGCACCCGGGCGATGCCGACCGATGGCGTCATTCCTCCTAGTTCCTACAGCAACCTGCTGATGTATCTCGACAACACGATTTACTTTCGCGAGGCCTGGCTGGCCATGACGGGGCTGGATGTCCTCGACGAACATCCTGCCTTCCGCGCCATCCTCGATTTTATCCTTAAGGCCCTGCACGGACGGACCCAGACCTTCCTGCCCGGGCACTTCGAAAGTTTCCGGAATTACTCCGATTTTTCCGGCGGGCTGGCGTTCCTGAACCTTATGGCCGCCAAGTCGCGAGATCCGCGCCTGGCGTATCTGCATCAGCAGAATCTCGAGGCGGTCAAACAGGCCCTCACGCAATCCTCGTATTCTTTGTTCCTCGATCAGGATGTGCTGTGGGGCTTTCTCACCTACGATCCAACCGTCGCACCGGCCAAGGGTTTGACGCGCCCCAACAAGGACCTCGTTCATTTCGAGGACTCCGGCTACGCGCTCTATCGCGACGATCGTCAGGGCGCCGGCTTGAAAGTCCAGTGCGGTCCATGGTGCGGCTACAACGCCTACCGGCGCGCGCAAGGTCCGTGCGACCGGATGAGTGCCGGGATGGATGCCGGGCACTTCACTTTGCTATTGGAGGACCAGCCTTTCCTCGTCACTCCCGTCGGAAGTTACCGCATTGATTCCGGTGCACGTTCCGTCCTGCAGGTGGATGGCAAAGGCCAGTACGGCGACATCGGCTACCCCATGTTCATCCCCTCTTTCCTTCACCGGGGTGAGGAAATCGAGTGGACGCGATGGGATGCCGCCACTGCGACCGGCGCGATTCGGGTGAAACTTCATCCCGCCTATCCCGCAGAAATGGGCATGATCCTTTACACGCGGGAATTCCACGTGGGAGCGGACCGCCAGATCCTTTGCCGGGACCATGTCCTGTTTGATAAGCCGCATCGCCTCACCTGGCTCTTCCAGGTGGAACGCCGCACAGAGGTGGTGGTGGAGGACGGGCTTCGCTGTCGGATCGGGAAAACTCCGCGGATTTGGATCGAGCCTCAGCCCGTTGGCGTCGAGCTTGCCTGCCGGACGGCCGAGACCGAACTGGTTTGGGGGTACTCCGCCCTTGACCGCGATCCCTACGAGCACATCGAATACGAATCCATCCAGCCGGTGGCGACAGCCAGCGTGGATTTCGTCATTCGCTGGTAAAGCACGGCGACTTCCTGCCTTTGCTCCGGTGCGGCAGGGGGGAGTTCGCCTGGATGGATGTCCCTGCTTTCTCGGGAACGGCTGCCGACGCCGGCCGCGCAATGGCCGGCCTTTGGTGGAACGCATGGCTCGACGTGCTCGAGCGGCGGCGCACGGTACCGCATCTCCTCCCGACTTTTTTGACTGCCCGCGCTCGACTCGCCTTCCTGGGTCCGTCTGCGGTAAGGTTCAGCCATGTCCCCGCGCCAGAAGGGAAAAACCATTCTCCTCGGAGTCACCGGCTCGATTGCCGCCTACAAGGCGGCGGAGATCGCCAGCGCGCTGGCGAAGCAGGGCCACGCCGTCCACGTGCTGATGACACGCGCGGCGACGCGCTTCGTCGTTCCGCTGACTTTCCACACGCTCACGAAGAACCCCGTGATTGTGGACCTCTTCGCGGAAGAACGGAGCGGTGTGCCAACCCACATCGAGCTTGCCGACGCGGCGGACCTCCTGCTCATCGCGCCCGCGACGGCGAACGTCCTCGCCAAGCTCGCGCTCGGCCTGGCGGACGACGCCTTGAGCGCGACGGCTCTGGCGTGTCGCGCGCCGCTCCTTCTCGCCCCCGCCATGAACGGAAACATGTGGCGCCACCCGGCCACGCAGGCGAACATCCGCACGCTTCAGGAGCGGGGGGCAAAGCTGATTGGCCCTGAAGAAGGAGCGCTCGCCTGCGGATACGAAGGCCTCGGACGGCTTTGGAGCGTCGAAGGCATTCTCGACGCCGCACGGAAAATTCTGGAACCCTCCTCGCGCCTCTCCGGAGAACGACGGGTTCGAGCTGCCGGATGACTTCCGCCGATTTTTGCCTCCGCTTGCCGTCCCTGCTCATGTCGCGTCCCGTTGATCGCCTCCTGCGCCTCATGGCGCGTCTGCGTTCCCCAAGGGGTTGCCCTTGGGACCGCGAACAGACGCACCGCTCGCTGATCCCCTGTCTCCGCAACGAGGCGAAAGAGGTGATTCACGCCATCGAGTCAAAGGATCCGCACGCCCTTCGCGAAGAACTCGGCGACCTGCTCCTCCAGGTCGTCTTCCACGCGCAGCTCGCACGGGAAAAGGGGCGCTTCGATTTCCGCGATGTGGTGTCCACGCTCATTCGCAAGCTGGTGCGCCGCCATCCGCACGTCTTCGGCGGCGCCCGGGCTCGCGACGCGAAAGCCGTCCTGCAACAATGGAATGCGATCAAGGCGCGCGAGAAGCGCGACCGTCGCCATGCCCGCAACCGCCCGAGAATCTCCCTCGCCCGGCGCCGTCGCTGAACCGCCGCCGGACGCGCTCGACGAAGGGATCGCGCGCTTCCTCGCCCACGTCCGCGTCGAAAAGGGGCAATCCCCGCTCACCGCAGCCACCTACGGCCGTCACCTGCGCCGCCTCGCCGCGTTTCTCCGGAAAGGCGGCCGCCTCGACTGGCGGCGCGCCGACAAGGAAGATCTGACCGCCTGGATTCTCGCCCTCAAGGACCGCGACGCGCATCCCAACACGCTCTTCCTCGCGCTCGCCTCGGCGCGCGCCTTTTTCCGATTCGCGCACGCGGAAGGCTACGCCGCGGACCTCGCCCCGGCGACGAACCTCCCCCGCCGCTGGGAGAGCCTCCCGCACGCCCTGAGTGCGGAGGAAATCGAACGCCTGCTCAAGGCCGCCGATCTCGACACCGACCTCGGCGTCCGCGACCGCGCGATCATCGAGCTGTTCTACGCCTCCGGCCTGCGCCTCGCCGAGCTGGTCCGTCTCGAGACGGGCGACCTCCAGTGGGAGCTGGGCGTGGCGCGCGTCACCGGCAAAGGGGACAAGCAACGCCTGGTTCCGGTGGGCGAAGAAGCGCTGGGCTGGGTGCGACGCTATCTGCGCGATGTCCGGGTGAAGCTCCTCGGCGATTCCGACTGCACCCGCCTTTTCCTCGCGCGCGGCGGACGTGGGCTCAGCCGGGAAAGCGCGGCGCTCACCATCCGCCGCCTCGCGAAACGCGCGCGGATCGGCAAGCGGGTGACGCCGCACATGCTCCGCCATTCCTTCGCAACCCATCTCCTGCAGGGCGGCGCCGACCTGCGGGCGATCCAGGAGATGCTCGGCCATGCGAGCATCGAGACGACGCAGATCTATACCCACGTGGACCGCCGAGGCCTCAAGGAAGCCCACCGCCGCTTCCACCCGAGAGGCTAACCTCAACCTCTCCGCGGCGCGCCGCGTGCGGCATGGGCGTGGGTGATCGCGACGGCGAGCGCATCCGCCGCATCGGGTGGTGGCGTCTCGACGAGGCCGAGGAGCGCGCGAATCATAAAACCCACCTGACTTTTGGCGGCGCCACCGACGCCCACCACGCCTTGCTTCACCCGTTTCGGGGCGTACTCGAACACCTCGAGGCCCGCCTCTGCGGCAGCGACGAGCGCCGCACCCCGCGCCTGGCCCATCACGAGCGCGGTGCGCACGTTCCGCGCGTGGAAGAGCGCCTCGACCGCCGCGACGCGCGGTACGTGGGCGGCGATGGCCGCAGCGATGCCGCGATGGATCTCCGCGAGACAGTCCGACACGCTGCGCGACGGAGGGTTGCGGAGCACACCCCAGGCAAGCCCCGCGAGGCGGCCTCCGTCGGCGGAGATCACGCCCCACCCCGTTCCGCGCAGCGAGGGGTCAATGCCGAGAATCACCATGAGGAGATCCGGAATTCGAAAGCCGAAAGAAGCTTGAGGAAGAAACCGAGGAAGCGACGAGGTGAACCGCCATCACTTCTTCGGGGTTCCGTTGTCGCTGTCCTTCGGACCTCGGGCTTCGGGCTTCGGATTTTCCTCCTCGGGCGGGAGTTGCGGAGCCGGCGCAGGCTGCGGGGGTTGAACGAAAGAAAGATAGGTCTGCCGCTTCAGCCCGTTCTCGTAATCGTCGAGCAGACGCATCCCTTCGCTCGGCTTGAGACGGTCCTCCTTGATCGCCTGGTCCACCTGCGCCTTCATCTTGCGGGCGAGCTCGTTCGCGTCGTACTGCGTCATCGCGAGCACCTGGCTGATCGTCGAGCCCTCGATCACCTCCTCGACATACCAGCCGCGTTCCTCGTCGGGATCGAGAAAGACGTGGACCTCGTTCACGCGCCCAAAGAGGTTGTGCAGGTCGCCCATGATATCCTGATACGCGCCGACCATGAAGATGCCGACGTAATAAGGCGCGCCGTTCGCAGAGTGGAGCGGCAGCGTCTCCCGGAGGTTTTCGAGGCCGATGAACTTCGAGATCTTCCCCTCGGAATCGCAGGTGATGTCCACGAGAATCGCGTTCCGCGTCGGCGGTTCATCAAGGCGGTGAAGCGGCACGATCGGAAAAATCTGGCCGAACGCCCAATGATCGAGCAGCGATTGGAAAACCGAGAAGTTCCCCAGATACTGATCGCTGACCTGATGCTCGAGCTTGCGGATTTCCTCGGGAATGATCCGCGCCCCCTTGAAGAGCTCCACCACCTGTGTGGCGATCTGCCAGAAAAGCCGCTCCGCTTTCGCCTTCGACTTCAGCGGCATCAGACCGAGGTCGAAGATCGCCTGCCCCTCCTCCTTGAGGGCTTGCGCGTCGTGGAGCGACTCGCGGCGGTTGCGCTTGTTCAGGCCGTCGCGCACCTCGAGGAGCTGCCGCACGATGCGATGGTCCCCCTTCTCCGCGCTGATCGGCGCGGAAGCCCCGTCCTTCTGGATCGCCCCGAAGATGTTGATGGCGAGCACGGAATGATGGGCGACCACGGCGCGCCCGCTCTCGCTCACAAGATGCGGGTGCGGAACCTTTTCGTCGTCGCAGATTTCCATCACGTTGAAGACCACGTCGGACGTGTATTCCTGGAGCGAATAGTTCGTGGAGCTGTCGGACGAGGAGCGGCTCCCGTCGTAGTCCACACCGAGGCCGCCGCCGACGTCGAAATACTCGATCGCCCACCCGAGCTGGTGAAGCTTCGCGTAGTAGCGTGCCGCCTCGCGCACGGCGCGCTTAATCACCGCGATGTCAGGGATCTGCGATCCGACGTGAAAGTGGAGAAGCTTGAGACAGGACTCCATCTTCTCGTTCCGCAGGATTTCCAGAGCGTCGAGCAGGTCGGTCGTCGAAAGCCCGAACTTGGCGTCCTCGCCGCCCGATTCCGCCCATTTTCCTCCGCCCTTGGAGAGGAGGCGCAGGCGCACGCCGACCATCGGCTCGATGCCCGCCTCTCGCGCGACCTGGACGACGAGCCGCATCTCCTCGAGTTTTTCCACGACCAAGATCGCTTTCTTGCCGAGGCGGCGCCCCAGGAGCGCCGCGCGCACGTAGTCGTGGTCCTTGTAGCCGTTGCAGATGATGAGGCTTTCGGGGTCCTGATGGATCGCAAGCGCGGAGAACAGCTCGGGTTTGCTCCCCACTTCGAGCCCGTAATGGTACGGCTTTCCCGCGTCCGTCACCTCCTCGACCACCTCGCGCAACTGGTTCACCTTAATCGGGAAGACTCCAAAGTATTTCCCCTTGAACTCGTTCTCCTCGATCGCGGCGCGGAACGCCTCGTTTACCGACTCCACGCGATGGCGGAGCAGGTCCTGGAAACGGATGAGCACCGGCAGCCCCATCCCCCGGCGCAGCACGTCGTCCACCACTTCCATGACCTCGAGTGCGGGCCCTTTCGACTGGAGCGGCGCCACCGTGATCTTCCCCTTCTCGTTCACCGAGACGTAATCGCCGCCCCAGTTTTCGATGTTGTAAAGAGCCAGGGCGTCCTGGACCGACCATGCCACGCCGTTTTTTGCCGTCATCTCAGGTTTCGAAAAGTGACTTTGTCGGAGGGGGAAGGAAACGAAAGGCGGAGGAGATGGAGCGAGCGCGTTTCGAGAGGAATTCTCCGCGCCTAACGCGGCAGCTTGACCCATCGGCCGGTTTTCGCGCTCTGAACGACCGCCTCGAGAACCTGCTGGTTCCGGAGGCCTTCCACGAAGTCGGGCGTCGCCGGCTTCCCGCGCGCCACGGCGTTCACGAAGTCTGCGAAGGCATGCACGAAGGTGTGCTCGTAGCCGAGGATGTGCCCCGGAGGCCACCATGCGCCGGCGTAGGGATGCGCGCTTTCGGTGACGAGGATGTCGCGGAAACCCCGGCGGTCGGTGGGATCGTCGCCGCGGTAAAACTTCAGGCGGTTCATGTCTTCAAAATCGAAATACAGCGAGCCTTTCGAACCGTTGATCTCGATCTGGATGCCGTTCTTGCGGCCGAGGGCGAAGCGGGTGGCTTCGAGGTTGCCCAGCGCGCCGTTGCGGAAGCGGGCAAGACACATCGCCGCATCGTCCACGGTCACTTTCTCCATCCGCCCGCGTCTCCCCTTCGCGCGGAGACCTTCGGAGCGGCCCGCGACAACGGGACGTTCCTTCACGAACGTGTGGAGCAGGCCGGACACCTCGGCGAATTCACCCACGAGAAACCGTGCGAGGTCAATGATGTGAGCGTGGATGTCGCCGTGAGTCCCCGAACCGGCGATTTTCCCCCGTAGCCGCCAGACGATCGGAAAGTTCGGATCCGCGATCCAATCCTGAAGGTAACGGGCGCGATAGTGACGGATCGCGCCGAGGTCGCCGGCGGCGATCATCTTTTTCGCCTGCGCGATCGCGGGGATGCGACGGTAGTTGTGGCAGACCATGGTCGTCACGCGCGCCTTCTTCGCGGCCTCGACCATCGCGCGGCATTGGCGCACGTTCATCGCGAGCGGTTTCTCGCAGAGGACCGCCTTGCCCGCCTTCGCGGCGGCGACGGCGATCTCGGCGTGCGTGTCGTTCATCGTGGTGATGTCCACGAGATCCACGTCGGGCCGCGCCACGGCTTCGCGCCAGTCGACGCAGATTTCCTCCCAGCCGTAACGCGCGGCGGCGGTGCGCACAGTGTCGGCGGTGCGTCCGCAGAGGAGCTTCAGCCGCGGGACCGCCTCGAGGTCGAAGAAGCGCCCCACCTGACGCCAGGCGTTGGAATGCGCCTTGCCCATGAAACCGTGACCGATCATGGCGACGTTCAGGGTTTTCATCGAAAAACAAACGGAAGTTGAAACGCGCGGAAAAACATCGCGTGGAGTTGACGGGGCGAACCTGCGGAGGCAGCGGTCGAGAATCAAGCGGAAAGCGGCGGGCTCACGGCGTCGCGGGTTTCATTGCACGGGCGTAGCGGACGATGCCCGCTGCGATCGTCGCCGCGAGCTGCTGGCGGTAGGCCGGGGCGAGGAGCCGTTTTTCCTCCTCGGGGTTGGAGAGAAAGCCGCCCTCGACCAGCACCGCGGGAATGCCGGTCGCGCGAATCACGTGAAAGCGCGCCCGCTTCACGCCCCGGTCTTCCAACCCCTGGATCCCTCCCACGGCGCCCTGCTGGATGAGATACGCCAGCAACATGTTGTTGCGGTCGCAGCGGTTGCCCGGAGCTTCGGCGAAACGCCCGAGGCCGAAGCGCCGCGTGAGAGCGCCGGTGGAACTCAATCCCGCGGGAGTCAGGCAGTAGGTCTCAATCCCGTGCGGCCCGCGAGACGGTCTCGCCGAGTTGAAGTGGAGGCTCACGAACACGTTGGCGTCGCTCGAGTTGGCCATATCCGCGCGGTCCTCGAGCGACACATACCCATCCTTGCGGCGCGTCATCAGCGTCCGGAACCCCTCGGCGCGCAGGAGCCGTTCGACCCGCGCCGCGAGGTCGAGGGTGTAGTGCTTCTCGAGCGTCCTGTGCGTTCCCGTCGCTCCACGATCCTCCCCGCCATGTCCAGGATCGAGCATGATGGTTCGAACGGGGAGCTTGCGCACCGCCCACGGACGGAAGATCGGATCGAGCGTCTTCTCCACGTCCACTTCGCTCAACAGCAGGCTGTTCCGCGCCTCGATCGGAGCGTCGTTCAGCCAGATGCGAACGCGATTCACGAAACACTCGCGGTTGTTCACGCGGAAGCGAAAGACGCGCCACTTCGAACGAAGCGTCACGTCGAGCCCCGCTCGTTTCCAGTTGCCCTCGAACCGATAGAAACGGGCGAGATCGGCCACGTTCACGTAGTTTCGCCCTCCGACGCGCACGGTATTGAACATCCCCTCGGCGGCTTGAGCCGACAAGACGCCTTCGCCCGCGCCGGCCAGAGCCAGCGCAAGCATCCCGAAGGCGCTCGCAGGTCGCATCATGCGTCCGCACCTTCGCACAGCCCCGGAAGCCGCTTCAAACCGAAATGCGCCCCACGAGAAGAGAAACGTCGCAGACGCCGGACGGATCCCTCGGGGTGTCGGCGCTTCTCGAGCACTCGCGCCGAGGGGCGAGGTCCGGCGAAGCTCAACGATCCCTTCTTTTTGCATGCGGCTTTCTCCTCCGCGCCGATCTCTCGTCTGTGCCCTCCCTCGGGACTTGTGCTACACTCCCCGAGCCATGACGGACGCGTTCCCCTCCGGCCCGGAAACCTGCGAACTTTCGCCGGCCGCCGCAAAAGTCGAGCCGACGGCGATCGTGATCTTCGGGGCGACCGGCGACCTCACCCGCCGCAAGATCGTCCCCGCGCTCTATCAGCTTTCCCGCCAGGGACGCCTCCCCGACGGCTGCGCGATCTTCGGCTACGCGCGCCGTCCCAAGCGTGACGATGAATTCCGTGCCGACCTTCTGGCCGCGCTCGAGGAGGTTCCTCATATCCGCCCCGTCAGTCGCGAGGCGTGGGAAAAGCTCGCCGCGCGCATCTACTACGTACAGGGCGACCTCGACGATCCCTCCGGCTACGCCCGCCTCCGCGATCGTCTCGCCGCCGCGCCCGAAGCCGTGCATTTCGGCGAGCGCGTCCTGTTCTATCTCGCAACCGCGCCGGGCTTTTTCGGGACCGTCGCGGAACAGATCGCGCGCGCGGGGCTCGCGCCGAAGGCGTCCGGGCCCGGCCCGCGCCGGCTGATCGTGGAAAAGCCTTTCGGCGAGGACCTGGCCAGCGCACGGGAACTCAGCCGCGCGCTGCACCGCTCCTTTCCCGAAGAAACCCTTTTCCGCATTGACCACTACCTCGGCAAGGAGACCGTCCAAAACCTTCTCTACTTCCGCTTCGGCAACTCCATCTACGAGCCGCTCTGGAACCGCCGCTACATTGACCACGTGCAGATCACGGTGGCCGAGCGGCTGGGCGTGGAAAACCGCGGCGAATACTACGACGCGACCGGCGCCGCGCGGGACATGCTCCAGAACCATTTGTTCCAGCTGCTCTGCCTCGTGGCGATGGAGCCGCCCGCCTCTCTCGAGGCGGGGGCGATTCACGACGAAAAGGTCAAGGTCCTGCGCTCGATTCCCACGCCTGCTTCCTCGGAACTCCTCGCGTGCAGCGTCCGCGCCCAATACGGCGCCGACGAGACGGGCGCTCATCCCGTTCACGCCTACCTCCAGGAGCCGCGCGTGAAGCCCGATTCGCTCACCGAGACGTATGTCGCGTGGAGGCTCGACGTGGACAACTGGCGTTGGTCGGGCGTCCCCTTCTACCTGCGTACGGGCAAGGCGCTCGCCCAACAGTTCACCGAAATTGACATCTTCTTCCGCCCCCCGCCCAGCGTCCTCTTCGCCGCCGTCTGCGGGATGCGGCTCGGACGCAACTGCCTCCGTATTCGCATCCAGCCCAACGAAGGGATCCACCTCCTGTTCAACGCGAAAATTCCCGGTTTGCCGGTGATCCAGCGGGCCAGCATGCATTTCCATTACCGGGAAGATTTCGCCCGCTATCTCCCCGAAGCCTATGAACGCCTGCTCGTGGACGCACTGACGGGCGAGTCCACGCTCTTCACACGCCACGACGAGGTGGAACACGCCTGGCGCCTCGTGGACGCTCTCCGCGCCGCATGGTCCGAAGAAAAACGCGGGGAGCTGCCGACTTACAAGCCCGGCTCCATGGGACCCGCCGAGGCGGAGGAACTCCTCGCGCGCGACGGCCGGAGGTGGCAGCCCTTTCAGTACGACTGAACGCCGCCGCCGCCCGCTGCCGCGCCATGATCGAACCGTTCATTTTTTCGACCGAAGCGGACTGGCTTGCGGCCTTGCGCGCCGAATTCCTCGCCGAGCAGGCTGCGGCGCTTGCGCGCCGGCCGGTTTTTCATGTCGCCCTTTCGGGCGGCACCACGCCCGTTCCGTTCTACCACGCGCTCGCCCGCGAGGCCCTGGACTGGGACCGCTTCGCGTGGTGGATGGGCGACGAACGATGCGCGCCCGACGACAGCCCCGCGAACAACGGGCGGATGGCCCGTCGCGCCTTCGCCGAGGTGAACGTTCGCTTCCGCTTCCATCCGTGGGACGTTGCGCGCCCGCCCGAGGAAGCCGCGGCCCATTATGCAGTCGAAATGCGCACGGAAATCGGCGCTCCGCCGGTTTTCGACCTCCTCCTCCTCGGCCTCGGCGAGGACGGCCACACCGCCTCGCTGTTTCCGGGAAGCCCGGCCCTTTCCGAAAACGCGCGCGATGCGACAGCCGCTCCCGGTCCACCACCCCACACGCGCCGCCTCACGCTGACCTATCCCACCCTGAACCGGGCGCGCGCGGCGTGGTTCCTCGTCGCTGGCGGCGCGAAGGCGCCGATGGTCCGGCGCCTCCTCGACGGAGACGAAACCCTCCCCGCCGCCCGCCTCCGCGGCCCGGTGCAGAAGCTCTTCTGGTCGCGCGCCGAAACCGCGTGAACCGGATTTGGCTTTCTCCCGGCGCCGTTTCGCGGATCATCCTCTCCTGCATTCCATCTCAACCCTTCCGACTTCCATGCCCCGCCCCGTCACCCTCTTCACCGGCCAATGGGCCGATCTCCCGTTCGAAACCCTGTGTGCCAAGGCCAAGTCTTTCGACTACGACGGCCTCGAAATCGCCTGCTGGGGCGACCATTTCGACGTCGTCAGAGGCGCGAAGGACAAGGCGTACTGCGACAGCCGACACGAGGTCCTCGCGCGGCACGGGCTGCAGACATGGGCGATCTCGAATCATCTCGCGGGCCAGGCCGTGTGCGACCGCATTGACGCGCGCCACAAGGCGATCCTTCCCCCGCATGTCTGGGGCGACGGCAAACCGGAAGGCGTCCGCAAGCGCGCCGCCGAAGAGATGATCCGCACCGCACACGCCGCGAAGAATCTCGGCGTCAAGGTCGTCAACGGCTTCACAGGATCTTCGATCTGGCATCTGCTTTACGGCTTTCCACCAACCTCCCCCGATCAGATCGAGGAGGGCTTCGCCGACTTCGCGAAACGCTGGAAACCGATCCTCGACGAATTCAGGAAATGCGGCGTCCGCTTCGCCCTCGAAGTTCATCCCACCGAGATCGCATTCGACACCGTCACCGCCGAACGCGCCGTCGCCGCACTCGACGGACACAAAGCCTTCGGGTTCAACTACGACCCCTCTCACCTCGGTTATCAGTGGGTGGACTACGTGGAGTTCCTCCGCCGCCACGCCGACCGCATTTATCACGTGCACATGAAGGATGTGTTTTGGAGCCCACGTCCCATGAATTCGGGCGTGTTCGGCGGTCATCTCCCCTTCGGCGACCCACGCCGTTGCTGGGAATTCCGCTCGCTCGGGCGAGGGACGATCCGCTTCGAGCCAATCCTTCGCGCGCTCAACGACCTCGGCTATCAAGGGCCGCTTTCCGTCGAATGGGAGGACGCTGGGATGGATCGGGAACACGGCGCTGCGGAAGCCTGCCGCTTTGTGCGTGCGCTCGACTTTCCGACGAGCGTTCGTGCCTTCGACGCCGCCTTCAACAAGAAGGCGCAGAGCAAGAAGGACTGACTCCGGTCCCCAATCCTCCGCGCTCGGCCGGAAGAAACCTCGCCGCAGGCGGGCCTTCCTCGCGGAATCGCGTTCCTCGGCTTGCACGTCGAGTCTACCGGCCGTGCGCCCCCTTCCTCCGTTGGAATCGCGGTTCGTCGAGGGCTCGAATCCGCCAACCGCGACACGCGCCCGAATCCTCGGGCCGAACCGTCGGCGGACGCGGCAATGAAGGCGCTCGAAGCGCGCTGCGACGCCACCGTAAACCGACCGCGGAAAGAGGGAACGGACGGCGGGCGGAGGGAAAGGGGCGATTCTTGATTCGGATCAAGATGACGCGGCGCAAAAATGTGCGAGAGTAAGGCGTGAAGACAACTCACGAAGTATTGCTCGACGTGCGCGAAGACCTTCGCGCAGGACGCCAGCCCCTCGGCCAAATCATGGCTGCCGCGAAATCGCTGGCGCCGGATCAGTCGCTGCGCCTGGTGAGCCCCTTTCAACCCACACCGCTTTTTTCGGTGCTGGGGAATCTTGGGTTCTCCCACGAGTGCCGGCAGATCGCCGAGGACCATTGGGAAACCCTCTTTACCCGCAAGGCGGCGGCAGCGGCGGCGGACGCGCCGCCAGCGAAGGAGGCCGCCCCAACGGCGGCCGCCTCGCCCGCCCGCGAGGCGAGAGTCGAGGTGGACGCGCGCGGCCTGGAGCCGCCGGAACCGATGATGCGCATTCTCGAGGCGTTGGAAAAACTGGGCGCAGGCGGGACGCTGCGGGCGATCACCGATCGCCGTCCGGTGCACCTGATCGGAATTCTCGATGAGCGCGGTGTCGTCCACTCGGGCGAAGGACAACCGGACGGAAGCTGGATCACCGAAATCCGAAAAGGCCGCGGATAGATGAACGGACCGGGTCATGCTCCCGCGGCGGGAGTGGCGATGCGGTTCGTCCTGTTCGGACTGGCCTGCCTCGCTTCCTGCGCGATCTGGCTCAACTTTGAACCGGCGATTTTGACGGCGCATCACTACCGGCCGCATACGGTGGCCTGGGTGCATCTCCTCGTGCTGGGGTTCATTCTTTCGGTGGTCGCCGGAGCGCTCTATCAGATCGCGCCGGTGGCGATGGAAACGAAGCTCCACAGCCCCCGCCTCGCGGAGCTTCACTTTGTGGCGCACGCGCTCGGGGTGCTGTTGATCGTGCCGTTCTTCATGCTCTGGGATTTCAAGCAGGTCGGGCACGCCGGCTCCCTGGTCTTTTTGGGGATGCTCGTCTTCGTGGGGAACATCGCACGGACGCTGAACCGCGCGCCGCGTCCGGACGTGGTGGGGGCGTTCATCGCCTCGGCGCTGCTCTGGCTTTTCCTGGCGATGGGGGCGGGGTTGACCGTTGCGACGAACAAGTTTTGGCCGATCCTGCCGGGGGTTCCGCTGCACTGGACCTACGCGCACGCACACCTCGGAGTGGCGGGCGTCTTCGTGAATCTGACGGCGGGGGTTTCGCTGCGCCTGGTCCCGATGTTTTCGCTTTCGGAGATCCAAAACCCGACGCGGGCGTGGTGGTCGTTCGCGTTCGTGAACCTCGGCGTGGCGGGATTGTTCTGGTCCATCGCCTCGGGCTACGCACCCGCGCAATTGGCGTCCGGCGGCGCGATGGTCATGGGGCTGGCGATCTACGGAGTGGAACTCGGCGCCATCCTCGCGGCGCGAAAACGGCGGCGGCTCGACTGGGGGTTGCGCCAGTTTCTCGCCGCCGTGGCGACGCTCGCCCCCGCCGTCGTGGCGGGCATGGCGCTGGCGGGGGCGGTCGCGCTGCGTCCCTCAGCCGTGCCGCGCTGGCAGACGGCCTACCCCGCGCTCGCGTTGCTCGGGGTGATCGTCCCCGCGATCCTGGGGATGCTCCAGAAGATCCTGTCGTTTCTCGTATGGCAGAGGATCTATGCGCCCCGGATCGGTCGCGAGCGAATCCCCGCGCTGGCGGAACTGCTTTCCGAACCGCTCCAGATCGCCGGATTCTGGAGCTATCTCGCCGCCGTCGCCGGGTTGGCGGCCGCCGCGTTCGCGGGTTCGACATGGCTGGCGCACGTCGCGGCGGTCCTGTGGCTCGCGGCCATCGTGCTCTTTCTCATCAACGCCGGGTTCATTCTCAGCCATTGGTTTTTTCCGCGCGTGACGCGATCTTCTTCCCCATGAAACCAACCTCCACCCCAGAACTGGACGCCGCATGGACGCGGCTGCGCACCGTCATCGATCCCGAAATCGGGATGAACATCGTGGACCTCGGTCTCGTCTATTCGGTGGAACTGAAAGAGGGCGCGCTCGATATTGCGATCACGCTCACCACGCGCGGCTGCCCGATGCACGACGTGATCATCGAGGGCTGCCGTCGAGCGCTCGACGGAATTCCCAACGTGCGCGAGTCGCGCGTGGAAGTGGTTTGGGATCCGCCGTGGAACCCCGAGATGATGAGCGCCGAGGCGAAGCGGCAGTTGGGCCGATAGGCGCGCCGGGGACCTCGACAAGCCGCAAGGGGTTGGCCCTCGCCGGCCAACTCCGCACGAGGGAAGCCTTCGCCGCCTATCCGGAAGGTGAAACGAGCCGGCGCGGCGCGCGGTGGAAAGCGCGAAGGAATCGGGCTATGCTCCGTATCATGGAAAACTACGCTTGGACTCAACACTTCCACCGCTGCTTCGACAAGGCCGTCGCGGCCTATGTGCGCGGTGACAAAACCTCCGGCGCCGGTCTCGATCCCGCGGACCTCGCCTTCCTCCGGTCCGTCGGCTGCTCCGCGCAGGAGCTCTTCGATTTCGTGGACGACCTGCAACGCTATCAGGAACCGAGCTACGGAGACGCCCTCCTCATCGCCTCCGTCCGCCGCGACTTCTTCCTTGTGGTCCAAAAGGGAAAACCCTCCGGAAAGGTCGTCACCCGCGACGAGCTCCCCGAGAAAACGGCGGCTGTGGACGGCATCGAGTGGCTGCCGCGGATCATCTCCAAGGCACGCGCAAAACTCCGCGGCGAGCTGTCGCCCGACACCATGTTCGGCTGCGGAGGCGACCGCGCCTTCCTCAAGAAATACAACCTCCATCCCGCCGACTTCCTCCGCACCGTCTGGGCTGCACGCGACGACGACCGGAAGATCATCGAACACGTGAAGGACACGGCCTCCCGCTGACGTCCGACGCCTCCGAGATCGGAAAGTCAGCGCGCGCGGCGCCGGCGCCAGACGCGGAGGCGCGCCTCGACTTGGCGCGGCCCTGGCGCGCCTTCCACGGCGTCCCGCCGCTGCAGGGCGCGGCGCAAGTCCAGTGCGGTCTTCGCGCAGGAGGGGAAGAGGGGATGCGCCTTCCGCCAGTCTGCCGCGCTCAGGCGGTCGAGCGGCACACCGCGTTCCTCGGCCAAGCGCACTGCGGCGCCCGCCGCGTGATGCGCCGCGCGGAAAGGCGTCCCTCGGCGCACCAACTCCTCCGCGAGTTCGGTCGCCAGCATCGAAGGGTCCGCCAGCGCGCGGAGGCAGGCCTCGGGACGAAAGCGCGCGCCGTCGAGCATTCCCCGGAACACGGAGAGCGTCGCGGCGAGCGTCCGAGCCGAATCGAAGAGAGGCTCCTTGTCCTCCTGAAGATCGCGATTGTAGGCAAGCGGCAGGCCTTTCAGGACCGTCAGCAACGCCACGAGGTTGCCCACGAGCCGGCCCGTTTTCCCGCGGCCCAACTCCGCCACGTCGGGATTGCGCTTCTGCGGCATGAGCGACGAACCCGTCGTATGAGATTCCGGCAACGCGAGGAAACCGAACTCCACCGTACTCCAGAGGATCAGGTCTTCCGCTAACCGCGAGAGGTGCACGCCGGTCAGCGCCGCGGCGAAAAGAAATTCTGCGGCAAAGTCGCGGTCGGACACCGCGTCCATGGAGTTCGCGCTCGGAGCGCGGAAGCCCAGCAGGCGCGCCGTCAGAGCGCGGCGGATGCGGAGTCCGGTGCCGGCCAGCGCCCCCGCCCCGAGCGGACACTCCCCCGCACGGCGCGCGCAATCCGCGAAGCGCGCGCGGTCGCGTTCGAGCATCTCCACATAGGCCAGCACGTGATGGGCCGCCAGGATCGGTTGGGCGCGCTGGAGGTGCGTGTAGCCCGGCATCGGCAGCAGATGGCCGCGGGGCAGCCCCGCCGAGGGCCGGGAAAGTCGCGCGCGGTCCGCGAGGCGCACAAGCGCCGCCTGAAGCTGCGCGATCGCGGCGCCGAGGCCGGCGCAGGTTTCGCGCGTCCAGAGGCGGAGGCCCGTGGCCACCTGATCGTTCCGGCTCCGCGCGGTATGGAGCCGGGCGCCGGCGGAAACCCGCCGCGTGAGGGCCGCTTCGAGGTTCATGTGGACGTCTTCCAGCACCGGATCCCACGCAAAACGCCCCTCTTTCACCTCGCGAGCGAGGCGGCGCAGTCCGGACACGATCCGCGCGCCGTCGCGCGCGGGGATCAGCCCCGACTTCGCCAGCATCGTGGCGTGGGCGATGGAACCGGCGAGGTCGTGCGGCGCGAGCGCCCGATCGTACGACACGGACTCCGAATAGGCGCTCACTTCGGGATCGGGACCGCCCGAGAACCGCCCGCTGCGGGAAAGGGGTTTGCGCGCCATGGGAAAGTCCCGCGGAAAACGTCGGGCTTACTGATTGAGCTGTTTGGTGATCTGGTTGATCGCCTGCTTAAGCGAAGGGTTGGACTTGAGGCGGGCCTCGACGACGCGACAGGCGTAGATCACCGTGCCGTGATCGCGGCCGCCGAAGGCCTCGCCCACCTGCTGGAGGGAGGCGGACGTCAGCGCACGGCACAGGTACATCGCCACCTGGCGCGGAAAGGCGATGGACGCGCTCCGCCGCTTGGAGGTCATGTCGGCCTGGCGCACGTCGTAGTAGGCGGCCACGCGTTTCTGGATCGTCTCCGTCGTCAGCGCCGCACGGCTTTCTTCGGCCACGAGATCGCTCACCTCTTCCTCCACCTCGGACAACGCCAAGGGGCGCCCCTTGAGCCGCGTCGCGAACCAGAGCTTGGCCCACGCGCCTTCTAGGCGCCGCACGTTGCTCTTGATGTGCAGGGCCAGATATTCGAGCGTCTCTTCAGGCAGCGGGTGCTGCGCCTGTTCCTGTTTCTTCCGAAGGATGGCGAGGCGCGTCTCCTGGTCCGGCGGCTGAAGCTGCACGGTCAATCCCCACTCGAAACGCGTCACCAGACGTTCCTCGAGATTGGCGATCTCGGTCGCCGGACGGTCGCTCGAAAGCACGATCTGGCGATGGGCCTCGTGAAGGACATTGAAGTTGTGGAAAAACTCCTCCTGAATCTTCTCCCCCTTGGAGAGGAAGTGGATATCGTCAATCAACAGCACGTCACAGTTGCGGTATTTTTTCCGGAAAGGCACGTAGCGCGAGTTCTGGATCGCATCAATGAACTCGTTGACGAAGCGTTCGGTGGTGACGTAGGCGATGCGCGCGCCGCGGTTCTGCGCCATCAGATGATGCCCGACTGCGTGCAGCAGGTGTGACTTCCCGAGACCGGTTGCCCCGTAAATGAAGAGTGGATTATAGGCGCGCCCCGGGCTGTGGGCGACCGCCCACGCCGCTGCATGAGCGTACTGGCTGGAAGCGCCCACCACGAAGCGGTCGAAGGTGAACTGCGCGTTCAGCGGCGCCGCCTCGAGGGTCCCTTTTCCTCGCGCGGGCTCGCGGCGGGACTCCAACGCCGGCGCCGTTTCTTCCGTCTTGGGTTCTTCAGGCGCCGATTCCAACCGCACCTTGACCGTCTGGCCGGCAGCCGCCCCGAGCGCCTCTTCAATCAACCCACGATGATTGTCCTCCAGCCAGATCCGATGGAACTGGCAGGGCGCTTCCAAAATGAGCGCGTCACCTTCCTTGCGCAACGGACGGATCGGCTCAAACCAGCGTCTCCAAGTGGCTTCGCCCGTGAGCTTTCGGAGCCGTTCGGCGGCTTGCCCCCACAACTCTGACGCGGCGCGAATCATCGCAAGTTATTCACAGAGAGGAAACTCCCTTGTTCGAGGGAAGAAAACGACGGCAAATTTCGAACCATCGCCTCGACCTCTCCCGACACGATCGGTGTCCGGAATTCACGCCCGCGACAAACGCCTCTTCGATTCATGCGCAAGTCCTTCTCCCTCTGTAATTTAGCTTTATTTGACTGCAGGCGGCCGCATGCAGCGCCCGCACGAGGAGTGAAGGCGTCGCACGGACTTCATTCCGAAAAGCCTCAAAATCAACGGCTTGGAAGCCCTCTCCGAGCGAAAAGTAATGAAGTGAGTTATTCACAGGTTATTCACACGCCCTGACGCTTCCCGTATCGCGACCGCGCGCGGCGCGGAGTTTAGAACCGCGCGCGTACAGCGCAAGCGTTTTCCGGATTTTTTAATTTTTTCCTGAAAGATTTTCCGGGCCGAAATTGCGGCGCCGTCACGAGCCGGAGAACCGCCATCGGAAAGGCGCGCAGCGAACTTTTTGACTCGCACTCCACGGCACGGATGGCGGTCCAAGAGATCAGGACGAGAAGACGCGGACATCGCCGTCTTCGATAACGCATCTCCCGCGGAAGACGCGAACATTTTTTAAGAATCGCATGCGGCGTGCGCCGGGTTCGATTTCAGCCGCTTTTCTTCACGTGGGTTTTCCGCCATGCTTTTCCTTCGATGCGAAGCATGACCGGCCATGGGCGAGGCGAAGCGCGCCTCGGGAATCTTCGAGTGGTCGTCGAGGTCCTGTCGGTGAATCGCCGCCAGGCGGACATCGCCATCAGCCTTCCGCGCGAGGCGACCGCGCTCGAGCCGCTCGTCCGCGAAGAGACGCTTTC
This sequence comes from Verrucomicrobiia bacterium, assembly GCA_020849895.1. Lineage (GTDB taxonomy): Bacteria > Verrucomicrobiota > Verrucomicrobiia > JABWAM01 > JABWAM01 > JABWAM01. The sequence goes on along the minus strand of JADZFN010000053.1, from coordinate 28,249 downwards.
CCGCGTTTCGCGCGGACGGCTCGACGTCGCCGTTTCGTTCGGACGCGGCGCAAACGGCGCTTCGGAGCTCGATGCGCGCGCAGCAGCGCGTTGGGCCTCAGTCTTGCGCGCCCTCGGGCGAAAGCTTCGCCTTTCCGGCGAGCCGTCGCTCGATCTCCTGCTGCGCTGTCCCGGCGTGCTGGCGCCGGCGGCCGCCGCCGATCCCGTCCGCGCGTGGCCGACGGTCCGGAAAGCTCTCCGTCGTGCGCTCGCCGCACTCCTCGGCATGCGCGCGCGGGAGGGACGCCGTTTGCGTGCCGACCTGTTGCGTCGCCTCGCTCAATTCGAGGCGAAACTCCGCGAGGTGGCCCGTGAAGCTCCGCGCCACGCGGTGCGCCACCGCGCGCGAATCCTCGACCGGTTGAAAAAAACCGGTCTGCCGGAGGCGGAGCGCGACGGCCGCGTGCTGCGCGAAGTCGCGCTCATGGTCGAAAAAACGGATCTCGCCGAGGAGATCACCCGCCTCCGCAGCCATTTCGTGGAGTTTCGTCGTCATTGCCGCGCGCGCGGCGCAGTGGGGCGAACGCTCGATTTCCTCTGCCAAGAACTCGCGCGCGAAGTGAACACCCTCGCCGCCAAGTCCGATGCGGCCGACGCGACGCATCGCGCCGTGGCGATGAAGGACGAACTCGAACGCATTCGGGAGCAAGTCCAGAACGTGGAATAGGCGTCCGACACGGTGCCGAGGCTGTCGGAGAATCTCCGCCGCCGAACGCTTTTGCTTCATCTCCGACCCGGCCTGCGATCCGCGTTTTCACGTTGAGATCGCCTTCGCGGCACGGAATCATCACGTCCGTGGCGGACCTCCCTCGGCCAGGCGTTTCCAAGCGGCTGAAGCGCTGTTTCTGGTCGCTTTTCCCGCACTACGCGGTCGCCCCGTTCCGCTTCGAATTGCGGATGCTCAAGTTCCGTCGCCGCGCCTCCATGGTCCGCCGCCGGTTCCTCGGCGCGCGCGGGCTCCTCGTTAACCTCGGCGCCGGATCGCGCGGACGACCCGGCTGGATCAACATGGATCTCTCGCGCGAACCCGGCGTGAATTGCGTTTATGACCTTCGCCGGGACCTGCCTTTCGAAGACGGAGCCGTCGCCGGCCTCTTCTGCGAACACATGTTCGAACACCTCCACCGCGAGGAGGAGACGCCGCACTTCCTCCGCGAGTGCCTGCGCGTCCTCGAACCCGGCGGCGCGCTTCGCGTGATCGTCCCCGACGCGGGACGCTACCTGCGCGCCTACGCCGAGGAAGGCTGGGCGGCCCTCGATGCGCTCCGCGGCACCGATGCGGGCCGCCGCGATCCGCACTTCGGAGGGACCTACCGTTCGAAGATGGAACTCATCAACATGATCTTCCGCCAGAACGGCGAACATCATTACGCCTACGACGCCGAGACGCTCCTGCTTGATCTGCGTGCGGCCGGATTCGCCCGGGTCATCGAGCAACGCTTCGGCGTTTCCTCAGACCCCCGTCTGACACTGGACGAACCGTCCCGAGCCGCCGAAAGCCTTTACGCGGATGCGATCAAAGAGGGCGGCACGGCGAACGCGTGAAACCGGGGGGCCTGAACCCCGCTTCTCTCCCGCAAGCCTGACGGCGGCGATGAGGAGAACGAGACGGTTGGGAAGCACGAAAACGGAGCCGGACTCGACGAACGCATCTTCCGGCGGCGATCCCGGGCTGGAAAGCCTGGACGCATTCGCGCGCCTCGCGCTATCCCCGGTGCTCCAGCGTCGCTTCGCGCAAGGCAAGATAGTTCTCCAGCGGCACCCCGTCGTGAAGCTCCGTCGAGGAACCGACCATCAAGCGGCCTCCCGTTCCGTCCAGCGCGCGGCGCACGGCGTCCTTGATCTCCTGAGGTTTTCCAAGCGGCAGGAGGCGCGACACGTCAATGCCGCCTGCAAGAAAGAGATGCGGATAGCGTCGGTGGACTTCCACGGGATCCATTCCCGCAAGGATTTCGAGCGGGTTGAGCCCGTCAATATTCGCTTCCACCAATCCGTCGAGGAGCGGCCACAGGTTTCCGTCCGAATGGAAGAGCACCTTGATGCCCTTGCGGTGGTAGGCCGCGCACACGCGCGCGAGGCGCGAAAAATAATGTTTCTTGAACCATGCGGGCGCCAGCAACGGCCCTGTTTTGAAAGCGATGTCGTCCCCGCAAAAGACCGCTTCATGGCCGTGATCTTCGGGGAGGTGTTCGATCCAGGAGAGCGTTTGCACGACGTTCAGTTCGATCACGGCGTCCACGGTATCCGGACAGTCCGCCAGGAGATAGGAGAACCGCTCGAGGCCGACCTCCAGATAAACTTCCATTAGACCGACCGAGCACGTCGCGGGAAAGAAAAAGACCTCTCCCAACCGCCGCTGATGATCGGCGACGAACTCCAGATGATCGCGCATGGCCTTCTCGTTTTCGGCGCTCCACGCGGGATCATAGGCGTCCAGCTCCTTGCGTTTGGCCGCGGCCCAGGCGTCGGAGTCCGCATACTCCACATGCGCGACCCAGGCGGTCCAACGGTACTGGCGGAACTCTCGTCCGTTCGGCCGGACCCCCGTCCGCTCCCGTTCCGGCAGGCGCACCACGGGGCGCGTGGCATCCACGGCGGATGCGTAGGCGCGGAACACCACGTCCCGCGCGTTGTCATAGGTGAGTTTCTCGCCGCCGAAATGGGAAAGCACCGCATCGTTGCGAAGCAAGTCATAGAGCGGCGCACGATCGGGCCTTTCGCCGCGCAGCATAGCGCGGACGCGTTCGAGGGAGTTTTTCATGCCGCGTCGAGTTTCGCTGCCGGAGCGCGCCCAAGGCAATCGCCATCCGGCGTCGTCCCGCTCGAAGAACGGTCTTTTTCGATCATTTGAGGTTTCCCCGGCGGCCTTTTTCCCCCAGACTGCACCACATGTTCACCCATCGCTTGCGGGCGGCCTACCGCGATGTGACGGCGGGCAACCACGTCTACTACGCCCGCTACCTCGACTGGCTCGAGATCGCCCGCAACGAAGCCTTCCGCGAACTCGGCTTTCCGCTGATCGCCCTTCAAGAGCAGGGCGTCATCCTCCCGGTCATCGAGTCGGCGATGAAACACCTCGGTTTCGCCCGCTACGACGACGAAGTCGAGATCCGCACACGCGTCGTCGAGCTCGGCGGCGCTTCGTTTCTTCTCGAGTATCGGATCTTCCGAGGAAGCGATCTCCTCCTCGAGGCCACCACCCGCCATGCGGTGGCCAATCTCACCGAGAAACCGGTCCGCATGCCGCCCGCGCTGAAGGAACGGCTCGCGCGCCACCTCGTCTCCGCCTCCGAGTGACGGACCGGGAGAACGATAAAACTGCCTTCCTCGTTCAAGCGAACCACGAGAGAACGGACGGCCTACGGGAACCCACGCTTGCCGCAAGCCGAAAAGAAGGGCAGAATGCCTGCCCTCCTGATGAGCGACGCCGATCCCCTTCCGATCTTCCGTCGTCTATGGCACATCTGGGTGCGCTTCGGACACTGGCTGGGCGACGTAATGAGCTGGGTCTGGATGCCGCTCTTTTACTTCGTCATCGCGCTGCCGTTCGCGCTCGGCGTGAGGATCTTCAGCGATCCACTCGGCACGCGCCGCCGCTCCGCCGGATCGAGTCATTGGCATCCGAAGAAACTTCCGCCACCCGATCTCGCTTGGGCGCGCAGCCAGGGGAGCATCGTCCACAGCAGTTCGACCACCGGCGACCGACGTTTGGCGGGCGAAGAGGCGCCCCGTTGAGTCGTTGCTTTCTGCTGCTCGATCGCTCTGCCTCTTGGCCGATTTTCAGATGAACATCCTCGGGATTTCGGCCTTTTATCACGATTCCGCCGCCGCGCTCGTCCAGGACGGCATGCTGATCGCCGCCGCTGAGGAAGAACGTTTTTCGCGAAGGAAGCACGACGCCGGCTTCCCGAAGCAGGCGGCGGCGTTTTGCCTGAAGAAGGGCGGACTCGCGGCGAAGGACGTGGACTGGGTTGTCTTCTACGAGAAACCGTTCGTGAAGTTCGAGCGGATCTTCCAGACGGCGATGGCGACCTTCCCGCGTGGCGTGGGCGTTTTCCGTGCCGCGATGCATACATGGCTGATGGACAAGCTCTGGATCAAGGCGATCCTCCGCGAGGAGCTCGGTGTTTCTTCCGACCGGATCGCATTCTGCGACCATCATCTCGCCCATGCGGCGAGCTCCTTCTACTGCTCACCGTTCGAACGGGCCGCCGTGCTCACCCTTGACGGCGTGGGCGAGTGGACCACCACCGCCAAGGGGGTCGCCGAAGGCCGAAGCATCCGCCTCACCCACGAGATGCGCTTCCCGCATTCGCTCGGCCTGCTCTACAGCGCGTTCACCTCCTTCCTCGGCTTCGAGGTGAACGAAGGCGAATACAAGGTGATGGGGATGGCGCCTTACGGCGAGCCGAAGCATCTCGACAAGGTCTGGAAACTCATGGAGCTCGCCGAGGACGGATCGTTCCAGTTGAAGATGGAGTACTTCAAGTACCCCTATTCGCTGAAGAACACCTACAACCGCAACTTCGTGAAGCTCTTCGGTCCGCCGCGCGCGCCCGAAACCCACTTCTTCACGAAAAACACCGGATTCCCTTCCTACTTCGGCGAAAGACCCGCCGACTACGCGCGGCGTGAAGCTGAAAATCAGCATTACGCCGATCTCGCCGCGAGCATCCAGAAGGCGACTGAAGAGATCGTCCTCCGCATGGCGCGATCGCTTCAAAAGGAAACGGGCCTCCCCGACCTCTGCCTTGCCGGAGGAGTGGCGCTCAACAGCGTCGCCAACGGCCGCATCCTGCGCGAAACTCCTTTCCGCCGCCTCTTTATCCAGCCCGGCGCAGGCGACGGCGGCGGCGCCATCGGCGCCGCGTTCCACATGGCCCACGAGGTGCTCGGCCAGCCCCGCCGTTTCACGATGCGCCACGCCCTTTGGGGCGCCGAGTATTCCGAAGGCGACGCCGCCGACTTCTTCCTCCGCGAGAACATCCCGTTCGAGAAAGTGGCCGACGAGGGGCAGCTCGTGGAGCGGGTCGTCGCCGCGCTCGCCTCGAAACAGGTGATCGGCTGGCATCAGGGGCGTTTCGAGTTCGGCCCGCGCGCGCTCGGCGCGCGCTCCATCCTCGCCGATCCGCGATCATCGGAGATGAAGGACATCGTCAACACCAAGATCAAGTTCCGCGAGCCTTACCGCCCGTTCGCCCCTTCGATCCTCGGCGACGCCGCCGAGGAGTACTTCGACATGCCCGGCGTGGCGAAACAGGAGGCGGCGCGCTTCATGCTTCTCGTCGCGCCCGTGAAGACGAAAAAACAGTCGGTCATTCCCGCCGTCAGTCACATGGGCACAGGACGCCTGCAGGTCGTGGATCCGGACACTCATCCCCTTTATCATCGGCTCATCCTGGGCTTCGGCGACGCCACCGGCGTTCCCGTGCTCATGAACACCTCGTTCAACCTCCGCGGCGAACCGATCGTCACTACGCCGGAGAACGCCTATCGCACCTTTCGCGCCAGCGAGATGGACCTGCTCGTCGTCGGCAATCTCCTCGTGCGAAAATGAAGCGCAGGCCGACGCGCCCCTTCGTTTTTCTGAAAACGCCGTGAATTGGGCATGAGTCGCGGCTCGATATTTTTCGGTTGGGGCGCGCTGCTTTGGGGGGGCGCCCTCGCCCTCATGCCGCCCGTCTCGGCCTTCGACACCATCGTTCTCGAAACCGTGACGAACGGCCCGACGCGGATCGTCGCGGGCAATCCGAAGCTCGCCGACGCGCGCTTCCCGCCGGCCTCGACCTTCAAGATGGTCCTCGCCTGGGCCGCGCTCGAGACGAAAACCGCGAGTCCCGCGTCCACGTTCAAGGTCGCGGACTCGCACGTTCCGGGCGCGCCGCGCACGCTCACCCTTCCCGAAGCGATGTTTTACTCAAGCAACGACGCCTTCGTGGAACTCGCCGGACGCCTGCCGAAGGAGCGCCTCGAGGAGTTCGTTGCGCACAGCGGGTTCGCCGGCGGACCTCCGCCGAAGGACTGGCTCAAGGAGGGTTTTGCCTCCGTCCGCCGTGGAGGCGCGCTTCGCGTCACGCCGCGCCTGGAGCACGCCTTCATCCTCCGCGTGCTGCGCGGCGAACTCGCTTCTTCGAAGAAAATCCAGGACCAACTCCTCGCGTGCCTTGCCTGGCCCGCCGAGAGGGCGACGGTCCGCGTCTATGGCAAGACGGGCAGCCTCGACGCGGTGCGCTGGTTCAACGGCTTCGGCATCGAAGGCAAGACGGATCGAGCGGTCACCGTCTTGAGCGTTGGTGCGAACGCCACGCGCGAGGACGTCGTCGCCGCGTTCTACGCCCGCTTCGCCCTGCCTCCTCCGAAACTCAAGGAGTGAGGCGTCTGAAAACAGAAAACCCCGCCCCGGTTTCCCGGGGCGGGGTCTCTGGTTGATATTTGGGAGGTTCGCTTAGAACGAGTACACGACGTTCACGGCGATCGTGTCCTGCTGTTTGCGCAGGTCATCGCTAGCCGGAACCGTTGCGCTGGCAGCGCCGAAACCGGCGGTGTTCGCTTCGGTCCAGTCATGCCGCCATTCGAGGCGCACCAGCGTGTCCTTCCAGACGTTGAACGACTGTGTCAGCGTGAAGCTGTACAGGTCCAGATCATCCTGGTAGTTGGCACCGGCGCCCGAGTAGAGCACCAGAGGCGACTGCGTGATGGTGGCCGTCGGGACACCCTGCGCCTGATTGTTGTTGTAGTGCGTGTAGCTGAAGCGGCCGCTCGTGGAAGTCCACTTGGCTCCGAGCGAAGCCCAGTCCCACTTGCCGTAGGCGCTGAGCGCATTGGCGGCGAGGGAGACGAGCTCGTTCTGCACGCCGGCAGCCCAAGCCGCGGTCGAGGCGTCATCCTGGCGATAGAGATAATCCACGCCGAGGGTGAGCTCCTTCACATCGAAGGGCTTCGTCCACGTTCCACCCACGTTCAGGATTCCGGTCGTCCCGCGATTCATGGCGCGAGTCGCCGCAGACGTTCCCGCTCCGGTGGGAGAGGTGATGTCGTTCGAGTACAGACCCGCGACGAACGCGTTGAAGTCGCCGAAGGAGGTCTTCGGCCCGGTCACGTCCACACGGCCCACGAAGGCGAGGTCCGTGTTGAAGTTGGCCGCTTCGACGCCGGTGTCGGTGACTGCGCGCGTCACGGCCATGCCGGGAGCGTCGAGACCGTTGATCACGCCGATCGTCGTCGTGACGGTGTCATTCCACTTGTAGCCGAACGTCGCTCCGAGCTGGGTCTGGGGCGACAGACGGAAGGCGTCCGAGCGCGAGAACTGCCAGTTGGCGGGGCTCTCGATCGCCTCGTAGCCGAGGAGGGTCACCATCTTACCGACCTTGACGTCAATCCCGTTGCCGATCGGCACACCGAGGTTCACGTAGGCCTGCTCAAGGGCGAGCTCGCTCTCACCGGTGCCGGTGAAGCCGGGCGTGTTGTCCTTGATGATGTGAGCGTCGTGGCCGATGATCGTGTCCACGCGGAAGCCCGCGGGAAACTTCGAGGAGTCCTTCGACTTCTCGATGGTCAGCTTGAACGCGTTCAGGTTGAACGAGTCATACTGGTTGTCGAACACGCGTCCCGTGTTCTGCGCGCTGGTGCCGGCCGCCGGGCCCGACTCCGTGCGGTCCGAGAGGTTCAGGGTATAGCTGGTGTCCACGTAGCCCGAGATTTTGATCCCGGAGCCCTTGACGCCGCCACCCACGCCCGCGTCCTTGAGTTTCGCTTCGAGCTCGGCGATGCGGCTTTCGAGCGACTTTTTGCCGGCCACCCTCGTGTCGTCCGCGAAGGAGGCGCTGACAAAGCCGACGAACGCCAGAACCGTGAGCGCGAGCACTGCATTTTTGAGGTTCATGATGTGTTGCTTGTGTCTGCAACCAAGACCCCCCTTCCTTGGCAGGGAGGCAGGCGTTCCCCACGTCAGGGCGCGCCTTTCTTGGCTTTGAATGGGGTCACTTTGAGGGAACGCCACCCGCGTGTCAACCCCAAAGACAACTTTTTCTTAAAAATGTTCAAAAATATTTTTGGGAGTTTTTGAAGCGAAGCGGGGCGCCCTCTTCCCTCCTCCTCCAAGGACCATCCCGCATACCATCCCGTCCGGGGCATAAAAAGCTCGCGAGAGCGAGCGGAAGTTCTCTCTGGGAAACGAGGCCCTTCAGCAAACGCACAGGGAGACTCCTCCGGGCCGCCGCAGCACCGCGAGAAGCCGGAGGCTCAGCCAATGGGCTTCGTGCCGTCGGGGCCGCGGGAGTTCGGGGAGGTCGGAGGTTTCGAGGAGGAATCGTCCAACTTGGCCTTGTCCATTTCGTCCTCGACCTCACGGGCCGCCTTCTGAAATTCGCGCTTGGCCTGGCCCAACCCTCGGGCGAGTTCCGGCAGGCGTTTGGCGCCGAACAGGAGCAGCACGACGAGGAAGATGATGATCCACTCGCCACCGCTGGGCATTCCCCAACCGAGCATCGTCCACGCGCTCATGGGACCTTTCCGAATTCGCCGCGGCGGTTTTTGGTCCAGGCTTCCTCGTTGTGGCCGGGGTCCACGGGCTGATCCTCGCCGTAGCTCACCGTGCCCACCTGTTTCGAGGACGCCCCGAGGCGGATGAGATAATCTCGGGCGGCGGCAGCTCGGCGCTGGCCGAGCGCGCGGTTGTACTCGATCGTGCCGCGCTCGTCGCAATGGCCGGCGACCATGAGTTTCTGGTCGGGATTTTCCTTGCACCACTGGGCGATTTCTTCGAGGAGCCCCCGGTCCTCCTCGCGAACCACGGCGCTGTCGAAATCGAAGTGAATCGCCCGCCACGCCCCGTATTCCACGCCACCGCGGAGGTCGAGGCGGTCCTTTTCGGGAATCCCGCCGCCGGAGTCGGTCGTTTCGGGGACGTTGCCGATCACGTCGCCGGTGTCGTCCATGGACGCGCCCGAACCCATCGGCCTGGGCGTGGGGCTTTCGCAGCCGGCGAGCACAAAGGCGAAGCCGGCAGCCAGGAGAAGAGAGCGCCAGGAAAGGGGTTTCATGATGTTGTCAAAGATTGAGTTTCAGGAACTGGGGGTCAGCGGCCCGCCCAGCTCGGTTGGGTGCAGTTGCCAAAGTTCCTTGTGATTTGAACCGCATCCTTTCGGGTGGTGTCAAGGAGATAAAGGTCGGTGCGACTGCCCGACGTTCGAGCAAAAATCAAATGTCGGCTGTCCGGCGCCCAATCCGGGTCTTCACAACTGCCGTTCGCGTAAAGCGTCTCCGCGCCGCCGCCCTCCGCCCCCACGGCGCAGACCGCGAAGCCGCCGCCGCTCCTGACGCTGTAAGCGATGCGTTTGCCGTCCGGCGACCATGAAGGCTCGGTGCAGTAGCCGCCCGAGCTGACGCGCTGCGCGCGGCCACCCGAGGAGGGGATCACGTAGATCTGCGGGCGGCCGCCATCGTCCGAGGCGTAGGCAATGCGGCTGCCGTCCGGCGACCACGAGGGCGAGCTTTCCCCGCCGCGCGTGCGGGTGAGGCGCTGGAGGTTGCTCCCGCCCGCCGACATCACGTAGAGCTCGGGATTGCCGTCCTTGCTGAGTGTGAGCGCAAGACGCGCGCCGTCGGGTGAAAAGGCGGCGCCCGCGTTCAGCCCCGGATAACGCGCCACGACACGGCGCGCGCCCGACGGATAATCCGCCACATAGACGTCCGGATAGCCCGAGCGATAGGACGTGAACGCGAGGCGCGTGCCTGCGCGGTTGAAGGCGGGGGCCACCACAATCGAGTTGTCCGAGGTGAGGCGCACGACGTTGAAGAAGTCGTAGTCGCTCACGTAAAGCTCCTTGTGGCCGCTCTTGTCAGAGATGAAGGCGATGCGGGCGGAGGCGATTCCCTTGTTGCCGGTGATCTTCTCGACGATGGCGTCGGCGACCGCGTGAACCGCTCGCCGCAGTTCGCCCGAGGCGGAGGGGGACGCCACAGGCGTCCCATTCGATCGGAAGACCTTGCTCTGGACCGAGCCGGCGGAGGCGCTCCCCTCCACGGCGTAATCGCCACCGCTGCCGACGATCTTGAACCATCCGCTGCGTTCGAGGTCCGCGGTGAGGATTTTTGTGGCTTCGGCGCCCGCCGCGCCGCCGAACGGCGCCACGCGGAGCGTGATCACATCGCCCGGTTTGACGACTTCCACATCGTAGGCGCGCAACGACGCTGCGGCAAGGAAGAAGAAGGCCGCGGCGGCGGCCGCGAGTCGGAACGGGGCGCAAAAAGGTCGGCAGGTCATGGGCGTTGTACTTTGAAGTGAACGGTGATTTCGGCGAAGGCCCCTCCCAGCCCCTCGGGCAGGGGCGGAAGTTTCTTCACCCGGTGGGCGGCGGCGAGCGCGGAATCGTCCATCGCGGAGTCTCCGCTCGGCGCCGCAAGGGATACCTTGGAGATGGTCCCGTTTTTTTCAATCCGAATCAGCACGCGCGAAACCCGCCCCTCCTCAAGCCCGAAGGGCGGCTGCCAGGCCGCATACATCTCCTGGAAGATCCGATTGAAATACCACGCGAAAGGGTTCGGTTGCCCCGCGCCTCCGGTCCCCGTTCCCGTGGCGCCCTTCGCCGTGACAAGCCCTTCGCTACCCCGCATCCTCGTGAGGAGGCGGCGAGCGAAAGCCTGCGGGTCGTAGCCGATATCCGTGGAGGGCGCGGGCCGGGACGCCTTTGCGGAGGCGGCGCGGCCCGACGGCGCGGAAGGCGCGCGCGGGAGGCGCACCACGCGATTGGTCTGGAGGACCACTCTGGAACGCGAAGGCCTGGGTTTCGGCGTCTCTTTTTTCGGCGGAGGTTTCGGAACGGGATTCTCTGCAATCGCGTCAGGTTTCGGAGGTTTGGGCGTCGGCTTCGGAGGAGGCGCTTCCGGAGGCGCGGGCGGCGGCGGTTCCTCCGGCTCGGGGGCCGGTTCGGGCACCGGTTCGGGCACCGGTTCCGGAGGCGCCGGCAGACCGGACGGCGCCGAAGGCGCGAGCGCCGGCGCGCCGAGGTCGGGCGCGAGGTCCATCCATTGGACCGCTTCCGTCGTCTTGTGCGCCGGCGAAAACGCCACGACGGCGCCGACGAGCAGGAGGAGCGCGACGTGGCCGGCGAGGCTCCAAAAAAGGTTTCTGCGAAAGGGCGAAGGCACGGGGGAAGCCCGGCGTCAGCGCGGTTTCCCGGGCGGAGAGGTCGAACCGACGATGCCAAGCTTGGTGACGCCGGCGGCCTTGAGGCGGTCCACGACCTCGACGAAGCGGCCGTAGGGGACCTTTTCGTCGCCCCGGACGAGCACGGGATGCTCCGGGTCGGCGCGGACCTTGTCGCGCGCGAGCGCCTCGATTTGCGCAGGGTTGACGAGGCGATTGTCCACGAAGGCGCGGCCTGAGGCGTCGAGCTCGATCGTGGTGCAGCCCTTGGCGTCCACAGGGGCGCCCGAGGCGGCCTGCGGCAAGCGGAGGTTGAGCGAGTTCTCCAGCAGCGGCGTCGTCAGCATGAAGACGATGAGCAGGTTGAAGACGAGGTCCATGAGCGGCACGACGTTGATGTCGGCCACGGCGTTGTACATGCCGCGCTGGGAGATGCGCTTCAAAGAGGAGGAGGGGCGAAGGGAAAGGAACGAAGGCGCGGGTTCATCCCGAGATCTCGCGGCGGGCGATGCCGACGAACTCACTGGCGAAGTTTTCCATCTCCATCGTGAGGCGGCGGATGTGCGCCACAAGGATGTTGTACCCCACCATCGAGGGGAGCGCGACGACGAGTCCGATCACCGTGGTGATGAGGGCGGCGGCGATGCCGGGCGCCATCGAGCCGATGGTTGCCTGCCCCTGGAGGGCTACCCCCGCGAAGGCGTCCATGACGCCCCAGACCGTTCCGAGAAGGCCGAGGAACGGCGCCGCGCTCACGGCGGTGCCGAGGATGGAGACCTGGCTTTCGAGATGGACGACCTGCTCGGCGACGGCGCGTTCGAGCGCCCCTTCGAGGAGCTTCACCTTGAGCGGATCGGCTGCGCCACCGCTCGTCTGGATGCCTTTGCAGCCGGCCACGTAAAGCTCGTAGAGCGGACAGTCTTTCCACACCTTCTCCTTGCGGAAAATTTCTACGAAATGCTCCTCGGCGCGCAGCGCAGCAAGGAAATCGGCACCGCGACGGGTCGCCAGGCGCACCTGCTGAAACTTGGTGAACATCACCGTCCAGGAAATCACCGAGGTGATGAACAGGGCCACGATGACCGCTTTGCCGGCCCAGGCGGCAACCGAAAAGGCGTAAAGGATTCCTCCAACGGCGAGGAGGTCGGGCGGAACAAGGAGCGTCGTCGGCATGGCCGGATGATAACGGGCCGGGCCGGGCGGTCAATGCGTCTGCGGCGCGACGACTCCGGCGCATCGCGTGGGCGTCCTTGGGGAAACGTGCCGAGACCGGCGTTGCGCGGGAATCGCAGGCCGCGCATGGCCGCTTGCCACGCGGCGCGCGCTGAACCACAGTGACCCCTCCCCATGGACCCCGCCCCCGTCTCCGTTTGGATGATCCTTCCGTTTGCGGCGCTGCTCGGGGCGATCGCGTTCGCTCCGCTCGTCGCGCACGCCTGGTGGGAGCGGCATTATCCGAAGATCGCTTACGGCCTCGGCGCGCTCTCGCTGTTTTGGTATCTCATCGTCGCGCGCGAGTGGGGGCGGCCGCTCCACACCGCCCACGAGTATGCGAGCTTCATCTGCCTGATCGGCTCGCTGTTCGTCGTCTCGGGCGGCATCCACATCACGGTGAAAGGCGAGGCCACCCCCGCCGCGAACACGCTCATCCTCGCGCTCGGCGGCGTGCTTGCGAACCTCATCGGCACCACGGGCGCCTCGATGGTGCTCATCCGCCCGTTCCTGCGCGTGAACAAGTACCGCCTCACGGCGCATCACGTCGTCTTTTTCATCTTCATCGTGAGCAACGTCGGCGGCGCGCTCACTCCGATCGGCGATCCCCCGCTCTACCTCGGCTATCTCAAAGGCATTCCCTTTTTCTGGACCGTGCACGCCCTGTTCGGGAAGTGGGTCTTCGGAATGGGCTGGCTGCTTTTCGTGTTTTACCTGATGGACCGCCTCAACTACCTCCGCGCGCCACGCGAGGTTCGCGTGAAGGAAACCGCCCACAAGGAATGGCGTTTCGAAGGCCTGGGCAACCTCGGCTGGCTCGTCCTGATTCTCGCGACGCTCTTCCTCCATCGGCCGCCGTTCCTCCGCGAGGCGCTCATGCTCGCCGCCGCCGCCGGCTCGTGGTTCTCCACCCCGCGCGCCGTCCACGAGGCCAACCGCTTCACCTGGGCGCCGATCCGCGAGGTCGCCGTCCTTTTCGCCGGAATCTTCGCCACGATGTTCCCTGCGCTCCTCTGGCTCGAGCACAACGCCCGCGACCTCGGCCTCCAAAGCTCCACCGCGTTCTACTGGGCGTGCGGCCTCACCTCCGCCGTGCTCGACAACGCCCCGACCTACCTCAACTTCCTCAGCGCGCAGTTCGGCATCTTCGTCACCCCGAAGGTCGTGGAAGGCGTCCGCCACCTCGCCGCAGGCGGCGCCTTTGCGCTGACCGGCCCCGACGCGAGCCACGCGGCCGAGATCCTCCGGACGTTCCGCGGCATCCAGCACTGGCATCCCGAAGCCCTCGGCCACGGCGAGGTCCCCCTCGGGATCATCCAAATCTGCCACCTGCTCAAAAACCATCCGAAATACGTCGCCGAGATCAGCATCGCCGCCGTCTTCTTCGGCGCCGCCACCTACATCGGCAACGGACCGAATTTCATGGTCCGCAGCATCGCCCTCCAGTGGGGCGTCCGCATGCCCGGATTTCTCGGATATATCTTCCGTTACAGCCTCCCTTTCCTCCTACCGCTCTTTGCCGCCGTCTGGTGGATTTTCTTCCGAGTGGAATAGGGGACGGGAGGCACGCGGCCGGTCTGCCGGATGGCCCTGGGGGACGCGGACGCTCCCGCCTCGCGTCTCTCCTCCTTCAAGTTTCCAGCTTCAGTTTCTCAAAGGCGCCGCCCGTCGGCGCGCTTGCGTCAAACGGACCGAACGGAGATAAGCGGGGAATGGCGCGCCATCTCAAGATCGCTTCCCTCCTTTTTTCCCAACGCCATCTCGGGGGACAACCGGGCGCGCGCGAGGCGATCCTCCGCGACACGCGCGACGCCCTCGCCGGCGTCGCGGGCCTCGGCGTCAACCTCGTCGTGACCAGCGAGGCGATCGAGGCGCTGGCGCAAACGGTGGAGCAGGCCGAAGACCCCGCGCGGCCTGGCCCTCTCCTGCAAACGTATATGGAGTTCGCGGCGAAGGAACGCTGTCATGTGGCCGGTTCCGTGAAGCTGCTGGCCGATGGACGGCCCCGCAACTCCGTGGCATTCCTCGGCTCGAAAGGCGAGTTCCTCGGCGCGTATCACAAGACCTTCCTCACCCGCCAGGAAATCGAGGAGGGTCTGGTCCCCGGCCACGGACCGGTCATCATCCCAACCGCGATCGGCAAGCTCGGCGGCGTCATCTGCTTCGACCTCAACTTCAACGAGCTTCGTCTCCGGTATGCCGCGCTGAAGCCGGACGTGCTCGTCTTTCCCAGCATGTATCACGGCGGCCTGATGCAGAAGATGTGGGCCTACTCCTGCCGCGCTTTTTTCGTTTCCGCCCTGTATTTCGATGGCGGCGGCATCCTCGACCCCTTGGGGGAACCCCTCGCCCTCACCGACGGCTACAATCCCGCCGCCTTCGCGCGGATCAATCTGGACCGCGTCGTAGTCCATCTCGATTTCAACCGCGACAAGTTTCCGGAAATCCTCCGCAAATACGGCGACGAGGTGCGGATCGTCATCCCTCCGAACCTCGCCCCGGCCCTGATCTACAGCGAATCGGAGAAGCGAAGCGCCACGGACCTCGTCCGCGAATTCGGGCTTCAACTCCTCGACGAATACCTCGAAGAATCCGTCGCGCTCAACGCCCGAACCCGGGACCGCCTCCTCGAGTAGGGCCTCAAGAAGAGAAATGCCCTTTCCCGTTGGATCGGGCCGATTCCTTCAACGAAAGAATCGGCGCGCTCGTGCAGCCCGCGTGGGGAAAACGAGGCTCCGCCGATTTTCTCTCGAAAATGGCTTTCGGTCCGGCGGCAAAGGCGCACGAGCCCGCGGCTCTGCGAGGATTGGGGAGATCGAACGGCGGCTTGAGGCGGAGTCTCCGGATCGCTAACCTCGCAGCGCCATGAGCGAGGAGTTGTTCGTCCTCATGCCGCCAAGCGGCTTCCGCGCCGCATCGGCTTCGTTGACGTTCGGCCTGCGCGATCTGTTCGGCGCCCGTCCGCGCCTCCGCCTCCCGCGCGTGAGGCTCCTCGACTCGATCGCCGACGACGGGCCGAAGCTCGTCGCGCTCCGCCCCGACCGCGCGCCCTCCCTCCGCGCGGCCTGCCCCGGACTGCGTGTCGAACCGCTCCGCTTCTTCCGTCCCGCGCTCGCCCCGCGGGTCCGCCCCGCAGCGCGCCCCCACCTCGCCGCCGCGGAACGCCTCCGTCGTTGGACGCTCCGTGTGATCGCCGCCGACGGCGCGCCGGTGCCCGGCTCGTGGATCGTCCTCCTGACTCATGCGAAGACGCGCACCGGAGTGGAGGCCGTGACTGACGCCTCCGGAACCGCCCGCTTCTCGCTGCCGGCCTCCGTCTCGCGCGCGCAACAGGTGCTCGTCTATCCGCGGTCCGGATTCTGGGGTGCGCTCCGCCGCAACATCGCGCTCGACACGCTCCGCGAAATCCGCCTCCGCCCCGCCGAACCCTCCTGGCCCGGTGCATTGGGCCACTTTTACGGAGCCGCGCGCGACGAGGCGGGTCGGGGCGTGCGGGTCGCCGTCGTGGACACAGGCGTGGACCGCGCGCACGCCGACCTCGCCGTTGCTGGCGGGCGAAATACGGTCGTCGGCGAGAAGCCCAACGATTTCGGCGACAACGGCGAAGGGCACGGCACCCACGTGGCCGGCCTTATCGCGGGACGCGGACGGCCTCCGTCCGGTTTCCGAGGTCTTGCGCCGGCGGCGGAACTCCGCAGCTACCGGGTCTTCGCCAAAGGGCGGGGCGAGGCGTCGAACTATGCCCTCGCCAAGGCGCTTGATGCCGCGGCCCACGACGGATGCGACCTCATCAACCTCAGCCTCGGCGGCGGCGCGCCCGACCCCGTCCTCCGGGCCGCCATCGAGCACACGCGCCGCCACGGCGCGCTCGTTCTCGCTGCGGCGGGAAACGAGCGCCGTTCCCCCGTAAGCTTTCCCGCCTCCGACTCGCTCGCGTTTGCCGTTTCTGCGATGGGACGCGAAGGAACCTTTCCCGAGGATTCCGTGGAAGCGCTCGACGTCGCTCCGCCTCGGGGCACGGATCGGAAGAACTTTCTGGCTGCCTTCTCAAACATCGGGATCGAAATGGACCTCACCGCCCCAGGCGTCGGGATCGTCTCCACATTCCCTGGCGGATACGCGGCGATGAGCGGCACCTCGATGGCCTGCCCGGTGGCGACCGGCGCTGCGGCGGCCCATTTCTCCCGCCAACCCTCCCTGCTCGCCCGCCAACGGGATGCGGAACGCTCGGCGCGAATGGCGGCCGCCGTGCTCGATGCGACGCGCGTCCTCGGGTTTGGCCCGGAATACGAAGGCCAGGGGATGCCCACCCTTTGAGCGATCGCCCCGGCGCGGAGGGTGGCGGAAGGGCGGAGGCGTTTCCGCTTCAGGCCATCCCGAGCTTCTGGCGGCCTTCGGCCGTGATCATCCCCTGATGCCAGGGCGGATCCCAAACGACCTGAACGTCCGCCTCCCTGATCCCGGAAAGCTGGAGGATCTTCGAACGTGCGTCGGCGGCGATGAACGTGCCCATCCCGCACCCGGGCGCGGTGAGGGTCATCTTCACGTCGGCGCGCTGTCCGCCGTTCGGCAGAGAGGAAAGTTTCAGATCATAGATCAGGCCAAGGTCCACGATGTTCACGGGGATTTCCGGGTCGTAGCACGTCTTGAGCGTGTCCCAAATCTGCTTCTCCTCGACAGGGCCGCTTCCGGCGGAGGGCGCAGCCGGGGCGTCCACCGTCGCGATGCCGAGGGCGTCGGCATCCTTGCTCGCGATGCTGAACATCCCTCCACCGTTCCGGGGAATGACGGTGTAGGTGCCGCCGAGAGCCTGGGTGATGGCGACAACGGCGCCTTTGAGGAGAACGGTCTTGTGGCCGCTGGGGATTTGAATCGCTTCGCAATCGCGCGAAAGCGTGAGGGAGTCCTGGGAGGGGATCATGGGGGAACGTGTCGGCGACAGTTTCGCGCATGCCGGCGCGACGGTCAAACCTACGGCCGCATCCGGAGGCTCGCGACCATTTCGTCGAAGATTTGCTGTTCCTCTTCCGTCGCGCCGAAATACCAGATGTGGAGAAGCGTCGGGAGATGGTACGTTTTTCCCTGGTCGTTGCGCACGGTGCGAACGCAATTCCAGACGCTTTCGCGCCAGAGCTTCGCATTCGAATCCACGCCCCATACGTCGTCACCCTGGGGGACCTCGGCGCGCGCGACTTTGCTCCGACGCATGACGGTGAGGTCCCTTTCCTTGCTGGAAAAAAGCTTCGGCTTTTGTCCTTCGTAGATTCCCATCTGGCACTTGGAGCTCCCGACGCGGAAATAATGCACGGCATACCCCTCCTCCTGATCCACCGCCGTCTTGATCGAGGGCTGCAGGTCCAACTCGAAGGTGGCCCCGCGATAAACCGCGTCTCCGTCGGGTTTCGGGGCGGGGGTCTCGCAGCCGGCGAACAGGCTCGCGACGAGGGCGAGTGCGGCAAACCATTTCACGGTGGACACTATGTGTCCCCGGACGCGCGGCCGCAAGCACAGGCGGCTCAATGGCTCTGTACGTGGCCGTCCACGTAAAGCACGTTCTTCGGAAAACCTTGGCTGGGATGGACGTTTTCGTAGTCCCACATCAGGATGGACCGGTCGTCCTTCGAAGGCTTGAGGAAAACCGTGGGTTGATCCACGAGGTCGCCGTTGTACGGATAGCGCCACTCGTAACTTTGGCCATTCTCCTTCCAGCGCGGCACGGTGGGGTTGGTCTCGCTGAGCGTGGGCGGACGATCGCCGGGGCATCGAAACACCCCCTCGTTGTTTTGCACGTAGGAAAACAGCGCGTCGCGCAGCCGGACCTTGGGCGCCTCAGGCTTGACCGGCGACGTGGGCGTCGGTTCAATTTCGGGCAGCCGCTGATTGTTCTCGCCTGCATAGATGTGAACCGCCTGGCCCAACTGTCGGAGGTTGTTCACGCACTGGACGGAGCGAGCTCGGGCCTGCATCTGACGAACGGCCGGCCAGAGCATGCTCGCCAGCATGCCGATGATCGCGATGACGGTGAGCAGTTCGATCAAGGTGAAGGCCACCGCGCGCGGAGAGCCGGCGAAAGGCGTGCGGTCAAGACGACTTCCGGCGATCGGAAGTCGGATCTCCGGAAGCGCCGTCATCGCCCCCTCTGCGGCGCCGGCGCGGAGCTTTGCTGCTGCAGCCGTTGCTGAAGCCGCTGCAGTCGCTGCTCCATGCGTTGGTTCATCTTCACCTTCTGTTCCGGCGTGGTGTTCATGATCCGCCGGAGCATCCGCTGTTGGTGGCGCTGCTGGGCGGTGGCGCTGCCGCCGCCGTCCACCATCTCGGCGACACGCTGCAGCCGCTGGGCGGGCGTCATCGCCTGGAACTCCGCCAGGCGCTGCTGCCTCTCCACGCGCGCTCGCTCCATCTCGACGCGCTGTTCGTCGGTGAGGAGCGTGGTCTGAACGGCGAACGGATGGTTCGTGCCGCCGGCGTCGCCTCCGCCGAACCCCGGAAAGCCTTGGCCGCCTCGTTCGCGGCTTCCCTCTCCCTCTCCGCGTCGAGGACCCGCGCCCTCGACGAAACCAGATCCACCGCGCCTCCCCACGCGAAATTCATACGCCTGTTCCCATCGCGCGGCGGCGGCTCCGGCGAGGGCGCGGACGGCCTTCGCCACGCTCGAAAACGAAGACGCCGACGGCTTCACCGCCGGGTTCAACCCCTCCTGGACCACGACGGGAGTTGCCGAACGAACGGCAACCGCAAGGGCGGCCTCCTGCAAAGGGTGGGCGCCGGCGAGGGGCGTCACGGGCCCCTGTTGCAGCTTCTCGGGATTCAGGGAATCGTCGGAAGCGCCCATCCCCATCCTGCGCGCCGAAGTGATGAGAAAAGGGGCGCCCTGCTGGGCGACCTTCGCAGCCAATGCGCGCAGCGACGCCTTGTTCCTGCCGATCAAAAAGACCTTCTGCCAGCGCCCCTCGACCTGGTCCGCGAGGACGTCGAGGGCCTGCTCGACTGGGACACGATCGAAGCGGACGGTGACCTTTTGGGTCATGTTCGTGCGGGCGAGCATGGAGAAACCCGATTGGCGCTCCATCTTGTGGAGCACTTCGAGGAGGGGCGCATTCCTGGCAGTCAGGGTGATGAGTCCGCGGCCGGCCCATCCATGGTAAATCCAGGAACCGGCGAAGAGGAGCGCGATGAGCGAGAGCAGGATCAGATAAGGCTTTTTCATGGCGGATCGGCGCAGAAGCGGCAGGAGGGCGGTCTCAGTCCGGTTGTCGTGGGATCTCGGGGGAAGACGGATTCTTGTCTGGGTCTGGAAAACGTCGGGGAGATCGGGGTCTTCCCCTTCAACACCATGAAATCCCGAAGGTTGCAGGAAGGGGGGGTGCCCCTCTCGGTCTTGTTCGGCGGAGAGGAGGATGCTAGTCTGCCGGCCTCATGTTCGGACGTTCCGAAAAGCGGACGCGTCGCACCCTTGAAGAGCGGACGCTTCGCAACTTCCTTCACCGCAGCGCCGTCGTGCGTTGGATCATCGCGCTCGGCGCCACGGGGGCGCTCGTTTTCCTCGCCTTGGTGGGCGGGCGGCTCGAGCCGCTGGACCTCACCGTCGGGCAGGTGTCGCTTCGCACGCTGGTGGCGCGCGTCAGTTTCTCCTTCCTCGACGAGGCGGCGACCGTCTCGGAACGGAACCGCCATGCCGACCAAACGCCGAACGTCCATCGTTTGGCGCTCGATCTCTTCAGCCGCGATTTCGTGCGAACCCGGCACCTCCTGGAGCGGGTGAACGCCCTGAAGCAGGCGGGTCGGGTGAACGAGGCCGGGCTCAAGCAGATCGCCGAGATCTGGAACGAATCGGCAGACATCCCGCTCGGGCCCGGCGACGTCCAGTCGCTCCTTTACCTGCCGGACCGGCCCGGTTTCCTCGTCACGTTGGAGCGCGCGGGAAAGCGGTTGGCGGACGCGGGCATCGGAAGCGACGACCAGTTCCGGGGAGACCCCGACGCCACGGCTGCCTACAGTCCGACGCCGGAAGATTTCGCCTCGTTGCGGAGGGCGCGCGCCGGAACTTTCGCCACGTCCACGCAGGCACGACAGAAGCTGATGGAACGCCTGACCGAGTCGGTTTCCATCCCGCGCGCGACGCGCCCGACCGTGGAGAAACTGATCGCGGACCTGATGACGCCAAACCTCCAGCTCGATCTGACCCTGAGCGCGCGCCTGAGGGAGCGGCAGAAGAAGGAGATCAAGCCGGTCTACAAGACGGTGACGAAAGGCGCGGTGTTGTTGGAGCGCGGGGAGCGCGTCACGGAGGAGAAGCTGGCGATGCTGAAGGCGCACGACCAGGAGTCGAAGCGGGAGGACTCGGCCCGGACGCGCTGGCGTCAGCGTACCGGCACGGTGGCGATCCTCGTGGTGATCGTGGGCAGTGCGGTGCTGGCGCTGGCGTTCCCGGGAGGGCGCGAACGCGCCACGACCAACCGCGAATACGGCCTGCTAGCGACGATCGTCGTGTTCCACATGGCGATGTGCCGCCTGACGCTGCTGGCGGCGGATTTCACGACGGGGCTGAGTCCTTCGCTGATTCCGGCGCTGCTCCCGGCGTGCCTCGGGCCGATGCTGTGCGCGGTGCTGAGCCACCGCCGCCTCGCAAACGCGGTGGCCTACGTGACGAGCTTTCTGCTCGGGGTGATCACGCACTTCAACTTCGCGGTGATGCTTGCCGCGCTGATCTCCTCGGTGGTGGGGATCCACTTCCTCACCCCGGTCCGTCGGCGGGCGCGGATCTACGAGGCGGGCGCGTTTGCCGGCGTCGCCTCCGCCGGCGTGAACCTCGTCTTCGGCTTCATGTCCGAGGTGCCCTGGCCGGTGATCGGCCAGCAGAGCGCGCTCGCGCTCGGCTGCACGCTCGCGGTGAGCGTGCTGGTCATCGCACTGCTGCCGATCTTCGAGATGCTCTTCAAGGTCACCACCGACTTGCGCTGGCTGGAGCTGGCGGACCTCAACCACCCGCTGCTGCGGCGGATGGTGATGGAGGCGCCGGGCACCTATCATCATAGCCTCCTCGTGGCCAACCTCGCCGAGCGCGCCTGCGAGGCGATCGGAGCGAACGCCCTGATGGCGCGCGTCTGCTCCTATTTCCACGACATCGGAAAGCTCAAGAATCCCGAGTATTTCTGCGAGAACCAGCCCGAAGGCCACAACCCGCACGAGGACATCGCCCCGAACATGAGCGCGCTGATCATCATCGCGCACGTGAAGGACGGCGTGGACCTCGCGCTCCAGCACCGGATGGTGCGCCCGGTCATTGACACCATCCGCCAGCACCACGGCACGACCCAAGTCTCTTATTTCTACCGCCTCGCCAAGCGGCACGAGGAGGAGGCGCGCCTCGGCAGCCGCATCATGCGGATGAACGAAAGCGACGTGCCGCGCGTCGAGGAAGAAACCTATCGCTACCCGGGCCCGAAACCTTCGACGCGCGAGATCGCCGTGATCAGCCTCGCCGATACGATCGAGGCCGCCGCCCGCGCCATGCCGCGGCCCACGCCGCAAAAGATCGAGGCCCTCGTCCAGGAGGCGATCGCGCAGCGCCTCGACGACACGCAGCTCGACAAATGCGACCTCACGCTGCGCGAGATGCGCGTTGTGGCCGCGAGTTTCGTAAAAACCCTTCTCGGCATGCTGCACGCCCGGGTCGTTTATCCGAAGGATGACGCTAACGTTGACCAGCCTTCACCCCTCTCGTCGCCCGCCGATTCGTGAGTGGCGGCGTTGTTTCCGCCGGCTGGCCGATGCGCTGCGCGCCGCGCCACCGCCGGGCTACGCGTTCGCCCATCGCGAAGTGGGCGTGGCGCTCGTGGACGACCCGTTGATTGCCCGGATGAACTTCGAGCGCCTCCGCCACCGCGGCCCGACCGACATTCTCACCTTCGATTATGGAGACGGCTCCGGCGAACTGGTGATCTCCCTGGATACGGCGGCGCGCGAAGCTGCCGCGCGCCGCCTTCCGCTGCGGAGAGAGGTGAGCCTTTACGTCGCCCACGGCCTGCTGCACCTCGCCGGAATGGAGGACCGCACGCCGGCGCACCGCCACGCGATGCGGCGGGCCGAACGGGCGCTCCTCACCGCCGCCGGCTTGTGAAGGAGGTCCCCGCCCAGCTTCGGGCGCTCTTCGCGCGGAGACAGTCCGATGCGAAGTTCAGCCTCGAACCGATCCGCCGCCTCTGCGCCGCGCTCGGCCATCCAGAGCGCCGCCTGCGCTTTATCCACATCGCCGGCACGAACGGCAAAGGGTCCGTGGCCGCCATGTGCGCCGCAGTCACCCAAGAGGCCGGCCTGCGCGCAGGGCTTTACACCTCGCCGCACCTCTACCGCTACCACGAACGCTTCCGCCTCGACGGGGTCGAGATCACCGACGCCGAGCTCGCCGTCCACCTCGACCGCGTGCTCAAGATCGCCGGCGACGCGACCTTCTTCGAGATTTCCACGGCGCTCGCGCTCTCCTGGTTCGCCGCGCGCGAGGTGGACCTCGTCGCGTGGGAAACCGGCATCGGCGGCCGACTCGACGCGACGAACGTCGTGACCCCGCGCGTCTCCGTGATCGCCTCGATCGGGCTGGACCACACGCAGCTTTTGGGCGACACGCGGGCGGAGATCGCTCGCGAGAAGGCCGGAATTTTCAAGTCGGGCGTGCCCGCCGTGACGTGCGAGCATCCCCCCGAGGTCGCCGCGGCGATTGAGGCCGCGGCGGCGAAACGCGGCACGCCGCTCCGCGTCGTCGGCGAAAAGGAGCTGGGCGCCTTCGAGCCGCCGCTGGCTGGCGCGCACCAGCGCGCCAACGCCGCGCTCGCGGTCGCCGCCCTCCGGCTCGCCATACCGGCGCTCGGCGACGACACGATCCGTGCAGGACTTCGGAACACGCGCTGGCCTGCGCGCTGCCAGCTCGTCGAGCGCGGCGGAGATCGCCCTCCGATCCTCGTGGACGGGGCGCACAACCCTCCGGGCGCGGAGGCCCTCGCCGCCGAGGTGCGCCGGCGCTGGCCGGAGCAGGCGGTGACGCTCGTGTTCGGCGCCCTCGCGGACAAGCGGATCGCGGAGATGGGCGTGCGGCTCCGGCCCGTGGCCGACGAGGTGTTGCTCGTGCCGACACCCAGCGAGCGCGCGGCCTCGCCGGCCGCGCTCCGCGCCGCCCTGCCCGGCGGACGGACGATGCCTTCCCTCGCCGCGGCCCTCGACGAGGCGGATCGCCTCGGCCGGCCGGTCGTGGTTGCGGGATCGCTCTTCCTCGCCGGAGAAGCCCTGATCCTTCTCGGAGGAGGCAGGGACGCGGGGCACCCCAACGAGACGTTCCCCAACGCGCGCTGAACGGGAAGGCGGCGCCTCCCCAAGTCCGGTGTCGAACACCGCCCGGCAGCCCTTTACGCCGAAGGCGCCGCGGAGGCGTTCGGCTTGGCCGGGAGCGGGGCGGGCTTGGCCTTCTTCGCGGTTTCGGCGGCGAGACGGGCGTCCACCTCGGCGGCTTCGGTCGGACGGATCGAATGATAATAGGCGTTCGACCGCGCGAGCTGCATCTTGTCGGCGAGCAGGCCGCGGAAGCGGTTGTCGGAAGGATAATCGAACTTGTGGTCCATCTTGATCGCGTCGAATGGACAGACTTCGACACAGATGGCGCAGCTCATGCACACGGAAAGGTCAATGTCGAAGACCTCAGGCTGCTTGACCGGGCGCCCTTGATCGTCGCGCCGCTGGATGATGAAGATGCACTGCGGAGGGCATTCCTTCTCGCAGATCTTGCAGGCGACGCAGCGGAGGTCGTCGGGCCGCTCGTCGTAAACGAGAAACGGAAAGTTGCGGAAGTTCTCGATCGGAGGGCGGATCTCCTCCGGATAACAAACCGTGGTCATCCGCTCCCGGTCGAAGTAGCTTCCGATCAGATTGCGCGCGGTGACCGCGAGCCCCTTGATGAGTCCGAGTCCGAACATGGCTAACGGTCCGCCTCTCCGAGGACGATGTCCACCGAGCCGAAGATCACGATGACGTCGGCCACCTTCTGGCCAAGGCACATGTCTTCGAGGACGGTCAGGTTGATGAAGCTCGGCGGACGGACGCGGTAGCGGTAGGGACAGACGCCGCCGTCGCTGATGAGGTAGAAGCCGAGCTCGCCCTTGGGGCCTTCAATCCGGCCATAGGCCTCGCCGGGCTTCGGACGGAAGTTGCGGAGCTTCGCCTGGGGATGGAGGATCTCGCCCTTCTCGGGCATCTGCGCCAGGGCCTGGCGGAGGATGGAGATGCTCTCGCGCATTTCAAGGATGCGCAGCATGTAGCGGTCGTACACGTCGCCGTGCTCGCCGAGCGGAACGCGGAACTCGAAGCGGTCATAGATCCCGTAGCGGTCCACCTTGCGGAGGTCATAGTCCACGCCGCTCGCGCGGAGCATGGGGCCGGTGACGCCCGCGTTCACCGCGAGGTCGCGCGGGAGCACGCCGACTCCCTGGCAGCGGGAGAGGAGGATTTCGTTGCCGCTGACGAGCCGCTCGAACTCGTCGAGGAAGGCGGGGAAACGGTCCACGATCCGGGCGATCTTCTGCAGCACCTCGGGGGAAAGGTCCGCGCGGACGCCTCCAAAGCGCATGTAGTTGCACATCATCCGCGCGCCGCTGATTTCCTCGAAGACGTCGAGGATCTTCTCGCGCTCGCGGAAGGCGTAGAGGAGCGGGGTGCCGAGCGCGCCGAGGTCGGCGAGGAGGAAGCCGGCGAGGCAGATGTGGTTCACGAGCCGGGTCAGCTCCCCGACGATCACGCGGATGTATTCGGCCCGCTCCGGCACGCCGAGCCCCGCGAGCTTCTCGACGGCGAGGGCGTAAGCCCAGTTGTTCGTCATCGAACAGAGGTAGTCAAGGCGGTCGGTGTAAGGCATCGAGCCGAGCCAACTCATGCCTTCGGCAAGTTTCTCGTGGTTGCGGTGGAGGTAGCCGAAGACCGGCTTGAGGCGGACGACCGTTTCCCCATCGAGCACCACGTCCATGCGAAACACCCCGTGGGTGCTGGGGTGATGGGGGCCCATCGAAACCTCGAGGAACTGGCCGGCAAGGGCGTCGTCGCCCCAAACGCGGTAGCTGCGCGGTCCGTAAAGCGATTCGGCGGGCGCGCCGGAAGGCGGAGCGTCAGGCGTCATGGCGAGGCGGGGCGGAGTCGGCGACCTGGCGTCTCCGGGCTTTCACGAGGACCGCGTCATGAGGCGTCGGTTCCCACTCGTAGTCGTCGGGTTCCACGTAATCCTTGCGCATCGGGAAATCCTCGAACTCGTCCCACATGAGGATCCGGCGGAGGTCGGGATGGCCGCTGAAGACGATGCCGAAGAGATCGAAGATTTCGCGCTCCTGGAATTCCGCGCTGCGGAAGAGCGGGGTGATGCTCGGGAGGATCGGGGTTTCCCGCCCCTCGGTGCGGCAGCGCAGGACGAGGGGACCCTGCTTCCGGCTCACCGAATAGAAGTGATAGACGACTTCGAGGTAGCCGGGACGTTCGTGTTCGGTTTCTTTTCCGTCCTCACCCTTCGTTTTGACTTTCGCGGGAAGCCGATCCACGCCGGTAACGTTCGAGAGCATTTCCATCCGGAACTCCGGATCGGTTTTCAGGAAGTTCGCGACATCAAGAAGGATTTCATGCGGCACAATCCACGAGGAGGTGGCGGCGTCCCACTGCACTCCGGGGAACTGTGCGGCAAAACGTTCGGCGTTCATCCTTCGTTGCGCGGGGTGGCTTCCGGCTTCCAGAAGGCGCGGTTGCTCGAGGGCGTCAGATCGTGCGCCCCGTAGGAAGGCACGGGAAACTCCGCCTTATCCATAGGGTCATACCAGCGCAACGGGCGGGAGGCGTCGAGGGTCTGGCGGTCAATCTTGCGCTGAAGGAACATGAGCGCGTTGAGCAACGCCTCGGGGCGCGGCGGGCAGCCGGGGATGTGGACGTCCACGGGAAGGTAGCGGTCAATGCCCTTGAGGACGTTGTAGCCCTGCTTAAACGGCCCTCCCGAGATGGCGCAGGCGCCCATGGCGATCACGTATTTGGGTTCGGGCATCTGGTTGTAGATGCGGACCACCTGAGGGGCCATCTTCTTGGTCACGGTGCCTGCGACGATCATCAGGTCGGCCTGGCGCGGAGTGGGACGAAAGACCTCGGCGCCGAAGCGGGCGAGGTCGTAGCGCGCGGCAGCCGTGGCGATCATCTCGATGGCGCAACAGGCGAGGCCGAACTGCAGGGGCCAGACCGAGGAGCGCCGGCTCCAGTTGTAGATCCCCTCGAGCGAGGTGACGAAGATGCCCGCCCTCTGGAGTTCGCTCTTGAGCCGGTCGTCCATCGCCGCTCCTAACGCCACTCCAGTACGCCCTTGCTCCATTCCCAGACCAGGCCGAGGAGGAGGACCCCCACGAAAACCGTCATCTCCAGAAAGGCGAAGAAACCCACCTGGTTGAGGGCGACCGCGCAGGGGATGAGAAAGATCGTCTCGAGATCGAAGATGACGAAGGCGAGGGCGTAGAGGTAGTACTGGGCCTTGAACTGGATCCACGAATCCCCCTTCGATTCGATCCCGCACTCGTAGGTGGCCTGCTTGATCGCAGAAGGTTTTCGGGGCCGCAGGCACGCGGCGAGGAGCAAGGGCGTGGAGGCGACAACCAGCGCGACCAGCATCAGGCAGCCGACGATCAGATATCCGTGTTCGTACGTGGACATGGTGCGTTACAACAGTAGCCCAATTCTTCCGCACTGCGAGCGAATGTTTGGGAAGCGACGCCGCGGAAGCGCGTCGGAACGACGGGCGAAGAGCCGTTGGGACGAGGTGCGGTCAAGACGGTTTTCCGATCTCCGTCAGCGCAAGGCCCGCGTCGTCGGCGGTCGAACCAAGGGCGAGTGCGCCGATACCCCTTAGGGAGACGAGGTTCCCCTGGCCCAACGCCGCTTCGAGCGCCGCGATCGTGCTGGCTTCCGGAAGGCCTCCCGCGCCCTCCACCGCGGGCCGTCCCGCGCGGACTGCCGCGGCCGCCCATCCCTCGCCTTCCACGAGAAAGCAAAAGACCGCGCTTCCCCGATCTTCGAACGCGACGGCGAGGACCCACCAGGCGTCCGGCGCCTTCCCCTCACCCTTGGCCGTCCACACCTCCGAACCCGGCTGCTCCGGCGCCAGAAAGACCAGGTCCTTCCGCGAAAGCTTCGCAAGATCGGCGCCGCGCGCGGTGGCGACGTAGCCGAGTGCGAACCGGTAGGCGAGACAACCTCGCGCGCCGCAGGCGGCGAGGCGGCGTCCCCAGGCGAAAAGCATCTCCGCGAAGTGAGGCTTCACGGGGCACGCCCCGTCGTCTGGAAAAAGGCGCCGCATCAGCGGATCCTAGAAAACCGGGGGCCGCGGCGCAAACGCCGGGTGCGACGCACCCCCGCTCGCCGCTGCGCGGCGAGCAACAGGGCGCCGGCGGGGACGACCTGTTCTCCGAGCGACGCGAGACGGAGCTTCCACGTCCCTCGATGCGCCCGCATGACCAGCCGCTCGAGCCGCGTCTCGACGGCGCGGCGCAACGGCTCACCGAGGAGCGAGAGGCCTCCGCCCAGGACCAACGTCTCGGGATGCACGAGATGGACCGCATGCGATAACCCGAGCGCGAGATGATCGGCGAGATCGTTCCAAATCCGGCGTGCCTCCGCATCGTCCGCCCGGACCGCGCCACCTATAGATAACTGTAAAATATAGTTGCAAGCTTTCAGGTTCGTGCTACACTGCGGGCATGAACCTGAAAACGAAGTCTGGAAGGCGTGATTTCGAGAGGATGGAAGAGCGGCGGATGAAGGCTGCCGCCTTGTTTGAGCGAGGCCTGTGGCCCTCGG
>JADZFN010000052.1 GCA_020849895.1 Verrucomicrobiia bacterium | reverse complement strand
CGGCGTTGTGTCGGCTGGCCAAGCCCACTGCGGGGATTGGCCAGCCTCCACGCCTTGCCCACAAGCCCGCCCCGCCAGCAACAGAGGGCAGGCCAATTTTCAAACATCCTCTGAGACTTTCCGCCCACGAACCGCACGTAAGGCAGAATGTGACCATTCTTGTCGGTGATCGAGTCGGCAACCAGTTGCGGTTCTTCAATCGTCGTTGCCAAGGGATAGGCGTGCCTGGAGTAAATCTTGTAGATGACCTTCCTTGTCGTCGCACCGGAGGTCCGCCGTCGAGACCGCGAGGGCCTTCTCGAAAGGATGTTCTTGATACCCGTTCATTGCGCTCGGCACGGCATGGTTCAGCGGGGCGATGGAGGCGGCGCGGCGCCGGCGCGCGCGCCCGCGTAATAGCGCCGCGCCTCCGGCACTTCCGCACGGAGATCAGCGATGCGCTTCTCGTCAGTCGGATGAGTCGAGAGGAATGCGGGTGGACGGCCGCCGCGTTTGCGGTTGTATTCGGCAAAACGCTCCCAGAACGCGACCGCTTCTTCGGGGGGATAGCCCGCCTTGGCCATGTAGATCAGGCCGATGCGATCGGCCTCGCCCTCCTGCATCCGGCTGTGCGGGAGAACGGCGGCCAGCGTGGTGCCGACGCCGAAGCCAACGAGCACGAGGTTGCGCACGCCCGGATCCTGTTTTTGGAGGCTGATCGCGAGGCCGGTGGCCAGCCCGGCAAGCGCGAGCTGCTGGCTGATGCGTTCCCCTCCGTGCCGCGCGGCCACGTGGGCGACCTCATGCCCCATCACGGCGGCAAGCCCGGCGTCGTCGCGTGTGATCGGGAGGATCCCCGTATAAATGCCCACTTTGCCGCCGGGCAGGGCGAAGGCATTCGGTTCCGCGTTCTCGAAGAGCACGAACTCCCATTTCGCAATGGAGATATCCTCAGCGGCCGCCGCGGCGATCCGTTGTCCGACGCGCTGGACGAGGATGTTGCCTGCGGGATCGGCGGAGATCTTTTCCTGTCGCTTGATCTCCTCGAACGACGAGAGGCCCAGTTGAGTTTCTTCGCCGGCCGAGATGAAGTTGAAGGAGGAGCGGCCGGTTTTCGGCACGGTGTAACAGGCAGCAAGCAGGAGGGCGGCGAGGATCGCCCAAGCCAGGCTCGCGCCTCGGGTGAAGGGGCGCAGGTTCATGGGGTTTTGCCGCGGGTCCATGCGGCGATGAGGGTTGTGCCTCCGCAAACGCGGTCGCCGACTTTGACGCGCGCGGAGGCTTTGTCGGCGGGGAGATAGAGTTCCACGCGAGAACCGTAACGGATCATTCCGAGAAGGTCGCCTGCGCGGACCTCCTCGTTCATCTGTCGCCAGAGCACGATGCGGCGGGCGATGCGGCCAGCGATTTGGCGCACGACGAGACGACGTCCGTCGGGCGTTTCCAGGCCGAGCATCTGGCTCTCGTTACGCGTGGAGGCGTCGGGGTCGCGTGCATCGAGGAAGCGCCCAGGGCGGTAGTCCACCCAGACGAGACGGGCGGCGCACGGGGCGGGTTGAGTGTGAGTGTCGAATACGGAAAGGAAAATTCCAATGCGCAGCGCGCGCCCTTTGAGGAAAAGAGGTTCGTCCACCTCGGCGAGATCGGCGATGCGTCCGTAGGCGGGCGCGGCAAGCGCCTCGGGATCGGCAGGCGGACGGCGGCGAGGATTTCGGTGGAATGCGGCATGGAAAATTCCGACGGCGAGCGCGCTCCAGAAAAGCGACCAGACGCGCCCGAACGCGCCGACGACGACGAGCAGGGCCATCCACCGCAGGAGCGGCAGGGCGAGCGCCATCGGGGAAGGGTGGAAGTCTCTGCGCATGACGGCGTCGAGGGGTGGAGAGAGGCATGGACGCTTGCCGGCCGGGTTCGGGGCGCCTTTCCGCCTGAGCTTACCTCATCGGTTCAGGGTCTTCGGATGGATTCCCCGGCGCCATGCGCAGGATGACAAAGCTCCGGGTGCCATCCCGAGAAATTTGCAGGAGCGCGCCGCGTTTCGGCTCGGCCTTCCGCATGGCTTCTCGAAAATGCAGCGGGCTGACGACCTTCTTTCCGTCCACTTCGGTAATGACCATCCCTGGGGTGAGCCCCGCGCGCGCGGCCACGGAATCGTCGGCGACCTCCATGATGAGCAGACCGCTTTTCTCGGAAAGCGAGTACTGATCGGCAACCTCTTTCGTGACCGGTTGGAGGATCATCCCATAGGTCAGCGCTCCGCTGGGAGGGGGCGCCTGTCGCGCTGCCGTCGGAGCGGCCGCGGGTTGGAGCCCCGTCTTCACCTCGATGGTGATCGGTTTGCCTTCGCGCACCACGGAGAGGCGGATGACCTGGCCGATTTGTCGGTCGAGCACCTGTTTTTGCAACTCGCGCGCGGTGGCCACAGGCGTTCCGTCAATAGCGGTCACGATATCGGCGGGCCTGAGGCCGGAATGGTAGGCAGGACCGTCATGACGGATCGCCTTGATCACGACGCCCTTCTCGAGGCCCTTGGCGAAGGGCCTGATTTCGAGGTCCTCGGAAAGCGAGCGAATGTCCACACCGATCCAGGGCCGTTCGACGCGTCCCTTGGTGATGAGAAGGTCGCCCACTTTCTGGGCGAGCTTGATGGGGATCGCGAACCCGACGTTCGCGTTGTAGAAACTGAACCCGGCCCCGTTGCGGGTGCGGATGAGAGTGTTGATGCCGATCACGCGCCCCTCGATGTCGAGGAGCGGTCCCCCGCTGTTGCCCGGATTGATGGTGGCTTGTGTCTGCAGATATTCCTCGTACATCGCGGCGCCGAGACGGTCGCGCACCTTCCCGCTGAGGACGCCGACGGTGACGCTGTAGTCGAGATTGAAGGGCGCCCCGATCGCGATCGTCCATTCGCCGGGACGGATGGTGTCCGAGTCGCCGATCTCGACGGCGGGAAGCCCTTTGGCGTTAATTTTGATCACGGCAACGTCGGTTTTTTCGTCGGGCACACCGACGACTTGTGCGTCGAAGGAGCGCCCGTCTTTCAAACGCACTTTGATTTTCTCGGCGCCTTGAATGACGTGGCAGTTGGTATAGATATACCCGTCGGCGCGCACGATGAAACCGGAGCCTTGCGATTCGCCGGGCTCGCGCGGCGCGGGCATTCGGCGAGGGCCTCGCGGGAAAAAATCAAACGGTCCTTCGGGCGGCTCGTCGGAAGGCCAAGGCATTCCCTCGCCCTCCAGGCCTTGCCTGGAGACGGTGATGATGACGACGGAGGGGCTGACCTTTTCGGCGATGGCGGCAAACGCGTTGCCGAGCAGGCGGGCGACCTCGTTCGGCGCGAGGGCGGCCGTCCCGCGCGGGGCGGCGGGCGTCTGGGTGGGAACGGCGGGCGCGGAAAGGGCCGTCGCGAGAAACGCGACGATCGCGGCCGCCGCAAAACGGGGGATCGGAAATCTCATGGAGGACGGAGCGTTTTCTTGGAATAGGAGAGGTGCGGCAGCAGCGTGCGCGGCTCCGAGGAAAAAATCAAGGAGGCGCGATCCTTTCGCCCTTTCCACCGATCAGGACGGAGAGGGGAGTGAAGGTTTTCCTTGATGTTCCTCGGAACTATCTAAAGATCCTGAACGATGTTTCGATGAAGCCGCCGCGTTCCGCCCGCTTTCGTTTCGGTCTTGCCTCCTGCGAGATTGCGCCGCCCTTCCGCACGACGATGCACGGCTACGCCTCACGGCGCGATGGGTTCGACGGCGTGCACGATCCGTTGACCTTCACGGCGGTTTATCTCGAGGCGGACGGCGTCCCCGCGTTGCTCGGCTGCGCCGACCTCTGCAACTTTCCCGAGACGACCGTGGAAAAAGACCTCGCGCGCGTCGCCCACGCGATCGGTGCGCGCCCCGATCACGTGTTCCTCAACGCATCGCACACCCACGGCGGACCGGCGGTGCCGCCGCTCTCGCCGATGTGGTCCGAGCTTTTTGCTCCGCCGAAGACCACCCGCCGTTATGCCGCGTGGCTGATGCGCCGGGTGATCGCCACGGCTTGCCGCGCGAAAGCGTCCGCCGAGCCCGGCACGCTTTGGTACGGGAAGGGGCGAAGCCGGCTCCCGATGAGCCGTCGTTTGCCGCGAGACGGCAAGATCGTCAACGCGCCGAACCCGAAGGGCGAGGTGGACGACCGCTTGCGCCTTCTCGTTCTGAAGGACGCGCGTGGAGCGATGAAGGCGGTGGGGATGCTTCTCGCCTGCCACCCCGTCTGCACGGGCGACCAGCATCTACTCACGGCCGACTTCGTCGGAGCGTGGCGCGCGGCTTTTCGAGACGCATTCGGAGAGGGCGTGGCCCCGTTTTTCCTTCAAGGTTCGGGGGGCGACATGCGTCCTCGCGCTGCGGCAAGCGGCGCCGAGTGGCGTCGCTTGCGCCACGCCGAGCTCGCGAGCGTCGGGCAAGAGCTTCTCCGCGAAATGGCCGGCGCGCTCGCAAAAGGTTTGGTCGAGATCCGAAATCCCCATTTCCGCGCGAAGCGCGTCGCGGTGCCGCTTCCCCTCGAACGGCGCCACACGCGGCGCGAGGATTTTCTCAAGCTGCAGGCCGACCGGGATCCCTACGTCCGCAAATACGCCGAGATTTCGCTCCGCCTTCTCGCACAGGGGAAATCGTTGCCCGATGTGGCGACCTACCACGTGCAGACCTTGTGGTTGAACCGTGAGTTTGCGTTGATCGGATTGGACGCCGAACCGCTCGTCGGCCTCGGACGCCGCGTCGAAGCCGCGGCGAAACCCGGGTGTGGCCTCCTCCTCGGCTATACGAACGGGTGTGTCACCTATCTCCCCGACAGCCGGGAAATCCTCCGCGGCGGCTACGAAGCGGACAGCTACCTCTACGACGTCTGGAGCGGTCCGTGGAAAACGGGAACCGAGCGCCGCATCGCCGCCGCGGTCCTGCGCCCTTTGCGGAAGTGATCGAGTCGGGAGTCAGAGGAAGGTTTCGCGCACCGCGAACGGCGGCAGAGCGACCTGCGTGGCTTTGCCGAGGCCGGGCAGCTCCACCCGCGCCTTTTTCGCACGCCCTTCGAGATTGACCAGGCGCGCCACGAACCTCGCTTTTTCGTCCGTCTCCAGTGCGCTGATCGCCGCGTCCGGAGCGTCGCACGCCGTGCCGCCGGCGAGCCCGCGCGGGATTCGGTCGGCCCGAAAGAGGGAAGGCGGCAGCGCGAACTCCTGCGCTGCGCGCCACGAGAGCGCGAGCCCCTCCTCGCTGTCGAGGACCGGACGTACGGCGTAATGAAACTCGCAGATTCCCTGCGCGCGGAGAAAGCGCGTGCGGACATACGGATCGTGATCGCGGCGGCCGATCAGGGGGAAGAACCGGCTCGACCGCGGCGCGCTGTGCCCCTGTGTCATCGGATGGATGACGGTCGCGCCGAACGACAGGCCGAGCGATTCCGCACCGTCTCTTCGCCATCGGAAGAAATGCTTGAGTCCGCGGGTGAGGAGCGCGAGCTTGCCGCGCCCCCAGTCCGCCACGGCCAGATTCATCCCGAGAAAGGGCGACAGACCGAGCCACCAGTCGCGCCGGTCCGTATGCCATGTGCGCGGCGAATCGCGGAACGCCTCCTCGAGGCTCCACGGTTTGTCGGAGAAATAGCGCGCGCGGCCCGGGAGCGGGAACACCACCGCGATCCCGGGAACGTAGGGGCGTTCACACTGCGCCCCGAGCAGCGAGCCTTCGTTCTCGGAAAACGGCGGGGTCGTGAGGCCGAGGCGGGTCGGCTTCAGGAAGCGCAGGCGCAACCGGAACTCGAGGGCGCGGTTTCCTTCGCGCAATGCCGCCGAGAGTGACCAGCGGCACGAGGGGAGCTCTCCCTCAAAGCAGACCTCTTTGAGAATCCCGAGGTCGCGCGTCACTCTCGCCTCGCGAGCCACGGCCCGCGCCACTTCGATTCGAGAGAGAATCCTCGCTTCCCAGCAACTGAGCGCGATCGTCCCGCGGCCCGCTCTCGAGGGGCGGAGTTTCGCGCCCCGCACCGCAAGGCGTCCCTCGGCGAGCGTCCAGAGCGTGAGGCGAACACGCCGCGTGTTTCCGATGTGAATCTCGACGGGCCCGACCTTGGTCATGGAGTTGGGCAACCCCTTGCCTCCCCAGTGGAGGTTGTGAAGCGCGTGCCATTCACTTTTCTTCGATTCGCCGCGCCGTTCGACCTGGAGAAGGAACGCTTCACCGAGGACTTCGGCCGTAAAGATCGCGCCGTTCCAACGGCTCGGGATCTCGACTTCGCAGGAAAGCGACGCGTTTCCTTCGAACCCACACAGGGTTTCGCCTTCCGAGAGCCTCATTTTCTCCTGTGAAGGTTTTTCGCGGAACTCCACGAGTCGGCCCAGCCCGCCGAACTCCCTTCCGCGTCCGCCGACTGTGGCGCGAATCACCTCGCCGAGCGCGTTGAGGTCGTAACGCGCCGCGCCGACTTCGAGCCTCCGGGCCCCTCCCGCCGAGGGGACGCGCCTCGCACGAACGGGAATAGCCTCTGCCGCGCCCCAACCCGGCGTCCCGCGCGCCATCCGGATTGCGCCGCGCGACGTCTCGACGATCAGGTCGCGCCGCCACGGAGTCGGATTGAAGGCAAAAACCCGGCGCCCTTTGCGGCGGCTGCCGAGCACGCACCGCTCGAAGTCCGCGGCTTCGCGGGCGAAGCGCACCGCGCGCGGGAGATAATGCCGCCGGTAATCATGGCACTGCCAATGGATTGAAGTATCCATCAGGACGAAGGCGCCTTTCCAAAGCTCCGCGATCCGCGCGCGTGCCGCGCGATCGAGCCTCCCACCGAGGAGCGCCGCGGCTTCGATCGCCGGCAGGCGCAACTCCACGCCTTTGGTGCATTGCTCGATTTGCAGCGAGTCGGTCACGCCACCGTACCACGACTTCGACCCCATTTGCCGCGCGGAGATCTTTCGCCGCGTCCGGTTCGCGGTCAGATACGTCTCGAGGCCGACGCCGTTCATCGGCCCCGGAAGCGCGAGGGGAAGCCGCCGGGCGGCCAGGTCTTCAAGGAACCGGAGATGATCGTGCAGTTCTGATGAGAAAAAAACCGGGCGTCGTCCGAGGCGCGCCTTTGCAAGGGCCATGTACCAGCGGTCGTCGGAGCCGAATGCGCGAACCTTCGTGCCGTCCGGGGCGACCAGCGTGCCTTCCTCTCCCGCAAGGATCAGAGAGCGTCCGAGCAGGCGGGCGATTTGCGGCATCTGGGGGCAACCCCAATCGAGGCCGTATACAGCGTCGTGATTCATCAGGACGCGCGCCCGCGCGCCGAGATGGCGCTCCATAATCCCGAGGCTGAAACGAAACGCGCGCAGCAGCCCTTCGCCGGTCGTCGCTTCCGCCACGCAGGTGGCATAAGGATAAGCCACCATTTCGATCCGTCCGCGTCGGACGACCGTCCGCAGGAACGCGAGATCGCGGGGGCGGCAAGGTTCGTGTGCGCGGTCCGGCTCGGGGTTCCGTCGGGTGAGATCGCGGAGCCACGCGCTCGCGTCTGCGTCGAGCCACCAGCCGCAGTGGACCAACAGGAGATGGCGGCTTTCCGGACGAGTCGGGCGCGCGAGGAAATCGCGGTGGGCTTCCCACTGCCCGCCGCGGTGCGAGGCGCAGGTCCCCGGTGTGATCCAGCCCCATTGGAGTTGGAGCGCCTGCAGCGTGCGCCGCTGGGCGTTAGGTTTTCTCACGAGAGAGGCTTCGGCAGGGTCGCCGGCTGGCGGAAGCAAAGTCCCCCGCCGCCGCCAAGTCAAAACAATCGCGGCTCGTCGGGCGCCGCATTTGACATCGCGTCAGGCTGCATCATAGTTTTTGCGCAAATTTCATGAATCCCGACGACCCTGGGGGACCGGCGCGCGGCCTCGCACGTTTCCGTCCCGCGCCTCGGACCGACTGGCCCGAAATCACGGATGCGCAGTGGAACGACTGGCACTGGCAGCTTCAGCACCGCTTCGTTTCCCTCGCCGACCTCGAGCCTCGGATCCGCCTGACTCCCGCCGAGCGCGCAGGCATCCTCTTTTCCGCCCAAAAGCTTTCGCTGGGGATCACGCCCCACTTCTTTTCCCTCGTGGACAAGGAGGACCCCGCATGCCCCATCCGCCGTCAAGTCCTCCCGGTCATTGACGAGAGCCATACGGACGGTGTCGAGATGGGCGATCCCGTCGGCGAGGAATCCTCCTCGCCCGTGCCGGGCCTGGTGCATCGCTATCCTGACCGCGTGCTGCTCATGGTGACCGACCGCTGCGCCTCCTACTGCCGCTACTGTACGCGGAGCCGTCTCGTCAGCGGCGCGGGCGGTTACGATTTTCATCCCGACCTCGATCACGCGCTCGCCTACCTCCGCGAGCACCCCGAGGTGCGCGACGTGCTTCTCTCGGGAGGCGATCCGCTGCTCCTCGGCGACGACAAGCTCGACCGCCTCCTCGGCGCGCTCCGCGCAATTCCCCACCTCGAATTCCTCCGCATCGGATCGAGGATTCCCATCTTCCTGCCGCAACGCGTGACGCCCGCGCTCTGTGCGGTGCTCCGCAAGCATCATCCGATCTGGATGAGCGTCCATGTCAATCATCCGCGCGAGCTGACGGTCGAGGTGCGCGAGGCGCTCGGACGGTTGAGCGACGCCGGCATCCCGCTCGGCAATCAGAGCGTGCTCCTCGCCGGCGTGAATGATTCGGTCGAGGTGATGCGCGAGCTTGTGCACAAGCTGCTGCTCTGCCGGGTGCGCCCTTACTACCTCTACCAATGCGACCTCATCCGCGGCTCGCGCCATCTGCGCGCACCGGTGACGCGCGGCATCGAGATTATCGAAGGACTGCGCGGTTTCACGAGCGGCTACGCGGTCCCCCAGTTTGTGGTGGACGCTCCTGGCGGCGGCGGGAAAGTGCCGATCAACCCCGAATACGTCATCTACCGCGACGCCGAACGGATCGTTTTTCGCAACTTTCAGGGACGCGTCTTCGAGTATCCCGATCCCGCCAAGTCCGGCGCTTCCCGTCCGGTGGCTGAGCCCGCTTACGAGGTGACGCAGACCCCTTCCTAGCGGGCGGCGTCTCTTTGTCGGCCACTTTGCTACGGCCCTTCGTTCCTCCTCTGCGGAGGAAAGGCTCAAGGCGGATTTGCAAAGCAGGCGTCGTGTCGGCCCGGTATCGGTTCCCATGCGATTTTGCAGGAGCTCACCGGGAGTTATCGTTGAGGCGATCACTTTCTTGTGCTAGAAGTCAGTATTCCGATGACCTTTCACCCACAGGCTGGCCCGCCTGCGCGCCGGCCACGAAAGAGGAACTCCATGCCTCCTCCCCGACAGGACCCGCCTCCCGGCCGCCGACCTAATCCGGAACGGCCGGAGTGGCCGGATCTGTTGCGCTTCATCCTGATCTGGGCGCTCATCCTCGGCGCCATTCCGTTCCTCTCCTGGATCAGCAAGCGGCAGGACGCCGGA
This sequence comes from Verrucomicrobiia bacterium, assembly GCA_020849895.1. Taxonomy (GTDB): domain Bacteria; phylum Verrucomicrobiota; class Verrucomicrobiia; order JABWAM01; family JABWAM01; genus JABWAM01. Next base: position 67,877 of record JADZFN010000052.1, on the reverse strand, counting down.
GTGAAAGCGTTCACCTATTCCGAGTTTCTCCAAGCGGTCCAGGAGGGACAGATCAAGGACGTGGTCCTCACCACGGAGACGGCTGGCAACGAGGTGGCGCGCGGTGCGTGGTTCCCCAAAAAGGACAAGAGAGAGACCAAGGACTACAAGGCGTACATCAACCTCGCTTTCGACCGCGATCTCTCCAAGGAACTCAAGGAAAAGGGCATTCCGGTGAAAATCGAGCCAGCGTCGGGATTCTGGAGCGCCTTCCTGATGTCGTCGCTGCCCTTTCTGCTTCCGCTGCTTTTCCTTTGGTTCCTTTTCTCCCGGCAGATGCGCACGATGGGGAAGGGAGCGTTTTCCTTCGGAAAAAGCCGCGCGCGCCTGCTGAGCCGCGACAAAAATCGCATGACATTCAAGGACGTAGCGGGAATCGAGGAGGCCAAGGAGGAGGTGCAGGAGATCGTGGAGTTCCTCAAGGACCCGAAGCGCTTCCAGCGCCTCGGCGGGCGCATCCCGAAGGGGGTTCTCATGATCGGCCCTCCGGGCACCGGAAAAACCCTGCTGGCGAAGGCCATCGCCGGCGAGGCGGACGTCCCCTTCTTCTCGATCAGCGGTTCCGACTTCGTGGAGATGTTCGTCGGCGTCGGCGCCTCGCGCGTGCGCGACATGTTCGAACAGGGACGCAAGCACGCCCCCTGCCTGATCTTCGTGGACGAGATTGACGCGGTGGGCCGCTCCCGCTTCACGGGGATCGGCGGCGGGCACGACGAACGCGAGCAGACGCTCAATGCCCTGCTCGTCGAGATGGACGGTTTCGACACGCAGGAGGGGATCATCCTCATCGCGGCGACCAACCGCCCCGACGTGCTGGACCAGGCGCTGCTCCGCCCCGGGCGTTTCGATCGCCAGATCGTAATTGACCTTCCCGACGTGAAAGGGCGCGAGGAGATCCTGCGCGTCCACGCGAAGAAGGTGAAACTTTCCGACGCAGTGGACCTCTCTGTGATTGCGCGCGGCACGCCCGGGTTCGCGGGTGCCGACCTCGCCAACCTGATGAACGAAGCCGCCCTGCTCGCCGCGCGTGATCAGAAGAAGGCCATCGGCATGGCCGAACTTGAGGAGGCGCGCGACAAGGTCCGCTTCGGGCGCGAGCGCCGCAATCGCGTGATGGACGAAAAAGACAAGGAGATCACAGCCTGGCACGAGGCGGGCCACGCCGTCGTCGCCGCCTCGCTTGAGAATACCGAGCCGATCCACAAGGTGACCATCATCCCCCGCGGCAACGCCTACCTCGGCGCGACGATGCAGCTCCCCGAGAAGGACCGCTACACCTACGGGCGGAAAAAAGTGCTCGACGAACTCGCGGTGTATATGGGCGGACGCATCGCTGAGGAGATGGCCTTCGGCGACATTACCTCCGGCGCCTACGGCGACATCCGGGGAGCGACCCGTCTCGCGCGGAAGATGGTCTGCGAATGGGGAATGAGCGAGAAGCTCGGCTTCATCGAATACGGCGAAAAAGAGGACCAGGTTTTCCTCGGGCGCGACCTTTCTCGGCATCGCGATTTCAGCGAGGCGACCGCGCGGGAGATTGACGCCGAGGTGCGCCGCATCGTGGACGAATGCTACACGCGGGCGAAGAAAATTCTCGAAGAGAAACGCGACAAGCTCGACGCCCTCGCGAAGATGCTCCTCGAGTGCGAGACGCTCGACGGCGCCCACGTGAAGGAAATCCTCGAAACCGGCAAGCTGGCCAACCCGCCGACCCGTCGCCCGCCGCCTCAGCTCCCGCCGCAGCCGGAGCCCGTCGGCGCGCCCGTCGAGGTGAAGGTTGGAACCGCCGAACACCGCCCTGCGCCTTCCCCGGCGCCCTCTCCGGCCTGACGCGGACGCGGGGCGATCGGTTGCGGGGATCCTTTCAGTCCGAATTTTTCTCGAAACAGCCTTTGATCCAATCGCCCGAATTCAATCTTTCACGTGAAAGGCGAAATTCGGACGCTTCAAAAGCGCGAGGTTCGACGCGCGCCGCGTCAGACGGACCCCCGCCGTCGAGAGGGGCGCGAGAGGCTGAGCCGCCCTCTTTTTTCTCAGGCGAATTATTTTGCCGGCGCGTTCGTGGAGACCGGCGCCGCCGTTGCGGAAGGGAGATTGGTGACGGCGGCATGCACGTCGGCATTGGTGGCCGCCGCGGAGGCGGCGCCGAGGCGGGCGCCGAGGTCGCTTTTTTTGCCCGCCGAAACGCGGCTGTAGAGGAGCGCGAGCGAGATGGTGGTCAGAAAGAAGATGATTCCAAGCCACGTGGTGATCTTCGTGAGGACGTTGCCCGCGCTGGAACCGAAGAGGGAATCGGTGACGCCGCCTCCGAAGGCCGTACCCAACCCTTCGCTTTTGGGTCGCTGCATGAGGATGATGAGCACGAGAAGCACGCTGACGATCACATGGATCGTGAGTAGGAAGCCGATGAGGACGCCGGTGAAGGTCATAGGGATCTGCGGGAAGGCATGAAGTCGCCCGCCGATGCGAGACGGCCATGCGTCAGGCCGGCGAGGGAGGGCTTTCTACCCGGCTCCCGAGGAAGATGCAAGTGCGGACCCATAGGGCTTGCGCATGACAGGGGCTAAGAGGGTGTTTGAAAATTCAACAGAGGGCAGGCCATTTTCAAACACCCTCTAAGAATGTTGGGAGAAGCGAGAGGCCAGAAGCGGAATTGGAATGCCCGCGTCTCCGCGGGATGCCCGTCCTCTCATGCTTCGTCGTTTCCCGGCGGCCGATCCGTCTGTCGCGCTCCCTGCGCAAGCGAGGACGGGATCAGGTCGCCGCTTTGACGATGGCCGCGAAGGCGCGGGCGTCGAGACTGGCGCCTCCGACGAGGGCGCCGTCAATGTCGGGTTGAGCGAGGAGTTCGGCGGCATTGGCGGGCTTCACGCTTCCGCCGTATTGGATGCGGATTTTCGCGGCGGTTTTGGCGCCGGTCATGTCGGTCAATGTCGCACGGAGGAGGGCGTGGACTTCCTGCGCCTGCGCGGGAGTCGCGTTGCGGCCGGTGCCGATCGCCCAGACGGGTTCGTAAGCGACGATCGCCTCTTCGATTTCTTCGACGGAGATTCCTTCGAGGCTTTCCCGAAGCTGGGTCCGGAGGATGCCCTTGAAATCCTGTTTCTCACGCTGGTCGAGCGTCTCGCCGACGCAGACGATGGGGCGGAGGCTGGCCGCGAGAGCCGCCTTCGCCTTGCGGTTCACAAGGGCGTTCGTCTCGCCGAAATACTGGCGGCGTTCGCTGTGCCCGAGGATCACGTAGCGACAGAACACGTCGCGAAGCATGGTCGCCGAAATTTCGCCCGTGAAGGCGCCCTCCTTCTCCCAGTACATATCTTGCGCGCCGACGCGCACCGGAGTCTTGGCCACAAGATCGGCCACTTTCGCCAGCGAGGTGAACGGCGGACAGAGGACCACGTCGGTATCGGAAAGGTCCGTCAGCTCGATCAGAAGCCCCTTTACGAGGTTTTCCGCCTCGCTGAGGGTGCGATGCATTTTCCAGTTGCCGGCGATGATGGGACGACGGATTTTCATAAAATGGGTTCAGAGGCTTGACGTCGTCGCGGTTTGGGGGCTGAGTTTGTTGGCGCGAATGCAGGGGCGTGAAGGAATGCTGATTTTGTCGTCCTTCTCTATTTCTCGGCGAGAGCGGCGATCCCTGGGAGCGTCTTCCCTTCGAGGAATTCGAGGGAGGCGCCGCCGCCGGTGCTGAGGAAGGTGATCTTGTCGGCGAGACCGCTCTTGTGGATGGCCTTGACCGAGTCGCCGCCACCGACGATGGAACGCGCACCGCTTGCAGCGACGGCTCGGGCGATCTCGAAAGTGCCTTTCGCGAACGCCTTGTCTTCAAAGATCCCCATCGGCCCGTTCCAGAGCACGGTCTTCGCCGTGGCAACGGCCTTCGCGTAGGCCGCGACGGTGTTCGGGCCGAGGTCTACGCCGCAGAGGCCCTCGCCAATCGAGGCGCAATCGGTGATGTGCACTTCCTGAAACTCCACGATTTTTCGCCCTTTTTTATCGAGCTTGTCGGTTTCCACCCGTCGGGCGACCACATGGTCCAAGGGAAGAAAAACGCGTTTATTCTTCTGCGCGGCGAGGTCAAGCGCGCGGCGGCTCGTCTCGAGGCGGTCCTCCTCGACGAGCGAGGCGCCCGTCGGGATGCCCTGCACGCGGAGGAAGGTGTAGGCCATCGCGCCGCCGATGAGCAGCGCGTCCGCCTTGTCGAGGAGCGCCTCGATCACGGCGATCTTGTCGCTCACCTTGGCGCCGCCGAGGATGGCGAGGAACGGGCGGGCGGGATTCGCAAGCTCGTCTCCGAGGAAGCGGAGTTCCTTCTGCAGCAGGAAGCCGGCGGCGGATTTTGCGATGAAGCGGGTCACGCCCTCGGTCGAGGCGTGCGCGCGATGGGCCGAGCCGAAGGCGTCGTTCACGTAAAGCTCGGCGCACGCGGCCAGGCGCTTCGCGAACGCAGGATCGTTCTTCTCCTCCTCCGCGTGAAAGCGGACGTTCTCGAGGAGGAGGCAATCGCCGTCCTTCATGATCTTCACGGTCTGCTCCACCTTTTCCCCCACGCAATCGTCGAGGAAAGCGACCGGACGCGAGAGCAGATCGGAGAGGCGCTGGGCCGCAGGGCGCAGACTCATCGCCGAATCGGGCCTTCCTTTCGGGCGGCCGAGGTGGCTGCAAAGGACGACGCGCGCGCCGCGCTCCAACAGCCAGTCCAAGGTCGGGAGCGACGCGCGGATCCGCGAGTCGTCGGTGATCTTTCCTTCCGCGTCGAGGGGCACGTTGAAGTCCACGCGGACGAGCACGCGGCGGCTCGCGACATCGAGGTCCTGCACGTTGAGTTTGGCCATGAAATCGCCGGGTTGGGAGGCGAGGGGTTTGCCGCCGCCCTTCGGGCTGGGAGGCGCGACGGGCGAACGACGCCGTCGGTTTTTAGAGGAGGAACTTCAGGACGTCCACGCAACGGTTGGAGTAACCCCACTCGTTGTCGTACCAGCTCACCAGTTTGAAGAAGCGCTTGTTGAGGCCGATGCCCGCCCCCTCGTCGAAGACGCTCGAACGCGGGTCGTGGATGAAATCGGTCGAGACCACTTCGTCCGAGGTGCATCCAAGGATGCCCTTGAGATAGGTCTCGCTCGCCTTCTTCATCGCGGCGCAAATCTCCTCATAAGAGGTCTCTTTTGCCGTGCGAAGCGTGAGATCCACCACCGAAACGGTCGGAACCGGCACGCGCAGCGACATGCCGGTGAGCCTGCCTTTCACCTCAGGGATGACGAGGCCAACGGCCTTCGCAGCGCCGGTCGTCGAAGGGATGATGTTCTGTGCAGCGGTGCGTCCGCCTTTCCAGTCCTTCTTCGAGGGGCCGTCCACCGTTTTCTGCGTCGCCGTGTAGGCGTGCACGGTCGTCATCAGCCCTTCCTCGACGCCGAAACCCTCCTTGAGCAGCACGTGGATCACGGGGGCGAGGCAGTTCGTCGTGCAGCTCGCGTTGGAGACGATGTGATGCTTCGCCTTGTCGTACTTCTGATGATTCACACCGACCACCATCGTCAGGTCCTCGTTCTTCGCCGGAGCGGAGATGAGCACTTTTTTCGCGCCGGCGGCGAGGTGGCCTTTTGCCTTCTCGGCGTCAGTGAAGAGTCCGGTGGACTCGACCACGATGTCCACACCGAGCGCCTTCCACGGCAGGGCTGCGGGGCCCTCTTTGACGGCGAGGCATTTGATCTTCTGTCCGTTGACCACCAGCACGTCGTCCTCCGCGAGCGAGGGCGAGGACTTTTCGCTGCCAACCTGGCCGTTGAATCGGCCTTGGCTGGAATCGTATTTGACGAGATAGGCGAGGTTGTCGGCAGGAACGAGATCGTTCACCGCGACCACCTCGATTTCCTTGCCGAGCAACCCTTGGTCGCAGAGCGCGCGAAAGATGAGGCGACCGATGCGCCCGAACCCGTTGATGCCAACTTTGATTTTCATGGAATATCTGGATGAGATGGTGAGAAGAAGGTGAGCCAGCATATTAGGGCTTCTGACAAGCTGCGGTCAAATTCGGATTTCATTGACGCCTCCCCACGAGCGCCTATGGATTGGATTTATATTGCATATGGAGAGGGGTGGAGCGAGATTCCCGCTTTGGGCCGCGATCCGGCCCGGAGGTTAAAACCAGCGAAGTGAAATCTTCCCAATCTTTGGGGGAAACCGGAAGCAACAGGAAACGCTTCGGCTCGGGGCATTGGGGAGGACGCGAGCGGCATGCCGCCGTGATCGCCGATCTTTACCCGACCCGGGAGGCCTTCCGGCGCTTCTGGAAGTTCGTCCGGCCGTATCGCAAGCTCCTGGCGATTGCCGCGCTGGGCAACATCCTCACGGTCTGCATCAACCAGAGCATCCCGCTCATCACGAAGTTTCTGATTGACGAGGCGCTGCCGTCGCGGAACGGCACGCTGGTGATCGGCGTGGCGGTGGTGTTCCTGTTCGCCACGCTGGTCCAAAACGCGACGGGTTACGGGCACGACTACCTGCTCTATTACTCGGGGCAACGGACGGTGTTCGACATCCGCAAGACGCTGTTTCATCACCTGCAGCTCCTGCACATGGCGTTTTACGAGCGGGAACGCACGGCGAGTCTGGTGAACCGCCTGATCCACGACGTGGCGTCCATTCAGCAGTTCATCACCACGGCATTTTCGACGATCGCGAACAGCGCCATCGGCCTCTGCTTCGCCGTCACGGTGATGTCCTTCCTGAACTGGAAGCTCACGCTCCTTTGCCTGGCGACGTTGCCGATCTATTTCGCGATCACTCAGGCGTTCCGTTCGCGAATTTACCGGATGTCCCACGACGTCAAGGAGCGGCAGTCGGCGCTCGCGGGTTCGCTGGGCGAGACGTTCAGCGGGATCAAGGTGGTGAAGTCGTTCGGCCAGGAAGACCACGAACGGCGGAGATTTGTTCTGGCGATCAAGGACAACTTCTACCCGGAGATGGACCTGCAGGTGATGGGGCGACGGATGTGGGCCTGGCTCGCGCTGCTCTGCAACACGCTCTACGCCGGCATTCTGGTGTTCGGAGGGCTTGCGGTGACGCGGCAGGACATGAGCATCGGAGCGTTCGTGGCGTTCACGGCGTATCTGTGGGGGTTGTTCGGACCGATCCAGAATTTTTCGGCACTGATCCAGGTGACGATCAACGCGCGCACAGGTTTCGAGCGGATCCTGACGCTGCTCGACACCCGGCCCGAGATCATCCAGGACCCGAACCCCGTCGAGCTCACGCTCAAGGGGGGCGTGGAGTTCGACCGGGTCCGATTCACCTATGGGGGCGCGCCGGCGATCGAGGATTTCAGCCTCGACGTGCGGCCCGGCGAGGTGATCGCGCTGGTCGGTCCAAGTGGCAGCGGGAAGTCCACCTTGATGAGCCTGCTCACGCGTTTCCGCGACGTGAGCGAGGGCTGCCTCCGCATTGACGGCGTGGACCTCCGGAAACTGGATTACGATTGCTACCGCCGTCAGATCAGCGTGGTGCTGCAGGACAACTTCCTTTTCTCGGGCACCATCGAGGAGAACATCCGCTACGGGAAGCCGGAAGCGACCGCCGCGGAAGTGCGCGAGGCGGCGCGCCTGGCCAACGCGTTGGAGTTCATCGAGCAGGCGGCCGACGGCTTCCGCAGCCGGGTCGGACAGGCGGGCGTGATGCTCTCGGGCGGGCAGCGCCAGCGCATCGCGATCGCGCGTGCGATCCTCAAAAGCCCGAAGATCCTCATCTTCGACGAGGCGACGAGCGCGCTCGACACGCAGAGCGAACAGGCGATCCAGCGTTCGCTGGATGTCTTGATGCAGGGCAAGACGGTCTTTCTCGTCGCCCACCGACTGAGCACCATCCAGAAGGCTCACCGCATCGTAGTGCTCCAACGGGGGCGCATTGTCGAGATCGGGACCCACAGGGAACTGCTCGATCGCAAGGGGCTTTACAGCCGGCTCTATCAACCGCGCATCGTCGAGCCGGACGCCCGGACGCGCGCGGCCTGACGTGGAGAAGCTCCAACAAAGCCTGCGGATCATCCGGATCTGGATTCTCACCGCAGTCCTCGGGTTCGGCCTCGTTCTCGTTGGGCTGATTGCGTTCGTGCCCGTGGACGAAAAAGTGAACGCCGGCGGGATCGTTATGGCCGAGGAGGAGCGTTTCCTTTACGCCCCCGAAGACGGCATCCTTCAGGAGGTCAAGGCGTATGAAGGCACGCGCGTGGCGAAGGGCGACCTCATCCTGCTCCTCGATGCTCAGCAGCAGCAAAACTGGAAGAGCCAGATCGAGGCGGAGATCAAAGAGGCCCAGGCGGCGCTCGATCTGAAAAAGGTCCAACTCGAGAAAGTGAACAAGCTTCCGCTCCAGAAGGAGTTCTGGCACTCGCGCAGCGATCTGGCCGAAGCGCAACAAAAGGCGATGCACGCTGAGGCGGAGCTCCGCCGCTACACCCAACTCCTCGGGGAAAAGCTCACCAGCCAGAGCGAGTATGAAGCGCGCAAGTTGGCCTCCGACATGGCCCAGTCCGAACTCGCCAAGGCAAAGGAGAACGTGGCCCTGCTCGATCGTGGGCTTGAGGAAACGGCGCGCAAGGAAGCCCTGGCCGACCTCAACGCCGCCGCCGCCCGCCTCGATCGCCTCAGCGTGGACCTGAAGGTGTGCGAGGAGCAGATCGAACGCCGCGAGATTCGCGCCCCGATGGACGGGGTGGTCACGCTCGTGATCAAACGGCGTCCGGGCGAACGTGTGGTCCGGGGCGACGACCTCGCCCACGTTTCGGGAGGGGAACCGATGCGCGTCAAACTCTTCGTTGGCGAGAATCAGGTGCATCGCATCCGCATCGGTCAGCACGTGAAGATGCGTTCCAACGTGTTCGAATTCACGCGATTCGGCTACATCCACGGGACCGTTAAGGAAGTGGCCTTGGAGGCGTACCCCCGGCAGACAGGCGAGCCCGTGAAGGAAGGCTCCTATCTCGTGGTGGTGCACGTCGAGGAGACTCCGGCGCGCCTCGTGCTCGGCTCGACGGTGGAAGCCGGCATCATCCTGCGGCGGGTGCCCATCTGGAAGCTGTTGCTCCCCGAAGACCTGCGCAGCGAACGCCCGCGTTGACACGGCCCGACGGTTCGGCCATTTTGTTGCGTCGCGCCGCGCGTGCGGCGCAAGTCCTTGAGACCGCGGCAGTTGCGCCGTCCGCCAGGGCTTGCTTCCGCCGCCCGCCGCCTTCACGATTTCCATGCGCTTTCTTGCTTCCCTTGTGCTCGGCGTCACCATGGCGTGCTTCGCGCCGGCGGGAAACGCCACGGAGGCGTTCCCGCTCCCGCTTTCCGTCAAGGATTGCGTGCGGCGCGCGCTCGAAGAGAATCTCGAGATTTCGATCCAACGCCTCAATCCGCTCATTGACGAGGAGGCCGTGCGCACTGCGCGAGGCGATTTTGACCCGACTTTGTTCTTCACGCCGAACTACGAGGAGAACACCACGCCTCTTGACGCGCAGTCCTCGGTGGCCGCCGGCGGCCGTCTCGCCACGAAGTCGCGGACCGACAGTTGGGCGGGCGGTGTGCAGGGGAAAGTCCCCTTGGGGACCACCTACAACTTCGGGCTTCGCACCACCGACGCGCGAAACACCTTCAACACGTTCCGCGAGCAATACACGACGTATTGGGGCTTGGACCTTGTCCAACCGCTCCTGCGCGGCTTTGGGCCCGACAGCCAGATGGCGACCCTCCGCATCGCGCGGATGTCGAAGAGCATCTCCGATGCGGACTTCGCCCAACGCGTGATGGACGTGCTCACCCGGGTCCACGACGCCTATTTCAACCTCGTCTACGCCATCGAGAACCGGACCGTCCAGATCCAGGCGCTGGAGTTGGCGGCAAAACTGCTTGAAGACAACCGCAAGCGCGTGCGGATCGGGGTGATGGCGCCCTTGGAAATCACGCAGGCGGAATCGGGCGTCGCCGGCCGCGAAGAAAGCGTGATCCTCGCCGACCAGGACGTAAGCCAGCGCATGACGATCCTTCGCGCGCTCATCTCGCCGAACATCTCCGACCTCCAGGAGCGTGCCCTTGCGCCGACCGATCGGCCGGGGGACGCGCCGCCCTCGGCGAAGACACGCGCTCAATACCTGACGGACGCCCTCGACCTGCGTCCCGATTACCGCGCGGCGAAGCTCGCGGTGGAGCGCCAGAACATCCAGTTGGTCTACGACCAGCAGCAGCGGTGGCCCCAGGTGGACCTCAAGGCGACCGCTGGATTCAACGGGGTGGATCCGAAATTCATGGAGTCCATTGACACGAAGAACGAGCGCTGGGCCGTCGGATTGATCGTCCGCGTCCCACTCCCCGATCAGGCGGCGGCGGGGCGACTCGAAGCCTCGCGCCTCCGCAAACAGCAGACCATCCTGCAATTGAAACAAGCGGAGCAGGCGGTGGTCGTGGACGTGAACAACGCGCTCGATGGCGTCACGGCGAGCTACAAACGCATCAGGGCGACGCGCGTGGCCCGGCGGGCGGCGGAAGAGGCACTGTCGGCGGAGACGTCCAAGCTCCGCGCCGGCACGACCACCAGTTTCGTGGTGCTGGAGCTGCAGAACAAACTGGCCGAAGCCCGTTCCCGGGAAATCCGCGCGTTGGCGGACTACAGCATCGCCGTGGCGCAGCTCAACCAGGCGGTGGGGACCACCCTCCGCATGAACGACGTCGAGCTCGTGCCCGCGGCGCGTTGAACGTCAGTTCGTGCGAGGCTCTTCCTCGAGGGTCCTCAGGAACGCCTTGATCGCCGGCGAGAAGACGCGTCCGCGCCGGGCGAGAAGCCCCAAGGGGCGGAAGATTTGTTCGTCGGTGAATTCCACTACGCGGAGCGTGTGGTTTTTCACCTCCTGAGTCACTGTCGAAAGCGGCACGAGGGAGATCCCCATGTCGATTTCCACCGCGCGCTTGAGGGTCTCCACGTTGTCGAAGTCCATCACCTGCTGCATCTTGATCTGGTGGCGGCGGAAGATGGCGTCGAGGGCTTTGCGCGTCGGGACGTCGGGATCGAAGCCGACGAGCTTGTGTCCCACGATGCGGCGGATGGGGATCGAGGAAGAAGCGCCGAGCGGATGGTCGGGGTGGCAGATCACCACGAGGCGGTCGCGGCGGAACGGTCGCGTCTCCAGGTGCGCACGACGTTCGGGGAAGGCGACCAGCCCTAGATCCGCGACGTTCTGGAGCACGTCCTCATACACCTGCATGGAACGCCGGTATTCCACATGAACGTTCACGAGCGGATACTGGCGCAGGTATTGCTTGATGTAGGGCGGAAGTTCGTGGAGCCCGATGCTGTAGATGGTCGAGATGCGAACCGCGCCGCTCACGCGCTGGCTCATCTCCTGAAGCTCCGCCATCATCTTCTCGAACTGGCCGGTGAGCGTCTTGCAACCGTCGTAAAAGCGCCGCCCCTCGGGAGTGAGCCCGAAATCGCGGTGCCCCCGCTCGACGAGGAGGCACTTGAGGCGGCGCTCGAGATTGGCGACCTGCTGGCTGACCGCGGACTGGGTGACCGAGTTGAGCGCGGCCGCCTTCGAGAAGCTGCGCGTCTCGACGAGGTCGCGGAAGATTTTCAGGGTGGTGAGGTTCATGGTCGTCGGGGAAATCATGGTGCGCGCTGCAGGTTTCGAACCTGCGACCTCCTGCGTGTGAAGCAGGCGCTCTACCCCTGAGCTAAGCGCGCAGCGTTTGCCTTTATAATGGCATCACGATGAAAGTAAAAGACAATTTAATCTTGATTCAGGCGGCGTTCGGTTTTTCGGGAAGGCGCGCGGGTCGCCGGCGCTCGCGGAGGCGCCCTCAAGCCATGAAACCATTGGAGGGCGGGTCCGCTTCCGGAAGCGATGGAATCCGAAGCCGCCCTCCGGAGGCCTTCAGCCAGCCATTCTTCGCGCGACGCGTATTCTTCGCCTGCGACTGCGCGGAACCACTCCATGGCCTCGGCGCGCCGCCGCGCGATCGCAACGCGGATCGCGGCAAGGGCATCCGCCTCGATCGAAGGCGGAGCGACGAACCAGGGCTCGAACCACGGGCTGGCGACCGGAGCGAGATCCTGCTCGCCGGCGACATTGGCGTCAGTGTTTTTTTCGCGAGCGAGAATCCAGAGGAGGGTGAGCTTCCCTCCGAGTCGCTGCGGCGGGAGGCGGACCGACTGCGCGCGCCACCATTCCGACCACCACTCCGCCGCGTCGCTGCGCCCCGTCACTTCCGCGAGGGACGCTGCGGGGTCCACAGCGAACGCCGCCAACGACGCGAGGAGACGCCGCCGCGCGCCGGGGCCCGCGCTCGCGTCGGCGAGGAGCGCTCCAGCCAACCCGCGTCGCGCGGCTGTGTCGAGCGCTTGTCCCTCCAGGAGGCCCAAGGCCCCTTCGAGCGACAGCCGCGGCGCGAGACGGGCGAGAAGCGCCGCGCGTGCGCCTTCGGTTTCCACGGTTTCGGGAGCTGTCGCGAACATCGCCGCGCCGTCGAGGACCCAAGCGAGCGCACCTTCCGTAGTGCGAGGCGCGCCGTCTGCGATCGCATGGCGCAGCGCGAGCGCGCGTCCGACGCCGCGCGCCAAGGCGTCGCGGTTCAAGGGTGGTTCGCCCCAGAGGAGATGGATTTTGCGCGCGCCGCCGGATTCCTGCGTCGTCAGGGTTCCTTCGCCGTCTTTGCGCGCGCTCGACTCACCGACCTGGATGATGATCGTCGGTCCGGGGGGCAATTCGACGAGGGAAAGCCCGAAAGCGCGATAAAAGCGTTCGGCGGCGCGCTCGACTTCGAGGGCGACGGTGTTCGCATAGTCTTGGTTGGGCGCGACAACGACCATATTAGGGCGCGCGGTTGCCGAATCGCGGACCGGGCCGCGCGCGGCGAGTGCCGGCGCCGCGAAGGCGGCGAGCCAGATCAAGGCGGAGAAGCGCGCCATAGTTTCTCCATCATAGCCGCGAGGCTTCTCGCCGGCGCAATCCCGCAATTTCGCGGTTCGCTCCGCCCCTCCGTTTGCGTTCTGAACGATTTGCGAGAAGGCGTCTCGCGGAGGAGACATGCGGGATTCGGATGCGTTGCGAAACGGCTGGATGAGTTTATGCTCCATCCATGAATCTCCACTCCCCTGCGGTCTTTACCCGTCGTCAAACGCTCAAGACGGCGCTCCTCGTGGGCGCCGCCGCCGCTGCTGGCGCCTTGCCATTGCCGGCGCTTGCGGGTCCGAAGAAGCCCTCCGCGCCGGAACCGAAAGCCTCCGAGGCGCCGAAGGGCCCTTTCTCTCTCCCGCCGCTCCCATACCCCGCTGAGGCGCTGGAACCGGCCTTTGATGCGCGGACCATGCGGATCCATCACGACAAGCATCACGCCGCCTACGTCGCCAACCTCAACAAGGCGGTGGCCGCGCATCCCGAGCTGCAGTCGAAGACCGTGGAAGAACTCCTTCGCCATCTCGAGGCGGTCCCCGAGGATGTCCGCGCCGCCGTCCGCAACCACGGCGGCGGGCATTTCAACCATTCGCTCTTCTGGACGATGCTGACGCCTGCGAAAGGGCAGCTTCCCTCCGGGGACCTCGCCCGAGCCTTGGAGAAGAGTTTCGGAGGCCTGAATCCCTTCTTCGAAGCCTTCGACAAGGCGGCGGCCTCTCTTTTCGGAAGCGGTTGGGTATGGTTGAGCCTCGATCTGCAGAAGAATCTTCTCATCGAGAGCACACCCAATCAGGACAGCTCCATCTCCCGCGGCAATGTTCCGCTTCTCGGCCTCGATGTCTGGGAACACGCCTATTACCTCAAATACCAAAATCGCCGTGCGGATTATGTCGCCGCGTTCCGTTCCCTGGTGAACTGGAACTTTGTCGCCGAACGCTACGCCACTGCGATGGCGTAAGGAGGACCTCGCTCTTTCCGGCTTGTTGCCGCCGCGGACCGGGAACAAAGTCTTTCCGCGCCCGGGTGGCGAAAAGGCAGACGCAGGGGACTTAAAATCCCCTGGCCGCAAGGCCGTGCAGGTTCGATTCCTGCCCCGGGCACGCTGAATTTTCCGACGGCCTGGAGGATGCGAGCGACGGAAGGAACGGGTTCCGGTGCGAGACGTTTTCTCAGCGGAAGACGTGCGAAAGACGGATCACTTCTTGGATGGGACCGTCGGCGATGAAGGAGAGGGGCTCGTCGGAGGCGCAGATTTTCGGAGGAGGACCTTGAGGCGTTCCAAACGGCTCAGGGCTTCGACGCGCGAGGCGGAAGCGGGAAAACGCGCAGCAACGTCCTCGTAGGCCTGGCGCGCTTCGAGGAGTTGACCGCCGCGTTCGAGGAGCGAAGCGACGGCGCAGGCGGCCTGAGGCGCTGCGTAGGTGCCGGCGTTGGAGGCGACCCCGCGATACCAGCGCAACGCTTCCTCCTTGTTTCCTCGTGCTTCCTCGACCGCGCCCAAGCCGAGCGCAGCAGCGGGGGCAAGAGGGGAGGCGACGTGATCGCGCAGCACCTCCTGATAGAGCGCCGCCGCCTTGTCCCATTCGCCCTGCTGGAAGAAGAGGTCGGCGAGCGCCATCGCGGCGAAGACGGCAACCCGGGTGCCGGCGTGATGCTGAACGAGATTCTGGAGTGACTCGATGGATCGCGCGTTGGCGTACGCGGCAGCGGCCGCGGCTTCCCCCTTGGCTGTCTGGATGCGCCACGTCACGACGCCGACGATGGCGAGCAGAGCGGCGCCGAAAAGTCCGATCAACCAATTCTTGCGGCGGTCAAGCCATTCCAACGTGTTCTCGTAAGAAACCTCTTGTTCGTTGGGGAGGAGGTCCGGACGGCGGCCGCCGAATTGGGTGGGAGGAGGCATGAGAAGAAAGGAAGCTTCAGATCTTGGGTTCGCGCTGGATGATTCCGTGGAGGGAAGCGAGAACGACGAGAGTCAGAAAAACCGCAACCGCGCCGTTGACGAGCCTCTCCTCGCGGGTCCAACCGGTCTCGGCGGCTTGAGCCACGGCGGCCTTGGTCTCTTGCTGCTGGGCGGTCGCGGCGGCGATTTTCGCCTGTTGGTCGGCGAGTTCCTTCTGGCCTTCAGCCATGAGACGGGCGCCTTCGGCGATGTTCTTTTGGGCGGTGGCGTGGGCCTGGGCGGCGAGACCGACGTCAATCGTGGTGCTCGCGAGGACGTTGCTGCCGCCTTCCATCATGCGCTTCCCTTGGGCGATCTTGTCTTCGGGGGTGACGAGCGAAGCCGCGGCGGGTGCATGGGTCGCCGCAGTGGCGGCCGCCTGATCGGCGACTGCGGCGCGAAAAGTCTCCAATTCCGCGTAAGCGGCTTCCTTGGTGGCGGGTTCTTGGGCGACGCTGAGTTCGTAGAGGGCGGCGGCGGCAACCGCATTGGTTTCCGCGCGGGCTTTCCGCGCGGCGGCGAAGAGCGAGTCCACTTCGGGTGCGGTGCTGTACCACAGGAGCGTTTCCTTGCGGTATTCGACCGCGCCATGGGGAACCTGAAGCGACACGCTGCTTTCGTTCTCCACGAGGACGCCGAGGATCGCTTGACCGGTTTTGGTGAAGACGACGCCAGCCTCCACATATCCGGGGGCCAGCGCGAACGCCAAGGCGAAAGGAACGAGGCGCAGGAACGAGTTCATCGGTCGGAGTGCGGAATGAATCTTGTGGGGACGCCGCGCGATGACAAGCCGAAAGAAAAGGCTAAAGAAAGGCTACTGCCACTCGCGGACGATGCGCACTCCGACGCTGCGAGTGTGTTCGAAGACGAATTTGCGCACCTCGACCTGAACGCGACGCATCCGATAGACGGTGATCAGCTCGTGGGCGATGTTTTCGGCCAGGGTCTCGACGAGGACGCGAGACCGCTCCTGGGCGCAGCGGATCACGCGTTCCCGCACCTCGGCGTAATCAAGAGTCATCGCGAGGCGCTCGGTGCGTGCGCTCGGCGCCAGGTCCCAGTCCATGACGATCGAGACTTCGATCATCTGCGGAGAGGCGCGCTCCCCGGAGGTGACGCCGAGATGAGTCATCACCTGCAATCCATCAATGAAAATTTGGTCCGACACGGGCGCGGATTCTAGCTGCCTCGCCGCGCGGCACAACGGAAAATCCCGCGGATTGACAACGTGCGGGGGAAAGGATAGAGGTTTTTCCATGAGCCGAACCCCTGCGATGCGACTTCCTAGCGCGCTTCTTCTGGCCTTGGCGGGCCGGAGGGTGACCGCGTCGCGCGCCTGAAGATCACGCGAAGCGGGGAACCGACCCACTGGCCGCCCACCGGCCCGTGGGTTTTTTGTTGGCTGGAAACCCGCAGACGCCGGAGCGACCATCTCCCAACCTTTCAGCCTCACGAAACTCATTCATGAACTCAGAACGATTGCTGATTTACGACACGACCCTGCG
This sequence comes from Verrucomicrobiia bacterium, assembly GCA_020849895.1. Taxonomy (GTDB): domain Bacteria; phylum Verrucomicrobiota; class Verrucomicrobiia; order JABWAM01; family JABWAM01; genus JABWAM01. Next base: position 51,466 of record JADZFN010000052.1, on the reverse strand, counting down.
CGACGGCGAGCAGTGTCCGGGCGCCTCCATGAACCTGCGCGAAAAGATGGAGGTGGCCCGCCAACTCGCCCGCCTCGGCGTGGACGTGATCGAAGCCGGCTTTCCCGTGATCAGCCAGGGAGACTTCGAGGCGGTGAGCGCCATCGCTCGCGAGGTGCGCGGCCCGATCATCACCGGGCTGGCGCGTTGCGTGCCGAAGGACATCGAGGCCGCCGCCCGGGCCATCAAGCCCGCCGGCAAACGGGGGCGGATCCACGTTTTCCTGGGCACCTCGAAGATTCATCGCCAGTTCAAGTTTGGCAAGGCGCGGGACGAGATCCTGCGGTTGGCGGTGGAAGGCGTGAAGCTCGCCCGGAAATATTGCAGGAACGTCCAGTTTTCGCCGGAGGACGGCTCGCGAACCGAACTGGATTTTCTGACGCAGATCGTCGAGGCGGCCATTTCGGCGGGGGCGACGACCATCAACATCCCGGATACAGTGGGCTACGCCACGCCGAAGGAATACGGGGCGATGTTCGCCCACGTGATCGCGAACGCGCGCGGCGCGCGCGATGTGGTCTTCAGCGCGCACTGCCACGATGACTTGGGGATGGCGGTGGCGAACTCTCTGAGCGCGGTCCAGAACGGCGTCCGCCAGGTGGAGGGGACCATCAACGGCATCGGCGAGCGCGCAGGCAACGCCGCGCTCGAGGAGGTGATCATGGCGCTGCGCACCCGGAGGGACGCCTTCACCTCCGTGGAGATGGGCGTGAACGTGCGCGAGATCATGCGCACGTCGCGGCTCGTGTCGCGGATGTGCGGCTTCGTGGTGCAGCGCAACAAGGCTATCGTGGGGGAGAACGCCTTCGCCCACAGCGCGGGGATCCATCAGGACGGCATCCTGAAAAAGCGGGAGACTTACGAGATCATGAACCCCGAGGAAATCGGCTGGGGCGTCACCGAGCTGCCTCTGACGAAGCACAGCGGGCGCCACGCCTTGGCGTTGCGCTTGAAGCATCTGGGGTATCGCCTGACCGACCGCGATCTGAACGCCGTGTTCGCGCGTTTCAAGGCGCTCGGCGACAAAAAGAAATTCGTCTATGACGACGATCTGGGCACGCTCGTGGACGAGCGAGCGTTCGAGGCGTCCGAGGTCTGGTCGCTGGACTATCTCTCTGTCACTGCGGGAACCGGGCTCGTCCCGACGGCCACGGTCCGTCTGAAGAAACGCGCCGGGACGAGTGGCGCGCCTTCGTCTTATGAGGATGCGGGGACCGGAGACGGACCTGTGGACGCAGCGCTGAAGACGATTGATCGGATCACGGATCGCCGTGGAAAGCTGTTGGACTATCAGTTGCGGGCCGTTTCGGCCGGCAAGGACGCCATCGGCGAGGTGACCATCAAGGCCGACTTCGGCAAAGGGCTGATCTTGACGGGCAAAGGGGCTTCGACGGATATCATCGAAGCCAGCGCCCGCGCCTATCTGAACGCGGTGAATCGAACGTTCGCCTGCTCGAAGCGAATCGCGCGCGCGGCGTCAGGATCATGAGGCGTCGTAGGCAGGTGAATCGCCTCTGGCGGAGCGTCGCCTTTGCGATGGCCGGCCTCCTGCTTGCCTCGGGTGCCGTCCGTGCGGCAGACGACGCGGATGACAACCACGATTTTCAGCAGGCGCGCGGGCTTTTCTGGTCGGGCCAGTACGACCAGGCGGCGCCGCTCTTCAAGGCGTATCTGTTGAAGCATCCGGACCACAAGCCGAGCCAGACCTTCCTCCAGATGATCGCTCAGGCGCGTTCGAGAAACCCCTCGCAGATCGGCGTGACGCGCAAGCGCCTCGAGGATATTGTCCTCGACGAGGTGAAGTTCGACGGCGCCGATTGGCAAACGGTCAGCGAGTATTTCAAGGAGAAAGCCAATCCGAAGAAGGAGGGCAAGGCCCCTGAGAAATACGTGAACTTCATCAACCTCATCACTCCCGGACTTCCGGTGAAGGTGACGCTCGACCTTCGCAAGGTCACGCTCATGAACGCGATCCGCCACGCGTGTGAAGTTGCAGGTCTCCGTTGCGTGGTGGACTCCTGGGCCGTGATCGTTTCGATGCCCGAACGAGCACCGGCGAAGTAGCCGCGGGGACTGCCTCGCGTGCGCGTCGAGATTTGCGAGAAGGATCAGCGCCGCAAGCGGACATGAATCCGCCGTTGAAACAGTTTTGCACGGCATCGCTCGCGGAACTCGATGCGGAGGGGTTGCTCCGGCGGCTGCGGGAGGTCGCGCCCTCCTGCGGACGCGTCCTCCGGATCGGAGGGCGCGAAGTGCTGAACTTCGCGTCGAACGACTACCTCGGATTGGCGTTCCATCCCCGGACGCTCGCGGCGGCGAGGGAAGCCGCGCCTTCGGGCGCGAGCGCGTCGCGGCTGCTTGGAGGCAATCATCCCGCTTACGCGGAGCTCGAAGGCGCGCTCGCGCGCTTCAAGAGAACGGAGGCTGCGCTCGTCTTTTCGAGTGGTTACTCCGCCGCGATCGGAACGATTCCTGCGCTGGTCGGCCGAGGGGATTCCATCGTGATGGACAAGCTCTGCCACGCCTGCCTCGTGGACGCGGCGCGGCTTTCCGGCGCGACGATGAGGGTGTTTCCCCACAACAACGTTGCCCGCTGTGGGGAGCTGTTGGCGGCGTGCGCCGCGAAAGGGGGCCGGACCCTCCTCCTCACCGAATCGGTTTTCTCGATGGACGGAGACCTCGCCCCGCTCGATCGCCTCGCGGAGCTCAAACACCGTTACGGCGCGTGGTTCATGGTGGACGAGGCGCACGCAACCGGCGTGCTCGGCGCGACCGGTCGAGGTGGCGCCGAGCATTTTGGAGTGGAAGACGATGTGGATGTGGCGATGGGCACGCTGTCCAAGGCGCTGGGGTCGGTCGGCGGGTTCGTCGCGGGGGCGCATGAACTCCGCGATTACCTGGTGAACCGGGCGCGCAGCCTGATCTTTTCGACAGGTCTGCCGCCCGCCGTCTGCCGCGCCGCCACGGCGGCGCTCCGGGTGCTGGAGGAAGATCCCGCGCCGCGGCGGCGCTTGCGAGAAACCCTCGCACGAGTTTCGACAGCGCTCGGGCGGGAAGCGTCGGCGCCGATCGTGACGGTGGCAGTGGGTGACGAACGAAAGGCGGTTGCGCTTGCGGAAGAGCTTCTGGCGCGGGGCGGATGGACGCCGGCGGTCCGCTACCCGGCCGTCTCCCGGGGGAAAGCGCGCCTTCGCATCAGCCTCAGCGCCTCGCATACCGACGCCGACCTCGACTGGTTGGAACGGGAGGTATACCGCGCGTTCGGAGCGTAAGCCAAAGTGTTGGGGGGGAGATGTAGCTCGGACGCTCTCAGCGGAGGCGGATTCGGGGCCGCCGAGGATGGCGGCTTTCCCGATGAAAAGTTCGAAGTTTGATGCTGGGAGTTGAGAGTTCGAAGGGAGGGAGGGGAAGTCCGAAGATCGAAGAATGGAGGGTCCGCGTTCCCGCGGGTCGTCCGGCTCTTCATGTTCGTTGTTTCCGAACAGCGGCCGACAAATGGGCCGCCCGCCCGTCCGATTTTTAGGCATGCGGCGGGCGTTGACAGACCGGCCCGCTTCCAGCTAGGATGATTAACCCACAAGATGGCGGCAGCCCGATGCGAAAGCGGGTCACAAGCCCGCTTTTTTGTTTCGGGAGCAAAACCATGAACGGCGAACTCATCACACTTTTGGATTATTACGAAAGGGAAAAGGGCATTGATCGAGCCACCATGATCAAGGCTCTCGAGGAGGGGATTATCGCGGCCGCCTTGAAGGGCCGGGAACAACCCACTCGGGGGATCTCCGTGAGCATTGACCCGAAGAGCGGGGAGATTCGCGCCTCCGCAAAGCTCATCGTCGTCGAGGCCGTCAAGGATCCACAGGGTGAAATTCCCGTGCTCCGCGCTCGGCGGCTGAAGCCCGACGCCCGAGCGGGTGACGAGATCGAGTATCCGCTGGTCGTGAGAGACTTCGGCCGTATCGCCACCCAGACTGCGCGCCAGTCCATCCTCCAGCGTCAGCGCTCCGCCGAGAAAGAGCGCATCTTCGTCGAGTTCAAGGACCGCGTCGGCGACATCGTCAGCGGAACCGTCCGCCGCTTCGACAAGAGCGATGTATTCGTGGACCTCGGGCGGTTCGAGGCCCGCCTCCCCAGCCGGGAACGCGTGAGCACCGAGGACTACCAGATCAACGAGCGCCTCCGCGCCTACGTCCTCGCCGTCGAGAATCAGGGCCACGGCCCCGAGATCATCCTTTCGCGAGGGAGTCCCGAGTTCGTTCGCCGCCTGTTCGAGCTTGAAGTCAGCGAGATCGCCGACAAGACCGTCGAGATCAAGGGACTCGCTCGCGAGGCCGGTTTCCGCACCAAGATGGCCGTTCATTCCAATGACGACAAGGTGGACCCCGTCGGCGCCTGCGTTGGCATGAAAGGCTCGCGCGTGAAAAACATCGTCCGCGAGCTCAGTGGCGAGAAGGTGGACATCATCCGTTGGTACGCCAACATCCGCGATTTCGTTGCCGAGGCCTTGAAGCCTGCCAAGATCAAGAAGATTGATCTGGACGAATCCGGCCGCCGCGTCGTCGTCCGACTCGCCGCCGAAGACCTCGCTGCCGCCGTCGGCAAGCGCGGCCAGAATGCCCGGCTCACTTCCAAACTCGTCGGGTGGCATGTCGCCATCGAGCGCGATGAATCCACCGACGTGGCGTTTGCGGAACAGATGCGTGCCGCCACGGTCGAACTCGCCCGACGGCTCGATGTGCCCGAAAAAATCGCCGCCGCGCTCGTGGCATGCGGTCTCAACAGTGTCGAGGCCATTCAAGAGGCGCAACCCTCCGATCTCGCGGCGGTCGAAGGGATCACCGCCGATCAGGGGCGCGCCATCCATCAGATCGCCCTTCGGCTCGCCCCAGCGGCGCCGGCGGCGGAAACCTTCGGAGCAGCGGCCCCCGCTGAATCCGTGTCCGAGCCTTCCGAGGCTGAAAAGAAGGACGAGGCTCCGTCGGCCTAACCGCCCATTATGTCCTCGCCCAAGAAAGTTTCCGACGCCAAGTCTGCCGCGGCGAAACCAAAGGATGCGAAAGCCTCTGCGTCCAAGCCGCCGGCCAAACCGGCTGTCAAACCGGCCGCCCACAAGCTTTCATCCGAAAAGAAAAAAAATTCCGCGGCGAAGCCCTCCGAGAAAGCGCACAAACCTCCGGCCAAACCGGCTAAGCCGCATGCCGAAAAGCCGTCGGAAACAGCCGCCGAAAAGGCGAAGCCATTGAAGCCCGAGGCGCCGCTCCAAGCTCTCGCGCCTCCGGAAAAAGCGGAAGTCGACGAACCGCAAGCGCCGCTTCCTCTCCCAGCGCCTCCTCCCGCGCCCTCCCCGGTGCCTGCGGAAGCGCCGAAGGCGAAGGAGGACGCCCCGGCGGCGTCGTCAAAGCCCGCCAAATCCGCCGAAAGTCGCATCATCGCCTTCAAAACTCCGCTGACGGTGCGCGACCTCGCGATGGGGATGAGCCTTCGTCCCTTCAATCTCATCAGCGATCTGATGGCGCTGAAGATCCTCGTCACCATCAATCAGCCTCTCGATTTTGAGATGGCGCGAAAGGTTTGCGAAAAGCACGGCTTTCGACTCGAACGCGAGCGCGCCCTCGAAACACCCAAGCCCGTTCTGCCGGTCAAGACCTCCGAAAAAAACGCCGAGCTGAAGCGCAAGGACAAGATCCTCGCCGGACGCCCTCCCGTCGTTACGATCATGGGGCACGTGGACCACGGCAAGACCTCCCTTCTCGATGCGATCCGCAAGGCCAACGTCGTGGCCGACGAAGCGGGCGGGATTACCCAGCACATTGGCGCTTACGTCGTGACGCTTCCGCCGGATCCCAAGGCCGACAAGGACGCTCCGCCGCGCCGCATCACCTTCATTGATACGCCCGGCCACGAGGCCTTCACCGCGATGCGCGTCCGCGGCGCCAACATCACCGACATCGTCGTGCTTGTCGTCGCCGGCAACGAAGGGCTCATGCCTCAAACCATCGAGGCCCTCAATCATGCGCGCGCCGCCGCCGCCCCCATCATCGTCGCGATCACGAAGATGGACCTCGAGGCCTCCCAGCGGATGCTCGATCGCGTTAAAAAACAGCTTCAGGAGAAGGACCTCGCCTCCGAGGATTGGGGAGGCAAGACGATCACCGTACCCGTTTCCGCCACGAAGAAGACCGGCGTCAGCGACCTGCTCGAGATGATCCTCCTCCAGGCCGAGATCATGGAGCTCAAGGCGGAGAAGACCGGCGCCGCCGAAGGCGTCGTGATCGAGGCTCAGATGGAGCCCGGCCGAGGTGCCACCGCCACCGTCCTCGTCCGCCGCGGCGCCCTCCGCGTCGGCGACGCCCTGATCGTCGGGCCGCATTGGGCCCGCGTGAGGGCGCTCATGGACGACCACGGCAAGGCGATCAAGCTTGTCGAACCCGCCCAGCCCGCGAAAATCGTCGGGCTTTCCGGCGTTCCCGAGGCGGGCGCCGCCTTTCGCGTCGTCGAATCCGACATCGTCGCCCGCGCGCACAGCGAAGCCCAGCACGAGCAGCTCCGCGCCTCGAAGCTCGAAGGCCCTCGCCGCCTCACGCTCGAAGACCTTCTCACGAACACCGCTGACAACCGCAAGCTTCTCAAGGTCATCCTCAAGGCCGACGTCCAGGGCTCCGCCGAGGCGATCGCCCAGTCCGTCGTCAAGCTGCCTCAGGCGAAGGTGAAGGTGGATGTGATCCACGCCGCCGTCGGCCCGATCACCGAGTCGGACGTGCTGCTCGCGGGCGCCTCGAAGGCGCTCATCATCGGTTTCCAGGTCAAGGTGGACCCCGCCGCCGCCGAGGCCGCCAAGCGCGAAGGCGTGCAGATCCAGCTTTTTCGCATCATTTACGAGATCATGGACAAACTTCAGGAGATCATGGCCGGTCTCCTCGACCCCGAGACGCGGCTCGTTTCGCTCGGCCAGGCCGAGGTCAAGCAGGTCTTCGAAGTCTCCAAGGGCGGCGTCATCGCCGGCTGCCTCGTCAGCCACGGGCGCATCGAACGCCGCGCCCGCGTGCGCGTCGTCCGCCGGCGCAACGTCCTGTTCGAGGGCGGCATCGGCAGCCTGCGCCGTTTCCAGGACGACGTGAACGAGGTGCGCACCGGCCTCGAATGCGGCATCCGCGTCGAGAACTTCAACGACTTCGAGCCCGGCGACACCATCGAAGCCTTCCAGATCGAGAAGATCGCCCAGAAGCTCTAATCGCCCCGCGGCCCGGACATCACATCTCCCAGATCGAATCGTCGTCTATGACCGGCAGGTCCACGGGCTGGCGCTTTGCCGCCGACTGATACATCGCAAGCACCATCTCGAGGGTCGGACGGACGGAGGAAACGGGGATGACCACTTCGCGGTTCGTGTTCACCGCGTCAATCATGTCCTGGACGACCACCCCGTGGTCGGCAAACCCGAGCGCCGTCGGGCTGGAGGCGCCCGTCGCCTGCGCCGCATCGCCGAGGCGGCGGATCGCCTCGTCTTCGGGCCGATCTTCACGAAACTTCCAGGTGGTCATCCTCTCGCCGACGACGATCGCGGTGCCGTCCACGCCGTTTACTTCGATGCGGATGTCGGTGCCGGGCCAGAGGGCTGTGGAGGCTTGAACGACCCCTTGCGCGCCGTTTTGGAAGTCCACGAAGGCGAGGAGGGTGTCTTCGAGCCGCACGTCCGGATGGGCGAGGTTGTCCATCCGCGCCTGCACCCGCTTCGCGGGCCCCATCAGGTATTGGAGCAGGTCCACGTAGTGGAAGGCGTGTTGGACGGTGACTCCCGCGCCCGATTTTCGGGAGCTGCGCCAGGCTTCGCTGTGGTAATACTCGACGGAGCGAAACCACTTCATGTAAGCGTCGGCGTGAAGGAGCTTGCCGAAGCGGCCTTGGGCGATCGCCGTGCGGATCGCCTGGATCGCTTCGCGCACTCGGCACTGGACCGTGCAACCGAACTTCACGTTCGCCCGTCGGCAGGCGGCGATCATGTCGTCGGTTTCGCGCAGCGTCATCGCCGGCGGTTTCTCGGTGAGCACGTGCCGCCCCGCAGCGGCGCACTTGATCACTGCCGCGTGGTGGAGGTGGTTCGGGAGACAGACGTTGACCACATGGACTTCGGGATCCTTAAGCATGTCGTCGAGCAAGGTGTAAGCCTTCACGTCGTATTCTGCGGAGATTTTCTCGACACGGTCTTTCGCCATGTCGCAGAAGGCGACGAGCCTTCCGCCTTGGGAAGCTTTGACTGATTTCGCGTGAAACGGGGCGATCATCCCCGCACCAAGAATGCCGAATCCGAGAGCGTTTGCCATGGGACGCGGAGCTTACGCGCTACCGCATGGCGCAGCCAGAGGATTTTGCGCGGCGCGGAGGAACGGACGGAGGACAGGGAGGTCGTAAACCGAAGCGGCCCATCCCCGAAAACATTCGGCGGAGCCGAACCGCTTCCTCAGGCGCGGGGGAAACCGATCACCGCGGTCCCCGTCCGATTGCGGTCAGTGCCCGTGACACCCGCAGCCGCCGGAGCCGCATCCCTGATGATCGCCGTGGCCGTGCGCATGGCCGCTTTGCTCGTGTGCATGTCCATGGGCGAGTTCTTCGTGAGTCGCGTCGCGGATCGCGGTGATCTCCACGTTGAAATTCAGATCCACACCGGCGAGCGGATGGTTCGCGTCGAGCGTCGCGTGCGTCTCGGTGACGTTCGTCACGACGAACGGTGGCGCGTGAGGATTTTCCGACGCGCGAAAACGGTCGCCGACTGCGACCTTACCGTCCGCTGCGAGCTGGGCGCGGGGGACCTTGACGATTTTTCGCAAATCGCGCGCGCCATAGGCGTCGGCGGCCTTGAGCTCGATCCGTTTGCGTTCACCCGGCTTCATCGCGACGAGCTGGACCTCTAATCCTGGGATGATCTGACGCACGCCCGACATGAAGGTCATCGGTTCGCGTCCTTCGGAGGAGTCGAGTGTCTTGCCGTCGCCCACGGTCAATTGGTAGTGAAACGAAATGATTTTGGAGGCCATGGTCTTTCGGATTTTCAGATCTTCGTTCCGGCGGGGATGATCGTCCCTTTCGGGATGACGACGATTCCGTCGCGGATGCAGTAGAGTTCTTCGTCCACCCGGTCGGGCTTGCCTTCGGGAGAGATCGCGCAATCCGCCCCGATGTGGACGTTTTTATCCACGATCGTCCGGCGGATCACGCATCGCGCGCCGATGCCGAGAGGAGGGGTTTCGTTCGAATTTCCCTCGTGCGAGGCAGGCGCGTCTTCGAAATGGTCGTTGCCCATCAGGACGCACTCTTTCAGGTCGCACGCCTCGCCGATCAGCGAACGGATCCCCACGAGAGTCCGCTCGATCCGCACCCCCGCGCCGATGAGGCAGCCTTCGGCGATCACGGTTTCCTTGAAGCTTCCGCCGCTCACCAGCGAGGCGGGCAGATGGCGCGCGCGGGTGTAGATGGGCGACTGAAGATCGAAGAAGTTAAACGGCGGGTTCGGCTTGGTGATCAGGAGGTTCGCCTCGAAGAACGCCCGGATCGTCCCGATGTCCTCCCAGTAGCCTTGAAAGAGGTAAGCGAAGACCCGCCGCGACGCGATCGAGGAGGGGAGAATGTCCTTGCCGAAGTCCACGCGGTCGTTGGCGAGCGTCTCCGTGAGCACGTCGGCGTTGAATACGTAGATTCCCATCGAGGCGAGACAGTCGCCGGTCCTCTTCTCCGGTCGGAGGCGCCGTCGCAGCGCGGAAGGCATGCGCAGCGATTCCCGTGTCGCCGCATCCTTCGGTTTTTCCACGAAGCGAATGATGCGCCCGTGATCGTCGGTCTGGAGGATGCCCAGGCCGCCCGCGGCGTCCGTTGGCACGGGAATCGCCGCCACCGTGATCTCCGCTTCCGTCTCCACGTGCTGCTGCAGGAGGAGGCGGTAATCCATCCGATAGAGTTGATCGCCCGAGAGGATCACCACATATTCGGGCCGCATGTCGGCGATGTAACGCAGGTTGCGCCGCACGGCGTCCGCCGTCCCTTGATACCAGCCCAGGTTATCGAGCGTCTGCTGCGCCGCGCAGATTTCGATGAAACCCCGGGAGAAACGGTCGAAGCGATAGGCCTGGAGGATGTGGCGGTGCAGCGAGGCGCTGTTGAACTGCGTCAGGAGATAGATCCGACGGATGTCCGAATTGATGCAGTTGCTGATCGGGATGTCCACGAGGCGAAACTTCGCCCCCAGCGGCACCGCGGGTTTCGCGCGCAGACGGGTGAGCGGCGCGAGCCGCGTCCCCTGGCCGCCGCCCATGATCACGGCGATCACGTTGTCCACCGAAGGCTGCGGACGTGCAGAAGAAGACATCGCGATGGCTCTACCCGACGCCCGCGACCTTTTCAACGCCAAACGCGGCAGCAGGCGCGAAGGGGCAGGGGAACGAGAATGTTGGGAGAAGAGGCGACTCAAGCGCTCCGGCGGGGATTGATCCGAGGTCGCCGAGGACGACAGTCCGCCACTTCGAAGAAGCACGAAGCACGAAGCTCGAAGCGGGAAGAGGGAGGGAGGAGAAGAGATGCGAGACGGGAGCAGAGGACGCGCGTTCTCCAATTCCGAACCCGAGGCGGCCCGATGCCGGTGGCTTCGGATCCACTCCCGCCGGGAAAGACGAGACACATTTTTCTCTCGCGCCCGTCCGTCCCAAGGGCGAGTCGTTGACAGCGCCGGAGGCTCTCCGCAGTATCCCGTCCTACGGACCTCCTGGCATGACTTCGGTAAATTCGCCCCGTCCCTTCGATATCGTCGTCCTCGGAGGCGGTCCGGGAGGATACGCCGCTGCGCTGCGCGGCGCCCAACGCGGCGCCCGCGTCGCCCTTGTTGAGGCCGCCGCCCTCGGCGGGACCTGTCTGAACACCGGTTGCATCCCGACGAAAGCCATGCTCGCCGCCAGCCATCTCCGATGGCAAAGCACCCGCGCTACGGAGTTCGGGCTTTCCGGCCCTCCGCTGGCGCCCTACGGTCCCGCCTTCATGGCGCGCGTCGCCCGGACCGTCGGAGTCCTCCGTAAGGGCGTCGAAAGCCTCGTGAAAGCCCGCCGCGTGGAGCTTTTCCTTGGACGCGGAAAGCTGGTGGGACCTTTCGCCCTTGAGGTGGCTACGGTGGAGGGCGTCGTCCGCCTCGAGGCCAAATCCCTGATCCTCGCCACCGGCGCGCGCCCCGTGCGCCCCGGCCTCTTTCCGTGGAGCGACCCGCGCGTCCAGACCAGCGAGGAGGCCGCCGTTGCGACCGACCTGCCTCCGAGCGTGCTCATCGTCGGAGGCGGTGTGATCGGCTGCGAGTTCGCCACGATTTTTTCGGAGCTTGGAATTCCCACGACGATCGTCGAGTGCATGCCGAGACTGCTGGCGGGGTGGGAACGGGACGTCTCTCAGGCCGTGACGCGTAGCCTCGCGCGTCGGGGAGTCACCGTGCTTACGGAGCGAATGGTGGCGGAAGTTTCCTGCTCCGAATTCGCGGTCACGTGCCTTCTCGATCACGGGCCGGTGGTCGAGGCCGCGCGCGTAATCGTCGCCCTAGGGCGGACGCCGAATACGGAAGGCCTCGGCTTGGAAGAGGCGGGCGTTCGCGTGGCCGACGGGATCATCCCCGTGGACGCGGCGTGCCGCACAAACGTGCCCCACATCTATGCGGTCGGCGACGTGGCTGAGAAACGGCAGTTCGCGCATCTCGCGCAGCGGATGGGCTTGGTGGCCGCCGATGGCGCCACCGGATTCTCCTCGGAAGACGACCGTTCCGTCGTGCCGTACGGTGTCTACACGCATCCCGAAGCGGCGTCGGTCGGCGTAACGGCCGAGCGCGCCGAGGAAGGCACCCGTGTCGCCTCCTTTCCTTATCTCGCGAGCGGGCTGGGGCGCGCCTGCGGCGAGACCGAAGGCTGGGCCCGTCTCGTGGCGACGGAGGACGGCTGTGTAATCGGGGCGACCTTTGTCGGTCCGCACGCGACGGAACTGATCCAGGAGGCCGCGCTCGCGGTGCGCCACAAGCTCAAGGTTGCCGAGATCGCCCAGGTGATCCACGCCCATCCCTCTTTTTCCGAAGCGTTTCATGAAGCCGCCGAGTCGTGGCTCGGATTGCCTCTTCACGCGCTGAAATAGGATGGAGGGTCCTCTCTGCGAGGGAAGCCTTCGGGTTTTTTGAGAAGCTTGCCTTGGCTTCGGCGCTGCGGGCGGAGCGGTCCGCTTCTCCGCCGAAAGGCGGCCGCCTTCCTCCGGAAGATTCCTTGAAAGTTGCCGGGACGATGTGAAAAGCCTTCGGCGTGCGAAGGGCCTTTCCGCCCCAAAGCAAAAGGGGCGCCCCGGTTGCCCGGGACGCCCCTTTGGGTTGAGGGTTAAGGGAGGGAAGCGCGGCTTAGTAGTCCATGCCGCCGCCCATGCCGCCCGGAGGGCCTCCGGGCGCGGGCTTCTCCTTCTCCGGGATCTCGGTGACGAGCGCCTCGGTGGTCAGGAGCAGGCCGGCGATCGAGGCAGCATTCTGCAGGGCGCAGCGCGCGACCTTCGTTGGGTCCACGACGCCGGACTCGACGAGATCCTCGTACTTGTCCGTGGCGAAGTTATACCCTTCGTTGCCTTTGCGGCCAGCGATCTCGTTGTAGATCACCGAGGCTTCGAGCCCGGCGTTCTCCGCGAGGCGACGGACCGGGAACTCGAGCGCCTTGCGCACAATCCCCACACCGATCGCTTCGTCTTCGGGCAGCTTGAGGCCGTCCAACGCCTTGATCGCTCGGACGAGAGCGACGCCACCGCCGGCGACGATTCCCTCTTCCACGGCCGCACGGGTCGCGTGGAGGGCGTCTTCGACGCGCGCCTTCTTCTCCTTCATCTCGGTCTCGGTGGCCGCGCCGACGTTGACCACGGCGACACCGCCTGCGAGCTTCGCGAGGCGTTCCTGGAGCTTCTCCTTGTCGTAGTCGGAGGTGGTCTCCTCGATCTGCTTGCGGATCTGGTTGATCCGCCCCTGGATGTCGGAGTTCTTGCCGCCGCCTTCGACGATGGTGGTGTTCTCCTTGTCCACGACCACGCGCTTGGCCTGGCCGAGATCATCGAGCGAGACGTTCTCGAGCTTGATCCCGAGGTCCTCGCTGAGGCACTTGCCGCCGGTCAGGATGGCGATGTCTTCGAGCATCGCCTTGCGGCGGTCGCCGAAGCCCGGCGCCTTGACGGCGCAGACCTGGAGCGTGCCGCGGAGCTTGTTCACCACGAGGGTTGCGAGCGCTTCGCCCTCGACCTCTTCGGCGATGACGAGCAGCGGGCGACCGACCTTGGCGATCTTCTCGAGCAACGGGAGCATGTCCTTGAGCGACGAGATCTTCTTCTCGTTGATCAGGATGTAGGCGTTCTCCAGGAGAACCTCCATCTCCTCCGCCTTCGTGACGAAGTAGGGAGAGAGATACCCCTTGTCGAACTGCATGCCCTCGACCACGTCGAGCGTGGTCTCGATGGTCTTGGCTTCCTCGACGGTGATGGTGCCGTCCTTGCCGACCTTGTCCATCGCGTCGGCGATGATCTCGCCGATGGTCTCGTCTCCGTTGGCGGAGATGGTGGCCACCTGCTTGATCTCGGACTTGTCCTTCACCTTCTTGGATTGCTTCTGGAGGCTCTCGACGGCCCTCTCGACGGCCTTCTCGATGCCTCGCTTGAGGTCCATGGGGTTCGCGCCCGCGGTGACGTTCTTGAGACCCTCGCGGTAGATCGCCTCGGCCAGGGCCGTGGCGGTCGTGGTGCCGTCGCCGGCGACGTCGCTGGTCTTGGACGCCACCTCGCGCACCATCTGGGCGCCCATGTTCTCGAAGGGATCTTCGAGTTCGATTTCCTTGGCCACGGTCACACCGTCCTTGGTCACGGTCGGGGACCCGAACTTTTTGTCGAGGACGACGTTACGGCCCTTGGGGCCGAGCGTCACGACCACCGCGTGGGCGAGTTTGCTCACCCCGCGGAGCACCCGCTGGCGGGCGTCCTCACTGAATACGAGCTGTTTAGCTGCCATAAGTTTCTGTTTCCTTTCGGTTAGTCAATGATGCCGAGGATGTCGTCCTCGCGGAGGATCTGATACTCCTCGTTCTCGATTTTGATCTCGGTACCGCCGTACTTGCTGATGAGCACGCGGTCGCCGACCTTCACTTCAAACGGGATTTTCTTCCCGTCGTCGTCGCGCTTTCCGGTGCCGACGGCAATCACCTTGCCCTCTTGGGGCTTTTCCTTGGCGGTGTCGGGGATGATGATGCCGCCCTTCTTGACCTCTTCTTCCTTGGCGGGCTTCACCAGCACTCGGTCGCCGATGGGTTTCACTTTCATTCGTGGTTGTTTCTGGGTTCCGGCCGCCGCCGCTTCGCGGGGAAAGGTTCGCGGACACGGAGGGGCGGTCCCCCCGCGGCGGGCGATGGCTGGGTTGGGTTGCGTTGCGTTCTCCTCCGTGTCCTTGGGTTTGCGATCCGCCCGGACGCGCCGCCGCGTCGGCGGCGCGCCTCTGGCGAAAGTCTGAAAATCGTCAGTTCTTTCCCGGGTTCTTGTCGTCGTCCACGACCTCGAAATCGGCCGCTTCCGGAGCGCCGCCCGGGTCCTTGTCCGCCTTGGAGCTCTTGCCGGTGTCGCCCGGTGCGCCCTTCGCCGCCTTCGCGCTCTCGTAAAGCTTCGTGGCGATCGCGTGCAGAGCTTCGGTAAGTTCCTCCTGTCCCTTCTTCATCGCCTCGGCGTCGTCCGCCTTCACGGCCTTCTCCAAGGCTTCTGCCGCCTTCTCGACACGCTCCTTTTCGTCGCCCGACACCTTGTCGCCGGCGTCCTTGAGCGTCTTGCGCGCCTGATAGACCGCCGTCTCGCTCTGGTTGCGGAGCTCGATGCGCTCAGCCTCCTTCTTGTCTTCTTCGGCGTGGGCCTCGGCGTCCTTCGCCATCTTTTCCACATCCTCCTTCGAGAGGCCGCTCGAGGCGGTGATCGTGATCTTCTGCTCCTTGTTCGTGCCGAGGTCCTTGGCCGTCACGTGCAGGATGCCGTTCGCGTCAATGTCGAACGTCACCTCGATCTGCGGCGTGCCTCTCGGCGCGGGCGGAATGCCATCGAGTTTAAAAATTCCGAGGCGCTTGTTGTCGCGCGACATCTTGCGTTCCCCTTGGAGGATCACGATGTCCACCGCCGGCTGGCTGTCAGCCGCGGTGCTGAAAATTTCGCTCTTCTTGGTGGGAATCGTCGTGTTCCGCGCGATCATTGTCGTCGAAATCCCGCCGAGCGTCTCGATTGAGAGCGAGAGCGGCGTCACGTCAAGGAGCAGCACGTCGCGCACCTCGCCCTTGAGCACACCACCCTGGATCGCCGCGCCCACGGCGACAACCTCGTCCGGATTCACGCCCTTGTGGGGCTCCTTGTCCACGAGTTTGCGCGCGGCTTCGATCACGCACGGCATGCGTGTCATGCCGCCCACGAGCACGAGCTCGTCAATCTGGCGCGCCTCAAGCTTCGCGTCGTCGAGACAGGCCTTCACCGGCTTCACCGTTCGTTCGACCAGTTCGTCGCAGAGCTGTTCGAGTTTCGCCCGGGTCAGCGTCTTGGTCAGGTGCTTCGGCCCGCTCGCGTCCGCCGTGATGAACGGCAGGTTGATGTCGTACTGTTGCGAGGAGGAGAGCGCCTTCTTCGCCTTCTCCGCCTCTTCCTTCAGGCGCTGCATCGCGTCCGGCTGCTTCGCGAGGTCTATTCCCGTGTCCTTCTTGAACTCCGCCAGAAGCCAGTCCACCACGCGGTGGTCCCAGTCGTCCCCGCCGAGATGCGTGTCGCCGTTGGTCGCCTTCACTTCGAAGACCCCGTCGCCGATCTCGAGCACCGAGATGTCGAACGTCCCGCCGCCGAGGTCGTAGACCGCGATCTTTTCGTCTTTCTTCTTGTCCAATCCGTAGGCGAGCGAGGCGGCGGTCGGCTCGTTGATGATGCGCAGCACTTCGAGCCCGGCGATCTTGCCGGCGTCCTTGGTCGCCTGCCGCTGACTGTCGTTGAAATACGCGGGCACCGTGATCACGGCCTGCGTGATCTTCTCGCCCAGCTTGGTTTCCGCATCGGCCTTGAGCTTGGTGAGAATCATCGCGGAAATTTCCGGAGGCGAGAAACGCTTCGGTTTGCCCTCGACCTCCACTTCGACATGGGCGTCCCCATTCTCCGCCTTCACCACCTTGTAGGGCATCCGCTTGGCTTCCTCGGTCACCTCGGAGAATTTGCGCCCCATGAAGCGTTTGATCGAATACACCGTATTGCGCGGATTCGTGACGGCCTGGTTCTTCGCGAGCTTGCCGACCAGGCGGTCCCCGCCCTTGGCAAAGGCCACCACCGACGGCGTCGTCCGTTCACCTTCCACGTTTTCCAACACCAGCGGTTCCCCGCCCTCCATCACCGCTACGCAGGAATTTGTTGTTCCGAGGTCAATGCCGAGAATCTTGGCCATAGAGAGTCCTTATTTGAAAAGTGAAGGACTAATATAGCAATCTCCATGCCAATTCACAATTCTTGCAGAATTGCCTTTAAAAGCTTGGAAAACGTCGCAGCGAGTTGGTTTTTTTTACGAAAGACTGCGACATAAAATCACACTTATTTTATTTTCTTGATTAAATACGACAATCTGACACTCTCAATTTCTGGGGGCTTCTGGGATCCCGATTGTTTGGTGTGCGTCCCAGCCAGCTTTGAATCTAGGAGTTCTGAAAATGGGGTAACGCCTCCTTGTTTTCTGCGTGCTCGGGATGCGACGGGGTCCCCGAGACGGATCGGTGCAGGGCGGTTCCCTGATGTTCAGGTCAGCATCCGATCGAGAACGCCGGCGGCATCAAAAAATCGTTCGGCGGTCTGCCGGGCTTTGCGCGCGAGAAGCGGGGCTTCGTGCGCCACCCGTCGCGTCGCGTCGACGGCTTCCTCGACGTTGTCCACCCAGAGGATCCCGCAGTCGGACGGAAAATGTTTCGCTGCTCCCGTGTCTAACGCGACGACCGGTCGCCCTGTGGCGAGGTAGGCGGCCGAGCGATCGCTCACCCATCCGGAGCGCATGAGGCTTTCGATGCGTTTGCAAAAGCCGAATTCGGCAAGCGATCCGGCGAGGTAATCGCGGTAGGCGGAGGGCGTGGCGGCCACGCGATGGGGAACGGCGAGTCGCCAGCCGAGGCGGCGCAGGCGTTCGATTTCGGGATCGCCGGGATTGAGGTTCACGGCGAGTTCGAGGTCGAGGTCGGGAACGCGCGACGGCAGGTCGGCGAAGGCCTCGAAGGAGGCTTTCTTTGAGAGGTCGGGATATTCGCCATCTATCTCGATGCTCTGGTTCCAGTACCATTGCGTGACCGTAGTGAAACGCGCGCGCGAGGGCAGGGGAAAAGGCTGGTAGAGGCGGGTGTCCACCAGCGGCGGAAAGGTGCGCCAATTCACTTTCGCGGGGCGCATGCGGCAATCCGCCTCGTGACGGTTCAATCCGATCGTCCAGAATTCATGGTGCGACGACTGACCCACCTCGATGCGCTCCATCCAGTGGGCAATTTCCGCGGGATCAAGATCGCAGAGGATCCGCCGCTCGAAAAGTTCGACGAGTGGAGGGCGAAACGAGTTGCAGAGATTCAGCAGGACGGTTGGCCCCGCGAGGCGGCGGCGGAGTTCCGTCAGGCTCATGCCTCGCGTTTCCATGCGCTCCAGCTCCTGAGCCTGGCTTCCGCGGGGTCCGAGGAGGAGGGCGTAACACCCCGAAAGCCCGTGCCCCGCCAATTGGGCTTCGAAGTTCTCCATGCGCGCGGCGTCTTCGCAGGCGTTGCCGGTCGAGGACATCGCCTCCAGCCAGATCGCGTCGAGTCCGAGGCGGCGCAGGCCGAGCATCCATTGGAGCGGAACGGAAAAGTTTCCGCCGCCCCGCAGATACTTGGCGGCGAATCCGCATCCCAGAAAGAAGGTGGTGCCGCGAAACCGTCGGACCGGATCCATAGGGGCGCAGGACCGCCTCGCGCTCAGGGGCTGGACGATGCGCGCGCGGGAAGGAGTTCGACGCCCGCCCGCACCTCGCCGCTCACGCGGACCGGAGCGGCTTTCGGACGGTTCAGCGGAACGGCGCGCCCTTCGATCAGCAGGTGGACGTTCGAGACGCCGGTCTGGAGGAAGGTGACGCCGCCGTCCTGAAAGCGCCATTTCGCGCCGTCCGGCATCACGATTTCGGTGGTGTTGGTCCGCGCGATTTCGAAGGTCTGCCCCGCGACGTGTTCGGGAGTGGTGGCCGCGGTGATGGACACGCTGCCGATGGCGATCCGGCTCCCGCCTTTGCCCCGGCCGACCAGCTCGGACATTTCCTGTCCGCCATGCAGATCGCCCGGGGTTTTGAGCGGACCGAGGCGGAGTTTCAGGCTCGTGAGGTGAAGCGTGGATTCCCCGATTTGCAGGTCGCCTCCCCCCTCGTTGGAAGTCTCTTCAGCGAGCTTCTTGCGCGCAGCCTCCTCCCAGATCGCCGCGG
This sequence comes from Verrucomicrobiia bacterium, assembly GCA_020849895.1. GTDB lineage: Bacteria > Verrucomicrobiota > Verrucomicrobiia > JABWAM01 > JABWAM01 > JABWAM01. Next base: position 32,928 of record JADZFN010000052.1, on the reverse strand, counting down.
ATTTTCGGGCGAGGGCGTCTCCGGCCGACCAGCCGGGGACGCAGGCGGCGAGGAAAACCGCCGCGAACCAGGCCTTCATGCCGCGGAGGAAATGTGGCGGGAGCGGATCCATCGGAGGATGGAATCGAAAATCACGCGGCCGTCCTGGGATCCGAGGACGGCTTCGGCGGCGCGTTCGGGATGCGGCATCATCCCGAGGACGTTGCCCGCGCGGTTGGTGATCCCGGCGATGTTTCCGATCGAGCCGTTCGGGTTTGCTTCGGGAGTCGTGTGGCCGCGTTCGTCGCAGTAGCGGAAGAGGACTTGCCCATGGCGATCGAGCTCCGCGAGCGTCGCGGCGTCGGCGTGATAGTTGCCTTCGCCGTGGGCGATCGGGATGCGGAGGATTTCACCCGTGCGCGCCGTGGAGGCGAACGGCCCCTCCCCGCCGCGCTCGACGCGCAGGCGCGTCATCTGGCACTGGAAGCGGAGCGAGGCATTGCGCAGCATCGCGCCGGGAAGGAGCCCCGCTTCGAGCAGGATCTGGAATCCGTTGCAGATACCCAGGACCAGCCCTCCGTCGGCCGCAAAACGCTTCACCGAAGCCATGATCGGCGCGAAGCGTGCGATCGCACCGCCCCGCAGGTAATCCCCGTATGAAAACCCACCGGGGACAATCACGCAATCGGCACCGCAGAGGTTCGTTTCCTTGTGCCAGAGGTAAAATGCGTCTTGCCCCATCACCGCGCCCGCGGCATGGAGGCAGTCTTGATCGCAATTGGAACCGGGGAACTGGACGACGCCGAAACGCATGGTTCAGTCCCCCGTCCCCGGGCCGACGAGCGCCCGGGCGGCAAAGGGGCAGTCCGTCACTTTTCGATCTCCAGACGGTAGTCTTCGATCACGGGATTGGAGAGGAGGTCGCGGCAGATCTCCTCGAGTTTTCGACGCGCTTCGTTCGTCTCACCGCCTTCGATCTCGAGTTCGATGACCTTTCCGACGCGCGCTTCGGTCACGCGCTCCATGCCGAGGTGGCGGATGGCCTTCGCCACCGTCTTTCCCTGCGGATCGAGCACAGTCTTCTTTGGCATCACGGTCACCCGCGCCTTCATGTCGTTTCGCCCTCTCCGTGCGTTTGTTTCACCACGCGCTTGATGGCCAGCACGATGTTTTCCATTTCGGTATCCTTGCTCACAAAACCGTTGGCGCCGGCCTCGAGGGCTTCCCGCATCAGGTTCTCCTCGTAGCCGACCCCGGTCAGCATGATCACGGGGACGTCCGGCTGGGCCGCGCGAAACTTGGGCAGGGCCTGCAAACCGCCCTCGTCCGGCATCCGGATATCGAGGAGCACGGCGTCCACGGGTTTTTCGGCAAGGCGTCGGAGGGCTTCGGCGGAGGAAGCGGCCGTTACGGCTTCGAACCCGGCGTTTTTGAGAAACACCGAAGTCATCTCGAGGATCAACGGTTCGTCGTCCACCACAAGCACCCGACCGGAGGGTTTTCGAAAAAGGCTCATGCGACAGGAAGGCGTTTAGGTCGAGAACCTCGTTTCGGCAAGCCAAAACCGCCGAGGCCAATGACGGCCGAGCGTCCGCAGGGAAGGCGAAGGGCGCCCGATGCAGACCCGGGCGCGTCGCGCCATCTCCACGCGGCTTCGTTTTTCGCGGAGACGCCGCGACCCGGAAGGGGGTCCGACGCCGTCATGGCGTCCGGGGAGCCCCCCCGGGATCAGCGCCGCCACCGGGCCTCGCGCGGTCGGGCATACAGCATGATCCAGAAACCGATCGCCATTAAGAGAAGGATTGCGCCGATGGCGAGCCGATACGCCTTGCGCTCGCCGAAGACCGGCTCGAATTGCGTGAAGGTGAGTCCCCAGGCGAGCGGGCCGATGACGGCGGCGCACCTTCCGACAAAACCGAAGATTGCGAACATCTGTCCGCGTTCCTCCGGATGACAGATTTCCAGCAGGTGGGCGCGCATGACCGTCCACATCCCTCCGAAACAGAGGCCGAAGAGAGGGCCGGTGACCCAGAAGAGGCGACGCTGGACGCTGAACATTGCCAGGACGAGCGCGACCATCCAGAGCGCGAGCACCCAGAGCATCGCGCGATAGTGGCTCGTCTTGTCGGAGATGTGGCCGACGAGCGGAGCGCCGAAGATGGCGAACACCGTGGAAACGACGATGAAGAGGTTGATCTCCGAGAGCGTGAGGCGGAAGAGGACGTTCCCCTTCCACGCGAGAGGAAAATCGAATCCGCGCGCCGGGTCGAGGCCGACCAGCGTCTGGCAGTAGAGCGCGAGGTTGGCCTTCACGGTCTCGACCGCGTCGAGACACAGCAGGCAGGCGAGGAAGAAGAGCATCATTTCGCGGTGGCTGCCCACGCGGCGGAGCGTGGTGACGAAGACGCCGAGGCTGCTCCTCAGGCTCTGCCCAAGATTGAAGCGGACGAGGCCCGGCTTTTCCTTCACGAAGAGGAACAGCGGCAGCGCGAAGACGAAGACGAGGAGCGCGGCGACCGGAAAGATGGGACGGTAGATATGGACCTCCGGCGCCGCGTTCACCACCCGTTCCGAGAGGGCCAGGCCGAGCACGGCGCCGACATAACCGAGGGCGACGCCGATGCCGGAGATCCGCGCGCGGTGGCGTGCGTCCGAAACGTCGCTGAGCATCGCGTTGTAGAAGACGAACGCAGTCTGCGCGCCGACGTTGGCCAGCGCGAAGAGCGCGAGGCCCGCGACGAGCGAAGTGTTGACGCACCGCAACAGCGCGCAGGCACCGGCGCAGACGCAGGTGAAGAACACCACGAAAATCCGCCGCCGCCCAAGCTCGTCGCTGATCGGCGCCAGGAGGATCTGCAGAAAACCGCTGACGAGCATCGAGGCGCTCAGCGTGACGTTGAAGGAAAACACGGACCCCCCGAGCTGCTGGATAATCCATGGGCCGAAATAGCGGCTGATCACCAGCGTCGAAAAGATGGTCAGCCCGCAGTCGTAAAAACCCCACGCGAGCACGCGGAGGTTGAACCAGCGGGGGCCGCGAGGCTCGATCCATTCCATGGTCGTCAAGGGAACCCGATGCCGCCTCCGCCGACAAGCTGAAAGGAAAGCAAGTTCCGGGGCCTGTCGCGCGGCAGGGGCGCTGTCGGCGCCTTCGCCTTTTCCGCCCGCGAAACCGGGAGCGGTCTTGCGCGGCCGCCCGAGCTTGAGGCGCCGTCCTTTTCCCGCGCAGGCCGGGCTTTGCGCGCCGAGCGCGGTTGAGGCACAATACGCCCGTGTCGCTCTCCCGTTCCGCGCCCCTGCGCCTCGCGAAGTACCTGCGCGTCATGGCGATCGGATTCCAGAATACGCTCGTCTATCGCTGGAACTTCCTGCTCCGCGTCGGCTTCAGCTTCATCCCGCTCATGGGCGCCTTTTTCTTCTGGGGGGCGGCGGCGAAGGGCGGCGGCGGCGAAATCGGAGGCTACAGCTTCAATGCGATGATCTCCTATTTCCTCGGGTTGATGCTGCTCGATCTGCTGGCGTCGCCAACGGAGGACGACTACCAGATCGCCGCCGAGATCCGCGACGGCCTGATCAACCAGTTCCTGATGAAGCCGGTGGACTATCTCGCCTACCGCTTCAGCCTCTTCTGGTCATACCGCGCGATCTACGCGGCGACCACGCTTGTGCCGGTCCTCGCCGCGATCTGGTATCTGCGGGCGTACTTCACGATGCCGGAATCCTGGGGCGTGGCGTGGCTCTGCCTCGTCGCCGTCCTGCTCTCCGCGACGCTCCAGTTCCTCATCGCGTTCACCTCGGCGCTGCTCGCGTTCTGGGTGCTCGAAGTTTCCGCGCCGATCTTCATCATCTACTCGTTCGAATTTCTCGCTGGCGGACACGTCTTCCCGCTCGATCTGTTCCCGCCCTGGGCCTATCGCCTGATCATGCTCACCCCGTTTCCCTACGAATATTGGTTCCCGCTCGGGATTTTTCTCGGGCGCTTCTCCCCCGACGAGGTCGCACGCGGCTTCGCGATGCAAGCGGCGTGGTGCCTCGGCGTCTGGCTCCTCGCCCGATGGGTCTGGGCACGCGGCATCCGGCGCTACACCGCCGTCGGCGGCTGACCTTGCGATCTCATGCGCCGCTACCTCCGCCTCGCCTTCGCCCTCTTCCGCTACTCGCTGGCGCGGGAGATGATGTTCAAGGCGAACTTTCTCCTCTGGATCGTCGTCGAGATCGCATGGCTCGGACTTCAACTCGCCCTCGTGGAGGTGATCTTCGCGCACGTGACGGAGGTGGCTGGCTGGACGAAATACGAGATGGTCATGCTGGTCGGGACAAGCCACCTCGTGCAGCAGATCTTCCAAGTCGCGTTTCTCGTCAACCTCATCGAGTTTCCCGAGAACGTGCGGACGGGGAAGCTGGATTTCGCCCTGCTCCAGCCGGCGAGTCCGCAGTTTCTCGTCTCGATCCGGAAATACGATCCCGGTTCGGTGGTCAACTGCGCAATCGGCGTCGCGTTCGTCGCCTGGGCCGCCTGGAAGCTCGGGTTGCGTCCGGCGCCGTGGCAGCTCGGGCTTTACGCCCTCATGGTCCTCAACGGCGTCTTCCTCCACTACGCGCTGATGCTCATGATCGTCACGCTCGCCTTCTGGATCGTCCGCGCGCAAGGGTTGGTCTACGGATACTACAACCTCTTCAACATCGCGCGGATGCCGCGCGAGGCCTTTCGCGGTGCGGCGAAGGTCCTTTTCACCTGGGTGCTGCCAATGCTCGTGGTGGCGAACTTTCCCGCCCAGGTCCTCGCCCGGGGAGTCATCGGGTCCGGCGCGACATGGATTTTCCTTCTCACCCTCGCGTTTCTCGCCCTCGCGCGAGTCTGGTTTCGCTTCGGCCTGCGTTTCTACACCAGCGCCAGCTCCTAGCTGTCCGCCGCGTCTTTTTCGGGGCGTTCGCGCGAGATTTTCGACGCGCCGGATTATGCTTGCATCATTGTTCAGATTGTCTAATCTTCAAAAAAAGAATGATTAGCTTAAAAGAGGAGACTTTCGCATGAAACGCCCGATCGCGCGCCAGCCCTTCGCTGCCCGCGCCGTGCGTCGAGCCTTTGTTTTTTCCTCCCCATGAACCCGCGCACCGAGAACCTGACGCCCCGCCGCGACGCGGCCGGCGTCTCCCTCGCTCAGGCGCTCGTCTACGAGCTCCGCGTCCGCGACGCGATGACCTGCAGGCTTCGCACCGCCAGCCCCCGCGATTCCCTCCGCAGCATCCAGCTCCTCATGAAGGAGCACCGCATCTCGGGCGTCCCCATCACCCGGGACAGCGCGCTTCTCGGCCTCGTCAGCATCGAGGACATCGTCCACGCCTTGGACCAAGGCCACATCAACGATCCCGCCGAGGCGCGGATGACCCGCCATCCGGTCGTCATGCGCGACCACTACTCCCTCGTCCGCGCCGTCGCCGAGTTCGACCGCTTCGACTTCGGGCGTTTCCCTGTCCTGGATGTCGGCGACCGTCTCGTCGGAATCATCACCCGCGGCGACATCACCGGCGCCCTCATGCACCATCTCGAACGCCGCGCTGAGGAAGCCGTGCGCAAGGAGGCCGAGCGCACCGCCGCCGCGGTTCCGGACGAGCCCCACCGCCGTTTCATCCTTAACGCTGAGGTGCGCGCGGGAGACTTCGACAGCGCCGGCAAGCTTTCCCAGCGCCTCCGCCAGATCCTTCGCGCCCGGGGCGTGGAGCCCAGCATTCGCCGCCGCGCCACGATTATCGCCTACGAGGCCGAGACCAACATGATCATCCATTCCCTCGGCGGCCGCCTCACGGCCACCGTCGGCGCGGACCGCGTCACGATCGAGGCTGTGGATCAGGGGCCGGGCATCGAGGATCTCGATCTTGCCATGCGGGAAGGCTGGTCCACCGCCGGTCCGTTGGCGCGGAAGCTCGGCTTCGGCGCCGGCATGGGTCTCCCCAACATCCGCCGGTCCACCGATCAACTGGACATCAAATCCGACCTTGCCAACGGCACCCGCCTGCACGCCGAGGTGCTCCTCCAGCCTGCCCGCGCGCCATGAAACTCGCCGACACCCTTTCCCGGCTCGACGCCCGTGTGATCTCAGGCTCGCCCGAGGTCGAGGTGCGCGGGTGCTACATCTCCGACCTCCTCAGCGACGTCCTCGCGCACGCCCGACCCGGCGCGCTTTGGGTGACTCTTCAGACCCATCGGAACGTCGTCTCCGTGGCGGCGATGAAAGATGTTGCCGGCGTATTGATCACCTGCGGGCGCCAACCCGATCCGGCGGTCGTCGCCAAGGCCGCGGAGGAGGAGGTTGTCTTGTTGAGCACGCCGCTCACCACCTTCGAAGCCGCCGGCAAGCTCTGGGAACTCTTATGAATTCAACCGCCCCCAACCTCCCTCATCACCCCAGCGGCGACCAACGCTTCGCGCAGCTCGACCAGACGATCGCGCATTACCGCCACGAGCCGACGGCCCTGATCCAGATCCTCCACGCCGCGCAGCACACCTTCGGCTACCTCGCGCCCGACGTGCTCCGCTACATCGCGTCCGCGATGAAGCTGTCGCCCTCGCACGTCCACGGGGTGACCACGTTCTACAATTTCTTCTCCATCGTTCCGAGGGGGAAATACCAGATCATGGTCTGCACCGGCACCACCTGCCACGTGCGCGGCGCGCCGACCGTGGTTGAGCGCCTCGGGCAACAGCTCGGCATCAAGGAGGGGCAGACCACCAAGGACGGCCTCTTCAGCCTGCACACTGCGCGCTGCATCGGCGCCTGCGCGCTCGCGCCGGCCATCACGGTGGGTGAGGATGTCTACGGCAAACTCGCCCCCGACAAAATTCCGAGATTTTGTCAGAAGGATCTCAAGAAGTATGCATGAGGAACTTTCACTCCATATCCTGGATCTCGGCATGAACTCCCTTGCCGCAGGCGCCACCTCGATCTCCATTCGCGTGAGCGAAGACCGGGCGCGCGACCGTTTCGCGCTGCTTGTGCGCGACAACGGCCGCGGCATGGGCCGCGCAGCCTTCGTCCGCGCGCTCTCCGGACGCGGGAGCACCAAGACCGGCCGGCGCAGGGCCGTCGGCCTCGGACTCGCTTTCCTCCGTCAAGCCGCCGAGGCCTGCGAAGGCCGCTTCCGCGCCGCATCCCTCCCCGGGCACGGCACCGTGGTCGCCGCCCGCATGCGCCTCTCCCATGTGGACCGTCCGCCCCTCGGCGATCTTGCCGCCACGGTTCGCGCCCTCGCCCTCGCCGCCCCGGGCGCCCGCCTGCGCGTCGCCTGCCGCGCCGCGGAGGAGACCTTCGCTTTCGACTCCCAAACCGACCTCAACCTCCCGTCTCCCGCATGAACCTCGACGAACTCAAGAAACTCAAGGAAAAGGCCCAGCGGCAGGTCGCCCTGCGCGAAGGCCACAAGAAATACCGCGTGGTCTTCAGCATGGGCACCTCCGGCATCGCCGCGGGCGCCCGCGACGTCATGACGACGATGCTTGACGAAATTGACAAGCGCGGCCTCGACGACGTGGAAGTCGCCATCACCGGTGAGATCGGCCTCGTGGACGTCGAGCCGATCATCCGCATCGAAGAGGCCGGCGGCGAACAGGTGACCTACGCCAAGGTGAACGCCGCCGACGCCCGCAAGATCGTCACCGAACACCTCGAAAAGGGCAAGGTCGTCGAAGGCCTCGCCGTGGGCAAAGCCAAGAAATGAAACGCACCCACATCCTCGTTTGCACCGGCACCGGCTGCGCCAGCGCCGGCAGCTTCCAGACTCGCGACGCCCTCCTCGCTGAACTGGCGAAGCGCGGCCTTTCGGAGGAGCTGGACGTCGTCGAGACCGGCTGCATGGGCCGCTGCGATCTCGGTCCCGTCTCGATGATCCATCCCGACGGCACCTTCTACAAGAACGTCAAGACCGCGGAGATCCCCCAGCTTGTCGAAGAGCATTTCCTCAAGGGCCGCCGCTACGAGAAGCTCCTGCCCACCGATCCTGAAACCCAACATCTCGTCAAGACGCAGGCCGATTTCACGTTCTTCAACCGCCAGCTTCGCATCGTCCGCGACAACTGCGGCGTGATCAATCCCGAGAAGATCGAGGAATACATTGCCCGCGACGGCTACCTCGCCCTCGGCAAGGCGCTCACCCAGATGACGCCGGAGGAAGTGATCGCGGAGATCGAAGAGAGCGGTCTGCGCGGGCGCGGCGGCGCGGGGTTTCCGACGGGGCGAAAATGGGGGTTAATGCGCAAGGCGCCCCTCCATCCCAAGTATGTCGTCTGCAACGCCGACGAGGGCGACCCCGGTGCCTTCATGAACCGTTCCGTTCTCGAAGGCGATCCGCACAGCGTCATCGAAGGGATGGCCATCGGCGCCTACGCGATGGGCGCCCACCAAGGGTATGTCTACATCCGCGCCGAGTACGGCCTCGCCGTCAAGCGCCTCCATATCGCCATCGAACAGGCCTACCGGCTCGGCCTGCTCGGCAAGAACCTGTTCGAGACCGGATTCGACTTCGATCTCGAGGTCCGCATCGGCGCCGGCGCCTTTGTCTGTGGCGAGGAGACCGCCCTTATGCGCAGCGTCGAAGGGCGCCGCGGTCAGCCTTCTCCGCGCCCCCCGTTCCCCGCCCAACGCGGGCTGTGGGAAAAGCCCACCAACATCAATAACGTCGAGACCTGGGCCACCATCCGTCCGATCCTTCTTAAAGGGGCGGAATGGTTCGCCTCGATCGGCACGGAAAACACCAAGGGCACCAAGGTCTTCTGTCTCGCCGGCAAGATCAACAACACGGGGGTTGCCGAGCTCCCCTTCGGCACCACGCTGCGCCAGATGATTTACGAGGTCGGCGGCGGCATCCCCAACGGGAAAAAGCTCAAGGCCATCCAGACCGGCGGCCCCTCCGGTGGCGTCATTCCGGAGCAGTTTCTCGATACCCCCGTCGAATACGAGACGCTTCAGAAGCTCGGCTCGATCATGGGTTCGGGCGGGATGGTCGTTGTGGACGAGGACTCCTGCATGGTGGATTTCGCCCGATTTTTCATGGAGTTCTGTTGCGACGAATCGTGCGGAAAATGTCCTCCTTGTCGCGTCGGCACCCGCCAGATGCTCCTCATCCTCGAACGGATCTGTCGCGGCGAGGGCGAGCCCGAGGACATCGCGAAGCTCGAGGAGCTTGCCGACATGGTGAAGTCCGCCAGCCTCTGCGGCCTCGGCCAGACGGCGCCCAACCCCGTGCTCACCACCCTCAAGTATTTCCGCGACGAGTACGAGGCCCATATCCGCGAGAAGCGCTGCCCGGCGTGCGCCTGCCGCGAGCTGGTGCACTTCGAAATTGATGTGCCCCTCTGCAAGGGGTGCTCGCTCTGCGCCCGCGCCTGCCCCGTGCAGACCATCGAGCGCCTCGGCGACCAAAAGAAGTTCATCATCCATCAGGAGAAATGCATCCACTGCGGCGCCTGCTTCGACGTATGCAAGTTCGACGCCGTGAAAAAAACCTCTCCGGGAATCCCGGTGCCCGCATGAAGACGCTCACCCTCACCATTGACGGAAAGATCTGCGCCGGCGCCGCCGGGCAGACCATTCTCGAAGTCGCCACCGCCAGTGGCATCGAGATCCCGACGCTGTGCCACATGAAGGAGCTCTCCCCGTGGGGCGGCTGTCGCATGTGTATCGTCGAGGTCGGCGGCATCGCCAAGCCGGTTCCTTCCTGCGCCACGCCCGCCGCCGACGGCAGTGTAGTCGTCACCAAAAACGAGCGTCTCGACCGCCTGCGCAAGCTCACGCTGGAGCTCCTCTTCAGCGAACGCAACCACATCTGCCCCATCTGCCCGATGAACAAGGGTGACTGCGAGCTTCAGATGAGCGGTTACAAGTTCGGCATTGATGGCATCCGCTTCCCCTATCTTTATCCCGCGCTTCCTGTGGATCTCACCGGGAAATATCTCGGGCTCGACCACAACCGCTGCATCCTCTGCGCCCGCTGCATCCGCACCTGCGACGAGATCGAAGGCGCCCACACGCTCGATCTCGGCAACCGCGGCGTCAAGAGTCAGGTGATCGTGGACCTCAACTCCACCTTCGGCGCTTCGACCACCTGTACCCATTGCGGCGCCTGCGTCTCCGCCTGTCCCACCGGCGCCCTCTTCGACAAGAACGCCGCCTTTCACGGGGCGCTCAAGAGGTGCGCCCAGGTGCGCACGACCTGCGCGGAATGCCCCGTCGGCTGCGGTCTCGTCGTGTACACGATGGACGACCGCATCGTAGACGTTTTCGGCGATGGCGACTCGCCCGTAAACCGAGGCCACCTCTGCGTCCGCGGCCGCTACGAAACCTGGGCCGTCAAGCGAGAGCGCCTCACCGAACCCATGGTCCGACGGAACGGCGCGCTCGCGCCCGTCGCTTGGGACGAGGCTCTTGCGGCGATTCGCGCGGCCACCCGAGGGTTGAAGTCTGGAGAAAAGGGGCTGCTCGTCTCCGGCCGCCTCACGAACGAGGCGGCGGAGACGCTCGCGAAGATCCGTCCCTCCGTCAGCAGCGTCGGGATGTATGTGGCCGAGAATGAGGCCGCGATGTGCGGCGACCCTGGCGCTGCCCGCGACGTTTTTCCGCTCCTCCAGGAAGCCGATGCGTTCGTCCTGCTTGGCGCCGATCCCGCTCGCCTCCAGGGCGTCGTCGCCGCCCGCATCCGTGTCGCCGTCCGCAAGCGCGGCGCAAAGCTGGTGATGCTGAACGTGCGCTCCAGCGACCTCGATGCCTATGCCGATATTTCGTCGCGCATGGTCGGCCTCGAACGCGCCTTCTGGAAGCGGGTGGCCGACGTCCTCAAAGGACGCCGCAAGCCGGTGTTGATTTATGGGCCGAACGCGATGACCTCCCTCGGCGTCGCCGCCATGGAGAAGCTCCTGAAGACATTCGACGCCGACTGCGGGCCGTCCGTGATCGGCTTGCCCGCCACGACCAACGCCCTCGCACTTTCGGCGGCGGGCGTCGAAGCCGTGGACGACCTCTCCCGGTGGTTCGCGAGCGCCCCCCTGCGCGCCGTCCATGTCTGTGCCGCGGACGAACCCGCCGGCGGCGCCCGCATCCTGCGCGAGCGCGAGGTCGCCGGTTGCCTCAAGGCCATGGAGTTCGTGGTCCTGCAGACGGCCTACTTCTCCCGCCTCGTCGAGCTGGCCGACGTGGTGTTGCCCGCGCTTGCCTGGAGCGAACGGAGCGGCACGATCACGAATTTCGAAGGGCGAAAGCTCCCGCTGCGCCCCGCGCTGACTCCGCGCGGCCAGGCCCGGGACGACGCCGATATCCTAGAAAGCATTTACGCATGAGCGAAAAACTCAAAGTGAAAGTGGCGACGGTGTGGCTGGGCGGATGTTCCGGCTGTCACATGTCCTTTCTCGATCTCGACGAACGCCTCGTGGAGCTCTTCAAGCTCGTCGAGTTGACCGCCAGCCCGATCAGCGACCTCAAGGATATCCCGCCCGTGGACGTCGGGATTGTCGAGGGCGCCGTCTGTAACGAGGAGAACGCGCACGTCCTCAAGACGCTCCGAAAACAGTGCAAGGTCCTCGTTGCCCTCGGCGACTGCGCGATCACCGGCAACGTGCCCGCCCTGCGCAACCAGAAGGACCTCGGCGAAGTCCTCGCACGCGGTTACATCGAAACCGAGAGCACCCAGGCCGGTGAAATCCCCACCGAGATCGTGCCGCCCCTTTGCCCCAAGGTGCGCCCCATCCAGGAGTTCGTGAAGGTGGACGCCTACATCCCCGGTTGTCCTCCGGATGCCGACGCGATTTGGTACGCCCTCACCGAACTCCTCGCCGGCCGCAAGCCTCTGTGGAACGAAACAAACGTCCGCTACGATTGACGCCCCTTCTGAACCCCCATTCCCCCCTTCGATCCTCCCCGCTTCTCCCCATGAGTGCCGCCCGCACGCTCACCATCAACCCTGTGACCCGCATCGAGGGCCACGCCAAGATCACGATTCACCTCGACGAGACCGGCGAGGTCGCCGACACGCGCTTTCACGTCGTCGAGTTCCGCGGCTTCGAAAAGTTTTGCGAAGGCCGTTACTTCGCCGAGATGTCCCAGATCACCGCGCGGATCTGCGGGATCTGTCCCGTCAGCCATCTCCTCGCCAGCGCCAAGACGTGCGACGCCATCCTCGGCGTCCGGATCCCTCCCACGGCGAAGATGCTTCGCGAGTTGATGCACATGGGGCAGGTCGTCCAGTCCCATGCCCTGAGCTTCTTCCATCTCAGCGCGCCCGATCTCCTCCTCGGTTACGACAGCGACCCCGCCACCCGCAACGTCGTCGGCCTTATCCAGCAGCATCCTGAGCTCGCGCGCCGCGGCATCCGACTCCGCAAGTTCGGACAGGAGATCATCCGCGCCGTCGGCGGGCGAAAAATCCATCCCGACTTCAACGTCCCCGGAGGCGTGAACAAAGCCCTTGCCGAGGGCGAGCGCAAGGCGCTGCTCGACGGTTTTTCCGAGGCTTTCGAATCCGCCCGCCTCGCGCTCGACCTGATCAAAAAGTATCACGCGACCCACCGTGAGGAGGTCGAGAGCTTCGCCAGCTTCGACTCCAACTACGAGGGGCTCGTCCAATCCGACGGCGCCCTCGAGCTTTATGACGGCGCGATGCGCTTTACCGATCCTGAAGGGCGTCCGATCAAGGACAACGTCCCTCCTGCGAACTACCTCGAGGTGATCGCGGAAACAACGGAGCCGTGGTCCTATCTCAAGTTCCCCTTCATCAAGGCGCTGGGCTATCCTCAGGGGATGTATCGCGTCGGGCCGCTGGCGCGCCTCAACGTCGCCTCGCGGATCGCGACGCCCGAGGCGCAGAAGGAGTTTCAGGCGTGGCGCGCCGACGGCCCCGTGCGCCGCGGATCGTTCTTCTTCCACTGGGCGCGCCTCATCGAGATCATCTATGGACTTGAGCGCGCGCGCGCGCTGCTCGAAGACCCCGCGATCCTGGGGCGCGACCTCGTGGCCGGTGGCTCGCCCAAGAACGAGGAAGGAGTCGGCGTGATCGAAGCCCCGCGCGGCACGTTGATCCATCATTATTGGGTGGACGAGCACGGACGGATCGAGAAGGCCAACCTCATCGTTTCCACGGGACACAACAATCTCGCGATGAATCGCTCCGTCCTTTCGGTGGCCAGGAAATATGTGAAGGCGCAGGCGCTGAAGGAAGGCATGCTCAACCGCGTCGAGGCGGCGATCCGCTGCTACGACCCCTGCCTCTCCTGTTCCACCCACGCCGCCGGCCAGATGCCGATGGTCATCGAGCTTCAGGACGCCTCCGGCCGGATCCTTCAAACTCTGGCACGCGACGCCTGACCCGATCGGGGACGCGCCTTGCGGAAACGCGTCGCGCGCGTCATGGGGTGCGGGTCGGGGGCGGAGCCAGCGCGCGTTCCATCTGTTGCTGCGCCTCTTCGACGGAGGTCTCCGGCGCGAAACGCAGGGCGGGGCCGACGTCGAACTCGACGCGGCTGAGCGGAAGCGGGATCACGAAGCGGTCCCACGTCGGCAACTCGATTTTCCACGCGGCGCGCCAGCGGATCGGAACGAGCGCGCAGCCGGAGAGCACCGCAAGCCCGGCAGCGCCGGCATGCGCGTGATGGCGCGGTCCGCGAGGGCCGTCCGGCGTGATCGCGACATCCGTTCCGCATTCGAGAGCTTCGGCGAGGGAGCGATACGCCTCCCGCCCCTTGCGGGAGCTGGAGCCGCGCTCGGCGTCGAGCCCGAAGCGGTGCAGGACGTGCGCGATCATCTCGCCGTCCTTGCTGGCGCTGACGAGACACACGCACGGGCGGCGGGTGAGGAAGCGGCGTGCGAAACAGGGCATCAGCAGGAGGTCGTGATGCCAGAAGGCGAAGATCACGGGATCTTTACGCGGCGAGGGTCGCGTGACGGCGGCCGTGTCACGGATCCGGTAGCGGAGGGTGGCGCCGAGGGCGGCGACCAAGAGGCCGCCGAGCCTGCCGATCAGCGCGTTTCGGATTCGTTTGAACATGGAGGAGAGGGCTTTCGCTCCGCCGGCGGCGCGGAGCGCCCAGAGGCCGAGATCACCTTGGGAGAGGCGGCGGCCTCGCGCTTCGCTCGAGTGAGGCGCCTCACGGTCTCAAGGGAAGTGGGGATTTCATCGGCTGATCCCGCGCTCGCTTCGCTCGACGAATTCGCAGAGGTGCCGGATTTCAGGGAGGTCGGGGAGGTCCTTGCGGATCCTCACCACAGCGTCCCCGATATTCAGGCCGCTTTCGCGATAGAGGAGCTTGAAGGCGGCTTGGAGCGCTTTCTTGGCTTCGTCCTCCACACCGTGGCGGTCGAGGCCGACCTTGTTGATCGTGCGGACTTCGGCGGGATTGCCATCGGCGAGCATGTAAGGGGGAACGTCCTGTACGACCTTGGAGCACCCTCCGAGGATCGCCATGGTGCCGATGCGGCAAAACTGATGCACGGCGGCGAGACCGCCGACGACGGCGTGATTCTCGACGACGACGTGGCCGGCGAGCGTCCCGCAGTTGGACATCACGATCCCGTCGCCGAGGAGGCAGTCGTGCGCCACGTGGGCGTAGGCAAGGAAGTGGTTGCGGTGGCCGATCGTCGTCTTCGCGCCTTTCGCGGTCGCGCGGTTGACGGTGACGAACTCGCGGAAGGTGTTCTCGTCGCCGACTTCGAGAAACGTGGGTTCGCCGGCGTACTTCAGGTCCTGAGAGCGCTGGCCGAGGCTGCAGAAGGGATAGAACTCGTTCTTTTTGCCGAAGGTACTGGGCCCTTCGAGGATGACGTGGGAGCGGAGAATGCATCCCGCGCCGAGGGAGACGCCCGCACCGATGACGCACCAGGGACCGACCTCGCAATCGGCAGGCACCTCAGCGTCGCGGTGGACGATGGCGGTCTTATGGAGCACGGGAAGGGGTTGGGGCGCAGAGGGTGCGGTTCGGGAGGAATCGGAAGGACCGAGATCACTCGGTGGTTTCGCGGTCCATGATGGAGAACATCAGCTCGGCTTCGCTGACGACCTCATTGTCCACGAGGCAACGGGCCTGGGCGCGGCCGATGCGGCCCGCGCGCGCCTTGAGCAGGGCCACCTCGATGAAGAGGGTATCGCCGGGAGTCACCGGCTTGCGGAACTTCACCTTGTCGGCGCTCATGAAGTAGGCGAGCTTGCCGACGCTGTCGCCCTTGCGGAGCATGAGGATGCCGGCGACTTGGGCCATCGCCTCGACCTGGAGCACGCCCGGCATGATGGGATGCCCGGGAAAATGCCCTTGGAAGAACGGTTCGTTGATCGTCACGTTCTTCAGGCCGACGATCTCCGTCTCCTCGATTTTGAGGATGCGGTCCACGAGGATGAACGGGTAGCGGTGCGGCAGGGTGGCCAGCAGTTCCTGGATGTCCATCTGCTCGTAGGTCGCCCCTTCGGCGAGATAGCGGCGCGCCCCACGCTTTTTGTTGACGATGTTGAAGAGCTTTTGAGTGAGAGCGACGTTCGCGGCGTGTCCGGGTCGGACGGCCACGATGTGGCCCGCCAACGGGCGGCCGAGCAGGGTCACGTCGCCGAGGATGTCGAGCATCTTATGGCGGACAAATTCGTCGCGGAAACGAAGCGCCTCCTTGCTGAGAATTTCGTCGTCCTTGATGACGACGGCGCATTCGAGGCTTCCGCCCTTGATGAGGCCGGCGTCCATGAGCGGCTTCACCTCCTCGTAGAAACAGAAGGTGCGCGCGGGGGCGAGTTCGGTTTCAAAAGTCTCGTCGGTGATGTCGAGCGTGTAGTGCTGGCTTTCGAGTTTCTGTCCGGGAAAATGGATCGAGCAGGAGATCCGGAGGCGGTCCGAGGGAAGGATGACGAGCGTCGTCCCGTCTTTCGCGTAATACACGGGCGCCTCGGGGGCGAAGGTGTTCGGCTTCGCGTTGAGGTTTTCCGTGCCCGCGTCCTTGAGGGCGACGGCGAAGTCGCGCGCGCTGCCGTCGAGGATGGGCGGCTCCGGGCCGGTGAGTTCGATGAGGCAGTTGTCAATGCCGCGTCCGGCGAGCGCGGCGAGGACGTGTTCGACGGTGTGGACGCTCACGCCGTCCTGTCCGAGAGTGGTGCCGCGTTGAGTGTCCTGGACCAGGCTGACCAGGGCGGGAAGGGCGGGGCTGCCGGGAAGGTCGGCGCGCGTGAAACGGAGGCCCGAGTTCGCGGGGGCAGGCAGGAAGGTGAGGCGCGCCGGCGCGCCGGTGTGGAGGCCGACTCCCTCGACGGACGCCGGTTTTTTGACGCTTTTTTGGTGCTCGAACATGCGGCCTCCCTTATGCCCCGTCTGCCGGAGGCGCGCGACAAAAAAGTCGGCCGTCGCCTTCGGCGGATGCGGGAGGAGGTTCGTGCGTTCTGCCGATGGGCTTGAACGCAGGCGGCCGCTCGGCAAGCCTTGGCGTCCCGATGCGTCCCCGCGTGCTCATGAATATGGCGATGAGTTTTGATGGAAAGGCGACTTCCGCCTCCCGCGAGCCGACGGAGTTCATGAGCCTCGAAGACCGCCGTCGCATGTTCGCGCTGCGCGCGCGCGCCGACGCCCTCGTCGTCGGCGCGGCGACCGCGCTGGATTACGACACGATGGGGATCCCGGACCCGCGGCTCCGCGCGGTGCGCCTTCGCCGCGGGCAGCGGGAACATCCGCTCCGCGTGATCGTCTCCGGATCGCTGGGGGTGTCGCCTTCAGCGAAGATCTTCCGCGCGCCGGTGGCGCCCCTCCTCCTCATCCACTCCCGCCGCGCGTCGCGCGCGCGTCGCGCGCGCTTCGCCCGCCTCGCGCATGCGCTCGAATGCGGGCGCGATGAGGTGGACGTCCGGCGACTCCTCGACCTTCTCGGCGCCGAGTATCGCTGCCGCACCGTCCTCTGCGAAGGCGGTCCGACGCTCAACGACGCCTTCTTCCGCGCGGGACGAGTGGACGAGCTTTTCGTGACGCTCGCTCCCCGGGTGGTGGGCGGGCGCACCGCCCCGACGCTCGTCGAAGGCCGGGGGTTTCCGCGGCTGGCCGAGGCGCCAGCCGGCGAACTCGTCTCCTGTCATCGCGGGAAAATCGAGTGGTTTCTCCACTACCGCTTTCGTTAACCCGAGGCGCCGGCATTCCCCGCGTGAACATCCTTCTCGTCAGCACGACCGCCCTCGGAGACACCGTGATGGCCACGCCGTTTCTCCGCGCAGTGCGGAAGCGCCATCCCGAGGCGCGCATCACCATGTTCGCCCATGTGCGGCGGATGGAAATTTTCTCGGGCAATCCACATGCCGACCGCCTCCTGCCGTACTTCGGGAAGGGCAAGGGGCTCCTCCGCACGCTGGCCGCGCTGCGGCGCGGCAGGTTCGATCTCGCGATCATCCTGCATGCGAACGATCCGGACATCGTCCCGCTCGTGCGCTGGACGGGTGCCCCGATGCGCGTCGGTTGGGGGGAAAGCCGGCGGGCGCGCCTCCTGACCCATACGATTTTGCGCACCCATCCGCCCGAACACTTCATGCTCCACAAAAAACGCCTGCTCGAATCGGTCGGCATCCCCGTGGACGATCTGCGCACGGAGCTCTTCCTCGACGCGGAGGACGAAGGCATGTTCCATCGCGAGGCATTTCCGTGGCTGAAGAAGGCGTCGCTGACCGGCGGTTACGTGGCGATGCATGCCTTCGGGAGTCGCTCCGAAAAATGGTGGCCTTTGGAAAACTTCTTCGAGATGGCGCGCCGCATTCGCGAGCGGCAGGGGCTGGCGACCGCATTCATCGGCGACGCCGAATCTGCTCTCCTGATCCGACGTCATCCGCGTTTCGATCCTGCGCTCCACTTTGCGCCCGGCGGCTGTTCCATCCGCGAGAGCGCCGTCCTCATCCGTCAGGCCTGCGGGATGCTCACCACCGATTCCGGCCCGATGCACCTCGCGTTCGCCGTGCGTTGCCCGACGCTTGGTCTCTTCGGCCCGACGAAACCCGCGCTTCATGGCCCCTGTTTCGATCAGGAGCGCCACCTCGTTCTGGCGCGCGATCCGCTGGCCGCGCTGACCGTGGAGGAAGTCGCCGCCGCATGGGACCGACTCGCGGCCCGGCGGTGAATCCCGCTGCGCCGGGACGGGTGGCGAACGCCTCGCCATCGGCGCCCCGGACGAGTGGCGGAAATTGTTTGCCGCCGCTTCGAGGAGAAGCTATAAGTAAAAATCATGTTTTAAGATCAGTCGAGAAGTTGAATCGAATTTGAGCCTGCGAAATCATGAAGCCCATGTTCCAAGCCTACACCGAGCGCTGTCTGCAGCCTCAACCCCGTCTGCGGAAGGTGAACGGCATCCTCGCCGTCGCGATCTGGGTGGCGGGCATCGGGACGCTTGCCTTGCTCTCGCGACCGCCGATGCCGGGGCTTTTTTACGTGCCGTTCGTCATGTGGCCGCACGCGATCACGCACTTCGCCATCTTGAATGCGAAGGACACCAAGGGGCAGTCCTGCCTCCTCGGCGCGCAGATCGTGTATGGGGTTTGGGTCGCCGCCGCCTGCGCGGCGATGTTTCGTGCACCGGCCAATGCCGCCGCGATGGAGCTGCTCGTGGAGGCCTTTCGCGCGGTACCCGTTCTCGGCGCGCTTTGGCTCGCCGCGCTGCTCTGCCATCTCCATAAACGTCGCCTCGTCCGACGCGCCGCCTTGCAAGCCGCCCGCTGAAGCGCGGATCCGGCGGCAACCCGGGGTTTCGCGCCGCGACGGTGTCCGTTCCGAACTGCGTGCCGTTTCGCGGACCGGAGAAAAACCCGCGCGGTCTCGATCCCTTCTCCAAACGGTCTTTCCAAAGTCCAGCCGTGGATTGTTTTCCTTCTCTCGCAAGAGAGATTGTCTTCCGGCAAAGGAGGCGTCGCATCCCTCCTCACTCCCTGTTCCGGTCATGCCTCGGAGAGCAGGGCGCGTATGCGCTGAACGGCCTCCTCCACGGCGGCGCGCGTTTCGGGGGAGAGCGTCGAGCCGAAGTGGAAATCTCGTCCGCGGATCGTCACGAGCGTCACGCGCGGTTTCTTTCCATAGAGCGTTTCCGCGAGGGCGAGGAGGTCGCCGGGGGTGAGGTGATGCGCCGTCGCGTGAGAACGCCAGCCGGGAGCGATTTCGAAGATGGCGAGCGGTTCTGGAAATTCGGGGACCGCGGCGTCCACGAAGACGACGCGATCGAAGCTCGCGATGCGTTCGGCCATCTCCACCTCGAGTTGGTGCGCCGTGTCGAGTTCGGTGTCCGGGGGCGGACCGGCATGCAGCGCCTCGATCGCCGCCCATCCAGCGCCGTCGTCGTTGCGATCGGGGTTGCCGTAGCCGAGGACAAGCGCGCGCGGAGGCATGCGAGCTACTCCCGCCCTTCGAGATCGAGCTTGAGGGCCTCGAGCGCGAGGTTGATGTCGCGTAGGAACACGATGAGCGAGCCGATCAGGAACCCCATGCAGGCGACGAAAAGCAAAGCGACCGTGAGCGCGATCTCGAGTTCGAAGAGGGCGGCAAGGAAGAGTACGATGACGAGCAGCGCCGTGGTCAGCAGGCTGAGCGTCGCCAGGGCGATCGAGAGGCGCACGAGGCGCGCGCGGCGGATCAGAATCCCGATCTGCGAGAGGATGTGAGCCTGGCCGCGCCCCTCGGTTTTCTGGCGGGCTTCGGAAAGGATCCGGGAGCGGTCAATGACCCGCCCGAGGCGGTTCGTCATCGAGAGGAGCAGCAGGCCGACGCCGGAGATGAGGATCACCGGGCCGATGGCCATCTGGAGGATCGGGATGAGGTCAGTCAGTTTCATGAAGTTTTGGAATGTTTGCGAGCGGCCGAGGTCCGGGCGCCCCAGGTTTCGAGCGCCGTCCTGCGGAAGGTGTCAAACGCCGTGTCGCCTTCGCCGAGCCAGCCGTCATGTTGAACGAGAAAAATCATGATCAGCCCCTGTTCCGGATAAAGGAACATCTTCGAGCCGAAGGCGCCGGCGTGTCCGAAGGCGCCTTTTTCGACATGCCATCCCAGGCCGTAGCCGTTTTCGAAGGAGCGGGAGGTGTGGCGGCGCGTCATCCGGAGGGCTGAGGCTCGCGAGAGGAAGCGTTTTCCGCCGAAGGTCCCGCCGCGGAG
The DNA here is from genome assembly GCA_020849895.1 of Verrucomicrobiia bacterium. GTDB lineage: Bacteria > Verrucomicrobiota > Verrucomicrobiia > JABWAM01 > JABWAM01 > JABWAM01. Next base: position 12,836 of record JADZFN010000052.1, on the reverse strand, counting down.
GACCATCTGCGCGAAGCGCGCCAGGTCGCGGGCGGTGGCGAACAGGCCGCCTCCAGGAACCGGTTGTCGCGAAGGGTCATCCAGGGGATATTTCAAATAGGGGATTCGCGTCGCGACGAGCCGGGTCCTCGCCGGATTCGGAGTGTACGACGTCGCGAGGCGGGTAAGCTGCGCCCGGGTCGGAACGAACGAAGCGTCCTTCATCCCGAGCGGATGGAAGAGACGCCTTTTGAGAAACTCGGCGTAGGGTCTGCCGCCGGCGACTTCCATGACGCGGCCGAGGGTGTTGATGCCGGCGTTGGAATAGGCGTAGCGGCGGCCCGGATGGAATTCGAGAGGAGTCATCGCGTAGCTCCGCGCCGCCACGTCGAGCGGAAGCCGGTCCATCGTCGGGTTTTCCAGAGGCGAATGCATCGGCATTCCGCTCGTATGGGTGAGGAGATCGCGGAGAACGACTTTTCGCCTCGGCTTGACGAGGACCATGCGCGCGCGGCTACGCTTCGCGACGACGCGGAGGTCGGCGAACTCGGGGAGGTATTTCACGACCGGGTCGCCGACGCGCGCCTTGCCCTCGTCCACGAGCATCATGAAGCCTGCGCCGGTGATCGGCTTGGTGATTGAAGCGATCCAGAACAGGGTGTCGGGCGTCATCCGGCGTCGTTTTGCGCGATCGGCCCAACCGACGGCGTCGAGGCTGAGGATGCGGCTCCGGTCCGCGACGAGCGTCACGGCGCCCGCCATCCAACCCCGGACCACGTAAGGCTGAAGGGCCGCAGCGATAGAGCGGATCGCGCGTTTTGGGGTCTTCCTCAGAGGCGGCATACTCCGCAAAGCATGGCGTTTCCGCGCGAAAAGGCCACACCTCTTTCGACTGCAGAAGCCTTCGGGAAACGAGTTGTTCCCGAGAATCGCGCGGTCTATCCTTCGCCGTCATGAGTTGGCGCGGAATTCTCGAAGCCTATCGCTCTTTCCTTCCGGTTGGCGAGAAGACGCCGGTCGTCACCCTGCTCGAGGGGAACACTCCACTCGTTTTCGCGCCGCGCCTGAGCCGGAGGATCGCCCCCGATGCCAAGGTGTATTTGAAGTGCGAAGGGCTCAATCCCACGGGGTCTTTCAAAGACCGGGGGATGACGATCGCCATTTCGAAGGCTCTCGAGCGCGGCGCCAAGGCCGTCATCTGCGCCTCGACCGGCAACACCTCCGCTTCCGCCGCCGCGTATGCGGCGCGCGCCGGGCTCGCCTGTTTCGTTCTTCTGCCCAAGGGCAAGATTGCCCGGGGCAAACTCGCCCAAGCCCTGATGAGCGGCGCCCAGGTGATCGCCGTGAAGGGCAATTTCGACGCCGCCCTCGACCTCGTCCGAGGTGTCGCCGAGGAGCATCCTGTCGCCGTCGTCAACTCCGTCAACCCCGACCGTATCGAGGGACAGAAGACCGCCGCGTTCGAGATCGTGGACGCCCTCGGCGAGGCGCCTCATTATCACTTCATCCCCGTCGGCAACGCGGGCAACATCACCGCCTATTGGAAAGGCTACCGCGAATACAAGCAGGCGGGCAAAGCGCGCCGCCTTCCGCGCATGATGGGTTTCCAGGCTGCGGGCGCCGCCCCCGTCTTCTACGACGCACCGGTCAAGAAACCCGAGACGGTCGCTACCGCCATCCGCATCGGCAATCCCGCGAGCTGGCAGGCCGCCAAGGTCGCGCTTGCGCAATCCAACGGTCTGATAGACATCGTTACCGACGAGGAAATCCTTGAGACGCAGCTCTGGCTCGCGGTGAATGAGGGCGTGTTCGTCGAGCCCGCTTCCGCCGCGTCCGTCGCCGGACTTTTGAAGAGCGCGAGCCGCCATCATCACCCCGATTGTCCTCTCGCCGCGGAAGTCCGTGCCAGCCTCATCCCCGCGTCGCCCATCATCGTTTGCACTGTCACCGGTCACGGCCTCAAAGATCCCGACATCGTGGCGCACCACAAGATGAAGGCCGTCACCGTGCGCGCCACCAAGGGCGCCGTCCTTGAGGCGATGGGCCTTGCGTAGGGGGTCAAAGCCTCGAACTCCGAACCCTGCACTGGACCTTCATGAACTTGCGTCTCTGGCGAAATGCCGATCGGATGCCTTCGCGCGCAGCGTCGGAAAAATCCCCCGCACGATTCATTCATCGAACGACGTTCGTCGGGGCGACCTCCCTGCTTTTCGCCCTCCTCCTCGCGGTCCCGTCGCCTGCCGCTCCTCCGCCGTTGCCCGAGGACATCCAGAAAGGCATCACCACCTTCTTCAACCTCCTCAAACAACAGAAGGTGGACGAGGCGTACGAGCTCATCCTTGTGAACACCCGGATCCGCGGGCGCGAAGACGACGTCAGGGCGCTCAAGAAGCAGACGCGCGAAGCGATCGCCACCTACGGGCCGATCCTCGGCTTCGAGACCATCGAACAGCGTCGCGTCGGAATGAGCCTTATGCAGATCGTTTGCCTGAGCTGGTCGGAAAACTTTCCTCTCCGCTGGAGGTTTTCGTATTACCGTCCCGGCGACCGCTGGCGTCTCCTCGACATCTTTGTGGACGACAAGATCGGCGAGCTCTTCGACGCGCGTTCGGTTCGCGTTCAGCCGATGGACGCTCCTCCGGCGCCCTGACTTTGTGGACGTGTCCCGCCGTGGGGCGGGCGCGCGCCGCCGCGCTCCGTCCAGAGGGCGGTGCGGCGAGGTTCACACTCCCGAGAAGACGATCGGCTGCCACTCCTGCTGCCGGTGGAAATTGCACTCGACGTGGGGCGAAGTCGAGGAGAGGATGGGGGATTTCGCGCCCTGGGTGTAGTCGTAGCGGCAGAAAGAGCAGAGCCATCGGTCTCCAGGTTTCATGGGACCTTTTTCTGACACCATCGCCGTTGGCACGAGCGCCCGGACGTGCCACATTTTTGCCGCGGCGTCCACGCGGGTCTCGCTCGTGATGCGCGGTTCCCAAACCATGTAGGGGCCGAGTTTCTCCTCTTCCGTTCTGCCGGCGCGGATCTGCCGGATCGCGTGGGAATCGGCGAAGCGAAGCTGAAGGACCTGATTCTCCGGCGTGATGTGGATTTCAAAGTAGGCCTCCTGCGTCTCGGGGCGCACGAAGATTTCGAATACGTCGCCTTTCGTGTAGGCGACCTCGTTGAAGGCCTTGGCAGGGTTGAAGGCGGCGCGGTCGCCCAAGTCGGCTTCCACGAGGAGCGCGTCGGCGGTCCATCCCGCCCGCACCACCGCGCATTCGAGACCCGCCTCAGGGGTCGCGCGCCATGCCTGGCGCATGGTCCATTCCACCGCGAATGGGGTTTTCATGATCCACAGACTAGCGGAAGAGGAGCGGGAGGAAAAGACGCAACGCGTGCGATTTAAAAATCCGCTTGATTAAGACCGAAGAATGCTTTCAGCTTTAAAGATTATGACGATGAAAACTCCCATCTTCTTCCTCGTGCTGTCGTTGGCTCTGGCCCCTTACGCCCTTCAGGCGGACGATGCGCTCGCCGTCAGGAAGGCGCGCCTCGGATCGGTCAAGTCTTCCGACGTCGCCAAGGACTACGACCTCTCCCTTGAGACCGGAACCGGTATTTTGGTTTCGGACATCCGCACGAACAACAAGGGATACACCCTCGTTCCCGCGGAGCTCACCTTGTCGCTGAAGCTGGACGACATCTCGATGGACAAGGAGCTCGACGGCATCCTCCGCGGATACACCGAGTTCGTCTTTCGTGGGTTCGGCATGGCGGTCAAGAGCGGGATCGAAGATCGCTTCGTGGGAATGCAGTACGGCCCGCGCTACAACTTCGTCCAGCCCGGTTGGGATATCGTCCCCTTCATCGAGGGCAACGTCGGGTTCGGCTTCGCCGATTCCCGGGGCTATACCGATCTCTCGAAGGGGCAGCAGGGCCAAGGGCAGGACTTCTGCTTCAACTTCGGCATCGGGCTGGGGTTTCGCTACGACATCAGTCCATCGTGGTTCCTGCGTTTGGCGGGCAACTACACCCACTTCTCGAACGGCGGCCTTTCGGAGCCCGCCCGCAAGAATCGTTCGCTCGATGCCGCCGGGCCGCAGCTGACTTTCGGCTACCGCTTCTGACCGGCGGCGCCGTCAGATCGCGTAATCGAACGCAACGGCTTCGCCGCCCGCGCGTCGTTTCGGAACGATGCGGAGGTCCGCCTCCTCGTAGAAGACCAGGGAGTCCGGCGGCACGGAACGGGTGAGAAAGACGTTCGCCGCGATCGTCGAGCGCGCGCCGATCGTCGTGTCGCCACCGAGGATGGTGGCGTTCGCGTAGAGCGTCACTCCGTCCTCGACGTCCGGATGGCGTTTGGTGCCTTTGACTAGGCGTCCGGAGGGGTCTTTTTGAAAGCTCTTTGCGCCGAGGGAAACACCCTGATAGATCTTCACCCCGGTGCCGATCACGGTGGTCTCGCCGATCACCACGCCCGTTCCGTGATCAATGAAGAAGCGGTTGCCGATCCGGGCGCCCGGATGGATGTCGATTCCAGTGCGCGAGTGCGCCCATTCCGTCATCATCCGCGGGATGAGCGCGACGCGCGCCTGATAGAGTTGATGCGCCATGCGCTGGACGGCGATCGCCTTGAGTCCCGGATAGGCGACGATGACTTCGTCGTGGCTCATCGCGGCCGGATCGCCTTCGTACGCCGCCTGCACGTCCGACGCCAACAGCTCGCGAATACGGGGAAGATCGGCGAGGAAATCCTCCGCGATCCGTCGAGCTTCGATGGGGACGTTCAGGTCCCGGCCGTCTGTCGCCGGCGCGGGCCGCCGGTATTCCAGGCTCTTGCGGATCTCTCGAACCAGCTTGCGCGAGACGGAGGAGAGCGTTTCGGCGACGCCGTCAGCGATCTGATCGGAGGGGAGGGCGGCGTGGCCGTAGAAGCCGGGAAAGACGAGGCGAAGCAAATCGCGGAGGATGTCGGCCACCGCCTCGCGGGAAGGGAGATTGGCGCCGTCGAGATGGTTGATTCCCCCATGCTCGCGGTAGGAGCGAAGGATGTTTTCGACGAGCTTCGGATCGGACATGGCTTCACTATGCCGCAGGTCCTTTCGGCGCGCAAAGGGCATTTCGGAAACCGAACGATTCGGGTGTGCGACACGAGGGAATCTGCCGACAGGCCCTCTCCGCCGCCGTTCGCCGTTGCGCGACGTGTCGAGGTCCATGGGATTCCCGCCGCCAGCGGCGCATCGCCTGCGCCTGGCGGCGCCATGGATTTTCCTGATGCTGGGAAGCGGAACTCGCCTTGTTTTTTTTCGCTTCTCGGCATTGCCTTTCAAGCGGAATGTGGGTATGGGGCCTTATGCATCACACGCTTTTCCGCGCATTCCCCGCGGTTGCGGGATCGAGTTTGCTCGTTTTGCTGTCGGGGTGCGTCACCACGGACTCCTCGGACAACGGTCCGCTCGCGCCGGTGCGCGGCGTGATTCTCGACGCCGGTCACGGAGGAAATCCTCCGGAGGGCTCCCGCGAGGAGTGTTGGGGCGCAATCGCTGCCGGTGGTTTCAAGGAAAAGACCGGCACGCTTGCCGTCGCCCGCAAGACCGCCTCCCATCTGCGCCAGGCGGGGTTCGGCACGGTTTTGACGCGGAATTCGGACACCTTCCTGACTCTCGAGGAGCGGACGGCCATCGCGTCGCACCCCGAGTATCGCGACTGGATCTTCGTCAGCATCCATTTCAATCGCAGTTCGTCGAAGCAGCAGGCCAAGAAACTTTCCGCCGCTCATCGCCGCCCGCATGGGTTCGAGATCTACGTGATGCCGCGTCGGGGCGGGCGTTCGACGGCGGGTTCCCGTGCGCCCTCCGGCTACGCGACCGTCAACGATGCGCGTCCGAGCAATTTGACTCTCGCTCGATGCATCGGCGCGCGTCTCGAGGAAATTCCCGGCTTGGCCAACCGAGGCGTCAAGGAGGCATGGTTCGTCGTTCTCCGCCAGAGTCCGATTCCCGCGGTGCTCATCGAGGCCGGTTTCCTCTCGAACCCTGAGGAGGGCGTACGCATCACCACGGAAGCCCATCAGGAGAAGCTCGCTCGGGCGATCGCCGAGGGGATCCGCGATTACGCTGCGCGCGCCAGTGCCTACGCCTCCGCCGCGCCCTCTTCCCGCGGCCGTTCGTAGCGGGGCCGGATTTCCTCAATGGCCGCGAAAACGAAGGCGGCGTTTCCCGATCGCGCGGCCGGTCCTCCGCGCGCCCTCTCTCCGTCGCTCCCTCACGGTTTTTCGCTGCCGTGCCAGCGGAGATCGAGCGAACGCTTCCCGCGCGGCCCCTCGGCGCGGAGCGCAAGCGTCGCGTCCGGTTTGCGGTAGTTCGCTTCGAGCGTGTAGCGGTCGTAGGGATAATCGCGCAGGGCGCCGAGCAGCGTTCGAAGCGCCTCGCGTTTTGCGCCTTGGGTGTTCTTCTCGATCTTGTCGAGCGCGAGGTCCATCGCCTCGATGTTCATCGTCCCTTTCGTGAGCGAGCGCAGGGAGAGTGCGGCGTCGAGGGCGGACTGGCGTCCCTTGATCGCGAACTTCAGCTCGGTCCGCCCGTTCATGGCGAAGCGCTTCGCCACCAGTGCCGCGCAAACCTCTTCCGCGTCCACATTGGCCGCCGCGCCCCAGAAGTCCCACGGATCGTCTCTCGACCAGCCGCACGAAATCCCCCCGTTGAGATATCCCTTGGCGATCCGCCCGCCGTAGGCGCCGCTGAGGATCGTCGGCGTGAAGGTGAAACTCATCCACGCCTGATCGAGCGGCAGGTCTTTCCAGCGGATTTGCTCGATGTGGATCGTGTTCACTAGGTCGTTCGCTGCGCCTTTGCCGAGATTGAAGGCGATCCGCCCTCCGAGATGGTGAAATTCGATCTCGTGCGCCGCCCAGGAAATGTTCTGCTCGGGGATCACCAGATCGAGCCGGAAATTGGCGAGACTCAGACTCTCCAAATCCACGTTGTCCTGGGCCAGTTGAAACTCCAGAGGATATTCGAGCGAGACCTCCTTCAATCGGGTCACGTCGAGACGGCCTTCCGTGATTTCCAGCTTTTGCGTCCGCCAGGGCGGCCCTTTGGCCGGCGTCTTCGGTTTGGCGACCGACGCCTTGCGCAGCTCGTCCACAAACCAGAACAACCCGCGATCCACGTCGAGATTGGGGCGTTCGATGCGGAGTCGCTGCAGTTGGCGGCGTTCGAGGCCTTCGAGGTTGAACTCCACCAACAGCCTTTCGACGTAGAGCAAGGTGTGCGCGAAATCGACCGGCGACTGGACCTTCAGCGCGCGGAGTTCGATCGTGCGCATGCGCGTACGTCCTTTCGGCCCCGCGTTCATGCCGAGCGGCACATCGCGAAAGTCGCCCTCCACCTCCAACGAAAGCGGCGGCAGGCTCGGCGCGATACCGAGGAGAACGAGCCCGCCGCGTTCGAGCGTCAGGCGGTCGAGGAACCACGCGTGCCCCGCCGCCTTCGGCGGTCCGTTCGCCGATGCGGCGTCGCCGTCGGCGAGCCCGGCGAGATCGAGGGAGAACCGCGCCCCCTGAAGGCGAAGGCCGTCGAGGTGGCGATGGCGCAGCCGGCGCCATGACCAGCGGAGTTCGATCTTCGGAACCGTCAGGATTTTTCCGACGAAAACCCCCTCGAAGCGGATCGAGCGGAGGGAGGTCCAGCGTCCGGCAGCGATCTTCAGGCCCAGGTCCGGCGCAAGCCACCCCGAGACGCGTGTGACGGCGCCCGCGGGATCGAACGCCACCCATGCGAGGAGGGCCAGCGCCGCAAGGGCGACCGTCGCCGCGAAGAAGAGAATGAGGCGACCCAAGCTCCGATGCGCGGTCCTCACGGAGTCTTTTTCAAACCGGCTTCGGATTCTCCGGCGCCTTTTTCTTGGCCTCCTGCTTGACGATCCACTCCTCCCACGACTTGCCGGCGGCGGAGTCTTCGCCCGTCAGCTCGATCCGGGCGATCTTCGAAACGGGGATGAGCTTCTTCTCGTCCGAGCCCGCGATCAACATTTCGACGAACGCTTCCGGACAGCGCGACGTCGCGCGCGGTTCTTGGTTGAAAAGGAAACCCACGATTTCGACGCCGTCCTTGAGAGTGACGGTGACGTCGCCGCGGTAGTTGTAAGCCTTGTGGATCGCTTCGGTCAGGTCGCTCATCGGGTCGCTGGGTCGGAAGATGAATGGAAGGCCTCGGCGCAAAAGCCAAGCTCCAAAATCCGTGAGGCGGCGGAAGATGGAAAAATCGTGGTCCATGGGGCGGACCTCCTGATGGAAGGTTCGAGGTTCAAGGCTTGAAGCCTAAAGGATTTGCGAAAGGCGCTCAGCCTCAACTCCTTCGTGAAGCCTTTCCAAGGCATGAGGCGCCGGCGGGATCATCCCTTCACGCCGCTCGCTTCGCGTTCTCTCGGCTGGAGAGCGGAACAGCCGCGTCGCGCGGGATCGCTCGATCCGGTCGTCGCCGTTCCATCGAGCGGCGGCTTGAACTTAAAGCCGGGGTCCGGCGGACGGCTGGCCTTGAAGCCGAAAAGCGTGAGCTTCACCGTGCGCGCGAAGTGCTTGAAGGAAGAGAAGGTGGCGTCCACCGCCGTCGCCTCGTAGCCGCTGTGCACCATGCAGTTTGCGCACTTGGGATTGCCGGAGTGATAGCCGTAACGCGACCACTCGGTTTCCTCGAGGAGTTGACGGAATGTCGGCGCATAGCCCTCGTCGAGCAGGTAGCACGGCCTCTGCCAGCCGAAAATGTTGTAGGTGACCATCCCCCATGGCGTGCACTCGAAGTCCTGTCGCCCCATCAGGAACTCCAGGAACAGCGGAGATTGGTTGAACGCCCATTTCGGGTTCGGATCCGACAGGATCTTTGAGAAAAGCTCGCGCGTGCGGTTGCGCACGAGGAAGTGCTGTTGATCGGGCGCATGCGAGTAGCTGTAGCCTGGCGACATCATCATCCCCTCGACGCCCATCGCCGTCATCTCGTCGAAAAAGGCGCGTACCCGCACGGGGTCGGCGCCTTCGAAAAGCGTCGTGTTGGTCGTGACGCGGAATCCGCGGCGGAGCGCCTCGCGCGCCGCTTCGGTGGCGGTCTTGTAGGTCCCCTCGCGGCAGACGGCGTGGTCGTGCTCCGGCTCGAGCCCATCGAGGTGGATGCTGAAGGTGAGGTATTTCGACGGCGTGAAGAGGTCGAGCCGTCGCTTCAGGAGCAAGGCGTTTGTGCAGAGGTAGACGTATTTGCGCCGCGCGATGAGTCCTTCGACGATCTGCTGGATTTCAGGATGGATGAGCGGTTCGCCGCCCGGAATGCTCACGATCGGCACGCCGCATTCCTCGACGGCCTTGAAGCACTGCTCGGGAGAGAGGCGGCGTTTGAGGACGTGATCGGGGTATTGGATTTTGCCGCAGCCGGCGCACTCGAGATTGCATTGGAAAAGCGGCTCGAGCATGAGCACGAGAGGATAACGCTTTCGGCCGGCGAGTTTCTGCCCGATCACATAGCGGGCGACGGTGTAGGCCTGGGAGATGGGGACGGGCATAAGGGGAGAACCTTTCGAAAGCCGGGCAAACTACCAGTCTCCTCGCGCTTTGGCAATCCGGACGCCGCATGAAAAAGCGCATTTTGAATTTGCGGGAGGCAACGGAACGTCGTAAGAGAACACGTTTTCATCCATGCCGACCTACGAATACGAATGTGGAAAGTGCGGAAAAACCTTTGAGACGGTCCAGTCCATGAAGGACGCTCCGTTGTCCACCTGTCCCAAGGAGAAATGTCGCCGAAAGTCCTGGGGCAAAGGGCGCGTAAAGCGCCTGCTCAGTCCCGGTGCGGGTCTCATCTTCAAGGGGAGCGGTTTTTACATCACGGATTACCGCAGCGAGGGCTACAAGCAGGCTGCAAAAAAGGAAAAGGAAGCGACGGCGCCTTCGCCCAAGAAGGAGGGCGGCGACGCCGGCGCGGCGAAAAAGGATTCCGCCACGAAAAGCGTGAAGAAAGCCAAGGATTGACCGCGAAAGCTGTGAATTTTGAAGTTCGAATCCCGGCGAAAACTCGAATGCCCTTGTGCAAAAAAACAGACGCTCCGCGGACGCGTCTTCACTCCTGCGGTTTCTGATCGAATTTCGGAGTTCGACTTTCGATCTGGATGGAGGTTTTCCATGCTGAACTGCCCTCAATGCGGTCATGACAACGACATCGGACGCATCTTCTGCGCGAAGTGCGGTCAGAAACTCGAGATCAGCCGCGTCGGCGTGCCGAGCAGCGTCCGGCGCGGTTCGCGGCGCAGCAAGCAGGAGGCGTCCATCGCGCAGCGCGTCCTGTTCGGCATCAGGAAATTCATCCAGATCGCGCTTCTCGCCGCCGCGGCGGCGCTCGTGGCGTCCATCTGGATCCCGCCCCGCGACGCGAGCCGCGCTCCGGGCGACAAGGATCTCGAGGCGTTCCAGAAAAAGCGCGCCGAACTTGAAGAGGCCTTCGGGAACCAGACGGGCGGGCAGTTCATGTTCCGCGAAGAGGAGCTGAACGCCAAACTCGCCGAGGCGGTCGCCGTCACGAGGAAGGCCGCGGGCGAAAACGCCGGCGGAATGCAGATCGAAAAACTGACCGTTGCGTTGGGAGAGGGGACCGCCACGATCACCGTCACGCAAAAGTGGAAATGGTTCCGCCTCGGCGTACAGGCGGCCGCCCGTCTCAAAAACAACGACGCGCGATGGTTCTTCGATCCGGTCGAGATTCGCGTCGGACGATGGCTTGCGCCGGCGTTGATCACCCCCCATCTTGTGCCCATCCTGGAGCGGCTTCTCTCCGGTCTCGCGCCCGAAAAACAAAAATTGGAACAGGCTGCGTTTGTGGAAATCAAGCCTGGAGAGTTGATCCTTGCCGCTCCCAAGCCGTCGGGTGCGGTGCCCTGACGGGGCGTTCGAAGCCCGGAGCGGCTTGATTCCTTAACGCCGGCCGGAGGCGCCAGATCCGGAGCTGTGGACGCCGCAGGCTGCGATTCCCCAGGCGATCCCCTCGTCGCGCCCCTCCGTGAGGCGGAGACCCGTCGTGCGCACGTCGAGCGTGCGGAGGAACGCGCGGAGACGTGTCGGCGTATGGCGGCGGGAGGCGAACAGCAGAAGGCGGGGCGCGCCTTCGGCCCGATACCGCCCCTCGATGCGCCGCAGTCCGCGCCATTCGGGATCGCGTCCCCATCGGAAGCGCAGCGCCTTTGCATGAGACGGCCAGCCGAGGGCGCGCGGCAGTTCGAGAAGCCATGCGCGAGTTTCGCGATTGTCGTACTGGGCCATCACTCTCCGTGCGGCGCACGTTCCCGGAGGAAGAAGGTTCGCGCTCACCACGAGCGCATCTCCGGGGTGCAGGATCGCCTGAAGAATCCGTCGGGCGTCTGTGGGTCCGAGGCTCGGGAGCATTCCGAGGAAAAGCACGATCCGCTGCCCGTCCGAAGGAGGCAACGCGGCGAGACGTCGCGCAAGAATCCGGACGCGTGCGAGATCGGCGACCATGGGGCGGCATCCGCCTTCCGCCTCCTTGCGGCAGAGCGAAGCGGCGCGCGCGACAAGCTCGGCGCCGGCATCGCAGGGGACGTACTCGACGCGGCCTTCGAGGCGGCGCAGCGCGCGGAGGAGGAGGAGGTCCTTGGCGCCGTTTCCGCAACCGAGGCTGACCACACGTGTCGCGCCGGGGAAGGCGCGCGCGATTTCCTCCAGCGCAGCGCGATAAAAGCGCCGCCCACGCGCGGCGAAGGCGGGTGACCAGCGGCGGTGGACGGCGAGCCACTTGAGCGCCTGAGCCGGCGTTTCGTAAAGGAGGCGCGGGGCGACGCCGCCGCATCGGAGCGCTTCGCGGAGGAGGCGTTGTCGCGCCGTTCGCCGGTTTGGAGAAGGGGAAGGCCTGCGCATGAAGAAAAGAAAGCGGAAGGAGGTGGCGACTCCAAGCCTGCGGAGATCGCGAAAGGGAGGAGAAAAGGCGCCGGCGTTTCCTGCGTTTTTCGTTGGGCATTCGCCGGTTTTTCCTTCTCCATGGGGGCGTGATCGCTTTGGTGGATTACGGCATGGGCAACCTGCGCAGCGTTGAAAAGGCGCTCGCGCGGGTCGGAGGCGAAGTCCGCCTCGTCCGAGACGCCGACGGTGTGGCGGCGGCATCCAAGGTGGTCTTGCCCGGCGTGGGGGCTTTCGGCGACTGCATGCGCAATCTCGAGGCGCAAGGCTTGACGCAACCGCTCCTGGTCGCGCTTCGAGAAGGGAAGCCGTTTCTCGGGATCTGCCTTGGGTATCAGCTCCTTTTCGAAGAGAGTGAAGAGAGCCCGGGCGTAAGAGGCCTCGGTTTTCTTCCTGGGCGTGTTGTGCGTTTTCCGTCGGGCCCGCTCAAGGTGCCGCAGATCGGATGGAACCGCGTGGCGATCGTTCGCCCCGATTGTCCGCTCTTTCGCGGGATTTCTGACGGACGCCACTTCTACTTCGTCCATTCCTACTATCCCGCGCCGCGAGACGCCTCGCTGGCCTGTGGGACCACGGCTTACGGTCCCGAGTTCGCCTCCATGATCTGGCAGAAGAACGCCTTCGCCTGCCAGTTCCATCCCGAAAAAAGCCAAAGCGTCGGGCTTCAACTCCTCGGGAATTTCGTGCGGCTTTGAACGGCGGAGAAGCACTCGCCCGCTCTTTTCCGGGCCTCAGAGGGTGTTTGAAAATTCGACTACCCTCTGCGGGAGGCCATTTTGGCCAAAGCCAAGGTGCCGAGGCGCGAGAATCCCCGCAGTGGGCTTTGAGCGCCGAGGCAACGCTGGATTTGGCCAAAATAGCCCGCGCCCAGAGGGGTTGCGGCGGGAACGGGCTTTGGGCGGCGTTGTGTCGGCTGGCCAAGCCCACT
>JADZFN010000051.1 GCA_020849895.1 Verrucomicrobiia bacterium | reverse complement strand
TATCCCGCAGACCTTTCTGGGGCGCGCAAGTTTGTCGTAGAGTTCAAATCACAAGCGATTGCGCCTAACCATACGCTGCAGCGAACCCGGCCTTCGCGCTGGGGTTGCAATCCACGTGTCCCGCGGGTCGGGTCGCTGAACTTGGGTCGTTCGCCCTAGACACAACATGCTCGTGGTGGCGCATCCGATCTTGCACACCGGAAACGGCGTACTGCAAGATTCCGGTTGCATTTACCGACCGTCCCGTGTATCATGAAATGCAAATGAACGCAGGGGCTGCTACGGTTACGGAGATCCTGCCCGGCGAGACGGTTGAGGAGTCTCTCCTGTCTGTCGCCGACGCACTTCGCGCCCGTTTCTTTGCCTCGGTCTCGATCGAGCATCAGAAGGCGTTCGGCCAGTTTCTGACACCGCCGCATGTTGCTGACCTCATGGCGGCGATGTTTCACCTCCGCTCACGCAATATACGGCTCTTGGACGCAGGGGCCGGGATGGGTATTCTGTCCGCTGCGTTCGTTCGACGCCAATTGCAGCGAAAGATGCCGCCGAAGCGCATCGAAGTGACGGCCTACGAACTGGACGCAACACTTCTTCGGGGCATCGAGCAAACCTACGAAGCGTGCCGCGTCGCGTGCCAACAACACGGGGTGGAGTTCCTGGCGACGGTCCGCAACGTCGATTTCATCGCCGAAGCAGCCGAGATGCAGCGGCACGACTTCTTCTCGAAGGCACCGCCGGTATTCGACGCGGCTATCGTCAATCCGCCGTACGGAAAACTGTCCACAACGTCAGAAGGTTACCGTCTTCTACGCGCCGTGGGAGCCGAGACGACGAACCTCTATACGGCCTTTCTGAATCTCATTATCGGCCTCTTGCGCCCCAAGGGCGAACTGGTCGCCATCACGCCGCGCAGTTTCTGCAATGGCCCCTACTTCAAGCCATTCCGTCAGCGGCTGCTCTCGGAGATGTGTCTGCGCAGAATTCACGTCTTCGAGTCCAGGACGGCGACTTTCAAACATGATGATGTCTTGCAGGAGAACGTGATTCTTCACGCGGTCAAGGATCCCCGAGATTCCAGCAGCATTCGTGTTTCGCAAAGCAGCGGGGGGCATCATGACGCCGGTCACAGTCGCACCTTCCCGACAACAGAAATCATTTCGCCCGCCGATGCCGAAGCGTTCATTCACATCCCCACTTCTGAACAGCATCTTGCCGCACGTGGTCAAGTCGCCCGACTGGGGTCAACACTAGACCGGCTTGGTCTCGCGGTTTCGACGGGCCGGGTCGTCGATTTCCGCGCGCGCGAGCACATCCGACAGAAGCCGGAAGAGGGTGCGTACCCCCTGATCTATCCCTGCCATTTCGGCGGGTTGTTCGTCACTTGGCCGGCGGAACGGGGCCGAAAACCGAATGCCATCCGGGAGGATGACCAGACGCAAAGCCTGACTATCCCGGCTGCCGTGTACGTCTTGACGAAGCGGTTCACATCCAAGGAAGAACGGCGCAGGGTTGTGGCCTGCATCTACGATCCTGTCCGCGTCGGATCGCAGCGCGTCGGCTTAGAGAACCACCTGAACTACATCCATGCCAGTGGGAAGGGATTGGACATGCTCTTGGCAAAGGGGCTTTGGGCCTACCTCAACTCGTCGGTCCTCGACCTGTACTTCCGCCAGTTCAACGGACACACGCAGGTCAACGCGACTGACCTCCGAAATGTGCGATTTCCGACGGCGCAGCAACTGCGCGCCATCGGAAATCAGATCGGCGACAGGGGGCCGGGGCAGGATGAGGTTGATCAAATCGTGGCAAGGGAGCTAAAGACATGAGTCCGACCGCAGGCAAGAGCAAACCGCGCGGCGCGCGGAAACTCAAGGAAGCAACTGCGATTCTGCGCGCAATGGGCTTCGGGCCACGGCAAAGCAATGAAGTTGCCGGATACGTTCTCCTCGCCATGCTCGATCTTGGCCCCTATGACCCCTGGGCGAATGCCCAAAGCCCTTTGCGCGGTATCACCCCCATCATTGATTTCGTGGCCGACAAGTACCGCACGCGATATGCCCCGAACACCCGCGAGACCATCCGTGACGAAGCCGTGAAGTACTTCGTCGAAGAGGGGCTTCTGACGAAGAACCCGGACGAGCCAAGTCGCCCGACGAACAGCGGCAAGACGGTGTACCAAATCGAACCAACCGCTCTCATCCTGTGCAGGGCTTTCAAGACAGACGCATGGAGTACCGTGCTGCAGCGGTATCTCGCCGAGAAAGATGTGATCAAGCGGGAGTTACAGCGTGCTCGAGACATCGCCCGTATCCCGGTGCGACTGCCCACCGGAAAGGAGATCTCTCTTTCGCCAGGCGGCCAGAATCCACTTATCAAGGCGTTCATCGAGCAATTCTGCACGCGGTTTGTGCCAGATGGCGTGGTTCTCTATGTCGGAGACGCCGAGAACAAGTTCCAGCACTTCGAGACCGAGTACTTTGCTCGCGTTGGCGTGCACATTGACTCTGCCGCCAAGATGCCGGATGTTGTCGTTCACGATCCGAAGCGTGGATGGCTGGTCATCGGCGAAGCCGTGACAAGTGCCGGGGTTGTGGACGGGAAGCGACGGCGGGAACTCAAGGAGTTGTTCGCCGGATTTCGAACCGGTCTTGTTTTCGTCACCGCATTCGAGGATCGCGACGCAATGGGCCGCTTCTTGAGCCAGATTTCCTGGGAAACAGAGGTCTGGATTGCCGAAGACCCTGACCACGTTGTTCACTTCAACGGGGAACGTTTTCTCGGTCCGTATCCCGACACGATGATTGGATGAACAGAAGAGGCGAACCAGACGATGGAACGCTACGGCGCGTTCCGCGCCGAGGTTCACCGTCAGCGTTCGCTTGAGAAGTGACTCTTCATGCCCCCTCCACGCAAGCCGTTAGGCCGCTCGACACGTATGAAACCATCGACACTTTACATTTTGTTGAGCGCATGTCTTCTACTCGTGTCTTGCGGTCGTCGACCAGAGGACGCCAAACACAAGGCGTATCTTTACAAGCAGCCGGATTCAGATGGTTTGGTTTGCATTTTCTACAGCAGTCATCCGGGCATTGCAGAGCAGAACGCACAGATATTCGCGACGATGCACCAGGAGAAGTTTGGAGTTTCACTCACAGTTCGCACCGAGCCATATTGACGACATGAGAACGCGGCCTAACCATGCGCTGCAGCGAACCCGGCATGTCTAGGGGTCATCTAGGGGTCATCTAGGGGTCAGTCCGGGTTTCATGATGGAGGAGGGCTCTCCACTTCCTTTGCGGGCGCGATCCTCCTCCACGCGTTTCCTCGCCTGGCGAAGGCTGTAGCTCATGCCCCCGCGGGTCCGCAATCCGAATCGGCGAGCCAGCCACTCCACGGGCACCTGGCTCTTTTGCCGCGCCCAGGCAGCCAGAAGGTGACGATTCGAATCCTTCCTTCCGCCGCGGAGGATTTGTACGTCGGGCGGCTCTTCTACGAAGAACAGGGCGCCGGCCTCGGCGAGTACTTCTTTGATTCCCCACTTCTTTGATTCCCCATATTGAAGTTGGAGGTTGACACTCTCCGCCGTCAGAAGGTAGGGCTGGAAAAGCGCGTCTGCATCCTTATCCCCTCTCCTATGAAGTCTTGTGATCTCCGTTTTGTCTGCCTCGGCTTGAGCTTGATCCTTTCGCCCATGGGCATGGCCTGGGACTCTCCCACGAACAATGTTTCGACCTCGGCCTCCGCCCCCGCCACGCCGGAACAACAGATCGGCAACGCGACGGCGCCCAGTCTGAACCCCTCGTTTTCGATTTCAGACGCCCTCAACACCTTCGTGGGCGGCCTGGGGAGCCTGTTCGACTCCCACGGGCTCCAATGGAAGAACCCCGTGCTATCGCCCACCCTGACCTATCGCTCCTTCGACGACACGTCCCCCGGCGGGTTCGCCGGCAACGAATACAGCGGCGATCTCGGTTTCGACGTGGACATCTACGACGGCCTCATCCTCGGCGCGCTCTACCAACACACCTACCGCGGGGCGACCAACGTTCAGGGCACCAGTGAACGCCTCGAATCGGACGGCGGCGCTCTTTATCTCGCGAAGCGGTTCTTCGATCTGCTGAACGTCGGCCTCTCCTACCAGCGCACGGAGACGGAGCACCGCCTGACCCGGGCGGTGACCTCCAACCTCGATCGCGACGCCAACGGCGGCACCGTCTTCATGGGCGTCAGCAAGCGCAAGGGCCTCTGGTCGGGTTCGCTCACCACAAGCTTCGGTTACGTGCGCGACGATTATGAGCGGCAGCCGGACCTCAGTACGGGTCGCGTCTCCGTTCTGGGCACGATCAATTGCGACATCGTGAAAGAATTTTCGGCGGGCGTCGGCTTCGGCTATCACAACTTCGTGATCCAGGACTCCTTCCCGGACACCGTTATCCGCGACAAAGACTACTGGACCCTTGGCCCCCGCCTGCGTTTCTATCCGGCCGAGGAGGTCACCGTCCGCCTGGATTTCGAGACGCAGGAGGGCTACAGCGATTTCAAGGCCTATACCGTCCGTCTCGGAATGGATTTTTCGTTCTAGACCCACAAGATTTCGCCCATGAAATACCGGATCGCGGTTCCGCTTGGCATGGTGAGCGCCTTCGCCTTCCTGTCGTGCCAGGTTTCCGGCGCTGAAACCTCCTTCGAAAGCTTCACCCTCCGCGAGACGCGCGGTTCCTCCTGCGAGGTCATGCCCGTGGGCGCGGCGGGCTGGTCGGCGGCTCGCGAGGGAGAGACCCAGAAGGCTGGGACGAAGGGGAGGACCGGCGCGCGCAGTTCCTTCGTGGCCGCCTTCGACGAGCAGAACCGCTTCCGCCTGCTCCCCGGCACCGAGGTGGTCATCCGCACCTCGACGCGCGACCCCAAGTTTTCCAGGGTCGTGTCGCTGAATCTGGAGCGGGGCGGTGTGGACGTGGACCTCAAGGCGTTTCCCAAGGGTTACCAGTTGAAGGTGCAGACGCCCACGGCGGTCTGCGGTGCGGTGGGAACGGCGTTCTCCGTGCGGAGCGACCGTCGCGAGTCAAATCGCATCGAGTGCCGCGAGGGGAAGGTCTTCGCGCGCTCCGCGGAGGACGGCAGCTTCAGCGTATCTTCCCTGGCGGCCGGTCAGACGCTCGATGCCGAACTGGCTCCCGGCAAGGAGAACTCCCACTCCCGCCTGAGGACGGAAGGAGGTGATCTCGCGGTCGCCCTCGGGTCGAGCGAGGCGCGAGTGACGCTGCGCGAGGGGAGCGTCGTACAACTGGCCCAGCAGCGCGCCGACAGCACCTCTCATGTCGCCATGAAGATCGAGCGCGGTCGGGTAGACAACTCGGCCGCGGGCCGTTACGTGGTGGAAAACGGCGTCGTGAAGAACGTGTCCGGCGACGAGAGGCTCTCGAGTCTCGTGGACGACTACGTGGGCCTCGCCCGTTCCGAGGGCGCGACGCGCTCGGAACTCGAGGTCGCGCGCGCGCGTGGCGCCCCGGCCGCGGAGCTGGCCAGGGCGCGGTCGCGGCTGGACGCGGCGGCCGCGGCGGCGTCCGCCAAGCGTGCCGAACTCTTCACCCGCGAGGAAATCCGCCGGCCGGTGCGCGAGGGCCTCGAGATGGACCGTGTCCGCCCGACGACGATCCCGCGCTAGCCGAGGGGTGAAGACCCCCGTTCGCGGCGCGGTCCTTGCGCTGGCGCTCGCGGCGCAGTTCGCGTTCGCCGGGGATTGGGAATGGAGCGGCCCCGTGCGTCTCGCTACGGCGTCATGCTCCCGATTTTCCTGGGTGAGCGACCTCCCGATGGCCCCCGAAACCGGGCGCCTCCTCGAACATTTTGCCGTGGACGTTCTACGCCTGCCGGGCTCGGGGATCCATCGCTGGGACAACGGTTCCGCGGAGGATTTCATCCGCTGGCTCGAAGAACTCTCCCGGAACGGCGATCCTCAGACTACCCTCATCCTCTGGTTCTCGACGCATCAAAAGGAGGATGGGCGGATGAAGTTTTCCGAGGGACCCGACCTCGCGCCCTCCGACCTCGTGGCCGCTCTCAACAGGGTGGCCGCCTCATACGCGCGCCTCCTCTTCATGAACGACAGTTGCCACGCGGCCGCCCTCGAGCGCGTCAGAGGGTTTCGGGAAAATGTGGTTCGCCTCCACGCCTCGCGCGAGAGGGAGGAGGCTGCGGACGTGGAATTCTCGAAGGCACCGTTTGGCGTGGAGAGATTCAGTCGCGAGGCGCGTGCCGATCTGCGCGGGAAGATGCGCTGGGATCCGCCGGGGATGACGCTCATGGGGCTGTTCCTGCTCGAGGGGGGACGGAGGGCGGCGCGCGACGCGTCCTCCGTGGATCTCCAGGAGCTCGTGGCGGCGATGAACGCCTCGCGTGATCGCTTCGAGGCCGAGGTGAGACAGGCTCGGCCGCAGCGTCTCGTCCTCGCTCCAGCGGACGCGAACTTCGAGCTGGTCCGGCGGAAGCCTTAATCTTCTTCAAACGACGGGAGACGCAGGCTATCAGGAGGCTCATGCGTCGAGGACGGAAACCCTTCGCCGCCATCCTGGCGATCTGCCTCGTCGTGACCGCGCTCGCGGTGACGGTCGAGTTTCTCGGGTGGGTCGAAGGGCTCGAAATGAAGACGGTGGACGCTCGTTTCCGCGCCCGCCACTGGTTGAAGAGCCGCTGGGGCGCGACGCGCGTGAGCCTTGAAGTCGTCCTCGCCGGAGTGGACCAGAAGTCGGTGGACCCGGCCTCTTCCCCTCACGCCGACCGCTGGGGTTCGGGCGGCTGGCTCACGCGGGACCACTGGATCTCCGCGATGCGCCAGCTCGCGACGGCATGGAAGCCGAACGTGGTCGGCCTCGATTTCATGTTTCTCCCGTACCGGACGCGGGCCGACGGGACGGACGCCGAGCTGGAGCGCCTCGTGCGTGGCGGGCGCGCGCCGCTCCGTGACGCGCTCCAGGAAGAACGGTTCCCGAGAGTGGGCTTGCTCAACCTGCTCGACGAGGTCTGCAACGCCCGTTTCGCCAATCTCTTCTACACCCTCGACGAGGCGCGGCGGCGGGATCCGTCCATCCCGCAGTTCATCGTCGCCTGCGCGCTGACCCGCGAGGCGGAGGACGCGTCCCCGGCATGGAGAGCCTCGGAGGCGGCCGACCGCGAACGCGCCGAAACGCTCGAGGCATGCGCCCTTCCTGCGTCGTGCGTGGTCGGTGCGCCGCCGGACTATCCCTTCGCGGACAACGCGACCCTGCCCTTCGATCTCCTCGCCTCCGCCCCCGTCGAGCTCGGGGCGATCAACGTGCCGCGCGATCCCGACGGCAACCTTCGCCGACTCCCGCTCATCGTCGGTTTTCGGACGCCGAAGGGAGAGACGCGATTCGCGCCGTCGTTTGCCCTGCGGGCGTGCCTGCTCCACCTCGGAGCGGATCCGCGGGACGCCACGGGAAGGACGGGCCTCCGCGTCGAGTTTGGACGGGAGGTTCGGCTCTGGAATGCGGAGCGCACGATCCGCGTCCCCGTGGACCGCCTCGGCCGGCTCTTCCTGAACTTCGAGGGAAAGATCGCGGACTTCCCGCAGGTGCCCTGGGTGGCGCTGGCCGACTACGGGCCGTTTCTTGGCGAGGGACCCTCGCGTGAGGCCGTCGAGGCACGACGGATCCGCGAGCGCCTCCGAGGGAACATCGTGCTCGTGGGGGAGACCTTCACGGGGGCCGGCGACATCGGTCCGTGCGCGCTGGATTCGAACGCGCCTTATGTCTTCATCCACATGACGGCGGTAGACAACATCCTCCGCGCGAGTTTCCTCCGTCCGCCGGGACGAGCCGCGTCGTCCGCTCTCGTCGCGGGCCTGCTGGTCGTCCTCGCCCTCCTCAACGCCCGCGCGGGAGTCCTCGTCTCCGGAGTCGGCACGGCGTTCCTCCTCGTCGGGGCGGAGGCGGCGGCCTTCGGTCTCTTTCTCGCGAACGCTGCGTGCCTGCCGATGGTTCTGCCGGGAGGCGCGATCGTCGTCGCGTTCGGGGCGGTCTCGCTCTACCGCTACCGCGCCGAGCAGAAGGCGCGGATCGAGATCCGCAGGAAGTTCGGCGCGATGGTCTCGGACGTGGTGCTCCACTACCTCGAAGAGCATCCCGAGAGTTTCTCGCTTGCAGGAGAGAGGCGCGAGGCAACGGTCTTCTTCTCGGACGTGGCGGGATTCACATCGCTTTCCGAGCGGATGGCACCCGAACGACTCGTTGAGATCCTCAACGCCTACCTCGGCCCGATGAGCGACATCATCAAGGCGCACCGCGGTTGCGTGAACAAGTTCGCCGGCGACGGCATCATGGCCTTCTGGGGCGCGCCCTACCCGAGCGATGACCACGCGTGGCAGGCATGCCTCGCCGCGCTGGAGCAGCAGGCGAGAATCCGCGAGCTGGCGGCGCACTTTCGCGAGGCGCATGGAGTGGAACTCGTCGTCCGCATGGGGATCCACACGGGGCTCGTCTCGGCGGGAGGCATGGGGTCCGCCGACCGCCGCGAGTACACCGTGATGGGAGACACCGTGAATTTCGCGGCACGCCTCGAGCCGGCGAACAAAGACTATGGGACGAGGATCATGATCGGCGAAGTGACGAACACCGCGGTGAAGGGGGTTCTCGTGACGCGCCGGCTTGACCGTCTGGTTGTCGCCGGGAAGCGCGTACCCGTGGAGGTTTTTGAGCTCGTAGGGCGAAAGGAGGACGTGGGTGCGACGATGCGCGAGGCGATTTCCCGCTTCGAGAAGGGGCTGGAGCTCTACTGGCGGCGTGACTGGGTGGGCGCGCTGGCGGAGTTTGGCGAGGCGCTCCGCCTCGCTCCCGGCGACCCGCCCTCGCTCGCCTTCATTGCGCGCGCGCGCGCCTTTCAAGCCGACCCACCTCCTCCCGATTGGCAGGGCGAATATGTCCGCACCAAGAAGTCGTAGAAGCTCTCGATGTAGGAGTTCTCCCAGGGTGACCCCGGGTGGATGTAGAGGGTCTTGACCGCGTTTCCCTTGAGCCAGTCCTGCACCGCCTTGACGATAAACTCCGGGCCGTTGTCCGCGCGCGGAGGCGCCGACTTCCCGTAAAGGGTAGCGCGAGGGTGCGAAAGAGAACCCAATTATCGGTCGGCTTCCCGTCGAGGGCCAACCCGCAGCACGAGAACTCGCTCGTCGAGGATAGCGAAGATGATCCGGCAGTCTCCGACGCGCCTCGGCCTTGGCATGTGGACAGCAGCGTAAAACGCACCACGCGTTCCACGCCTTTTCAGATCAGTTCGCGATAAACGTCGGGATGCGGGCGGGAGAGGACGACGGCGTTCACCAGCGCGCCCGCTTCCTCGATCACACGGCGGCCGGCGGCCACGGCCGTTTGCACAGCACCGATGGCGCCGGTGAGGGTGCAGAAGGCCTTGCCTCCGAGCGCCATCGCAAGGCGAAGGTCGAGAATCTTCACGTCCGCAGACTTGGCCGCGGCATCCGCCGCTTCAATGAGCGAGACGATGCTGAACGCCTCGAGGACGCCGAGCGCGCCTTCCGGCGGCGGCAGCGCGGCGCGACCGAGGCTCGCCACCACGTCGGGATGGATGTTCGGAATGACGAAGCGATCAATGAGGCAGCCGGCGGCGGCTTCCTCCGCGGCGGTCACCGCGGCTTGCACACCGGCGGCGTCGCCGCCGACGAGGACCATGTATTTGCCCGAGCAAATGGAGCGGGAAAGGAGGAGGCGCACGTTTCCGGCCTTGAGCATCGCGTCGGCGCATTGGAAGCCGGCGGCAACGCTCGTGAGTTCGACGAGACCGAGGGATTTTTCGTTCATGGGAGGCGTTGAAGGAGGAGATGGTCGGGTTGCGTCTCGAGGACTTCCGCACGGCAGGGCGCGTGGAGGACGGCGCCGAGGGCGCCTTCGGCAGGGGCGGCAACCGGTTCGCCCGCGGCGACCCTTTGCCCCGCGCGCACCGACGCGTTCGCGGGAGCCCCCGCGTGCTGCTTCAGAAGCAACGTCAGCCGCGGGGCCGCCACCGCGCGTTCGTCGTAGGGCGCGGGGAGATCGAGTTTGCCCAGATGCATGCGGCGGACGAGCGCGGAAGACGGCACGCGGCGGCCTTCGCGAATCGGGTGCGGTTTCACCTGCCGGGGGCCGTCCCAGGTCCAGTTCGCTTTCCGGTGTTCGACCTTCGCGGCGTCACACGCCTCTTTCGGATACAGGTCTTCGGGACAAGCAAAGAGGGTGCAAAGGCCGCAGGAGCAGCAGAGCGCCGCCCACTCGTTCCAATGCGCCGCGCCCGTAGCGGTGAACCCGAGGCCGCGCATCACCTGGTGCGGTTCCACCGCGTAACCGAGCAGGTAACGGGGGCAGTATTCGGTGCAGTAGCGACACTGGTCGCACGCGGACTTGCCGATGTGCGCCTGGGAGGCCGCGGGACGGAGCTTGCGACGGGCGACCGGATGGTCTCCCGGCAAAACGACCACGCCCGTGAGCGTTTTGGTGACGGGCGTATCGAGGTCTGCGGTGGACTGGCCCATCATCAATCCGCCGAGGCAGAGGAGGGGCTTCGCGTCGGTCAATCCGCCCGCCGCCTCGAACAATGCGCGGAGCGGAGTTCCGATCGGAACGGTGAACGTTGCGGGCGTACGCACCGCACCGGCGACGGTCAGCGTCTTGTGGGTGACGGGCCGCCCCTCGGCCGCGGCGGCGAGGTTGGCGAGGGTCTCGACGTTCTGCACGACCGCCCCGACGTGAATCGGCAGACCGCCCGGCGGGATGAGACGTCCGGTCACAGCATAGACGAGGTCGTATTCGTCGCCGGCGGGATAGTAATCGCCGAGCGCCTGAAACTCTGCGGGCGCGCCTTCGCAGGCGCGACGGACCGCCTCGACCGCCTGCGTGTTCTTCGCCTTCACGGCAACGACCGCGCGCGTCGCCCCGACGGCGTCGCGGGCGAGCAGGAGACCCTTCACCACACGCTCGGCCGCCCACTCCATGACGGCCGCATCCTTGTGGAGGAGCGGCTCGCATTCGGCGCCGTTGGCGATCACGGTGTCGGCCCGGGCAGCGAGCTTGACGTGCGCGGGGAATCCTCCGCCCCCCGCGCCGACGACGCCGGCGCGGCGCGCCTGTTCGACGAGATTCATGGCCGCCCAGCAGCCTGCGAGTGCGCGCCGGAAAAAACGAGTCCAAAGGCCGGATTCGGCTGTGCGGTTTCGGCTTGCCAAACGGTTCACCGCAGAGTTGAGTAGCAGTATTCCTTATACCGGAGCCTTCTTCCATGAATGAAATTCTTCGCGACCTCCGCCACGAACGCCAGCCTTTGCACGCCATTTTCGCGCCGCGCACCGTGGCTGTGATCGGCGCCACCGAAAAGGCGGGCACTGTCGGACGAACCATCCTCTGGAACCTCATCAGCAATCCGTTCAACGGGACGGTCTTCCCGGTGAACCCGACGCGCCCCGCCGTGCTCGGGATCAAGGCCTATCCACGCATCGCGGACGTCCCCGAGCGCGTGGATCTGGCGGTCGTCGTGACCCCGGCGCCAACCGTGCCGGGGATCATCGCAGAATGCGTGAAGGCCGGCGTGCGCGCAGCGATCGTGATCTCGGCGGGATTCAAGGAGACGGGGCCGGAAGGCGTGAAGTTGGAGCAGCGGGTGTTGGAAGAAGCGCGCCGGGGGCGCATGCGCATCGTGGGACCGAATTGCCTCGGGGTGATGTGCCCGATCACGGGCGTGAACGCGACTTTCGCGAGCGGGATGGCCCGGCCGGGAAACGTCGGGTTCATCAGCCAGAGCGGCGCGCTCTGCACGGCGGTGCTGGATTGGAGCCTGCGGGAGAACGTCGGTTTCAGCGCGTTCGTGTCCATCGGTTCGATGCTGGACGTCGGCTGGGGGGACCTCATCAGCCACTTGGGCAACGATCCGCGCACCGAGAGCATCGTGATCTACATGGAATCCATCGGCGACGCGCGGAGCTTCCTCTCTGCGGCGCACGAGGTGGCGCTCTCGAAACCCGTGATCGTGATCAAGGCGGGGAAGACGGAGGCGGCGAGCAAGGCCGCCGCCTCGCACACCGGAGCGCTGACGGGCAGCGACGAGGTGCTGGATGCCGCCTTTCGCCGCTGCGGGGTGCTCCGCGTCAACGACATCTCGCACCTCTTCCACGCGGCGGAGGTGCTCGCGAAACAGCCGCGCCCGCGCGGACCGCGCCTTACGATCCTGACCAACGCCGGCGGCCCGGGCGTGCTGGCCACCGACGCGCTGATCCACGACGGAGGCGAGCTGGCGGAGCTTTCCGCGGCGACGATCGAGGCGCTGAACAAGATCCTGCCGGGTCCGTGGAGCCGCGGCAATCCCGTGGACGTGCTCGGCGACGCGAGCCCCGAGCGCTACGCGAAGGCGCTCGAGATCGCCGCGCAGGACCCGAACAGCGACGGCCTGCTCGTGATCCTGACCCCGCAGGCGATGACCGATCCGACGCAGACGGCCGAGCAGCTCAAGCCCTACGCAAAGCTCGCCGGGAAGCCGGTGCTCGCGAGCTGGATGGGCGGAGGCGAGGTCGAGGCGGGCCGTGCGATCCTCAGCCGCGCGGGCATCCCCTGCTTCGAATATCCGGACACCGCCGGCCGCATCTTTGACTACATGTGGCAGCACAGCGACAACCTGCGCGCCCTTTACGAAACGCCCCAGTTGCCTTCCGATCACGCCGAGGACGCTCCGGACCGCACACGCGCGGAGAAGATCCTCCACGCGGCCCGCGCGACGGGGCGAACGATCCTCACCGAATCCGAATCGAAGGGGCTGCTCGCCTGCTACGGGATCCCCACGACACTCACCCGCGTCGCGCGCTCTCTGGAGGAGGCGGTGCGGGCGGCGGCGGAGATCGGCTATCCGGTGGTGCTCAAGCTCTTCTCGGAGACGATCACTCACAAGACGGACGTGGGAGGCGTGCAGCTCAACCTCGCCGACGCGGACGCGGTAAAGAAGGCGTTCCGGACGATCGAGACCTCCGTGAAAGCAAAGGCGTCTGCGAAGGATTTCCTCGGCGTGACCGTGCAGCCGATGGTGAAGCTCGAAGGCTACGAACTCATCATCGGGAGCAGCCTCGATCCGCAGTTTGGACCCGTTCTGCTTTTTGGGACGGGCGGCCAACTCGTCGAGGTCTTCCGCGACCGCGCGCTCGCGCTGCCGCCGCTGACCACGACCCTGGCCCGCCGCATGATCGAACGCACCCGCATCTACCGCGCGCTCCAGGGCGTACGCGGACGGGCGCCGGTGGACCTCGCCGCCCTCGAACGCCTGCTCGTGCGCTTCAGCTACCTCGTCGTCGAGCAGCGCTGGATCCGCGAGGTGGACATCAACCCGCTGCTGGCTGCGCCAGGAAAACTGCTTGCGCTCGACGCCCGCGTCGTCGTCCACGGCAAGGATGTTCGCGAGGAGGATCTCCCGAAGCCGGCCGTCCGCCCGTATCCCGCGCACTACGTGAGCCGCTGGGCCATGCGCGACGGCACGGAGGTCGTGGCGCGCCCGATCCGCCCCGAGGACGAGCCGCGGATGGTGAAGTTTCACCAGACGATCTCGGACCACAGCTTCTACATGCGTCACGCGCGCAAGCTGGGCTTCAGCGAACGGACGACGCACGAGCGTCTCATGAAAATCTGCTTCACGGACTATGCGCGCGAGATCGTGCTCGTGGCGGAGCGTCGCGGAGCGGATGGCGCTCCCGAGATCCTCGCTGTGGCGCGCCTCAACCGCCACCACGGCGTGAACGAGGGGGAGATCGGCCTGTTGATCAGCGACCAGTTCCAGCACCTCGGCCTCGGCACGGAGCTGCTCGGACGCCTCATCGACATCGGAAAACAGGAGGGCCTCGCGCGCATCCATGCCTCGATGCTCAAGGAGAACGCCGAGATGCAGCACCTGTGCGCCAAGCGCGGATTCCGCATGACCCCGCTCCCCGACGGTTCATTGGTCAAGGGCGAACTCGACCTGTAGCGCCGCCCGCGGCATCCTGACGCCGCCTCCGCCGGGGCATCATGCGTCCGCTCGACCACACCACGCCCAACCCCGACTTCGTCATCCGCCCCTATCAGGCCGGCGACCGGGAAGCCGTCCGCGGTCTCTGCTGCGACACGGGATTTCTCGGCAACCCGATTGATCCGGTCTTTTCGGATCGAGAGCTTTTCGCCGATTACCTGACGCGCTACTACACGGACGTGGAGCCCGAGTCCTCCTGGGTGGGCGTGAAGGACGGCCGGGTGGTGGCCTATCTGCTCTGCGGCGTCCGCTGGCGGCGTCACGCCTGGTGGAGCGCATGCCACGCGTTGCGACTCGCCGCCCGCGGCCTCGCGAAACTCCTCACAGGCCGGTACAACGCCGCGTCGCGCCGCTTCATCGCCTGGGTCTTGTGGCGCGGCTGGCGCGAGTCGCCGACCGCTCCTCCGGAATCGGCGCACATGCATTTCAACGCGCGACCCGAGCATCGCCGGATCCGGATCGTCGCCGACCTCGTGGTCAACATGCTGGAAATGCTGCGGCGCCGGGGGGTGAAGCGGGTCTATGGACAGATCGCCGGATATGACCACCGGCGCACCGACCGCCTTTACGAATATCTGGGATGGAAAGTGGTGGACAAGCGGGAGATCACCAAATACGAAGGCCTCGTGGACCGGAAAATTTACCTCTGCACGGTGGTTAAAGACTTGTGAGTCCTCGCCCCTGTACGACGCCTTCTGCAGAGCTGCCGGAGCTGATCACGCGGGTGCCCGGTCCGCAATCGAAACGCCTCGCGCGGCTCCTCAAACGCCACGAGGCGCCGACGGTCACGTTCGTTTCCGAAAGAGCCCCCGTGATCTTGGAGCGCGCCTCGGGCGTGAACGTCTGGGATGCGGACGGCAACCGCTTCGTGGACCTGGCGAGCTCCTTCGGAGTGGCGTCGCTCGGCCACATGAATCCTGCGATCACGCGTGCGTTGCGGCGGCAGGCATGGCGGCTGCCGCATGCAATGGGAGACGTGCACCCCGGGGTGTTGAAGGGGCGGCTCTGCCGGCGCCTGTCGAAGCTGACCTTCGAACGCTGGAGCGGCGGGCGGACGAAGGGGCAGGTTCTCCTAGGGAACTCCGGCTTCGAGGCGGTGGAAGCCGCGTTGAAGACGGCGCGGCTTTTCACGCGCCGGCGAGGAGTGATCGCCTTCGAAGGAAGCTACCACGGGCTCGGCTACGGGGCGCTGGAGACGACCGCGCGTCCGGAATTCCGCACGCCGTTCGCCAACCAGCTCGGGCGGTTCGCCGCGTTCGCGCCGTATCCGCGGCGGCGCTTCCCCGCGCGCGACAAAGTGGAGGAAACGCGCCAACTGCAGAAGATGGAGAAGCGCCTGGAGGAGCTCGCGGCGCGCGGGGGGTTCGGCGCCGTGCTCGTCGAACCCGTGCAGGGAAGAGGCGGCGAAGTGATGCCGCCTCCCGGGTTTTTGCCGAAGCTGCGCGCCTTCTGCGACCGCCACCGGATGCTGCTCATCGCCGACGAAATCTATACCGGCCTGTGGCGGACCGGCCGTTGGTTCGCGGTGGACCATTCCGGGGTGATTCCGGATTTGATCTGTCTCGGCAAGGCGCTGACGGGATGCCTGCCTCTCTCGGCCTGCGTGGGACGGCGCGACGTGATGGTCGCCTGGCCCGAAAGCACGGGCGAAGCGATTCACACGAGCACCTTCCTGGGCAATCCGCTGGCCTGTGCCGCGGCGCTCGCGTCGCTCGAGGAGTTCGAGAAGATCGGCCCGTCGCTTCGCGTGGAGGAAAACGGGGAGGAACTGCTTGTCGGCCTTCGGGATGCGTTGCGCCGCGCGAACGGCGTGCGCGACGTGCGCGGGCTCGGCTACATCTTCGGGATCGAAATGGCGCCCGATGCGCCCCTTTCCCCGACCGCGACCTGCGCCCGTCTGCTGGCGAAAGGCCTGATCGCGCTGACGAGCGGACCGAAGAACGAGGTGCTGGCTCTGGTGCCGCCGCTGACGGCGCCGCGTTTGTTGCTAAACGCGTGTTTCGCGCAGGTCGCCGCGGTGCTCCGTCAGTAATTGACGCCGGCGCTGCCGAGGGGCGCGGAGCGCTCCCATTTCGCAGGCGTGTTCCAAGGGAGCGTCGAAACGCGCTCCTTCTCGGAGTCCTCCTTCGGCGTCGAAGCGCATCCCCCCAACCCGAGCAGAACAAGGATGCAGGCCGCCTCCGCGAAGCGCACAAGGCCCTTCCGGGGTGCGGCAAGAATTCGCGGCGAGGAGGAGGAAGACTTCATTCGGGGAACAACGGGGGCCGATTCTCGCCAATCAGAAAGTCGCGGCATCGCCTTCCTGGAGAGGCACCTGTTGAAATTCGGGGAGGATATCGGCGATCGCGATCGAAGGCTCGACGGCCGTGATCTTGATCTTCCCGGCCAGTTTGCCGTCGCGATAGACGATCATGGAGGCATTCTCGACCACTCCGTCGTCGGCGCCAATGTCGAGAATTACGAAATTCCAGTCCGGGTTCACCGCCATGACATGACCGGTCAGGCCCGGCGGCATTTTGCCCTCGGCACGGCGCTTCAACTGATCCTCGAACTTCTTTTTCTCGGTGTCGAGTTTCTCGAGCTGATCCTTAAGGATGGTCTTCTCCTGATCGAGCGTTGCAAACTGAGTCTTGAACTCCTGGAGTTTGTCTTTGACCTGATCAATCGTCATCCCTTCAGGCAAGGCCTTGGTGTACTTTTCGATTTCCGCCTGCTTGGCGCCGAGGTCCTGCTGCACTGCATGAAGCTTCTGCTCGGTCTCCGAGGATTTCGTCTGAAGCGCGGTGATATCGTTGCGTGTCTTGTCTGCGGCTTCCTTGACCTCGGCGATTTCCTTGGTCTGCGACTGAATTTTGGCGAGCGCCGCCTGTTTGGCCTGCTCTTCGGCAACCGCCTTCTGCTGGGCGGTGTTGGTATCCGCGATCTGCTTCTCGAGGTTCGTTTGGATCTCCGCCTTTTTGGATTTGAGCTGGAGGCCGGCATAGATGGCGCCCAAGCCCGCGACAATCGTTCCGACCAGAAAAATGCGGGTGAGGAGCAGCATAAGCGTCGGAAGGCGAAGGATTTACGAAAATCTAGTCAAATTGGGCGAGCCTTGTCAATAGGCTTGCGTGCGGCATTCCGCATCCTAATGCACCCGAATGCAAGAAAGAAGTTGAGCGCACGGCCATACGAGAGGGCGGGAGCCGGCGAGAGGCCCTTTCGAGGGCGATCGTTCGCGGCGCCGGGTGTTTCATTCGCGTCCGGTCTCGAGCGGATCAGGCCGTCACACGCGTGAACTGCGCGAGGTCCCAGGGTTGCCGGCCGCACTCGCGCGCGATTTCGCCGAAGGCTTCAATCTCGGCTTTCGTGAAGAGCAGGCCGCCATGCTTCCGGGTGAGGGCGGCGGCCTGCGCTTCGAGCTGCCCCGGGAGCATCACCTGGTCATTGCCGTGGCCGAGAATGTCGGCGATCACCGCCTTGACGTTCGAGGACTGGTTGCGTCCCATGGGGTAATCGCCGCAGTCGAGCGCGTCCGCGCGCGTGCACTGAAAGTAAAAGTGCGGCGTGTGCTTCTCGCCCTTCGGGCCTTCGGTCGGTTTGCCGCGAAGATAAGGCACACCGCTTCCCGTGAACGCGGCGAGGAGTTCGTTCACGAGCGCGAGGCCGTAACCCTTGTGGCCGCCGAAGAAGAGCAGCCACTTCGCTCGGTTCGGATCCGTAGTTGGCTGGCCGTTGGCGTCCACGGCCGCCGCCGTCGGGAGCGGTTTACCTTCGCGCGCGAGCTGCTGGACGCGCCCCATGGCGATGGTGCTCGTCGCCCAGTCCACACAGATCGGATAGCCGATCGCCTCCGTCGTCGGAAACCCCCAGGAATGCGGGTTCGTCCCCATGGTCGGAAATTTACCCATGAACGGCACAACCTCGGAGGTACCCGCCGTGCAGCAGGTGAAGGCGATGTAGCCCTTCTTCGCAGCGTCAATCACGTAGCCTCCGCCCCAGAGGTAGTGGAAGGCGTTGTCCACCGTCACGATCCCCGTGCCGAACTCGTCGGCCATCTTCATGCAGGCGTCCATCGCCGCGAAGGCGACCGATTGCCCCAGCTTTTTGTTCGCGTTCCAGCGCTGCACGGCCTTGTACTTCGTCGGCAGCACCTCAAGCTTCGCGCCCGGGACGCAACCGCCCACCTTCGAGCCGAAGTGTTCGTCCAAGTGAACCGCCTTGATCCCGTTGTGGGTGCGGATGCCGTGGGTGGACGCCAGCTCGCAGAAGCGCGCCGCGTCCTTCGCCTCCTCCGCCGTGTAGGCGCGATGGTGGAACGCGGCTTCGATCAGGGCGTTGTGCTGCGGGGCGGGAACGATGAAGTAGGTTTCAGGCATGGAGGAAGGCGGATGAAAAGGAACGTCACCGAAAACCGAAAGGCGCGCCGCCGGGCACGTCAAGGCGCCAGCTTCAGCGGCGCGTAGTCCTCGAGCAGATGGTAGTTCGGTTTCGGGAGGCGCGGTGCGCTGGTCAACTCCGGTCCCGCCGCCTGGCGACGCCAGCGCGTGTAGTTGTAGCGCGACACAAGGAGGCTCCATCCCCCTTTCAGCGGCGAAACGTCGCTCTCGTGCAGAAGCTTGGCGATCGGAATCGCGATCTCCGCCGTCCAGCGGCGATCCTTGTCGCGCCAGTCGTTCAGGGTGCCTTCCACCGCTACCGCAACCGTCCAGAACGGCGGGCGCACATGCGGGTCTTCTCCCCGGAGGTTGAGCCGTCCGCGTCCCGGCCACCAATAGGTCGAGCGCAAGCCGTTCGGGGCGGCGTGCAGTTCCCAATACCAGGTCTGCTGCGTCGGGCGCAGGAAAACCTCCGCCACATCGCCGAGCGTATAGATTTCTTCGTCGTCGGCTTTCGCGTTGCTGACGACGTCGCAATCCTGAAAATCCACGCTGAGCCACAAGGTCTCCTCATTGTGGAGCAAGCGCACCGTGCCGGGGTCTTCCACCGTCCAGCCCTCTTCGGCCAGGGATGCGGAGAGTTCGAGCGCATAGGGTCGCGCCGCTTTCCATGCCGCATCGTCAAGGCGGCCATCCACCTTGACGGGAGACCCCGTGCGGGCGGCGACCAGCGGTGTACGCGCCGCCGCGGAGACGCCGGCGGCGGCGAGGAGGAAGGCGGCGGCAAGGAACAGGGGGGATCGGATCACGAGCGTAGTTTTGCGCGTTCGGATCGGCGAAGCAAGCGCGCGCGTTCGCGACGCCGGCAGGCGACCGCTTTGCTCCATCCCGCTTCCGGATTAGGATGGCGCCTTCCGATGCCACGCGTTTTCATCAAGACCTACGGCTGCCAAATGAACGTGCGCGATTCCGAACAGGTCGCGCGCCAGTTTCAGGACCGGGGCTACGAGCTGACCGAGCGCGAGGAAGAGGCCGACGTCATCCTGCTGAACACGTGCAGCGTACGCGATCAGGCCGAATCGAAGGCGATCAGCAACATGGGTCGTCTCTCGGCGCTCAAGCGCGCGCGGTCCGGCGTCGTCCTTGGTTTCATGGGCTGCATGGCCCAGAGCCGGGGCGAGGAACTCCTTAAAAAACTGCCCGATGTGGATCTCGTCGTCGGCGTCTGGCGTTTCCATCACGTCGCCGCGCATGTGGACGGCCTCCTCTCCGCCGACGGCCGCCGCCCGCGCGTGGCCGACCTCGCCGAAGAGGAGGGGAGTGAGCGGATGATCCGCGACCACGTGGCCGGCGGGCCGCGCGCGAGCGCCTTCGTCTCCGTGATGCAGGGCTGCAACATGCGCTGCGCCTTCTGCATTGTCCCCTCGGTGCGCGGCCCCGAACGCAGCCGATCCATCTCCGAGATCGTGGCCGAGGCGCGCGCCCTCGTCGCTTCGGGCGTGCGCGAGATCGTGCTCCTCGGTCAGATCGTCAACGCCTACGGACGGCGCGAGTTCCCCCGCGAAGGCGGGCGAAGCCCGTTCGTCCAGCTCCTCGAGGCGCTCCACGAGATCGAGGGGCTCGAGCGACTCCGCTTCACCGCGCCGCATCCCACAGGTTTTCGCGACGACCTCATCGGGGCGTTTGGACGGCTGCCGAAACTCTGCGAGCACGTCCATCTCCCCGCGCAATCGGGCGCCGACCGCGTCCTCCGTGCGATGAAGCGCAGCTACACCGTGGATCACTATCGCCGCCTCGTGGAGAAGCTCCGCGCGCGTGTGCCCGGCCTCGCACTCAGCACCGACCTCATCGTGGCGTTCCCCGGCGAAACGGATCGAGAGTTCCAGGAAACCGTCCGTTTCGCACGCGAGATGGCGTTCGATCAGGCCTTCGTGTTCCGCTATTCACCGAGGAAAGGCACGCCGGCCGCCGCGATGCCCGGCCAGCATGACGAGGACGAGAAACGCCGTCGCAACCAGGAACTCCTCGCCGTCGTCAACGAAGGCATGCTCCGCAGGCTCGATGCGGAGGCCGGCCATGTGCGCGAGACGCTCGTCGAGGGGCCGAGCGCGAAGAACCCGGCGCGCCTCACGGGCAGGACCCGCCAGAACCGGATCGTGGTCTGGCCCGCCGACGGATCGCCTCCCGGAACCCTCCGCCACTTGCGAATCGAGAAACGCCTCGGCTTCAGCCTCCTCGGCACACCCTTGCCGGACGAATGAAGGCGCCTTCTTCCGGCGGAGGCCGTCGCTTTCGCGTTGGACACGTGGCGCCGCGCGCGTAGGTTTCCTCAACACCCCCCACGAAAGGAGATCCCTGATGAAACGACGCTTCCCCCTGATTCCGGCGCTGCTGGCGTTTCTTGTGCCGCTGGCTGCGCCCGCGCAATCCAAATCGCCCGAACCACGCCTCGACGACGCGTTCCGCACCCTCGAACTCCACTCCAAGGAATTGGCCTTGGAAGATCAAAAGGCCCGCCTGGCTTTCGACGTGGAGATGCGCAAGCTCGCGCTCGCCGAAAGAAGGATGGCCCTGAACCCAACATCCCCCGGCCCGAAAGGCCGCTTCCCAAAATGTCCGCCGTTCATGGCCTCGTCCGTGGCCGATGGGCCGCGCTGCCCCGCCTTTTGCCCGCTGGGGCTTCTTGCGGTCTGCGCCGTTCTCCATCTCCTGTTGGCCTGGTGGGTGCATGACGATATCAAACGCCGCAGGATCGGCTCGCGGATTTGGGTTGTGATGGCGCTGGTCACGGGCTTGATCGGGACGTTCGTCTACGCCGTCGTCCGCCTCGGTGACCGGCCCACATAAGCCGCCCGATTCCGGACAATCGGCCCGTCGCGTCGCGCGCTCCAAAAAAGGACGGGAGAAACCGCGCCCTTGCGGGCCGTGGAATCTGCTTTGGGTCCCGACGCAAGAGAGGAGCGCTACGTGGCGCCGCGGACCGAAGGAATCAGGCCAAACCGAGCTTCCGGAAAACCCATGGATTGTGTCGGAAGTGGGCGGAATCGTCGAAGCAACGGGCGAAATCCTTGGCGGTGAACAAGGCTCGGAGGCGGGGTTCGCGTTCGAGGTGCTCGCGGAAATCGGCGGCGCCGGGATCGTTCCACGCGGCCATGGCGGCGCGCTGCACGAGCTCGTAGGCCTCCTTGCGAGGCAGGCCTTTCTCGGTGAGGGCCAGGAGGACCTGCTGGGAATGGTGGAGGCCTTTCGAACGCGCCATGTTGCGGCGCATGCGGTCGGGATAAACCTTCATCCCTGCGACGAGCTTCGCGAGGTCGGCGAGCATGAAGTCGAGGAGGATGCAGGAATCGGGAAGGATCACGCGTTCGACGCTCGAGTGGGAGATGTCGCGCTCGTGCCAGAGCGCGACGTTTTCCAAGGCGGCGACGAGATTGCCCCGGAGGATGCGAGCCTGGCCGGTGAGGCGCTCGGCGGTGATCGGGTTGCGCTTGTGCGGCATGGCGCTGGAGCCTTTCTGGCCGGCGGCGAAGCGCTCCTCGACTTCAAGCACCTCGGTGCGTTGGAGGTGCCGGAACTCGATCGCCCAGCGCTCGATCGAGGCGGCGGCGAGGGCAAGCGCCGCCATGAACGCGGCGTGGCGGTCGCGTTGGATGACCTGGGTGGCGAGCGTGGCGGCGCGAAGACCCAGACGGCGGCAGACCCAGGCCTCGACACGCGGATTGAAATGCGCACGAGTCCCGACAGCGCCGGAGAGCTTGCCCACGGAGATTTCCTCGCGGGCGCGCTCGAGGCGAGCCCGCGCGCGTCCGAACTCGTCGTGCATCAAGG
Source organism: Verrucomicrobiia bacterium (assembly GCA_020849895.1). Classification (GTDB taxonomy): domain Bacteria; phylum Verrucomicrobiota; class Verrucomicrobiia; order JABWAM01; family JABWAM01; genus JABWAM01. Next base: position 28,535 of record JADZFN010000051.1, on the reverse strand, counting down.
CCATCTTGAGGCCGAAGGTGATCGGCTCGGCATGGACGCCGTGGCTGCGGCCCATCATCGGGGTGTCGCGATGCTCGCGCGCGCGTTTCGCGACCGCCCGGAGGAGGCCGTCCATCTCGCGCAGGAGGAGCTCGGCGCTCTGCCGCATCTGAACGGCCAGTGTGGTGTCGAGGAGATCGCTGGAGGTCAACCCCTGATGGACGTGGCGAGCGGGCTTTTTTCCGATCCGTTCGGCGACGTTTTCGAGGAAGGCGATGACGTCGTGGTTCGTGCGCTTCTCGATCGCGCGGCAGCGCGCCACGGAGAAGCCGGCGCGACGCTTGATGATCGCCAGGTCGCGCGCGGGGATCTCGCGCAGGATCTTGTGGCGCCCCTCGCAGGCCAGCACCTCGATGCGAAGCCAGACGGCGAGCTTGTTCTCATCCGTCCAGATGGCGGCCATTTCCGGCCGCGTGTAGCGGGCGATCATGCCGCCAGCGTAGGGCGCGGTCGCCCGGGCATCAACGCGAAAGCCGCGCCTCTGTTCTGGCGTCCGCGGCGCCAAGCCTGTAGCGTCTCCGTCTCCCCTCATGCGCGTGCTCATCGTCCGCCTCTCCGCGCTCGGCGACATCATTCAGGGCATCCCCTGTCTCGTCGCGCTCAAAGAAAGCTTTCCGGACTGGCAAATCTCCTGGCTCACCGAAGCGCCTCACGCCACGGTCCTCGAGGGGCATCCGCATCTGGACCGCCTCTTCCTTCTCGATCGTGCCTGGCGCCGCGGCGCCGCGAACGCCCTCGAGACCTGGCGCGCGCTGCGCCGCGAACGCTTCGACGTCGCCCTGGATCTTCAGGGCCTGTTCAAAAGCGGCCTCTGGAGTCTGCTGAGTGGCGCCCCGCGACGAATCGGCCACGGAAAAACACGCGAACTCGCGCACTGGTTTCTCAATGAAACGGTGTCGGACCGGCCGACCTTCGACCCGAATTACCCGCTGATCGAACGCTACCTCGAGCCCGCACGCCGCCTGGGCGCCGATCCGTCCAAAGCGCGTTATCTCCTTCCTCCCGCGTCCGAATCCGTTCGTGCGCAAGCCGACCGCCTGCTGGGGCCGTCTGCTCCGAGCCGCCGGCGGATCGCCCTGTGCCCCTGGAGCGCCTGGCCCAGCAAGAACTGGCCTCTGGAAAACTGGCGCGCCCTGGCCGCAGCCCTCGCCCCCGAGGCGAGCGTTCTCGTTCTCGGCGGACCCGAAAACCGCGCCGAAGCCGAAGCGGTCTTCGCGCGCCTCGACGGCGTGGATCAGCGGGTCGGAAGCACCCCGCTCCCCGTGCTTGCCGAGGCGCTGCGCCGATGCCATTTGGCGATCGGCCCCGACAGCGGCCCGATGCACCTCGCCAATGCCACCGGCAGACCGCGCCTCCTCATGATCTTCGGCGCCACGTCTCGCCGCCGTTCGGGGCCGTGGGGGGAAGGCCATCGGACATTGGCGCGCGAGCTCGATTGCCAGCCCTGTTTCCGACGGATCTGTCCGCTCGGCCATCAGGCCTGCCTGCGCGAGCTCGACGTGAAAACCGTCCTCGACGCGGCGCGGGAAATGCTTTTTAATGCGGGACCATGACGAGCCGGGAACGAGTTGCTGCCGCCATGTGTCACGAACCCGTGGACCGCGTGCCGGTCATGTGCCAGCTCGCGATCGGCCACTACTTTCTCCATAGCGGGAGGAAGCCCGCGGAGATCTGGTTCGACAGTGAAGTTTTTGCGCAAACCCTCGTGGAATTCCAGCGCCGCTACCGCTTCGACGGGCTGCTGATCAATCTTCCCGGTCGCCCTCCAAACTGGCGAACCGCTCTCGCGAGCGAAGAACCGGAAGGCGCCAGCTGGAAACTGGGCTGGAAAAGCGGCCTCGTCACCCGGATACCGCCCGACGACAATGCCCAAACCTACGGGGCGCACGACGCGCCGCTGCCGCGCGCCGACCCGGCCACGGCCCATCCGGACGATCCCGCGCTTTGGCGGCTGTCCGGCTACGTGTGGAACACCTGGCACGCGCCCAACCTCTGGGATATCCCCTTCGACGCGGATCTCGCCGACGCGAACACCTATCCGGAATGGTTCACGCTCACGCTGCGGACGGCGCGCCGGCTCGCCCCCGAGGCTTCGGTCCACGTCGAAGTCTTTTCTCCTTTCACTCACCTGATGGAACTTTTTTCGTACGAACAGGCGCTCATGGCGCTCATGGACGAATCGGACCGATGCCGCGCCTTGCTGCATCGCTTGACCGCAATCGTCGTGGCCCAAGTGCGCCGGCTCGCTCCGTGCCACCCCGATGCGGTGCTCCTCAGCTCGGCTTTTGCCGGCGCCGGGTTCATCAGCCGCGCGATGTATCGCGAGTTCGTGCTGCCCTACGAACGCCAAGTGATGAACGCGATCCACGATTTCCGATTGCCGGGCTACACGCATACTTGCGGCGCGATCGGCGACCGCCTCGATCTCATGGCGGAGACCGGCGTGGACGGGCTCGATACGCTCGATCCGCCGCCTCTCGGCACGGTGGACCTCGCGGAAGCCAAGGCGCGCTTCGGCAAGCGCCTCTTTTTCAAAGGCAACCTTGATGTCGTGAACGAAATGCTCCGCGCCGAGGATTCCGTCTTCGAACACGCCGTGAAGCAACGCCTCGAAATCGGCAAGCCCGGTTCGGGCTACATCCTTTCGTCTGCTTGTTCGGTCGCCCCTCGGGTCGCGCCGCAACGGCTCCAACACATGGTCACTCTTGCGGAGGAATGGGGGCACGGAGATCTCTCGAACGGCCATTTCTAAACCGAAAACACTTTCCCAAGAGCATGTTTTCGGATTGCGAACAACTTGTGAACAACCCCAAGGCGCCATCTCCTCTCGAAACTCATGCCGAACCTCTTGATTCCAAAGTCTTTGCGCGGGGAGAGACTTCCGCCGGTCGAGAGCCTGATTTTCCGGCGGCGATTCATTCCTCGAAAATAAGCCGAACTTCTTGGAAAAGAAGGGGTTCCGACGGAAAATCGCATAAAAGCCGACTGGGTTTTTCAAACGGCTTTTCATGGTTTTCCGATCAAAGTGGTTGGCGTGGAATTGCGCCTCCCCTTCGAGACACACTTTCCCTGACGAGGCTTCTCTGTGAATAAGTCGCTGGGGGGCGTGAGTTCCGAAAAAGGCGCGCAAAACCCGCCAGCAACCTGTGAACAACGAATCGCTCCGCAAAAATGCGCATAACCCCGCATTCAACCGCGCGTTTTTCGGAGGTCTGTTCGCATGTAAAAAAAGGCACAACCCCTTGAGAAACGGAAGGTTGCAAAACCTGTTGCCAATTTTCACAACCCTGAATAGGATGATGTTTTCCTATATCGGAAGAGATTCTTCTTCCGGACAATCTGAACAATTCCTTCGTCAACGAACTTCCGCATGAAACTGCGCTTTACCAAAGAGAATTTCGTGGATGGCCTTCAACAAGTGCTGAACGTGGTCAGCACACGGAGTACGCTGCCCATCCTGTCCAACGTGCTCATCCGCGCCGAGAAAGGTGGCGTGAGCATGACGACGACGGATCTCGATCTCGGCGTCCGCTGCCGCATTCAGGCCGAGGTGGTCCGTGAGGGCGCGACGACGCTGCCGGCGCGGCGGCTCTTCGCAATTATCCGCGAGATGGCCGCGACCGATATCGAGCTCGAGGTGGACGAGAAGAACGTGGCCGCCATTCAAGGCGGGCCGTCGCATTTCAAAGTGCTCGGTCTCCCCGAATCGGAGTTTCCTCCGTTCCCCAAGGTCGAGGAAAGCCGCGCCGTAGCCGTGGAGCAGAAGGCGCTCCGTGATCTCCTGCGCCGGACGGCCTACGCCATGTCTGCGGACGAGAGCCGCTTTGTTCTGAACGGCATCCTGATGAGCTTCAAGGACGACAAGCTGATCGTCGTGGCGACAGACGGTCGGCGGCTTGCCATGGCCGAGCAGGAGGTCGAACTTTCCAAGGACTGCAAGCAGGACCTCATCATTCCGAACAAAACGGTGCTGGAAGTGGCTCGGCTGCTCAAGGACAAGGGGCAAGCGAAAGTTCGCTTCTCCGAATCTCAGGTGCTTTTCGAAATCGAGGGTGCCGAGCTGGCGAGCAAATTGGTGGAAGGCATCTACCCGAACTATCGCCAGGTGATTCCGCCCGATGCCAAGGTCGTCATTCCCCTCGAACGCGAAGCCCTGCTCCAAGCGGTGCACCGCGCCGCGCTGCTCACCACCGAGAAAAACCAGGCCGTGCGCCTCGCCTTCACGCGAAACAAACTCACGATCACCGCCAATTCGCCCGATCTCGGGGAATCGCGCGAAAGTCTGGCCGTCAACTACAACGGACCCGAGATCGCCATCGGCTTCAACCCGGCCTTCCTCATGGACCCGCTGCGCAACCTTGAAAACGACGAGGTGCGTTTCGAACTGACGGACGAATACAGCCCGGGCGTGATGAAGATCAAGGAGCCGTTCCTCTACGTCATCATGCCGTTGCGCACCGGCGCGACCTGAGCGGAAACCGCCCGTCGCCCACGGTCTCGGGAAACAGGCGCTTCCGGCCGGAAACAGGACCCTCTTCGTTCGCCGGAAAATCTTCTCAAAATGGAATTGACAGTCCGAGGAGAGAGGCTATGCTGCAAAGAAGCTTTCTTTGGGAAAGAAGATTGTCGTAAACTTCAACCGATTGCCCAATTTGATCGAACTCAAACATGAACGCCATCACCAAACTTTACCGGAGAGCGCGCCAATCCGCTCGCGGATTCACACTCATCGAACTTCTCGTCGTCATCGCGATCATCGCGATTCTTGCAGGCCTGCTCACTCCGGCCCTGGGACGTGCGCGCGAATCCGCCCGCCGATCCTCCTGCATGAGCAACGTCCGCCAGATCGGTCTCGCCTGCAAGCAGTTCGCCATTGATAACAACGACACATTCCCTGCGGGAAGCAACTCCGCCAATACCGCATTCGCGCTGTTGGCGACGAACGGCAACTATCTGGCGATCGGCAAGATCTATGTCTGTCCCTCGGACAGCGGAAAAACTGCGGGAACGGCGCCGACGGCAAGCGGGTTCACGGAAACCAACAACTCCTATGCTTATGTGACGAGCGGCAGCGCCGTCGGGGATCCCGGCTTGAGCGAATCCTCGAGCAGCGATCAACCGCTGATTCTGGATCGCGACATTGGGACCAGCAAGACCACCTCGACCTCAACCGGGTCAGGCGAGGCTTTGTTGAGCACGGTCAGCAGCAACAAATGGGCGACCATTTCACCCCATAAAGGGGATGGTGGAAACGTGTTTTACGTCGGCGGTCAGGCCGTGTTTAAAAAATATCTGGATTGCAGCACGGATGGGACGAACGGATATTATCGAAAGCCTGGCGCTCCCTAACGCGTCGTTTCAGGTTTGAAGAAAAGCCGGGCTCCGCGAGGGGCCCGGCTTTTCTGTTTTGACGGAGCGCCGCTCCTTCCCAAAATCGGCGAGGATCCTCGATTCGTGACCGCGTCGGAACCGCTCAAGGCAGGCGAATTCTTGGCGGAGTTGTCGCAGCAGAGGACGGCCTGGCGCAGCAGGTTGATCTGTAGGCCTTTCTCTCGCGATTCGGGACGGGGATTCTCGGCAGCGAGAGACCACCAACCGGATCGTCCCCGGAGCGATCGTGATCGGGTGGGACCGCCTTCGTGAGGGCGTTCTCCCCGCGCTCTTTCATGCGCCGACGAATCCCTGCCGGGGAAAGCCGCTTCCCCGGCGATGGAGATTGCAGATCCGGACGATTTCTGTCCCGATGCGGTGAGGGACGACGGTCCCGCCGCAGGAGCGGAGTTCGTCCTCGTTCATGGAGAGCTGCAAACTCGAAAGCGCGCCTTCTCGACAAGCGGTTCTGGATTGAAACGCCCCCAGCTTCGTGCGAGGAAAAAATCCAAGCACTCAGATTCCCAAGAAATATGTCGCATAAATCAAGTAAAATATTTACATCAACGACGTTTTTTGATCTCGTGGTGATCGGTGCGGGGCATGCAGGAATCGAGGCGGCACTGATCGCGGCTCGAATGGGTTGCCGGACGCTTCTTCTGACGATGGATCTCGATACGATCGGAAAAATGAGCTGCAACCCGGCGATCGGTGGAATTGCCAAGGGACATATGGTCCGGGAGATTGATGCGCTCGGCGGGGCGATGGGCCTTGCGGCGGATTTTTCGGGAATTCAATTTCGTCTGCTCAATCAGCGCAAAGGGCCGGCGGTCCGCGCGCCACGCGTCCAATGCGACAAGCGAATCTACCAGATGCTGATGAAGGCCGCATGCGAACGCCAGGCGCAGCTCGAAATTTTCCAGGCACAAGTCACGGAACTTGAAATCCAAGGAGATGCCGTCCAGGCCGTCCTCACCCGGGAAGGCCTGCGCTTTGCCTGCCGCGCGATCATCCTGACGACCGGCACTTTTCTCCGCGGAGTGATCCACGTCGGTCGCCGAACGCAGGAAGGCGGACGGGGAGGCGAGCCTGCAGCACTGGGATTAAGCGATTCCTTGCGTGCGCTCGGTTTTGAATTGGAGCGTTTCAAAACAGGCACGCCTCCGCGCCTCAATGCCCGCTCCATTGCCTGGGATCGGCTTCAGCCACAGTTCGGAGATGAGCCGGTCCCTGCATTTAGCTTTCTTCACGAACCCTCCTATGCGGCCTGTCGGGAGGAGCTTCTCCGGCCGTGGAGAGGGTTGGCGCAGGACGTTCACAAAGGAGCGGATCCCGCTCGAGAGGCTTCATTGTTCCACGTGGAACAATCGGCCATGATCCCTCATGGCTCATGGCAACCGCCCCTGCCTCAGCTTCCATGCTATTTGACGCAGACGACGGCGAAGACGGCGGAGATCGTGCACGCCAATCTTAAACGGTCTCCTCTTTATTCCGGGCAAATCTCTTCGCGCGGTCCCCGGTATTGTCCTTCGCTTGAGGATAAATATGTGAAGTTTCCCGCGAAAGCGACGCACCAGATTTTTCTCGAACCGGAAGGGGTGGCGACCCGGGAAATTTACGTGAATGGTTGTTCCACGAGTTTGCCTTACGAGGTGCAAGTAGATCTGATCCATTCGATTCCGGGTTTGGAATCGGCAGAGATTCTTCGCGCCGGGTACGCCATCGAATACGATTATTTGCCTCCGGTGCAGCTTCAGCCTTCACTGGAAACCAAACGGATCCGGGGACTTTTTTGTGCAGGTCAGATCAATGGGACCACGGGCTACGAGGAAGCTGCTGCGCAAGGTCTCGCTGCCGGGATCAACGCGGCCTTGCAGATTCAGAAGCGACCTCCCAAGCTTCATGCGCGATCCGAATCCTACCTGGGAGTCATGATTGACGATTTAGTCACCAAGGGGATCCAAGAGCCTTATCGGATGTTTACCTCTCGCGCTGAATTTCGCTTGTCGCTCCGTCAGGATAATGCCGATCTCCGTCTCACCTCGCTCGCTTACGATCTCGGCCTGATCCCGTGGTCACGCTGGACGTGTCTCCAAGAGAAGGCTGCCCAGTTGCAGCGGCTTCGTGAAAAATTAAGGACTTCGCGGTGCGAAGGGGTCCGTCTTGATCAATGGCTGAAGCGCCATGAGGCTTCCTTCGAAGCTCTTGGCGCGCGTCATCCTGATGTGCTGGATGGCATTCCTTGCGATCTTCGAGCGACGTTGGAGATGGATCTGAAATACGAAGGCTACGTTCAGCGCGAATTGGGCAACATGGAGAAACTCCGTCGCCAAGAAGCGCTTCTCATCCCCGACCATTTCGATTATCGGAAAGTGCGCGGCTTCCGCCGGGAAACTTTAGAAAAACTTCAAGCGATTCGCCCTCGAACTCTTGGCCAAGCCGAACGAATTTCCGGGATGACTCCCGCCGACATCAGTCTTCTTTTTGTATTTCTAAAAAGTCAAGATAAATCTTAATTAGACTCAAGAATTCAACGTTGCGCCGATCCACGTCCAAATTTGACGACCCCATTTGGCGTGGAGCCTTTTTTCGACTTTGGGCGCCACCGACGTGGATTCGAGGAGAGCGAAAATCGTGGATCCGCTGCCGCTCATTCTGGCGCCGCGGACCCCGGGACAAGACGCAAGAAATTCTCGTGCGATCGCCAGAATCGGAAATTTTCGAAAGACAGGCCCTTCGAGATCGTTAAGGAGGAGGTCATCGAGAGAGACGTCGCGCCGTCCGGTGAGAAACGCGTGGCGGGCGCGTTCGAAGGCTTCCGGGGCGGCCTGCTCGGGCGATCCTACGGCGCCGGCGTGCAGGTTTCGATAAGCCCACACGGTCGCGCTCCCGAAACCGAAGTGGAGAAGCAGAACGGGCAGGGCCTGTGGAAAGACCACGGGCGAAAGTCGTTCGCCGCGTCCTTCGCAAAGCGCGGGCCGGTTCCTGATAAAGAACGGGGCGTCCGACCCGATTTCCGCAGCGAGCGTTTCGAGCGTGCTCTCGGACAAACCGAGGCGCCAGAGGCGGTTCAGGCCGACGAGAACGGTTGCGGCGTTGGCCGAGCCGCCGCCGAGCCCAGCGCCGAGCGGAATGCGCTTGACAATGCGGAGGCGCGCGCCGCGTGCGGGCGCATGGCGCGTGCGAAGGAGCGCTGCGGCGCGGTAGGCGAGATTGCGTGCATCGGTCGGGAGAGCGGGATCCGAGCATTCGAGATCGAGGCGTCCATCGGGCGCTTCCTCGAGGGTGATCTCATCGGCGAGGCTGAGAGGTGCCATCAACGTGTCCACTTCGTGGAAGTCGTCCGCCCTCTTGCCGAGGATCCGCAGCCAAAGATTGATTTTGGCGTGAGAAAGCTGCGTGGACATTTTTGCAGGCCGCCGATCAGGAGGGCGAGGGTTTGGACGGGTCGTCCGAAGAAGCCGCGTGGCCGAGCATGAGCGAGGGCGGCGTGGGCGCCGCGCCGGCGAGGAAATAGCCGGCCTGATGCCGATAGGGCACCAGGAGGGTCATCAACGCCTCGCGCCAAGTCCCTTCGACCCAGTACGGTTCGCGGAGAAGATCGCCGTTCGGACCGAATTCCATCCAGAACCATGTGTAGCTTGAGGCTTCCTGCACCCATCCTCCCGTTTGGGCGACGACCAGAGAAAGCCTTTCCGCGCCGGAGGCTTCGGCCTGGCAGATCAACTCGCCGCCGTCGCGAAGGTTCCAACGCAGATCCCAATAGGTCTGGCCCTCGGCGGTCCACGTCGCGCCATGCTGTTGGAGGAGCGCGATGAGGGCGTGTCCGAAGCGGCTCCACTCCGATTCGTCCCAGACCGGCGGAGCGAGGATGGCCTTGACGCGCTGCAACCGCGTTCGCCACTCGGTGAGAATGCGGCGCAGCTCGAGGGGCGAGATCACCGGGACCAGATGCTGCTGGAGGTCTTGCGTTCGATGTCGAAGAGGCGGCTCTCGACGCGCTGGAGGCGGGATTGAAGAGCGTCACGGTCCTTTTTGGATTGGGCGCGGACCTCGGTGAGCTGCGCGCTCAACCAAGTGATTTGCTGCTTTTGCGCCTGGGTGACGCCTTCCAGCGCGTCGGTCGCATCGCGTGCCTGCTTGAGGGCGTCGGAGAGCGACGCGACCTGGGCGTTGAAGCGGGTTTCCATTTCGCTGATCGTGAGGCTCTGTTGTTGGATCTGCCGCGACAGGGTATAACCTCCGTAGGCGGCCAGTCCGGCGACGAGGAGAATGGCTGCAAGCAGCACGTAGCCAAAAAAATTCAAGAACGTCCCGAACAGTTTCTGTTCGCGGCTTTGGCGTTTGACGTTCTCCTGGTATTGGCTGAATGACGAGGGGCTCATGGGGGGATCCTTGGTTCGGTTCTTGAAATCGGCTTTTTCACGCTCGCGCTCTTCGCGACGGGGCGCCGGAGGTTCGGGTTTGGATTCGAGTTTCGGCTCGGGTTCCGGCTCGGGTTTTTGAGCGCGCGATTCGCGCTTCGGAAAAGGCGCCTCCGGTTTCGGCGGCGTTTCATCCTCATCGTCGGCAATGATGATCCGGGTCGGCGCGGCAGGCGCCGGGACGGATGCTTCGTGAAGGGGCGCAGGTTCTTCGAGCGGCCTCGGCGCCGCGGCCTTTTCGGGTTTCCCGAAATCAAATTCGAGATTCTCGGCGCGCGCGCGCCGGGGTGGCAACGCGCTCTCGGGAGAATTGGGAGTTTCGGGCGCCATCTTCAAATCGGCTCGCGCGGGCGATCTTGGAAGCAACAGGTCCGTTTGGCGACTTCTAAAAGAACGGGTGCGGGATGTCGAGCGCAGGATGTGTGAGGCGATCTCTTGATTTTGGGAAGAGACGGCATGATGTTGGAGTCCGTTTTTCCATGTCCATCGTCACCCAGACCGGCGACCTCGGCACCACAGGTCTGCTCTTCAACCGTCGCGTGCCCAAGTCCCATCCGCGCGTCGAAGCCTATGGCGCCTGCGACGAGTTGAACGCGGCGCTTGGCCTCGCCCGTGCCCAGCTTCGCGCCGCGTCGCGCCGCTGCGTGTCGGCACGCCTCCTCAAGGCCGCGCAAAAAGATCTCATCGCGCTCATGGGGGAAGTCGCCACGCTCGCCGCCGACCGAGCGCGTTATCTCCAGGCGGGACATCGCGTTCTCGGCGTCGAAGACGTGGAGCGGTTGACGCGCGAAGCGCATGCGCTCGAAGCGCGCGGCATTCGCGCCTCGGGGTGGGCAATTCCCGGCGACAACGCGGCGGCGGCGGCGCTCGATCTGGCGCGGACGGTCTGTCGCCGCGCGGAACGGCGCGTCGTCGCCCTGGGAGAGAAAGCGCGGCGGGCGAACCCCGAGGTCGTTCGCTATCTCAATCGCCTCGGCGATCTCCTCTGGTTGATGGCGCGCCAGGCCGAACGTCGGACGGCACGATGAGCAGACCCTCGAAAGTCAGGATCCGTCTCCAACCCATGGGGAAGGAGCTCGAGGTCGCGAAAGGCTCGTCCCTCCAGGATCTCCTCTTCGCGCATGGGGTGGAATTCCCCTGCGGTGGGCGAGCGCGATGCAAAGGGTGCCGCGTGCGCGTGATCGAGGGCGATCTGCCCCTTACGCCGGAGCAGGAGCGGCTCCTCACGAAAGAAGAATGCGACGCGGGATGGCGGCTCTCCTGCCAAGGGCGCGCGGAGGGGGACCTCACTCTCGAGCTGGCGCAGTGGGAGGCGAGGATCCTTGCCGACGATCGCGCATTCAGTTTCGTGCCGCGCGAAGGCCTAGGGGTCGCCGTGGACCTCGGAACCACAACCCTCGCCGCCCAGTTGTTGGATCTGAAGACGGCGAACGTGCTTGCGGTGCGCACGGGGCTCAATCCGCAGGCGCGCCACGGCGCCGACATCATGAGCCGCGTGAGCTTTGCGATGACCGAGAACGGTCAGGCCCGCCTCGAAGCGCTGATCCGCAAAGAAGTCGGCAAACTCGTGCGCGACCTCCTCAAGGCCGCCGCCGCCGACGCCGCGGCGGTGCGGGACGTGGCGATCGTGGGCAACACGGTGATGCACCACCTCTTTTGCGGAGTGAACATCGAGCCTCTTTCGCACTATCCGTTCGAGGCGGTGGATGACGGCCTGAAGATTTTCCCGGCGAAAGACCTCGGCTGGGACCTTCCGAACGCGCGCGCGCTTTTCCTCCCGTGCCTTGGGGGGTTCGTGGGGAGCGACATCCTGGCCGGCATCCTTTCCACGCCGTTGCGCGACAGCGCCGATCTCGTCGCGCTCGTGGACCTCGGCACCAACGGCGAGATGGCCGTGGGCAACCGCGAGCGGATGCTCTGCGCCTCGACCGCCGCGGGTCCGGCGTTTGAGGGGGCGCGCATTTCACAGGGGATGCGCGCGGCGACGGGGGCGATTTCTTCGGCGTCCGTGAAAGACGGGCGGCTCGAATGCCATGTGCTCGGCGAAGGCAAGGCGCGCGGCCTCTGCGGCAGCGGTCTCGTGGACGTCGTGGCGTGTGCGCTCGATCTCGGGAAGATCCTGCCAAGCGGACGTTTTGCCGACGGCGCGAAAGAGCTGCCGCTCCTCCCGTCCGTCAGACTGACGCAGACCGACGTGCGCGAGCTCCAGCTCGCGAAGGGCGCGATCGCGGCCGGCGTACGCATCCTCCTCCAACAGTGGGGGGCGACGCCGGGCGACCTCAAGGCGCTCTATCTGGCGGGCGCGTTCGGCAACTATATCAACCGCGCGAGCGCGCGGCGGATCGGATTGATTCCGTATCCGCGCGAGGTCGTCCACTCCTCCGGCAACACCGCGCTGCTCGGCGCGAAAATGGCGCTCTTTCTCTCGGAAAACGAAGAAGGCGTTTATGCGGATCTGCGCGCAAGGGTCCGCCACGTCGGCCTCAACGAAGATCCCGCCTTCCAGGAAATCTACGTCGAGGAGATGGGGTTTCCTTCCTGAAATTCCCCGCTGATCCGAAGTGGAGCCGGAGCTGGCGTTTTGCGGTCGTTCGCGGAAAATGTGACGCATGAACGACCGGGCCTTTTACGGACAGCTCGCGGACCTCCACATGCACACCCACCTTTGCGCGCATGCAGAAGGAGAACCGAAAGACTACGCGAAACGGGCCGTTGCGCTCGGCCTCGGAGAACTCGGGATCTCGGAGCATGCCCCGATGCCTTCGGGATACGACGCGCTTCGGCTCGCGGAGGACCGTCTGCCGGACTATCTCGCCATGGTGGAGGCGGCGCGCCGCGTTGCGCCGCAGTTGCCGATCCGGCTCGGCGTCGAAGCCGAGTATTGTCGGGGACAGGAGGACTACGTCCGGCGTTTTCTCGCTCGGGCGGATTGGGATTACGTGATCGGCTCGGTCCATTACCTCGAGATGTGGAACTTCGACGACCCGAAGGAAATCCCCGCGTGGAGGGCGATCCGGGACCTCTTCGGAACGTGGCGAGATTATTTTTCCCTCTGGAAAGAGGCGGCACGGACGAAGCTTTACGACACGCTGGGCCATCCCGACCTCGTCAAGAAGTTCGGGTTTTTCCCGAAGGAACCGTGCGAAGCGCTCTTCGAAGACGCGCTCCGCACCGTTGCCGAAGCGGGGTGTTGCCTCGAAATCAACACAGCGGGCCTGCGGAAACCGGTGAAGGAAATCTATCCGAGTTCGGCCTTCTTAAGGATCGCGCGGCGACTGGACATTCCGATCACGTTCGGTTCGGATGCGCACGCCCCGCATGAAGTGGGAGTCGGTTTCCGCGAGGCGGTGGCGCTCGCGCGGGAGTGCGGCTACGCGGAATACGCGCGGTTCGAAAAACGGAAACGGATGATGCGGCCGCTGCCTTGAGGACGAAGGAGGCAGGGGAGAGGACGCGTGAAGCCCAGTCCTCCTCGAGACGGAGAAGCGTTTTTCTCTCACTCCTCGGGAAGCGTCCAATCGGGGGCGATGTCCCAGTCCTCCGGGATCGGCGCGCCGGCGGCAAGTTTGCGCGCGGCGAGCCGGCCGATCATCGCGGCATTGTCGGTGCAGAGGGCGCGCTCCGCCCAGCCGAGCGCGAGATTCTCTCGGCGGCAGGCGGCTTCGAAGGCGACCTTGAGAGCGCCGTTGCAGGCGACGCCGCCGGAGACGGAAACGGCGCGCACCTCCCGCGCACGTGCGGCACGCAAGGTCTTTTCGACGAGGATTTCCACGACGGCGGCCTGAAACGAAGCGGCGAGGTCCGCCGTTGTTTCCTCGGGCGGTTGATCCGCGCGGGCCGTTCGCGGTTGGGCGGCGGCGCGGCGGAGGGCGGTCTTGAGGCCGCTAAAGCTGAAATTCCAATCCCCCGATTTGAGCATGGGGCGAGGGAAGTCGTAGGCCTTCGGATTGCCGTTGCACGCGACCTTTTCGATCGCGGGACCTCCGGGATAACCGAGCCCGAGGAGTTGCGCGACCTTGTCGAAGGCCTCACCCGCCGCGTCGTCGAGGGTCCGGCCGAGGAGGCGATGGCTTCCGACGCGCGCGACGTGGACGAGGAGCGTGTGGCCGCCGGAGACCACGAGCGCGACGAACGGCGCGGCGACGGGAGCGGAATAGAGGTGCGCCTCGATGTGATGGATGGGCAGAAGCGGTTTGCCGAGGCGGAGGGCGAGGCCGCGCGCGGCGGCGACGCCAACGAGCAGGGCGCTGGGAAGCCCGGGCCCCCGGGTGACCGCGACGGCATCGAGCGCCGTGGGCGAGACGCGCGCCTGCTTCAGGGCCTCGAGCACGAGAGCGTCCACGGAACGGAGGTGCTGACGGGAAGCAATTTCAGGGACGACGCCGCCGTAGGGGGCGTGGAGTTTGGCCTGCGAAGCCACGATGCTGGAAAGGATCGCGCCGTCGCGCACGACGGCAGCCGCAGTTTCGTCGCAAGAGGTTTCGATCGCGAGAAGCGCGGGCACGGGCGAAGACTCCCGCCGGAAACGGTCCGCTGCAAGCGAGAAGGCGGCGGGGCCGCATCTTCTCCCGACGTTCTTGGCCCATCTCCAATTTTCGTTTTCGGATTACGGCAGAATTGTCTTGCGAGTCGCGGCGGCGGATGCTGGACTGCCCTCCAGTTCTTTGAGCCTGCCTCCGCCGACGCGGCGGAGACTTCGCTGCGGCGCAGGGAATCCCGTGAAAATCGGGAACGGTTGCGCCACTGTAACGGGCGACAATTTCCGGCAGAGCCAACTCGCGAATCCTTTCGTGAGTGAAGGCGCGGAAAACGGCTAACAGCCCGAAGTCAGGATAACGGCTGCGGCGAACTCAACGCGGTCGGCGCCGAAAGCAAACGGCGTCGGCCGAGAAAACTTGTTCGACAAAAACAAGGTTGAGGTCACGCCAGGCCAGGGCGCCGGGGTTTTCCCGGGCTTCCTCGTGCGGCGCGGTCTCAGCGCCGAAATCCATCACTCAGGAAGTTCCCATGCCTCATTCCGCCCTCCGTCGGGCGGCCGCCGCGCTCGCGGCGTCCGCGTTCCTCGCCCTTCCCGCCGCCGCCGCCATCGTCACCGAAGATTTCTCTTCGAACCCTTTCGGGGCGTGGACCTACGGCGTCGGCAGCAACGTCAGCAACCAGTTCGTCTACAACGCCTCCGCGCCCGCCGCGTGGACCGGCGACGCCACCGGCCAACTCGAGGTCCACCTCGACTCCAATCTGCCGTCGGTCCGCCTCCAGCGCGCGCTCGACGTCACGATCAACGATCAGGACAACTTCACGCTGACCACGCGGTTCTCGATGAAGCTCCTCTATGCGTCCACGAACAACTCGATGCAGATCGCCTTCGGCCTCGTGAACCAGGGGTTGAGCGGCGGGGACCGCACGGGCACGGCCACAAACTACGCGAGCGACAACGTCTTCCACACCGTCGAGTTTAATTACTTTCCGAGCGTGACCTTTTTCGGAGGCCCCACTCTGACCCCCTCCGTGTTTGGAGCGCAGAAGGGGGGCGGCGACGCTTTCGCGAATTTCGCGTCGTCGTTCGACACGACGCCGAGTCTTCCGCAGGACGTCGTCCTCGAGGCGGTCCTCGACTATCAGGGAACGACCAAAATCCTCAATCTCACCATCAACCAGGTGGCCACGAACGGCACGGTCACGCTCGTGCAAAGCGCCGCGCCGATGTCTCTGATCACGCCTCCGGGCTTCTCCAATTACGATACGAATTTTCCGTGGAGCGTGAACGCGATGGCGATCATGGCCTATCAGGACGGATTCAACCAGTCGGGGAGCGATCCGTCGCTCCAGGCGGATCTGATCTTCCAACGCTTCGAGTTCGTCACTCCGGTTCCCGAGCCTTCCGTCGCCGTCCTCTTCGGCGCGGCGGCGGGCGGCACCCTCATCCTCCGTCGCCGCAAGACTGCATGAACCGGAGGCGTTCCTCGCTCCAGAGATTCCTCCCGCGCGGCGACGCAGGTTTCCTTCGAGGGTTTTCCTTCGCGCCTCCGCGGCGGGGGAGAGATCTCCGCGGCGGGAGCTGGAGTTCCTTAAAAAACGCCGCCGGCTTCACGCTCGTAGAATTGCTGGTGACGATCAGCATCCTCGCCCTGCTGGCGGCGTTGCTCCTCCCGGGCTTGCGCGCCGCCAAGGACGCTGCGCGCAAAACCCAGTGTGCCTCGAACCTCCGCCAGCTCGGCTTGGCCATGGCGATGTATCTCGATGACCATGCCCGTTTCTTTTCCTATGCCGACAACGTGCCCGGCGGACGCCTCTGGTATTTCGGCCTCGAAACGCCTTTTCAACCCAATGCGGCGCCCGCCGCGCGCCACCTCGACCTCACCCAAGGCCGTCTTTGGTCCTATTTCCGAAACCTCCACGGCATCGAAGTCTGTCCATCTTACGACTATCGCTCCCCACTCTGGAGGCAGAAGTTCGCCACGGTGACGTACGGTTACGGAATGAACCTTGAGATCTTCGGCGTAGCGGCCAGCGAAGTGCGGGACCCCGCACGCACGGTCCTGATGGCGGATGCGGCCAACGTGAACACGATCCAAGCGCCGGCCTCATCCCAAAAGCCGATGCTTGAAGAGTTCTACTACATCCACAACTTCGGAAACCAGGCGCCCACCACCCACTTCCGCCACAACGGGAAAGCCAACGTCCTTTTCTGCGACGGCCATGTGGAATCCTTCGCGATGGCCGCCAACACCGGCGACATCCGGCTGCCCTCGGCGCGCGTCGGACGTCTTTCCCCCGCGAACGACCGCGCCCTGTTCACCCCCTGAAACGTCCGGCGACGGTCCCGACCATGAAACCTCTTCGAGGGATTGTCGTGGCGCTGATCGCATGGATCGCGGCCGGCGTCTGCGAGGAGTCGCTTCCTGCGGCCGAGGCGGCTCCTTCGATCGGCGCCCCTCGGGAATCTGAGGCAAGGGTGCTTTCCCTCTCGCCGAACATTACGGAAATCGTGGTCGCCCTCGGCGCGCGCGACCGCCTCGTCGGCGTCTCGGATTTCTGCCGCGCCCATCTTTCCGTCGGCGAGCTCCCCCGCTGCGGTGCAGCGGTGAACCCCAACTTCGAGCGGATCCTCGCGCTCCACCCCGACCTCCTGTTCTATCTCGGACGCATGGAGAAGCTTCAGCGCTTCTGTGCGGATCGCGGGATCCGCGCGCTCTCCATCCACATTGACGGCTGGGCCGCCCTCCGCGCCGAGACCGCACGAATCGGGAAGGAACTCGGCGCGGAGAAGGCCGCCGGCGTGTTGATCGCCGGCCTCGACCGACGGCTCGCCGCCGTCCGCGCCGCCGCACGCGGCGCGGCGCGTCCCCGTTGTCTGATCCTCCTCGGCCGCGAAACCGGCGGGCTCCGAAGGATGATGTCCGTGGGCGGCGCGTCATTTCTCAGCGAGATGCTCGATGCCGCGGGAGGCGACAACGTCTTCGTTGACCAGCCTCAGCCCTACTTCACGCCATCTCGCGAAGCGATCCTCGTTGCCCGGCCTGACGTGATCCTTGAACTTCGCCCCGGTGAAAACCTTTCTGTGACCGAGCGCGCCGCCGTCCTCGACGATTGGAAGCGCGAAGCATCGGTTCCCGCCGTTGCGCACGGAAAGATCGCCGTGTTCACCGAAGACTTTCTCATGACCCCCGGCCCCCGTATGGTCGAGATCGCCGAGCTCTTCCAGTCCACGCTCCATCACTTCAGATGATCTCACGCAAAAACGCCAAGGGAGGAGTCGCTTTCCTCTTCATGAGCAACCAGCCGAACTTCGAATGCTTTCGGGGTTCGATCTTTGCATGCTTTCCGCGAGATTTCCTCCGTGTTCTCCATGGACAAACCTTGCTGCATCCTCCATCTCCATGCCTGAGCCGCTCCTAATCGCCCGCGACCTGGGCTTCGGCTACGTCGCCGAGGGGAACACCACCTTCGCGCTCGACCTCGACACGCTCGACGTTCGTCCCGGCGAAGTCCACGCGCTCCTCGGTCCGAACGGCTGCGGCAAGAGCACCACCCTCCGCCTCCTCGCCGGCATCTTGACGCCGCGTCACGGAGAGGTCGTCCTTCTCGGCCGCGCGCTCGGCCGCCTCCCCCGCCTCGAACTCGCTCGCGATCTCGCCTTTCTTCCGCAGCAAGTCGTCCCGCTCTTTCCTGTCACCGTCGCCGAGCTCGTCCTCCTCGGACGCCATGCGCGCCAGGCCGGTCTCGGCCTCGCCACGGCGGAAGACCGCGCGACCGCCGCGCGCGCGATGCGCGACTTCGGGCTCGAAGCCTATGCGGAACGTCCTTTCGACACGCTCTCCGGTGGAGAACGGCAAAAGGCGCTGCTCGCCTCCGCGCTGGCACAGCAGGCGCGTGTCGTCCTCCTCGACGAACCCACCACCGCGCTCGACCTTCATCATCAGGTCGGTCTCCTTCGCATCCTCCGCCGCGCCGCGGCGGAAGGCACCGCCTTCCTCCTCGCCACGCACGATCTCACGCTCGCCGCGCAGTTTGCCGACCGCGCGACGCTTCTCGTCGGCGGACGCCGCGTGGCCACCGGCGCTCCCTCCGAAGTTTTTACCGCTGACCGTCTCGCCCGTGCCTACGGCGAAAAGCTCCGTGTCCTTTCCGACCCGGCGACCTCTGCCCCGATCATCCTTCCCAACGTCGAGACCTCCACGGCGCCGTCTCAATCCGAAATCCGAAATCCGAAATCCGAAATCTCCGGTCTCGCGTCTCCGGCCTCGGGTTTCTTGTCTCGCGGCCGCTATGCGACTGTTCTGACCGCCTTCGCGGCAGCGGCGCTTCTCGTCGGCGGGTTCGCGCCGTTTTTCGGCGCCGAATCCATCTCCGTCGGGCCCGCTCTCCACGAGATGGTCACGCGCGATCCGTCGCATTGGGCGATTGGCACGCAAATCCTCGCGCTGCGCGTGCCCCGCGTGGCGATGGCCGCGCTCGCGGGGATGGCGCTCGCCGTCGTCGGCGCGGCTTTTCAATCCGTACTCCGCAACCCGCTCGCCGAACCGTACACGCTCGGCATCGCGGGGGCGGCGGCGCTCGGGGCGGTGATTCCGATCAGCCTCCCTGCGCTCGCCTTCGCGATGGGGCCGTTCTCGGGCGTTCAGGTTTGGGCGCTCGCCTTCGCGCTCGGGAGCGTCTTCCTCCTCGCCCGCCTTTGCCGCCTCGGCTGGATCGGGCGCAGCGTCACAGGCCTGCTCCTCGCCGGGATCACGCTCGGCCTCACCTCTTCGGCGCTTATCCTCCTTGTGCGATTCGTCGCCGCCCCTCTGACCGTGAGCGCGCTCGACCGTTGGATGATGGGCGGGATCGAGGTCACGGGCTGGCGCGACGTCTTCGCTGCGGCGCCGTTCGCTCTTGCGGGGATCGGCGCGCTCCTCCTCCGCGCGCGCGACCTCAACCAGCTCGAATTCGGCGAGGAAACGGCGCTCGGTCGCGGCGTCGAGGCGGCGCGCGCGCGGCGATGGGTCCTTGTCGGCGGATCGCTCGCCACGGCAGGCGTCGTGTCCGTCACGGGTCCGATTGGTTTCGTCGGCCTGCTCGTGCCGCATCTCGTCCGGCGGCTTGTGGGAGGCGATTCGCGGCTCGTCCTGCCGGGTGCGATCTTCTCGGGCGCGGCGCTGCTCATTGTGGCGGATGCGGCGGCGCGCTCGATCTCGATCGCCGGACGTGGCGCCGAACTCCCCGTCGGCATCCTCACCAGCCTCGTCGGCGGCCCCCTCTTCCTCGCCCTGCTTATGCGGAAAAAATGGTGAAACGGCAAAACGCGCCTCAAGGCGTTTCGCCGATTTTGAGCCGCGGGCGCTGCGATCTCCTCGCGTGGACGTTGCTCCGAAGGACGGATCTCACTGCGTGCGCACGAGTTTCACTCCGGCCATCAACCCGCTCGGGCACGGTCTGCCGTAGATGAGATTCTGCAGCGTATTCGTCACGCGCAGTTCGAGACGATTTTTCCCGGAGCGGAGCGCGCGGGAGACGTCCAGCCGCCACGGCGACCACAGCATGGCGCCGGCGCGCCGTCTATTGAGGAAGACCTCCACATGCCCTTTCGGCGGACGATCCAGCACCAGTTCCACACGATCGTTTCGCCCGCTGCTTTTCCACACGAACTCCTGTGTGTAAATCATGGTCCCGCTGTAATGCGGCCATCCCTTTCGGGTCCAATCCCCCACTCCCGAGAGGGGCGCGGCGGGAAGCAGCGCGGGCAGCCCACGGCCTGTTTTTACACGAAACCTTCCAAAAAACCGGCATGGGTCGAGGAAGCCTTCGGAACTTTTCGAGATGCGTATGTCGAATTCGAGGGTGTTGACGCCCTGCCGCAAACGCCCGCGGAGATCGTGTTCGAGGTTCGTGGGCTCATACCGCCGCGATTTCCTCCAGCGCGCGAGTTTCCTTCCATTGAGGGAAGCCGTCCAGCGTCCACGGATCGTCTCACCCTCGAGGACGAGGGCCGCGACGCATGCGCCTTCCACGCGGAAACGGGTTCGGTAGATCAGCCGCTTCATACGCGGCAGATCGGGGTTCGACGGAATGGATCCGAGAGCGATCGGCTCCCGGGCGCCCACCTCCGCTGGCGGTGCGTGATCGTAATACGGGGCGGGCCGTACCGTCTTCCCGCACAAGGTCCAACGGTCGAGGACGAGGAGGTTATCCTTCGTGGGGGTGAGACTCCAAGATCCTGAAAGCCGAAGAATTTCCAAGACGCGCCGAGCGGGCGCCGGCGTGCCGCTTCGGGGAAGCCAGCGGCTTTCGTATCCCTCGAGTTCGTGTTCCCGCCCGGCGAGTGTGAATTTTTCTCGCGTTGGGCGGAGGTTGACACAGAACCATCCTCCGTCGCGCGCGTGCACGGTGCGAATCGCTCCGCGGCGGGAGCGGAGCGGGCCTTCGAGGCGTCCGGCCTGCACGTCGGCAAGCACGCGTCCTCCGGCGCGCCGCAGGCGAGCGATTTCGGCGAGTCCTGACGGATCGAGCGTGCCATCGAGATAAAGCAGCGCCGCGTAGGCGGCGCTGCCGACGCGGATCTTTCCGCCGCGGACGCCGGCGCCGGCGAGATCGAGGTCGTCCATCCAATGGATCATGAGGCCGCGTTCGAGAAGGTTCTGCGCGAGCGTCATCGCTCGTTCGGCCATGCGCTCGATCGCAGGCCGTCCCTCGACGCCGAGCCGCCACAAAGCGCGGATCGGACGGACCAGGACCGCCTCCGCGCGGACTCCACGCGGGCCGAGGCGGTTGGCGGTGGCGCGGAGGTTCTCCGCCCACGCCTTATAATGCGGCCAGAGCGTGTTCGGGCGGTAGAAGCTCGGTCCCGCGTCGTATTTACGGTAGCCGTCCAGCCATCCGAAGAGGCCGTGTGGTGTGAAGACATTGATCCCGAAGATTGCGAGCCAATCGGCGATCCGCTTCATCCCCTGCAGGGTGATGGAGAAATCGCTGCATCCATAGAGTTCGCAAAGCGCCTGCGCGCGTCCCTGTTGTGCGGCCACCGAGACTGCCAGCGACGGCGTCAGATTCAGGATCGGATGATCACGGTCGCCGACCGCGGGGATGATGAGGTCGCATCCGGGGATATGGAACTCCTTGAGCAATTGCGCGATGCTTCCGCAGCACATCGCCTCGGTGAACCATTCTTCCTCGGGGCTGATGTGCCCTGTGAACTTGAGTCCGTTGCGCGCGCACCACGCGGCGTTCGGACGAATCCAGTGATCGCGGAACAGGCGGAACGCCGTTTCGCGGTACCGGCTGCGAACTTCGTCCTTCGCCGGGTCGGCGTCGGCGAGAGCCAGCAGGGCGCGGGCGTCCTTCCGATAGTCCACCCAGCCGGCCGCAAGGCTCTCGCTCCACGGGAGGAGATTGCGGTATTTGGGCTCGTCGGTAAAAACACCCGGAACGGTCCGTCCGAATTCTCGTCCGAACCTCCGCTTGTACTCCTCATGGGTGACCTCGAGGAAGCGCTTCGTCGCCTCGAGGTTGGAGACGTCCACGTAATTTCCGAAAGGCTCCTTGAAATCGCCTCCGGTGCGTACGTGGAAGACCGTGAGTTCCCATCGTCCCGGGGAGAGAACGGCTTCAAAAACCTCCTCGGGACGGAGCGCGCTGGACCTCGGGCAGTCGTAAACCCGCGCGTGCTTCGGAGAATAGTACCAACGGCTGTCCCATTCGCGCATGATCCACGTCTCGTTGGCTGGGCCGATCTTTCGCGTGACCTCGCGGGCTGCGCGGAAATCCGGCTTTCCTCCACGCAGAGGGGAAAGGAACGCGTGCAGCACCGGATCTTCCCCGAGCACGAGGCGGACGCGGCGTCCGCCGCGCAGCGCATGGCGACGGACGCGCAAGTGGTGCTCAGTGAAGCGCGGGTCGCTTTTCACAACCTTCCCGCCGCCCACGCCGCTGGGATAGGGGAACTCGTCGTAGACCCACGCCTTGATTCCGCATCGTTTCGCCTCATCCACGCAGACGCCGATCGCTTCGAACCAGGCTTCCGAGAGATAAGGGGTGAGCAATCCTTCCCGCGCGTGGAGAAACACCCCGTCCGACCCTTTCGCGGCGATGTCGCGGATCATTTCCCTCAGGAAACGCGCGTCGTCGAGTCGGTGGTTCAGGACAAGAAACGGAGTAATTTCAGCGCTCATGTCGAAGGAAAAACAAGACCCGGTTTTTCATTCGTCCTGCGCCCGATCCCTGCGCGCGTCGCGCGACGGGCGCGATGGATTTCGCCGGCTCAGCTCCGCGTGCCGGGGCTGAAGGGCGCCATTGTGCCGGTGGCGGAGAGCTCGGGGATGTCGGGCGCTTCGCGCGAGCGGAGGCGGCTGAGCAGGGCGCTGATCGCGGGCGTGACGTTGACCGTGTAAAAGCGGACGAGGCCGACGGTGGTCTTCTCGTCGAAGAGGGTGATGATGATCGTGTGTTCGTCGAGCGCGCTCATGAAGATATGCCGCTGCTGTCCCTGATGGTAGAGGGCGCTGAATTCGCTTTCGCCGATCCGTCGGGCGAGTTCCTTGGTGGCGGCGAACGAGCCTGCGGCGAGCGCCGCGACGATCGTGATATCGGCGTCGCCCCCTTCGCCGCACTGCGCGATCACGGTGCCGCCGCGATCAATCACCACGGTGAAGGCGGCGTCGGATTTCTGGAGGTAATCGCCGAGCAGGTCGTCCAGCTCGATGACGTCCTCTTTGGTGAGAAAAGGGATGGTTTCCATAGGTTCAACGAACGGTGGACATGAGCACGGTGGTCTTGGAGCGTTTATCGGCCAAGTCGCTCTCCTTGGTGAATTTGAAAAGAAGCAGGCGGGAGATCGCGTTGAGGGTGGCGAAAACGTTCTGGCCGGTCGCGGCGGACGCCTCGAAGGATTGGACGCGCGTGGAGCGGTTGTTGAGGACGTACTCGAGATAGTTCACGGGCGCCACGTTCGGCAGGTCGCGTTTGTTGTGCTGGAGCACGTAGGGGATGTCGTCGAGGGAGATGTTTTGCTTGAGGAGGTTTTCCTCGAGATTGCGGAAGCTCTCGATGTTTTCCTCCATTTTTTCCCACTGGGAATCGGCGACAAAAACGATACCGTCCACGCTGCGAAGAACGAGCTGGCGGGTGGTGTTGTAAATCACCTGGCCGGGGACGGTGTAGAGCTGAAACTTGGTGCGAAAACCCTTGATGGCGATTGCGTTGAGCGGCAGGAAATCGAAGAAAAGGGTGCGGTCGGCGGCGGTGGCCAGCGAGACCATCTCCCCCTTATTTTCGGGGGCGACCTGGGAATGAATATACATCAGGTTGGACGTCTTTCCACACAGCGCGGGGCCGTAATAGACGATCTTGAACTGAATTTCTTTGCTGCCGTAGTTGATGATTGACATAGCGGACCATTACGCCGCGGTGGCGTGTTGCTTGCAGAACCGGGCGAACCCGGCGGCCAGCGCAGCGCTGACACGATTGAATTCGGGACTCAATTTTTCGGCCTCGTGGACGCTGATGAGACAGATCCCCTGTTCGCTCAAGAGGGTGAACCACTGGGCGCCAAGGTTGACGAGGCAGCGAAGGGGCGGGCCGAGCGCGCGCGTTTTTTCTTCCTGCTTGAGCCTCCGGAAAAGCTGTGGCCCGAGGCTGCACCAGGCGTTGGCGTCGAGGCCTTCGGGCATCTTGCCGGCCAACGGCAGACCGTCCTGCGCCGCGAGAAGAAGTCCGGAGATTTCAAGTTTTTTCCGGGCTATTTCCACGAGGTCCTGGAGGCGTGGGGTTTCGTGATCCGGCACCGCCAGCAATTGAAAAATCGAGATGCGGGAGTCCTCCTCCGGCTCAGCAGGCGCTGGGGGAACCGGCGCTGACGGCGGCGCCGCGATTGTGGGAGAAAGCGCGGACGTCGGGCGAGCCGTCGGCACGGAGGGCCGCGCGGCGGGTTGAGCAATGGAAGGTGCGGGAGGCGCCGTCGGCACCGATGCGGGCTTGGGAACAGCGGCTGCCGGAGGAATCGCGAAGGCCGGTGGGCGGGCGGGCGGCCCAGGCGGCAATGCGGATGGTTTGGGAACGGAAGGCGGCGGGATGGGCGGAGGCGCAACCGTCGGAGGTTTCGGCGACGGTCCGGATGTCGCCGCCGGCGCCGGCACCGGTGCGAGAGGAGGAAGCGGAGGCGGGGACGGCGGCAACTCGCTTGTCCGGAGCGGTGGGATTTGGATCTTCGGCGGTGCTGCCGGTGCGGGAGGCGCCGTCGGCACCGATGCGGGCTTGGGAACAGCGGCTGCCGGAGGAATCGCGAAGGCCGGTGGGCGGGCGGGCGGCCCAGGCGGCAACGCGGGTGGTTTGGGAACGGAAGGCGGCGGGATGGGCGGCGGCGCAACCGTTGGAGGTTTCGGCGACGGTCCGGATGTCGCCGCCGGCGCCGGCGCCGGTGCGAGAGGAGGAAGCGGAGGCGGGGACGGCGGCTTCGGGATGGAAGGAAGCGGGAGCTTCAGTGCGGAAGGCGCGAGGATTGTAGGGCCGACGCCTGGAGGCGGCGCGCGGGGAGGCGCGACCGGTTTGGGCGCTGCGGGCGGCGGGAGCGCCGGGGGATTGACGGGAACGGCCGGTTTTCCCGGCAAGAGGACGGGAGGCGGAAGAGACGGCTCCGGCTGGGCGGCGGCAGGCGGTGGAAGGGCGGCGGCTCGGGGCGCGTTTTTTTCCGTGAACGGCGCGGCGATCTGGGGCGAAAGTTCCTGCTTGGCCTGATTCGAAGGCAGCGAAATTGCCGAGGGAGGGAGCTTGGGAACAATGAGGTTCAGCGGGATCTTGATGCGGAGATCGCCGCTCGAGGCGACTGCCGGGTCAATCGCCTCGGGAGGGATCGCCTGGGTGAGCGCGGAGAGAGGCACCTGCACCTTGCCGGCGGCCAGTTGAGGAAGGATTTCCGCAGTCGGCACGGAAATGCTGGCGGGCAACGAGCCCGGCGCAGCGCCGGGGCGCAGGAGGTTGTCGGGAAGCAGCGGCACGAGATCGGAAAATGCAAAATCAATCGAGGCAGGGAGGTCCGCGGCCGGTGTGGCGGAGACGGGCGAAGGCGGCCGGGGGATGGCGACGGTCGGTGCGGCGGGGGTGGCGCTGAGCGTGACGTTGACCTTGGGTTTGAACATGGCGGATTGCGAACCCGTGGCGGCGCCGGGCGGAGGCTGCGCCGTCGCCGCCTTGAGCGCGGCGGCCAACGAGCCTTGGCGCGGCGCGATCGGTTTCGCCTGGATCGGAGGACGAAGCAGCGTCGCACCGGGGTCCGCCGCCGGAGATCGGGAGGGCGGCAGTGGCGTGGGCGCGCGCGGCGAAGGAGGGTGCGAATCCGATTTCGGCACAGCGGCAGGGGGAAGCGGCGGCGCGGCCGTGGGCGCGGTCGCGGCGGGGCGCGGCTCCTTCGGCTTCATGAAGGGGAGGCGGAACGCCATGACGGTCAACCTACATGAAACGCGGCGGCGAGAAAAGCGGGAAAAAGAGAAAACGTGGGAGGGTGATACGGCAAAAGCGCGCTGGACCCTTCACGGCGCGGGACCGGTGTTTCCTTCGGGTCGCCCCGCTCCGCGTGTTACGAAGCGGCGGGCTGTTGTTGGGTCAGGCAATGCAGCGTGCCGAAGCCAAGGACGAGGTCCACGGCATGGATGCCGATCACGGGGCGGTCGCGAAAGAGTTCGCCGAGTGTGCCGAGCGCGACGCGGTCGTTCGGATCGTTGAAGGTCGGCACGAGCACCGCGGCGTTCGCGATATAAAAGTTCGCGTAGCTGGCCGGCAGGCGGTAGCCGTCGAAGAAGATCGGAGAGGGCATCGGCAGGGGAACCACTTCCGGCTTCGAGCCGTCCTCGAGACGGAAGTCGGAAACGCGTTCCCAGTTTTCGGCGAGCGGGCGGAAGTTGGCGTCTCTGGAGTTCGTTTCCCTGATGAGCACGAGCGTGCGCGGATTCGTAAAACGGCAGATGTCGTCAATATGCCCGTGGGTGTCGTCACCGGCGGGACCTGCGGCGAGCCAGAGAACGTTGGGCGTTCCGAGATATTTCCGGAACATGGCGTCGTAATCCGCCCGCTCGAGTCCCGGGTTGCGGACCTGAACCTTCGGATCGAGATAGCATTCCTCGGTGGTGATCAGCGTGCCGCGGCCGTTCACCTCGATGCCGCCCCCCTCCAGGACGAACGGCCTGCCGCGACATTCGGCGCGGAGGAGAGGCTTTCGCAAAAGGCGTGCGGCGACTTCGGGAACTCGGCGGTCTTTCCGCCAGTTGTCGTATTTGGCCCAGGCGTTGAAGTGGAAATGGACGATGGCGGTCTTCCGTCCGCGGCGGACGAATAACGGGCCGCTGTCGCGCATCCAGCCGCGGTCGGTCGGATGATGAACGAACTCGACCGGGCGGAGGCTCGCGCCGGCACGCGAGAGCATGCGGCGGGCAAGCTTCTCCTCGGAGGAATGGCGCACGAGGAGGCGGATTTTTTCGCCGAGGCCGATGCGCCGGATCATTTCGCCGTAGACCCATCGGATCGTGTCGAGCTTGTCGGGCCAGTCCTCGGGATTGTGCGGCCATCCGAGCCAGGTGGCTTCATGCTTTTCCCATTCGGCCGGCATTCGGACGCCGAGATCGGCCGTCGTGGTTTCTCGCAAGTTCTCGTTCATGGCGGGAGAGACTAGCCGCGCGAAGGATTTGGATTGAAGGCCAAAGTCCGCCGGGCGTCCGACACGAACCGCGCCGCCCGCGCGCGGGGTCGGCGTCAGCCGACGGCGAGATCGTCCGGCGAGATTTTCACCGGCAGGCCGGACGCGGAGGATTCGAGCAGCCTCAGCGCCACGCGCGTGACGGGCACCGCCGACTCCACGGAGCAGGGGTTTTCGCCCCGCCCCTCGAGATGGTCGAGGAAGCGGTCGAGGTGTTCGCTATGCCCCTTGTTCACGTTAATCCAGCGCGTGGGACGCTTCTCCGCCGCCGCGCGCCGCGCTTCTTCCTCTTGCTCCGCCATGTAGCCCGTCATTCCCTTTCGCTTCGCCCAGGACGACTCCGATGCGTAGTCGAATACGCGCAGCGTCGGCTCGTCGCGCATCCCGATCTGCCGCACCTCGAAATGCTGGTCCATCGCGACCGTGATATTGTTCGCCGTGGCTTCGAAGAGTTCCTTCGGATAATCGAAGTTCCCCACGAGCGTATGATGCATCAGCGTGGTCGAACCGTCGGCGAAGCGCAGGACGACGCCGAAGTTTCCGATCGCTTTCCCCTCGACATACGCGCGGACCGCCGGCGCGGCATTGAACCAGAGCGCGAGGTCAATGTAATGCACCATCTCCGCAAAGAGGATCCCCTCGGCGTCGGAGAAGATCCAATGCTTCCAGCTCCGCGCATCGTCGTTGATACGGATGAGCAGCTGCATCTGGTCCTCTTCGGGGAGGTGGGCCCTTCCTTCGGAACGGTCCATCGAGGGCGTCGTGCCGCGCGGGCCGCGGCGGGCCTTTTCGAGGAGGCGGCGGAACTCGAGCATCGCCGGACTCGACCGCCGGTTGTGTCCGACGCAGACGGCACGGCCGGTCGCCCGCGAGGCCCGCACGATCGCCCGCATGTCCTCGAGGCTCGGCGCGAGTGGCTTTTCGGTATAGACCGCCTTGCCCGATTCTAACGCGGGAATGATGAACTCCCCGCGCAGGTTCGTATGGGTGCTCAGGACGCAGAGATCCACATCCTTCGCCGCAACGACCTTTCTCCAGTCGGTCTCGGCGCGCTCCGCGCCAAAGTCGGCGCGAGCGGACTCTGCCGCCGCGACGTCCATGTCGCAGGCGGCGACAAGCTTCATCCGGGAATTCTTTCGGATGTTGGGTAAGTGGACGTGACGGGCCAGCGCCCCGCAACCCACGACGGCAACACGATGGATCTTCACGCCACAGAGCATCGAGGACCGTGAGATGCGGGTCAAGGGGGAAGAGGCGTCGGCTGGGGATCCGTCAGGTGCCTCGCGACCTCCTGTGGTGAAGATGGGGGTGATGAACGGGCGACGCCGAAGCGGCACGAAACTGGGGGCTGAAATCCAAACTGGATAAATGAGTGTGCGCCCTAGCCAACGAGGACAGTGCAGGAAAGGAGTTGCATGGCCTGCTATTTTTGGGCCGATTATACGCTCCTATGACGCATGGCCTTTGATTTTCACAGCGGAAAATCATTTGCGGGCGATATTTCGGGCCCTTAGCTCAGCGGTCAGAGCAGGGGACTCATAATC
>JADZFN010000050.1 GCA_020849895.1 Verrucomicrobiia bacterium | reverse complement strand
GGAAACGGGCATCATCATGCTTGTGTACCTGCGCGATGCGATCGCGGAACGCGGGGGTCTCGCCGGCATCGCGAGCCTCGACGCTCTGGAGGAGGCCGTGATGAGCGGCGCCATCCATCGCCTCCGCCCGAAGCTCCTCACCGAGGGCACGGCGATTCTTGGCCTGGCTCCCATGCTCTGGGCCAGCGGCACCGGCGCGGAGGTCATCGCGCCCATGGCCGCGCCCGTCCTCGGCGGGCTTCTCATCGCCGACGAGGTGATCGACATTTTTCTCCCTGTACTCTTCTACCACGTTGAGGCGCGCCGTTGGCGCAAGCTCCACGGCACTCAGGAAAGGACCACGCCATGAGCACCGAAAACGCCCCGCCCCGGGGATTCTGGAAACGTCTCTGGTTTTGGATCAAGTTCATCGAAATCCGTCTGCGCTTTGTCATCCTGCTCGTCATCACGGGCATCATCGTCGGCTACTGGGAGAACATCCAGAACCACTACGAGCAGTGGCAGCGCGAGCGCGCCGGAGTGGCCGGGCGCATCAGCGAGGAGACGGCCTCCCCGGAGTCCGCGACGGAGGAATATTTCTGCCCCATGCATCCCTTCGTGGTTCGCGCCACGAAAGGGAAGTGCCCCATCTGCGGCATGGACCTCGCCCGGCGGGAGAAGGGCGAACCAACGATGCTCCCCGATGGCGTGTCGGCCCGCATCCAAGTTTCGCCCGAACGCATCATGCAATCCGGCGTGCAGGTGGAAACCGTCGGCTATCGCAACCTCGTGCGAACTGTGCGCTCCTACGGCGTCATCGAACCCGATGAGCGATTGCAGCAGCGCCTCATCGCGCGATTCCCCGGACGTATAGACGATCTGCGGGTGCGCTCCGTCGGCGAGGTTGTGAACAAGGGCGACGTCCTCGCGCGAATCTACAGCCCCGAATACTACGCGCTCGCAAACGAGTACCTCATCGCTTGGCGCGCTTGGAAAAAAGCGCAGGGAACCGATGGCGAAGCGCGCGCGAAGTCCCTGATGGAGCTTCCGCGCCGCCGCCTCAGCCTCGCCGGATTGAGCGACGAGCAGTTCCAGCAGATCGAATCCGCCGACGCCGTCAGCGATCGCATCACGCTCCTCGCCCCCACCTCCGGCACCGTCATCGAACGAAATGTGCTGGAGGGAGACATGGTGGCGGAGGGCGCCCCACTCTTCACCACCGTCGATCTCTCCCGCGTTTGGGTACAGGCCCAAGTCATCGAATCGGAAGCCGCCGCCATCAAAGTCGGCATGCCCGTCGAAGTCACTCTGGCAACATATCCCGGAGAAATCTTTCGCGGCGTCGCGGACTTCATCTACCCAACCGTTTCAACCGCCACTCGCACGGTGAAGGTCCGCGTCGAAATTTCCAATCCCGACGGCAGGTTGCGCCCCGGCATGTACGCCATGATGGCATTCCGCCAGGCAATCGGCAAAACGGAAATCATCGACGCGTCGGCCATGCCATCAAACGCCGCCAGCAACGCGGAGACACCCACAAGATACTGGTGCCCGATGCACCCCGAAGTTCAATCCGACGTCCCCGGCAAATGCGAAAAGTGCGGCGGCATGAACCTGATGAAAATGACCCCGGAGGAATACGCCGAACACGGGCCCCACGCGACCGCCTCCCACAACGATCACGACACGACCGGCACCCTGATTACTGCCGGGCATTGGACCTACGGCTGGTCCTGCGCCATGCACCCGGAACTGCTCGAAGCGCGGCCCGGCACCTGCACCACCTGCGGCTGCGGGATGGAATTGGAACCGACCCGGATTGAGGGAGTCCTCGCAATCCCGGAAATCGCCGTCATAGACACTGGCATGCGCAAGATCGTCTATACAGAGTTCGCCGACGGCGTCTTCGATGCGCGCGAGGTCGTCCTCGGCCCCCGCGTCGGCGAGTCCTATCAGGTCCTCGAAGGCCTCTCCGCAGGCCAGCGCATCGCCACGCGCGGCGCCTTCCTCATCGACGCGGAGGCCAGATTGAATCCGGTTTCTTTGGCCGAATCAGGAGGCAATGCGACAGGCAGCCATCAACACTAACGGCAGGCTGCGCGCATTGCCTCATGGTTCACCCTTTCTCTCAGGGGTTTTACCTACCACGACAACCCCGACGGCTTCCCTTGGTTCGCTTCTTTCCGGCCATTCATCCATTGACCGCTTTTCCCGCATCTCATTAGCTGAATCGAGAAATCGAATTCCTCAGGAGTTTTCGCATGCTCACCCCCAGCCGCGCTGGATTTGCCGCAGTGTTGGTCACCCTCACCGTTCCACTGTTCTCACAGGACCTTGCGGTGAAGGATCGCACCCCGGCCAATCCCCTGTTCATCGTCAGCGTGCCCGACTCGCCGGGATTCTGGAAATCCTTCGGTGAATCAAAGTTCGGCCAGATGGTTGAACGCGAGATCGCGCTGCCGGGCCTTTCGCCGGTCGAGAAGGCGGGACTGGAGAAGGCACTCGGTTTCTCGCTCGAACCGTCGGACCTGTTCACGCAGACGGTGAAGGGCTTCGACGCGTATTTCCTTGAACTCAATGACGAGCGGGGATTCGTCGTCAATTTTAGCCTGCGCGATGCGACCACCGCCACGAAGATTCTTGATCAGGTGAAGCTGGAATGCACCAGCGCCCAGGGCAACGCGGGCGGCGTCTCCGCCTCAACGGTGGTGGACACGGTGACTGCGGAGGGCGTGCG
>JADZFN010000049.1 GCA_020849895.1 Verrucomicrobiia bacterium | reverse complement strand
GGCCGCAGCCAAACGGAGAGACGGATCGGAGCGTCTCCTCGCGGAGATCCTCTCGGAGTGCCGGCCCAGGCCACACGAAGCACGCGTGGGGAGGAGGGAGGCATTCATGCCGGTGGCTCCAGTGGTTGTCGCCTGCGGGGTTGCGGCAGTCGGGGTGGTGGCGGATGGAGGGTCCCCCTGCGAGGTCGCTTCCCCTCGCTTCCGTTTGAGGTCCTGTGGGAGGGGCGGTGGACACCCCGGCGGGGTGAGGTGGTCGTTCATGGGGTGGATGGAGTGAGTCGTGACGCGCGGTCTTCGGTGCGGAGGGTCCCCCGTGACGTGGGAACCACGGCAGGGGGGACGCTCCGCCCGGGCAGGTCGGCGGAGGGACGGAGCCGAGGGGGCGGGTCTTGGTGTGACCGCAGCCAAACGGAGAGACGGATCGGAGCATCTCCATGCGGAGATCCTCTCGAAGTACCGGCCCAGGCCACACGAAGACACGCGGGGAGGAGGGAGGCATTCATGCCGGTGGCTCCCGTGGCTGCCGCCTGCGGGGTTGCCGCGGTTGGGGTGATGGCGGATGGAGGGTCCCCCTGCGGGATTGCTTCCCCTCGCTTCCCCACAAACCATGCGGCGACCTCGGGGGCGAGACGGAGGGCTTCCTCGTGGAGGTGCTCGTCCTCGGTGGTGTGCTGGTGCCGTTGCTCGCGAATGCGCCTGCCCACCGCCTCGCGCCGTTGCTCGACAGTCTTGCCGTCCTTCGCGAGGTGGCACCGAGCGAGGTAGATGGTGAGCGCCGGAGTGGCGAGCTTGTGGCGTAAGCGTTCGCCGCGATCCATCTCGTCGGTGGCCACGCCATGGGTGTACCGCAGGGCATGGCGGTAGGCGCCGAGGATGACGGTCTCGTCGTGGCCGTCCTGCATGGCCCGTTCGGCGTAGGAGCGCACCGCATGGCGAGCGTACCGCACCTTGCAGTTGTCCCAGTGGAGCGGCTCGATCCGCGACGCGACCGCGAAGGCCTTGCGCCGAAGGACGGTCTGCGGAGCGCCCCCCTCGGGGTTCTCCTGCCTCGGGAAGGGAGACGGGCATGGACCGTTCATCGCAGGCGGCCCGCTTGCGGGCCGCCTGCCGTCGGAAACCCCGAGCGTCGGAGAGACGGTCCGACCGTGGGAGCCCCCGCCCACCGTGTTCTTTACCTTCCATGGAGTTCCTTCATGGGATTCCTTCCCCTGGCTCCCTTTCGGAGTACCCCCCTCCTTTATTTTCGGAGGGGTCCCCTCCGAAAGGAAGGGGGCCCCCTTATCTTCGGAGGGGTGGTCCCCGGAAGAGGCGGGTTTCCAGTCGGAAAGAGGGGTGAGAATGTAAAGTGTGGTGGTCCCGGGGCGGACCTGCGCCTTGACCATGTTCAACTCCTTGAGACGTCGCAGGCAGCGGCGGACGGTATCCTCGTGCATCCGACATGTCCTGGCCATGGACTTGACTGCGGGCCATGCCCCATCAACTCCGGCCCGCCGCGCCAGATGAGCATAGAGGCGAAACTCGGTCGGTATGAGGACGTAGTCGTCGAGTTCCGCCCGGATGAACAGGATGTTGAAGGCACTCTCGCCGTGAGACAGGGACCTCCTATCCCCATTTCCACGCGGGTGTCGGCCTTTTCGATGCGACGAATGAGGCTCAGTGTTCCAAGCCTCGGCGATCCACTCGGAAAGCGGGGCCAGCGTGTAGACGGTCGTGGCCCCATGCCGTGGGCGCGCTTTGATCAGGCTCAACTCCATGAGGCGTCGCAGGCAACACCGGACGGTGTCCTCGTGCATCCGACATTGTCGGGCCATGGACTTGACTGCGGGCCATGCCCCGTGGGCCCCGGCCCGCCGCGCCAGGTGCGCGTAAAGACGAAATTCGTTCGGCGTGAGGACGGAGTCGTCGGCCTCGGACCGGACCATGAGGATATTGAATCCCCGTTCTCCATGGACGAGGGAATTCAAGGGCGCCCTCCTTGGTATGGGAGCAGCTTCCCATGGGGGGAAAAGGGCGTGTTTTCGACATGCCGCGCCCGAGGCGGTTCGATTCCGCAGACCTCATTTTCACCCCTGCCGGGGGCAGGAACCCGCTTTCGGGTTACACTTTGGTTACACTCTGGGGACTTTTGAGAGTGGAGCGGGTGAAGGGAATCGAACCCTCGTAGCCAGCTTGGAAGGCTGGCGCTCTACCATTGAGCTACACCCGCGCCCGGAAGCCCGCATCGTCCCTCGGGATGTCAGCAGCGTCAAGCTTCCTTGATCGTTGCGAACGGCCTTCCGCAGAAGGGAGGGCGGCCTCTCCCGATCCCGTTTTCCGCATTTTCCAAAGCTCCGCCAGGCGCCCGTATTTCCAGGACACCTCACGCGTGCTGACCCAGGCGATCCATGCGCCGCGCCAGCCGTCCATCCAGCCCGCTTTGAGGAGATAGGCGCGGAGAAAGCGCAGCGGCGGACGAAACCACCGATCTGACCAGATGAAGGGCCGCCCCTTCTCGAACTGGTTCTGCGCCCAGAGATCTGCATACTTCCGCGCCCGCGCGACGTGATCGCTTCGGCTCTTGAAACTGTAATGCAGAATTTCGCTGCGCAGGTATTTCACCGTCCCCTTCACCCGCGCGGATTCGTGGACGTGTCCTCCTTCGAACCGCCCCGCATGCCGCCGCCAGGCGCGCACGACGTAATCGGGATACCAATCGCCGTGTGTGATCCATCGGCCGAGAAAGAACACCTTGCGACGCAGCGCATAGGCCTGCACCGTCGGATCGTCTTCGGCCAGCAGCCGCCGCAGGTCGGCGCGCGCCTCGGACGAGAACTCCTCGTCGGCGTCGAGCGAGACCACCCAGCTTCCCCGCGTCTTTTCGAGCGCGGAATTTTTCTGTTCGGTGTACCCCTTCCATGCCTCGACGAACACCCGCGCGCCGCGTTTCTCGGCGATCTCCACCGTTCGGTCCGTGCTCCCCGAGTCCACCACGACGATCTCGTCCGCCCAAGCCAGGCTGTCGAGGCAGCGCGGCAGGTCCGCCTCTTCGTTCAACGTGATGACGATGGCGGAGACGCGAGGCATCGGAGAAAACGGTGGGGCGGACTTGAGAAGAGGGAAGGGGGCGCTTCAACTTGTGGAGAGGTCCGCGCTCCTCATGCGATGGTTTCCTTCAGCCCGGGAAACTTCCCCGCGCGCACGTCCGCCGCATAGCAGGCGAAGGCGTCCTTCATCGTCCGGCCGAGCTCCGCGTAGCGGCGCGCCGCGCGCGGCGCGAGCCACGCCTGCAGCCCCAGAAGATCGCTCGTCACGAGCACCTGACCGTCGCAGTCCGGGCCCGAGCCGATTCCGATTGTCGGGATGCCTGCGGCTTTCGTGAGGCGCTGCGCCGTCGTCGAGGCGACATACTCCAGCACCACTGCGAAGGCGCCCGCTTCCTCGACGGCGCGCAGGTCGGCTTCGAGGCGCGCCGCATCCGTCGGCGTCTTCCCCTGCGCCTTGTAGCCGCCCTCCCTGAGAACGCTTTGCGGGAGGAGGCCGAGGTGCGCCATGGCGGGGATGCCCGCGTCCACGATCGCGCGAAGGCGGTCCGCATAAGCCGCACCGCCTTCGAGCTTCACCGCCTCCGCGCCCGCGCGGACGAGGCGCGTCGCGCTGCGCACCGCCTGTGCAGGGGATTCCTGATAAGCGCCGAAGGGGAGGTCCACGACCACGAGGGCCACGGGTTTCGCGCGCGCGACTGCCGCCGTGTGGTGGACCATGTCCGCCATGCGCACGAAGACCGTGCTTTCGTAACCGAGGAGCGTTGTGCCGAGCGAGTCGCCGACGAGGATGACGTCCACCCCCGCTTCGTCGAGGAGCCGGGCGGTGATGAAGTCCGCGGCGGTCAGCGCGGCGATCCGTCGCCTTGAGCCTTTGGCGGCCCGGATCGCAGGCGCGGTGACCTTCTTTCGGGGCGCGCTCATCGGAGGGCTTCCTTCCACGGGCGAACATCGTCCGAAGCGGGCAGCGAATCCAGAAAGTCTTTCAGCGTGCGATCGCCGCCCGGCGGGACCCAGGCGGGCGCCAATTCGCACAGCGGACGGAGGACAAAGACCCTTTGAAACATGCGCGGATGCGGAAGGATCAACTCCGCGTCGTTCACGCGCAGGTCCCCGAGGAGGAGCAGGTCAATGTCGAGCGGGCGCGGGGCGTTGCGCGGAGAGACGGTGGGCCGTCCCCGCGCGCGCTCGACGACGCGCAGCGCGCGGAGGAGCGCGTGGGCCTCGAGGCAGGTCGCGAACACCGCGGCGGCGTTCAGAAAGAGAGGCGCGCCCGGCGCGCAATCCACAGGATCAGTTTCATACACCGTGGACACCCGGAGGTCGCCGACGGCCGCCGCCGCGCACCCCTCAAGCGCGGCGCGGAGATGGGCCATGCGGTCGCCCTCGTTGGAACCGAGCGACACAGCCGCTTGGCGTGGCGCAGAGGGAAGGGCGGCCATGGGCGGCACAAGCCGCCTCAAAGCGGCTGCGAAACCTGGAGCCCCAAGACGTCCGGCATGTCGTAGAGGCCGGGGCTCATGTTCTCCACCCACTTGGCGGCAAGCAGGGCGCCCTTGGCGAAAATCTCGCGGGTGCAGGCGTGGTGGGAAACCTGGACCACTTCCTCGGGACTCGCGAAGATCACTTCGTGGTCCCCCACGTAACCCCCGCCGCGCACGGAGTGCACGCCGATCTCTGCGTCTGACCGCTCTCCGAGGTCGCCGAATCGTCCGTGGCGAACGAGCTTGGCGGCGTGTTTTCCCTTGGCCTGAGCCACCAGCTCCGCCAGGCGTGCCGCCGTGCCGCTCGGCGAATCCTTCTTCATGCGGTGATGCTTCTCAACGATCTCCACGTCGAATCCATCCTTGAGCACCGAGGCGGCGACCTGCGTCAGAATGAACAACAGGTTCACTCCCACGCTCATGTTCGGCGCGAGCACGATCGGGACGCTCTTCGCGGCCGCCGTGATCGCGTTGCGTTCGGCGTAGGCGAACCCCGTGGTGCCGATCACCATCGGACAGCCTTTTTGGACCGCCAACTCCGCAAACGCCGGCGTCGCACTGTGGACCGTGAAATCCACGATCACCACCCCGCGCTGGAGATGAGGCGCCAGCGGCTCGCTCTTGTCCACAGCGGCCGCCACTTCGAAGCTCGGGTCGCTTCCGGCGCACTGCAGGATCGCCTGGCCCATGCGGCCTTTGGCTCCGGTGACGGCGATTCTTGTGCTCACGGCGATCGTCGAGAGGGGGGTGAACGTTCCTTATACGCTTGCGTGCCGCGGATGACAACGACGGTCTTCGAACGGGATCCTGAATGGCGCGCGCCGCCCGAAAGACGATCGAGCAATCTCGGAGGAGGAACGGATCGTCGCGATCTGGCAACCGGCAAACGGGACGTGGTCCTACGGCGTCGCCGTTTCGGTGGAGCGCGACGGGCCGGACGCCCCGAGGACGAAGGAAAAAGCGAGGAAAACCGCCTTCTTTACGGGTTTTCTTCCAGGGGAGGCCGCCGTCGGGGCAGCCCGGGCCCTTCCTCGACGAACTTGCCGTCCACGCCTTCGATCCGAACGTGCACCTCGGGCCCCTCCGCCTCGTAGAAAATGGAGCTGTCGGACACGCGGCCGCCGAGGAAACGGATGAGGCGCGTCTCCTTCCCCGCGACGAACTTGCAGCCCTGGAGCGTGGCGTTCGTAAAGTCGAAATAGGTGCCGGCGATCTGCGTCACGCGGGTCAGCGTCTCGTTTTCCAGCATGAGCGGCGGAGTGCTCACTGTCTGGCCCGGCTTGCGAACCAGGCCGTCGGCCACCGCCTTGGTGTCGAAGAGGATCTCCAATTTGCAGTTCTCGTACTGGTTGTCGTGGATGCGCGCGACGCCCGTCCGCGTCCGGTAGGTGACTTTTCCTCCCAGAAAACGGTTGTTTCGAAACACGTAATTGTGGGGGCGTCCCCACACCACCACCGCCTTTTCGAAACGGTTCTTCTCGAAGAGCAACTCGCTTCCGGCGCAGACGACCAGGTCGCCCACCTGATTCCCCGAGAAGGTATTGTTCCGAAAGACGATGTCCTGCATCATCTCCCAGCCGTCCTCGAAATCCACGCCGAAGGCGGGTGCCGTTCCGCCGTTTTCCTCGAAACGGTTCTCCTCGATGAGCCACTTCTGCCCCCCGCAGTAGGCGAGGCCCAGACGG
This sequence comes from Verrucomicrobiia bacterium, assembly GCA_020849895.1. Taxonomy (GTDB): domain Bacteria; phylum Verrucomicrobiota; class Verrucomicrobiia; order JABWAM01; family JABWAM01; genus JABWAM01. The sequence goes on along the minus strand of JADZFN010000049.1, from coordinate 9,462 downwards.
CGGTTCTTCGAAAACACGTTGTGGTGGAGATGGACGTCCGTGGGGGAACGGAAGTTTGTGATCCGCGCGATCCAGTCCCCTTGGGCGACCCCTTTCTGTTCCGAGCGATCGGTGACCACCGGCTGATTGAACTCCAGATTCATCCACCTCGCCTTTGGGGGAAGAACGACCTTGCGGTATTGGAGACACTTCCGCTTCTCGAGGAAGTTCATGTCCGCGTCGTAGAAGTAGACTTGGTACCCCCTCCCTTTGATGAAGGGATAGCCCATGTATCCGCCCATGTAGCCGAGTTCGAATTGCCCTTCGTACTTCGAGAGATCGAGCGGCCTGATGGAACGCGTTTTCTCCGTGGAGGCCGTCGGGACGCCTTTCTCCGTGAAGCCTCCCGATTCCAGATTTTTCGCGTAGATCTCGTGCTTGATTCGCGCCAGCAACTCGGGACGCGTGCGCGTCCCCTGCGATTCTCCGACGAGTCCATCGCCGGTCATGTCGCACGCGAGGAGGTGATCAATCTCGAGGTTCCGTCCGCTGATCAGGCGAACGCCCGCCCCGCCCTCATGAGTGCCGGATTCGGCCTTGTAGTCGTGAGCATCCCGGTCGCCCTTGATCGTCCCATTCGTCAGACGCACGTTCTCGGCGCCATCCACGAATGCGACGACGCTGTAATTCGATTTTCCGTTGGGATTTATTTGTAGGGTCGCTCCGTTGAGATCAATCACGGTGTCCTTGTGATCGAGGATCACCGGGTCTTTTTCGCTGATGAGGTAAATTCCCTTGGGGAAAACGATCCGGTTCGCCTCCGCCTTCTTCGCGTCCTGAAGGGCGGCATTGAGGCCCTTCGAGGTTTCCGCGGGACGGGTGCCGTCGTTGCTGATGTCGAACTTCTTGAGGTCGATCGTGTAGACCTTCGTGAACTTCATGAGGTCCGCGGTCGGTTTTGGGGTCTTCGTGACCGCGATCTCCGGAAGGATCGGTTTGTCATCGGAATCCTCGCCACGCAACTGGTCGCCCGAGGCCTCGGGTGGCATCCAATCGAAAGTCTCGTCGGAGCGAACCGCCGAAGCGGAAAACAACAGAAGGAAAAGGCACGGAATTTCGAATCGGCGTATCGAGAGGAAGGTCATGGAGGGTGGGGGACTGAGGCTTGGTTGTTCAGGGAAGTTCAGGGTGTCCGACGAACAGGAAGCCTCGTCGGGATTCAATTCGAGAAAGACGGCATGCGGCGGGGTGTGGACCTTTTTCGAACCGTCACCCGCACGATCCGGGCGTGGTCCAACCCCCATGTGGAAAAGGCCGTGATGCGGAGCGCCCGACAGCGCAGGGCCTTCGCGGAACGAAAAAACCAGCGCCGCTGCCAATGGTTTTCGACACGCGCCACGGCGCGTAGCCCGCGCCCGCCATCCATCTCGACGAGGAAATCCTTGACGGTTTCCGGCTGGCCTCCACCCCAGATCATTTTCTGATGGGCTTCGTCGCTCTGGGTGAGAGTGAGGTGGCGATGCAGCCCTGTGTCGAACACGAGCTCGATTTCGTCCGCGGAAACCGGGTGTTCCCAGCGAAGTTCCAGATGGGCCGGCAAACCCTGCCTCGGATCGCTCATCCAGCGGTGGGTTCCGGGCTGTTGGCGTTCGGGCGCGACGCCGCGCGGCCCCCGCACACAGCGGTTCTGGACGGAGAGGACGTTCGCGGCGGCGCCTCCGGGCTGTTCGCTCGATGCGGAGATTCGGGCGCGGCGCGCGAGATTGTCCGGATCTTCGGAGGTCTCTCCGATGAGGAAAACGTCCTGGCGCGACAGTCGCCGGCGAATCTCCCGCACCGCCTCCGGGTGGGAGAACAGCTCCGACGGCGCGACCCCGTTCTTCGCCGCCCACGCGGCGGCGACGCCGACGCCCTCGCCGACTGCCGCGCAGGTGGCCATCACGCGCGTGGAGGCGAACGCCACGTGCGTCGCGGAGAAATTACGCCCGGCGAACATGAGATTCTTGAAATCGCGTGCGACGCAGCAGCGCAACGGGATGTCGTAAAGATAGGGGACGCGAATCTGCACGCAGGGAGGCTCGTCCGGGCGGTCCACGCCCTCGGGTGGGTGAAGGTCAATCGGCCATCCGCCGTAGGCGATCGCGTCGGGTTGCGGCCGCGACTCCATCACGTCCCGCTGGGTCAGGACATACTGGCCGAGGAAACGGCGGCTCTCCCGCTTCCCGGGCAGCATGCCGAACCAGTCGAGGGCCCAGTTTTTCGCGTCGTGCGCGCCTCCATTTTTGAGGTGGTCCCAGACCCCCAGGACGACGGCGAGCAGCTCGTCTCGGATGCTCTCATCGTCCTTGATCGTATCGAGCTGGCCGCCCCACTCGACCCACCAGTAGCCGTACTCCAGCCAGAAATCGCGGCCCGGCGCATGATGCGGGCGGAGGCGGAGATCCTTCTCGGTGAACTTTCTGGCCCAGGACGGCGCGACGAAAGGCATCGGGCGGTCGTGCTTCCGCGCCATGAACAGGAGCGTGGAGCCGAGGGTTTTCCGATCCGCTCTCTCTCGTGCGAGCGATTCGCCGTAGCGCGCCTTCGCTTCGCGTCCCATGACGAACGCCGCCCCCGCGGCGGCGCCGAGGCCGCCGTCGCCCGTGCAATCCGCGAAGACTTTTGCGCGGAGGCGGAAGCGGTCCTCGGTGGAACCTCTCACGGCTTCGGCGGAGACGATGCGCTTCCTCGCCGCGGCGGCCTCCACGACCCGGGTGTTGAGCAGGAGGGTAAGGTTGGGTTCGGCCCGGCATTTTTCGTAAAGGATCAGGTCGAACATCGAGGGGGAGCGCTGAGCGTTGCGCGCCGCGTTTTCGAGGCGAATCTCCTCGATGATGCCCGTCTCGCGCGGCTCGAGGACGAGGTCCTTGCCCTTGCGCGTGCCGTTTGCGCCGCTGATCTGCATGCGGACCTCGCTGCTGGCGTTGCCGCCGAGCACCGGGCGGTCCTGACAGAGGATCACCTTCGCTCCTTGGCGCGCCGCGGCGATCGCGCAGCAGACGCCGGCGCAACCCCCGCCCGCGACGAGGATGTCGCCCTCCAGATCCTTCATGGGAAGCGTTTCATGCGGGATCGGAATCAGCGCGACTCGACGGAAAAGGCGTCGAAGTAGCCGGTTCCGAGGAGCAAGAGCGTCTCGATCTTGTTCACCGGCGCCTTCGAGGGCGAAAACTCCACGCCATCCGCCTTGTAGGCAAATGGCGATCCGTCCTTTTTGACTCCCGTGACGGCGACGTCGTAGGTCTGCTTTCCGAAATCGAGGAGAAGCGTGAAGGTGTAGAACGAGCGGGTCTTGATCTCCGCCCTGGGGAGCACGATCGTGCCCTGGCCCGGTTTCCCGAGGCCGTCGCCCTGATATCCCAGCCCGCCCTTCATCGAATCATCGAAGAAGATCTCCCCGAAAGTCTCGGGCCAGAAGATGACGCGCAACGCCTTGTTCCTTCTGGGCGCCGCGTCGGCGAAATTGACGGCGAGCCGGAAGGAAATCTGCACTTTCTCGCTCGAGAGCGTCCCGAAGGAGGTGCGCTTGAGCGACGCCCCCTGGAGCCTCAGGCCCGGCTTTTCGTCGTCCCAACGCAGGGCGACCACCCGCGCCTCATACGGCGCCAACGGCCGGTTGGCCCTGGACGGGAAACGGTATTCCCAGCCGTCCACGCCGATGACGGATGCGTCGAGGACATACGGCGGCGCGCGGAAATTGGCGATGTAGTCGCCGCGCGCCTTCGCGCCCCAGAGGCAGACGACCGCGGTGCCTGCCGTGATAAGGAAACGGAGATTCTTCATTGTGCGCCCTCCAACTTTTTGATCGCGAGTTCGGGATGTGCCTTCAGGAATTCCTGGAGGGCGAAGGCGAGGTCTCGCCCCAGATCCCTCGCCGAATCGGCATTCACCTCGCAACCGCCCGCGTTGGCGTAAGCGGTCTCCATTGTGACGCCGAGGATGGTGTTCGGCAGCGAGCGCGCCCAGCCCGAGCTGATGCCCGGTGTGTTTCTGTTGTAGCCGGTGCCGAAACGCATCGTGGTCTGCTTGCTGTAGATGATGCCCCCCTGTTGGTCGCGTTCGAGAAGCGAGGTGAGTTCGTCCAGCCGTTGCGCCTGGTCGCGCGACTCCGGTTCGAGGAAATGCACCGTCTCGTGGATGTCCACCTTGAGGGCGGGATCGTGCAGGTCGAAAAAGATCAGCGGCCGCCCCTCGGACCACGCCGGCAGTTTCTCCTTCAACGCCCTGACTTCCGCATAGATGGGCTGGTCAATGTAGTCTCGATTGTGGTCGTGGGGGGGGCGGCCCTTGCCCTGATCCCCGTTCTCGACTCCGTCGGTGTCCATGAAAGGCACGAAAAGAAACTCCGCGTGTTCCCGCAACCCGCGTCCCGTGGCGTTGTTGGCGAGGGCCTCCTCAAGGAGTCCCTCGAGGATGTAGCTCGCCATCATCTCGCAGCAATGGTGGCGCGCCGTGGCCGCGACGGCAAAACGCGCCTTCGTCCCCTTCTCCCCGATCCGCACCATGATCACGTCGCGACCCTTCGGGGTCTTCGTGAGGGTTTCGACCTGGAGGAACGGGCTGTCCTTATGGCGGGCGAGAAAGCGGTCGAAGTCGGCCCGGAGATAGGGCATGCCCACCGAAAAGCGCACCTCGTTCGCGCCGGCAGGGAAGGCATACGTGAACGTTCCCTCCTTCACCGCGTCCGCCCCGAGCCATTTCCAGGTCCTTCCCGCGTCGAGGCTCACGCCGGGCCCCCGGACGCCCATGACGGACTTGTCGAACACGAACGTCAGGGTGCGTCCCGCAGCCCCCTTCACGCGGAAGTACCAATAGAACCAGGGTTTCGCCGTCCCCTTGAGCTCGGGTTTCAGGTGAACGGTATCTCCCTCGATCGTCTCGACGAGGATGTTCCCGCCGGGGAAGTCGGCGTCAATGGCCAAGGGCATGGCGTTGGGGGAGGTGGTCTGGGCCGGCGCAACCAGGGTTGCGGCAAGTGCCAGAATAAACGAGGCGATTCTTTTCATAAAGATCTTCGGTCCGTTCAGTTGACACTGATGGAATAAAGCTCCACATCGTCGAACCAGAGGATGTCGCGCTCGGGCTGATCGGTCACCCTCAGTTGAAGGACAAGTGTCGCCGCCCTTGCCGGTGATTTGACGGTGCCGGTAATCTGCCGCCACTGTTCGACGGGCGAAAGGCGCGGCACGAAGGTGTGCGGCGCGTCCAGTTCCCGTCCCTCGGTGTCGCGCCAGCCCACGCGCACGCTGGCGACGCCCTTGCCGATCTGGCGCACCCAGGCGCGCACTTTGTAGAAGGACTGTGGCGCGACCTTCACTTCCTGGACGAACATCCCGTCCTTAACGCCTTTCGCAAACGCCGATCCGTAGCCGGCATAGCCGGTGACCGCGCGCGCGAGGGTGCCTTTCGAAGCTTCACTCTGCACGGTTTGCCAGGCGGTGGCCGTCTCCTTGGCGGTCGGCTTGCCGACGCCGGCCGCGTCGGGCGGTGCGGTGCTGGCCGCGCCGTTGTTGAAGTCGCCGTTCTTCACGAGGTTCCGCAACGGCACGCCGCGCGCGCGCGCCTTCCGTTCCGAGACGCTGAACTCCTTGTCCGCGCGGGTAAGACTGCGGCGAAGCGGATCCTTCGCCGCCAGCAACGCCTCGGTCGCGCCCGGCAGGATCTCGTCCCAGTAGCGCGTCGCGTCAGGGTTCTTCTCGTTGGGCCACCACCGGTAATTCTCGTTGTAGATCCACACATACTCGTCGGCCGCGTCCAGCGCCGAACACACCGCCTCGCGCAGGCGGTCGGCGAATGAGCCTTCCAGCGGGGGATCGGTGAACACGTCGGCGTGCGCGTCCACCTTCGGGAAGGCGGTATACGCGTCCATGTAGATTGCCAAGCCGGCCTGGACCTGGCCGCGATACTTCAGGCGGTTCTCCGGCGCAACCAGCGCGAGGGTTGTGTTGCGGATGGCGTTCACGTGTTTGAGATACTGAGCCTCGTCCGAGTGCGGGTAGGACATTTCGAACCCATCCACGATGGTCAGACCCGGCGGCACGACATCGAGCCAGCCGTTCACGAACGCCGGGTAGAAGGCGTAGGAGGCATTCCTCACCGCCTCCACGCGCGGATCGCCCCCCAGCGCCCCCAGGGCGGTGCCGCTGTTCATGAACAGGGTGAAGAACACCATGTCCGGGTATTCCCGCGCCATCGCGGCCATGACCTCGCGTCCGCGCTGGCGGACTTTGACGGCGTATTCTTCGTAGCTTTTGTCCTTGTGCCGACGCGATCCCAATTTGATGACGGTGTCGCCATAGCCTTCGGGATCGAACATGACGCCCCGCAAACCGCCTTCCCGGGCGATCCACGCAGCGATGGCGAACTTGTCCGCGATGGTTTTCCAACCCGCATCGTCAAAGGCGTCCGCGAAATCGGTCGCCGAAACCGACAGGCTCACGCTCATGAAGTTGTCGGTGAGCTTGCCGGATTTCAGCTTCTTGAGCGTGTTGACTTCGCCTTGAAACCACTCGCGTTTCCACGGGCTGAGAGTGCAGATCTGGAATGTATTCACCGGCTTGCCCGCGTCGTCGGCGCCGGTGATCTTCAAGGCCAGGCCGTCGAAGGGGGTCTGCTCGACCTGCGTCTGGAGCGCCAGCAGCCGGGACGGCGTGAGCACGCCTCCGCCGAGTTCGATTAGCTTCTTGCGGATCGGCCCGCCTCCCGAGTCGGTGGGCGACTGGGCCAGGGCGGTCACCGCCCCCCCCAGGAGGAAGCAGATCCCGATCAGTGAGGGATCCCGGGTCGCGAGGATGGAGGTCAGCAGGCGGGTGATGCGGCTCATGGACGGGAGGACTGGAGGATGCGGAATTCGCCGGGGGCGAGCTCGACCGGATCGCTTTTCCCGGAATGGTGAAGGCGAACGCGGTGCGGACGCTTGAAGTCAATGTTCTGCAGGCAGATCTTCCCGTCCTTCGGGAAGTAGGACCAGCAGACGAAATCGCACTCGGGCCCGGCGTCCTTCCCGTCCTCCGTGATCCATGCGTGTCCCCGCGAGGTCCGGGCGATGTGGCGGTAAACCATGCCCACGAGGCCGAGCGAATCGAGCGTCGCGCCCGGCCCCTCGTCCATGTCCATGGCGCCGGGGTAGGCCCAGGAGTTGAGAAAATAGACGGTCCCCTTGCCGCAGCGTCGTCGGAGAAGGACGGGGGCCATCTCTTCGTCGTCCACCGCGAGCACCTCGGAGGCGGAGTCGGTGATTTCGATCTCCCCCATGCAGGTGCACAGGATGCCGAACCGCCGCGGATGCGCGAAACCGAGTTCACCCTTCCGGTCGGGCGCGGTCGCCCAGTAGAAGCGCCGCCCCTTGCCCTTGACGCGCACGCCGCACAGCTCCGAGAAATCGCCTTCGCGGACGAGTTCCCCGACCCCGTAGTCGGCGTAGTTCCGGGTGACGTTCGTGGAGAGATGCGGGATCGCGAGGAAGAGTGTGCCGCCGTCCTTCACGTAGGCGGTGAGCTCCGCGTACTGCCGCTCCGAGGCGGTGTTCCATCCCGCGAAAAGCAGCGCCTTGTAGTTTCCGAGAAACTCCGCGGTGGCGTGGTCGCGCACGAAGCTGACGAGGTCCACCATCCCGTAGGGTGTTCCCGAGAGGAAGCGGTTCAGCCACGGGGCGAGGACGGGCGGTCGAGGATAGAAGACCTTCTTGACGATGTTCCACCCGCGCTCGGGCGCGCCGAAGAACCACGCGGGGTTCCGGTCCGCCAGCGCGAAGATGCCGCCGATGGCGAGGTTCGGATTGAACTCGTGGCTGCTCAGGTCGCCGTTGCCTTTCGCGATCGCGACGGTCGCTTCCGGTTGTCCTTCGGGCGTCCCGTTCGCCTTTACGAAGTCGTAGAAGTCCGAGACGACCTTCCGGTAGGCGCGCGCGTGCGGGGAGTGATAGTTGATCTTCCCGAAAGTCTTGTGCGCCTCCTCGACGAACGGTGCCGCGCGGTGCGGATCGCGGACATGGATGCCGCCGCCGAACTCGACGCGCGGCGTCTCGAACATCGGCGAATCGGTGACGAGCTGCGCTTCGAGATACCAGCCGCCGCTCTCGTTGAGGATGATCTTCGCGCCCGCCATATACTTTTGGTAGAAGGCGGCGCGCAGGAGATCGAACTTGTGCTCGCTCGCGTAGGGGATCCACGAGTAGTGCTCGTGGGCGAGGTGCGCCCCCCAGATCGGGAGGCCGTACTGGCGGTAGAGCCCGCGCGAGAGCGCGGAGGCCATGTTCAGGTGGCTGAAGGCGAAATCCTCCGTGAGGGGCACGTCCGCGCCGCCGGCGATCTCGTAATCGAGGTGGAAATTGCTGCTCGTGGCCATGACGTTTCCCCATCCGTTCGCGTGGCGCTCGTCCACGTGCCGTCGCACCCGTGCGAGGAGGTCGTCGGCGAGAGTTTTTAGCGTCGGCTCCCCGCCGCCCGTCGTCCTGGCGTTTTCAGTTTCCAGATGGAAGGTGAACTTCTCGCCGAAATCGTAACCCAGATAAAAATCGCCTCCGGCCTGTCGGAGCTGCCGCGCATACTCGGGATTCGCCTCGGTGTAGAGCAGGATCGTGGAGAGCCCCTTCTCCGCGGCGGTCTTCACCAGCTTCAGCACGCCCGCGCCGAAGCGTTCCGCGTACTTCTTCGGATCCACCCAGTCCTTGATGATCAGATTCCTGCGGTTCGCCCAATCGGGCTCGGGTGGGACGACGCCGAGATCCTCGAGCGCGTGGTGCCGGGCAAACGTCACCGGTCCGAGACCGCCGCTGAAGCCCCAGTACTGGACGCAGTTGCCCTGATTGTCCTCGAGGACCTTGTCGAGAAGCTCCAAGGGCGAGAAGATCTGTGGGCACCAGGTCGTGTGCGTCCTCCCCGAACAGACGAGATATCCCTCCTTGGAGTTCATGATCCCCGTGCCGACGAAAATGCCGCAGGGAGGGAGTTTCATCGGGGTTCGCTTCGGTTTCATCGGGGCGGAAGAGGGTCAGGGATAGGCCGCGTCATACTGGGCCGAGCTGAGGGCGGAATGGCTGGCGTACTTGCCGTAGCGTCCATAAGACGCAAAGGCCCCGTTGGGATTCGTGGGATAGAGCCAGCTCTTGTCCGCTTCGGCCAGCGGGCGAGGGTCGTTGCGGCTGATGCACTCGGCATGCCCGTCCACGAACACGAAATTCAGCATGTCGCCCTTCCCGTGCGAGCGGCCCTCCGTGAGCTTGGAGGCTCCATAGACGCCGTTGAGCGCCTGAGACTGGTGCGTCCATGAGCCGGTGACGCCAAAGGCTCCCGTCTCCAAAACCATCGGCACCTTGCTCTCGTCGGGATACGGCAAGCCGACCCTGGTTTGCCACATCGGGTCCGGCGGATTTCCGCACTGGAGCAGATACTCGTTGATCCCGTAGCTCCCGCAGTTGATCTCCGACTTGTAGCCCGCCTTTCC
>JADZFN010000048.1 GCA_020849895.1 Verrucomicrobiia bacterium | reverse complement strand
GGTTGCCCCGATTCATCACGTGATAAATCGCCCCGGCAAACTCGATTCGTGGCGCCCTTGGCATGTTCCACGCCTATCCTTCGCCAGACCGCCAGTCAAGATGATATTGATTGAACTGACACCGAATGCAACGGCCTCGTCTACGCCCGCAACCGGATGCGTTGCCATCCGATCGCGCGGCATGTGACGCTCTCCAAGAGCGAGCGCAGCGCCCTCGCCGAGGCCGGCGCCTCGGCGATGTAGGCGCACGACCTCCAAAAATCCGCTTTTCGCGAACGTGGGACGATGTGCTAGAGTGCTTCCCGCACGCGAGCCGCATTGCGCCCGTAGCTCAACTGGATAGAGCGTCAGCCTCCGGAGCTGAAGGTTGCCTGTTCGAGCCAGGCCGGGCGCACCAGCTTTGCATTCCTCTTCGACGCCCTGAAAATCGCCCCATGAACGACCGCCCCTCCTTCACCCAGTGCTCGGCCTACCTCGAAGCGCACGCGCGAGCCGCCGCCGCGCGCGAGGCGAAACGCGCGAAGGTCCGCCTGCCATTCGTCACCATCTCCCGCCAGATGGGCGCGGGGGCGGTCGCACTCGGCGGCGAGCTGACGGACTGGCTGCAAACGCACGACCAGAGCGCCGATGCCCCCTGGACGCTCTTCGAACGCAACCTGATGGAGATGGCGCTCGCCGAACACCATCTCCCGGCGAACCTTGCAGCCTACCTGCCCGAAGGCCGCGTCTCGGAAATCCAATCGGCGATCCGCGAGCTTTTCGGGTTGCATCCTCCGCTCGCCACGATGTTCCAACACATGACCCAGACCGTCCTCGGCCTTGCCGAGATGGGCCGCGTGGTGCTCGTGGGGCGCGGCGCCTGCCTGATCACCCGCCATCTCGACCAGGGGTTTCACGTGCGGCTCGTGGGATCCTCCGAACGGCGGCTCGCACGCGTGATGCAATCCTTCAAGCTTTCGCGAAAAGAGGCGACGGCGTTCCTGCGCAAGGGCGAGACCGCGCGCAAAGCGTTCGTGAAAAAATTCTTCGGCACGGACCTCGCGGATCCCATGTATTACCATCTTGTGGTGAACACGGACCGCATGACGATGTCGGAAGCGGCGCGCCTCATCGGGGCCGCCGTACTGGCCCGCGCCCCCCATGCGTAAGGCTGCCTCGCACGTCTTCTGGGCGGCGGTGGCGCTCGCGGGGGCCTGGGCCCTCGTGGAAGTGACCTCGCGCCACGACCGTCCGGTGAGCGCGGCCTGGATCCTCGTCGCGGCGGCCTGCATCTACGCGATCGGCTATCGCTTCTACTCCAAATGGATCGCCGCAAAGCTCCTCCTCCTCGACGACCGCCGCGCCACGCCGAGCGAAATTCACGACGACGGGCGGGACTTCGTGAAGACGAACAAATGGATCGTCTTCGGCCATCACTTCGCGGCGATCAGCGGGCCGGGGCCGCTCGTGGGGCCGGTGCTCGCCGCGCAGTTCGGCTACCTCCCCGGCGCGCTCTGGATCCTCGTGGGCGTGGTCCTCGGCGGCGCAGTCCAGGACTTCCTCATCCTCGCCTTCTCGATGCGGCGGGACGGGCGTTCGCTGGGGGAAATGGTGCGCGACGAGATCGGCAAACCCGCCGGCCTCGTCGCCCTGGTGGCGGTCTTGGGAATCCTGGTGATCCTCGTGGCGGTGTTGGGCCTGGTTGTGGTTAAGGCGCTCGCCGAAAGCCCGTGGGGCACGTTCACCCTCGCCGCCACCATCCCGATCGCGCTCGCCATGGGGCTGCACCTCCGCTTCCTGCGTCCGGGCAAGGTGCTGGAGGTGACCGTGCTGGGTGTCGCCCTGCTGCTTTTCGCGGTCTGGGCGGGCGGCTGGGTCCATCATCATGCGCAGTTCGGCGCGATGTTCACGCTGAAGGCGACGGACCTGGCGTGGGCGGTGATCCTCTACGGTTTCGCGGCGTCGGTGCTCCCCGTGTGGCTGCTTCTCGCCCCGCGCGATTACCTGAGCACATTCATGAAGCTGGGCACCGTCGCCGCGCTCGCGCTCGGGATCCTCGTCGTCATGCCGGAGCTGCGCCTCCCGCCGCTGACGCCGTTCGTCAACGGCCTGGGGCCCATCTTCGCCGGCGACGTGTTCCCCTTCTGCTTCATCACGATCGCCTGCGGGGCGATCAGCGGATTCCATTCGCTCATCGCCTCAGGAACGACGCCGAAGATGATCGCCCGCGAAAGTCACGCGCGGACGATCGGCTACGGGAGCATGCTGCTCGAGTCCTCGGTGGCGATCATGGCGCTCATCGCGGCATGCAGCCTCCAACCCGGCGTCTACTTCGCGATCAACAGCCCCGCCGCAGTGATCGGCGCGACGCCTGACGTGGCGACCGCGACCGTCTCCACCTGGGGATACCCCGTCTCCGTCGCCGAGATGGCGGATCTGGCGGACCAGATCGGCGAAAAAACCATGTTCCACCGCGCCGGCGGCGCGCCAACCCTGGCGGTGGGGATGGCTCACATCTTTTCCAACGCCTTCGGCGGAACGCGCGGCATGGGCCTCTGGTACCACTTCGCCATCATGTTCGAGGCGCTCTTCATCCTGACCACGGTGGATGCCGGCACGCGGGTGGGGCGCTTCCTCCTCCAGGCGGCCTTGGGCTGCGCCTGGAAACCGCTCGGGCGGACCGGCGCCTGGTCGTCCAACCTCCTCGCCAGCTCCCTCTTCGTGGGCGCGTGGGGGTTCTTCCTCTACCAAGGAGTGGTGGACCCTCTGGGCGGGATCAACAGCCTCTGGCCGCTCTTCGGCATCGCGAATCAACTCCTCGCGGTCATCGCCCTCTGCCTTGGCACGACGGTGTTGCTGAAGATGGGGCGCCGACGCTTCCTCTGGGTGACGCTGCTGCCGCTGGTGTGGCTGGTGAGCGTGACCTTTACCGCCGCGATGCAGAAAATCTTTCACTCCAATCCGCGGATCGGTTTTCTAGCCCAGGCGAGGGCGCTCTCGGAGAAACTCGCCGCGGGACCGATGCCTCCCGAGAAGGTGGAGGAAATCCGCCACATCATTTTCAACCAGCGTCTTGACGCAGCCGTCGCGGGGTTCTTCCTCATCCTCGTCCTGATCATCACGTTCGCCAGTGTCTGGCGGTGGTTCACACTCTGGCGGGGGCGACACCCCTCGACCATGAGCGAGACGCCGGTCGTCTGGCTGCCGGAAGCCCTCCTCGCGCCGGCGCACGCCGCTTCGGGGAACAGGGTCTGGACCGCGGGGGCGCTTTTTCTCGGCCTGCTCCAGCACCTCTCGGGACAGGCGCGCCTCGCGCGCGCCGAAAAGGCGACCGTTCGTTGCGCCCACGAGAGCTGCCGCGCGGCGACGCCTGCGGCCGGCCGCGGCGCCCTCTGGGCGGAGCTTGAGGACCGCCGTTTCAAAAATCCGCGCTGCTGCTGATCGCGCGGGAATTTCTCCGCGGTTCCTCCCCCTCCCCCGCGTTGTGAAAACGCGCGGCGATCCCCTCCCCTCCCTCCTCTTCCCTAGATCAGGGAAGGATCAAAGGCAAGACAAAAAAACATACGTGATATTTGAAAGTTCCCGAGAAATAGAAAAATAATGACAAAAATACGCACATAATTTTGCATCCCGCCTATTTGACGCAAGGTCGCATTCCGCGTAGTTTGACCGAGCACCCTCCTCTCCCACACACACACTTCATTCCAACCATGAACGACCAAATCACCGACACACAGTGGAAACAATATGAAGACGAAGGCTGGCTCAATCTCGGGCCGATTCTCAATTCCAAGGACCTGGCGGCGCTCCAGCAGCGCATTGACGACATCATGTTGGGGAAGGCGCCCGTCAATTACGACGGTCTCCTCATGCAGCTCGATAGCGAAAGCGGAAAATACGAGGATGCCGGCGAGCAATCCCGCGGCCACAAGGGCGCGACGTTGAACTATCGAAAGATCCAGGACCTTGAACATGATCCGCTCTTTCTCGAATACATGCAGAGGCCGATTTTTCGCGACGTCTGCGAGCGGGTCTACGGCAAGGGAGTCCCGATCGGTTGCTTTCGCGCCATGTTCATGAACAAACCGGCACGCAAAGGAACCTGGCTGCCGTGGCATCAGGACCGCTGGAATTTCCTCGATCGCGACCCGCTGCTCACCGTATGGACGGCGCTGGATCCGTGCACCGCGGCCAACGGCTGCGTGCAAGTGATTCCGAAGAGCCACAAGCTCGGCCTGCTGAACCCCGGCCATCTCTCGGGGTTCCTCACACCGGAGCTTGCGAAGGAACATTGTCCGAGCGAGAAGGCGGTCTTGCTGGAGCTCAAGGCGGGCGAAGTGGTGCTCCTCCACAACTGGCTCCTTCATGCGAGCGACGTGAATCGCAGCGAGATCTCCCGCCGCGGCTTCAGCGTTTGCTACATGGACGGACGCACGCACAGCCGCAAAGAGGACGAGCGTTACTCGCCGATTTTCGGCGCGGGGGCGCTCACGCCCGACGGCGTGGCGGCGAGAGCGTCTGCCGCGAAAAAAATCCCGGCGTAACCCCCGCGCGAAATCCGCCGGCGGGCTTTGGCCGGGAGAGGCGCCGGCCGGTTTCTCCCGCGAAAGGCGTGAAACGCGAGGGCCCGGCGCGCCGCGGAAACGCCGCTCTCGCTTTTCAGCACTGCCTTTTTCGAAAAAAACGGAAGTGTCGCAAAAAATCCAACACGGATTCGCTTGAACCCCCGGGCCGGCCGGATTATGGATGACAGGCCGAATGCGGGCGGAGGCCCTCTTTCCCGGCTCTCCCAGAAATGAAATCTTTTCGCAAATCCGATTCCCCGTCTGCCACACCCGAGGAAGGGCTCAAGTCCGCCGCGGAAATCGCGTTGGAACGCGCCGATCAGGCGCCGAGACCTCCGTCAGACGGCGATTCGGTCGTGCTTTCGCGTGCCGAGCACGACCGTCTTCGCAGCGAGGCAGCGGAACATCGGGACCAACTGCTTCGCGCCCAAGCCGAACTCGAAAACTTCCGCAAACGCATGGCGCGCGAGAAGCAGGACTGGATGAAGTTCGCCAATGAGCGGCTGCTCGGCGCCCTGCTCACCCCGCTCGATCATTTCGAGATGGGGCTGGAAGCGGCCCGCCAATCCTCCTCGTTCGAGGCCTTGCGCGAGGGGATGGAGCTGGTGCAGTCCCAGTTTCGCGAGGCGCTCCGCGCGAACGGCGTCGCCGAGATCGAAGCCGTCGGCAAGCCGTTCGATCCCTCCCGCCATGAAGCCGTGGCCCAGCAGGAATCCGAATCTCCCGAAGGACAGATCGTCCGCCAGCTCCGCAAGGGCTACAGCCTCAACGATCGCATCCTGCGCGCCACCCGGGTGATCGTGTCGAAAGGCTCGGGCCAGGACGCCCCTGCCGACGCTTCCGCGGACGCCCTGGCAGCCGACGAAGCGCAGGAGATCTGAACGTCGGGAAGGGCGCTCCCCTTCTCTTTGCGCGTTTTCAATTCCCGCTTCTTTCCCGATGGCAAAACGCGATTACTACGAGGTGCTCGGCGTTTCTCGAAGCGCGAACGACGAGGAGATCAAAAAGGCCTATCGCAAGATGGCTCTCAAGTATCACCCCGACCGCAACCAGGGCGACAAGGCGGCCGAGGAGAAGTTCAAGGAAGTTTCCGAGGCGTACGAAGCCCTCTCCGACCGCGAGAAGCGCGAGGCGTACGACCGCTTCGGTCACGCCGCTTTTTCTGGCGCCGGGCGCGGCGCGCCGGGCGGAGGATTCCACGATCCGATGGACATCTTTCAGCAGTTCTTCGGAGGGGCGGGCGGGTTTTCCTTCGGCGACCTTTTCGCCGGCGGCGGTGAGCGCGGCCAGAGCGGCAACGACCTCCGCTACGACCTCCGCATCTCGTTTAAGGAAGCCTGTTTCGGCGTGGAAAAGGAAATCTCCGTCCGCCGCCACGAAGCCTGCGCCGAATGCGGCGGCAGCGGCGCCGCCGCCGGCTCGAGCGCCTCGCGCTGTTCCCAGTGCGGCGGGCGCGGCCAGGTCGGCATGTCGCGCGGATTTTTCATGGTCAGCCAGACGTGTCCCCGCTGCCGCGGGAGCGGCCAGGTGATCGAGCGCCCCTGCCGCGCATGCAGCGGGTCCGGGTTGCAGGAGAAACCCGCCCGCATCAAGATCCGGGTCCCCGGCGGCGTCGAGAACGGGATGCGCCTCCGATCTTCCGATAACGGCGAACACGGCCCCCGCGGCGGTCCGCCCGGCGACCTTTACGTCGTCCTTCACGTGGAGGAGCACGACCTCTTCAAGCGTGACGGAGAGGACATCCACTGTGAGATCCCCGTCACCTTCGCCATGGCGTCGCTCGGCGGGGAGATGGATGTGCCCACGCTCGACGGCGCCACACGCGTCAAGGTGCCCGCCGGCACGCAGAGCGGCGCGATGTTCCGCTTGCGCGGCCGCGGCGCGAAGGCACTCGACGGCACCGGCTTCGGCGATCTCCATGTGCGGGTCCACGTCGAGGTGCCTCGTCGCCTTAACGCCGAACAACGCCGCAAGCTCGAGGAGTTTGCCAAGGCGTGTGGCGAAGACGCCTATCCCCAGCGTCGCGCCTTCCTCGATCGCCTCAAACGGATGTTCTGATCCGCGGCCGCCGGAAACCGGCGCGAAAGACATCGGGACATGAAACCGGGTTTCGTGGACAGCGCGGTGGCGATCTACGTCCTCTGGGGGCTGCGCCGCGGTTGGCGCGAAGGCTTTCCCCGGGAACTCCCGCGCCTCGTCGGCGCCGCGGCAGCGATCTTCACGGGCTCGGGGCTCGTGCTGCACGCCGCCCACCTCCTCGCCCTCGCGGGGCAGACGACCGGCAGCACGCTGGGTTTTCTCAGCGCACCGGGACTCGTCGTGGTTTCCCTCCTCCTCGTGCGCCGCTTCCGCACGCGGCTCGCGGCGTGCGCCGAACGGTTCTGCCCCGAACGACGCCGTCGCCTTTCCGGAGCGGGCGCGGGCGCTCTGCGTGGGCTGGCGCTGGCCGGGTTCGTCGTCGTTTCGGCCGGGCTCAGCGGTTTCGGCCCCGTGCATCGCGCCTTCGCGGAACGCTCCGTTTTCGGGCGGACGCTCTTCTCCACGGCGGTGCCGGCCTGGGAATCGCTCACGGGCAAACCCCTCCGTCCGTCCGCCGATTCAGCTCGCGCACGGACCTCCGCCGGAGATAAGTAATCCCCCGAGCCGTGAGACCCCCTTCTCTGAGAACGAAAAAAACTAATCGTCTCGAGAGGGAGGAAGGGCCTTTTCTCAGAGGAGAGGCTTCTCCTCTTTCCACAGGAATTTGAGGCTCGAAACGCCCGTTAACCTTTCCATGCGCGCGCGCAGCTTCCTCTCCGCGAGCCTGCTCCTGCTGACGCTCAACAACGTCGGCGCCGCGCTCGGCTACGTCTTCCAGGGGTTGATGGCGCGCACGCTCTCGACCGCCGACTTCGGCCTGATGAATTCGCTGTTCGCCCTCGGAGGGCTGCTCGCGCTGCCTGCCGGCGTCTATGCCAGTCTGCTCCAACGCCAGTGGGCGGAGAGGACGAACGCCGGTCGCGCCGCAGAAGCCGATCGCGCCTGGCGGGCGCTCCTCGCCGCCGCGTCCGCCGCCTGCGCCGCAGGCGCAGTGGTCGCGCTCGCTTTGACGACGCTTTTCGCCTGGTGGCTTCGCACCAACAACTTCACCGCCGTGATCGTCACGATCGTCGCCACTGCATGCGGCATGGCCTTCAGCTTCGCCACGCCGCTCGCTACGGCGCGTCAGTGGTTCGGCGCCCTCGGCGTCGCGAGCGCCTTGGGCGGCCTTCTGCGCCTCGCCCTCGCATGGCTCGGGATCCATCTCGGAACCCCGTTGAGCGGGGCGATCGCCGCCACCGCCGCCGGCGGCGGCGTCCTGGCCCTGATCGCGTGGGTTCGCGCAGGGCGAACGCCATGGCGCGAGCTCCCTTTCCGAGAGCTCCTCCCCGCCCGCCGAGAATGGATCGCGCCCGCGCTCGCCGCCGTCACGCTCTGGCTCCTTTGCGGGGCGGACCTTTTCGTCATTCGCCGCGTGAGGGAGCCGCATGCGGCCGGCGTTTTCGCGCAGGTGCTCGTGCTCGCCCGCATCATCTTCTTTCTCATCGGGCCGATGACGGCCGTGATCTTTCCGAAGGCGGCCACCGCGCTCGCCACGCCCTCCGCGCGGCCCCGTCTCGTGCGCCACGCGCTCGCGCTCGGGGCGCTCGTGCTGATTCCCGCCGCCACGCTGCTCGCGTGGCAGGCGCCGTTCGCGATCGCCTTGCTGCGTGGATCGTCCGATCCCGAAGCGGTGGCGCTCCTTCGGCTGGCGGCCTGGTGCCTGCTGCCTCTCTCGCTCTGCCAGCTCGTGATCCCCGCGCTGTTCGCGCGCCGCCAGGAACGCGTCCTTCTCGAGTTCACCCTGCTCGCGGGCCTGCTCCCGCTCGGCCTCGCCATCTTCCGCGCGGACCTCCGCCAGGCGTTCCTCGTCGAAGGCGCCGTCGGCCTCCTCCTCCTCGCCTTCGCCGCCCTGCGTCTCCGACCAAAGGCCGAAGCCGGGACCGAAAGCTCCGCACGTTCAATGCAAGCCCTTGATTCTCCGGAACCTGCGAGCTAACGTGGTGTTGGACGAAACGATGACGCGCTGGCTGGGCAACGGGCGACGACAGGGGCAGGCCATGGTCGAGACCATGGTGGTGGCGGGGATCCTGCTTACCCTGCTGGTCGGGCTCGGGTTTCTCGTCGGCGCGTTTCTCGACAACGCCTATCGCGGGTTGGTCCTCCTCTCGAGCGAGTATCCTTGAGACGGAAAACCGCGCGCGGAGGCTTCCACAAAAATCCCATGAAACTCGCAAAACACCGCAGGTCCGGTCAGGCCATGACGGAGTACATCATCATCGTGGCGGTTATCGCCCTCGCGGCGCTCACGGTGTTCGGCCTCTTCGGCGACACCATCCGCGCGAAGATGAACGGCATCATCGCGGCCTTTGGCGGAGAAGCCACCGGCACGCAGGGTCAGCAGGTGGATCCCGGCTCCTCCAAGGACGCGCTGAAGAACCTGAATCAGGACGGCTCCGGTACGCCCTGACGCCGGCATCGTCACCTCCACGAACCCCCGTGAAAGCGGGGCGTTGGGGTGCCGTTTCATCATGCCCTCCCTCTCTCCAGCGGCGACGCGGGGGCAGACGCCGGCCGGCGCAAACCGCGCCCGTTTCCTCCGAAGGACGGGCTTGATCCCGGAGAGGAACATCGCCTGCCCGGAGGCTGGATTTTTCGGAACCGATTGGACAAGGACGCGACGGCGGGCGTTCCGCCGGGGGCAATCGCTCCTCGAATCGGCGCTGGTGATGGTCCTGCTGTCGTTCGTCCTGTTCGGGATGCTTCAAGTCGCGGTGGCGCTCCACGGGAAACAGATTCAGGATTTCGGAAGCTTTGTGGCTGCGCGTTCGCGCATCGTGGGGTTCAACGACGGCGTGGTGCGAAAGGCGTGGCTCATCGGGAACATCCTGAACTCGGGCGAAATGCTCGCGCCCGAGGCGGGGTTGAGCGCGCCGTCTCAGGTCGCAGTGGAAAGCTGGGCGATCCCGCAATTCCTGCAATCTTCCTACACGGCATGGGAACTCCAGCCGCAACTCAATTACGAATTCTGGGAACATTTCCCGAGCGTCGCGGCGGCAGGGCCGTTCGACACCTATACGGCAACGTCGGAGTACGGCTTCCCGTTAGTCTTTGCGCGGGCGATCCCTCTCCTCGCGGAGTCGTTCGGCGGGACCAATGCGACCCTGCGCAGCGCGGTCACTCTCGAAAATCATTTTCCTTATTATCTGCAATGGAATTGAGAGAGGACCAGAAGCCCCGAAAGCGCGAAGCGCCGGCGGCCGTTTCGGCGAGTCCTCTTGCGTCCGGACCTTTCCATCTTCACCCGCGACAATGGGCCGGCGGCGCCCTTCTCGAGACCAAGACCGGACGCAACTCGCGCAGAGGACAGGTCCTTCTCTACCTCGTCGGGGCGCTGGGCGTGCTGGGCCTGACGGCCCTTTGGCTGCTGGACTCGAACACGGCGATCGTCTCCCGCATTCGCGCGCAGAACGGGGCGGACGCCGCCGCGCTCGCCGCCGCGCAATGGCAGGCCCGCTCGCTCAACGCCCTCGGCGAGATCAACCTCGTAAAGGCGATCGCGACGCTGCTGACCGATGTCCCGCCGGGGCAAGGGCTTCAAAACCGGCTCGCGACGGCATCCGACGATCAGGCTTTCGCAACGATCCAACAGGCGCTCACCGAGTTGCAGGCCGAGATCCGCTTCATGGGACCGATCCTCGCGATGATCGCCGCGCAGCAGGGGGCGAAGAACAACGCGGTGCCGGTGAACGAGGGCTACACGCGCGCCGTCGCCCAGCATGCCGATCTCGTCGAGAGCACCTACGGCGGCGCCTTCTCGGGCGGGGAATGGACACGGCCGGATTGGAATCAGGCCTATGCAGCGATGCTGCGTCATGTCGCGGACGGCGGCGTAGCCGCCGCGGCGGACAACGCGATGTTCTACGGATCGCGCCTTTCCGCCGGCGCGCTGGCCGCCCGCTACCTGCTCGATCGCGCGTTTTACTACGCGATCGCGGGTCGGAGTTGGTGTTACCTGCGCGATCTTCTGCTCGGCGGCTACCAAGACTACACGATCTGGGGGCCGATCTCGAATCTGCCTCAGGACGTTTATGGCAGCGAGTATTTCAACCTCGGGGTTTTGCTTCAACCCCTCGCCGCGGAGACGGCGGCGGCGCAAAGCTCCTCGCTCCAGACGTATTTCCGGACCGAACTCGCACACCGGGGGCTGGCGCTCGACCCGACGAATTTCCCCGCGGGGTTCACCAATCTGACTTGGGCGGTATACAGCTCCTCCTCGTGGGGACCCTGGGACAAGGCGGCGACCTATCGCGAGGCCCTCCTCGCCGATCCACGGCCACAGTACAACTATTCGGGTTGCGACGCCGTGACGGCGGTCAGCATTCCGAACGTCGTCTCGCTCGCGCTCACCAACCGCGGCGCGGGCTGGACGCAGTGGATCGTCGGCACCGGCGGCCAGGCCGCGACGGCGCGGGGCGTGACGCGTCTCGAAGCCCTCAACACGAGCGACGCCTTCGGCGTGCGAGCGCTCGCCGCAGCCAAGCCGTTCGGCGCGCCGGCAGGCGCCTCCGATCCGGCCTACCGTCTCGGGATCGTTCTGCCCGTGTACTCCGAGGTGCGCCTGATCCCGATCGCGTTGGCTTCGGCCTACGGGAATTCGGATCCCGAGTGGCTCATCCACCGCGTGGAGCATTTGCCGTCCTACACGCAGCGGGGCCTCGCCGGTCTGGATGACCATTGTTTCTACTGCGCGCAGCTTCGCATGCTCGAAGACGCGGCGTTTCGTCAGGAGGGCATCTCCTGGCTGACGGCGGTGGACCCGAATACGGGAGCGCAGCTGCATCCCTGCATCCAGCGCGGTGGCCCCGGCCCAGGAACAGGAGGCGTGCCTTATGCGCATTGATCCGGAACAGGGGGCAACGCGCAAGACGCCTCCATCCTTCGCCGCGCGCAGGGAAAGAGGGCGACCCGCGCCCCTCTTCGCCTTTCGGCCCTCGACCCTCGATCCTTGCGCCACGCAGCGCGGGCAGGCGCTCGCGGAATTAACGATCGGCCTCATCGTCTTCGCGGTGTTGTTTCTGGGGGTTCTGACGGTGGGCAATCTCGGCCGCGCCCGTCTTGCGGCCATCCTCGAAGCCCGGGCCGCTGTGGGTCTCTCGGCCCTGCAAGGATACCTTTTCGGCGAAGCGACCTATTTCGGCGCTTCCGCTGAAGACCTCCAGCGAAGCGTCCTTTCCGTCGCCGAGGATCCGATCGCCTACAGCCAATATCGTCCGGGCGCGTATCCTTACATGCAAAACAATCTGGTGGCGCCGCTTCAGGGCGGTACGCTCATCGGCGCTTTCGTCCTAACCCAGGACGACGCGTCGCGAGCCGTCACGAATTACGAATTCCTCGTGCGCATGGGCGTCGGCTCGTCATTCATCACCGTTCGCCAGCCGGTGGCCCTCCCGGTCCTACGCGGTTTTCCGTGAACCCAAACGTGTTTTGACTCGCTTCTGCACGAGGTTTAAATTGCCAATATGCGGGGCGCGCTTTTTATCGGGACGCTGGCGGTCTTTCTCCTGGGCGGAGCGGGCGCGGGCTCCGCTCAAACGCACGAGCGCTCCAGACTATCCGTTCTCAAGATGGACACCAACACTGTCTTCAATTTCCTGCCTCCGGATCCAAACGCGACGGCAACGAACAAGGAAGCGGCGGCCATCGTCCCGCCGTCCCGCTGGACAAGGCTGCCGCGCGACGGTGCGGCGCCGGTGGAGAAGGTCCGCCAAACCGTCGGGAGGCAACCGGGCGAGAAAGAAGCCGACCAGCAGCAAAGGTCCAGCTTCACGCACGATCTCGCCGCCTCCGAGGAACGCGCCCGGATTCTCTCGAGTGTGACGACCTCGTTGCTCCCCGAAGAACCGCTCGAAGAGGCAGAGGCCAAGGAAGGCAGGAATTTGTGGATTTCGGCGAAATCGAAGGGCACCCCCTCCCAAGGCTCACCCGTGGCGCGATTGCCTTTCGATACTTGGGTGCTTCCCCCGTCGCAAGGCGGGGCGGCGGAAGTTCCGACGCCCGCCGATCCGCTTTTTGTGCGGCCTCCGCAGAAGCCGACGGCGACCCCCTTCGATCTGGCTTCTTCGCCGTTCGATCTCGCCCCGGCAACGAAGCCCGTAACCGGCAGTGGAATCCTGTCGGCGAAGCCGCTCGACGTGCCGCTTTTCGGCGTCTCCCGAGGGGCCGCCGCAACGACTCGCCCTACGCCTCCGGGCCTCCTGCCGCCTTCGCCTTCGCTTCCTCCTCTGCCCACGGCAGCCGCAACACCGCCGCCGTCCGCGCCTTCGCGCCCGTTTCCGAACGTGGAGTTCACCCGCGATTCTCCGTTTGCGGCCCGTCCATCGTCCGCTGGCGTTCCTTTCGGCACGTCTCCCGGCGCAACACCGCCGCGGCCGGTGGTCGTCCAGCCTTTCCCCAAGGAAATCTCAAGACAGCCGCCAAAAACCCGCGACGAACTGGCCACGGAAAAGTGGGAAAAATATTTCGAAGAACGTAAACGCAATTTTTGACGGCCTTTGCCGATCTTCAGACGGCGCGATGGCGCGCCGAAGCTCGAACGTCTTGCCAGTCGTCCGCCGCCGATTTGACGTTCCTCCATTCGCGGTTAGGTTGGCCCTTCAACCTCCATCACCTTCAACCCATCTCCTCTCCATGCCCCTCCAAATCGGAAACTCCGCACCGGATTTCATCCTTAAAAGCAAGAACGCAAACGGGCTTTCGGACATCAAGCTCAGCGCGAACTACGGCCAAAGGAACACCGTCCTCCTATTTTTCCCGCTCGCCTTCACGGGGGTCTGCACCCAGGAAATGTGCGAGATCAGCGCTGGTTTCGGCGCGTATCAGGACCTGAATGCCACGGTCTACGGCATTTCCGTGGATAGTCCCTTCGCCCAGGAAGCGTGGGCGCAGAAGGAACAGATCAAGCTCCCGCTGCTCAGCGACCTCAACAAAACGGCCGCGGAAGCCTACGGCGTACTGCTCCCCGACCTCATGGGGTTGGGCCGCGTTTCAGCGCGGGCCGCCTTCGTCGTGGACAAGAAAGGCGTGATTCAATACGCGGAAGTCACGCCGACCGCGAAAGATCTACCGAACTTCGTGGCGATCAAGGCCGCTCTCGCGAAGCTCAAGTAGTCTCCCGCGGGCGCTGGTCTCATCCTACGACTCGCCGATTTCCTCGCGCAACCGCGCGAGAATCTTCGTGGCATGGAAATCGAGGCGGTCGCGGTCCGGCCCTTCGAGGAGCAGGCGCGCCTTCGGTTCCGTGCCGGAATAGCGCAGGAGGACGCGCCCCTTTCGGCCCAGCTCCTTCTCCGCAGCGTGCAGGAGCTCCCGGACCCCTTTCACCCCTTCCAGCGGTGGTTTGCTGCGTACGCGCAAGTGGTGCAGCGCTTGGGGATACCGCACGAGGCACGCGGCCAGATCGGCCAGGGAACGGCCGCTCTCGATCATGATTTTCAAGACCTGCAACGCGGAGACGATGCCATCCCCCGTCGTGCAGAAATCGCGAAAGATCATATGCCCCGACTGCTCCCCGCCGATGTTCGCGCCCAGCTCGACCATCTTCTCGATCACGTAACGGTCCCCGACCGACGTGCGCACCACCTTCCCGCCGGCCTCTTCGATGAGGTGGTCCAGCGCGAGGTTGCTCATCACCGTGGCGACGAGCGTCTTTTTGCGAAGGTGACCGGCCTTCAAGGCCGCCAGGGCTGTCACCGCGAGGACCGCGTCGCCATCCACCACGCGGCCCTTTTCGTCGGCGAGGATTACGCGGTCGCCGTCACCGTCGTGCGAGATGCCGACGTCGGCGCGGTGTTCGCGCACGGCGCGGGCGATGACGTCGGGGTGCGTGCTGCCGCACTCGCGATTGATGTTCGTGCCGTCCGGAGCGGCGTTCAGGACGACGAGGTCCGCGCCCAGTTCGCGCAGGATGCTCGGCGTGGACTTGTAGGTGGCCCCGTGAGCCACATCGGCCACGAGGCGCAGCCCCTCGAGCGTCATCTGACGAGGCACGCTCGACTTCACGAACTCGATATAGCGGGCCACGGCGTCGTCAATTCGTGCGGCCTTGCCGATTTCGGTCGCGGTGGGGCGGATGCGGTCAATGCGTCCGGAAAAGACGAGCCCCTCGATTTCCTGCTCCACGCGATCGTCGAGCTTGTAGCCATCGTGGCGAAAGAATTTGATCCCGTTGTCTTCGTACGGATTGTGCGAGGCGGTGAGCATGATCCCCGCGTCACATCGGAGGGAGCGCGTGATGTAGGCCACACCGGGCGCGGGCAGCGGACCGACGAGCAACACGTCCACGCCCATCGAGGTGATTCCGGCGACCATCGCGTTCTCGAGCATGTAGCCCGAGAGGCGGGTGTCCTTGCCGATGACGATGCGGTGGCGCCCGCTTCCCCGGCCGCCTTCGGAACGGGCGCGGTCCTTGCTCTTGAACCAGTGGGCGGCGGCGCGCCCGATCTTCAACGCCGTCTCGGCGGTGACGGGTTCAACGTTCGCGACGCCGCGCACACCGTCCGTGCCGAAGAGTTTGTTCTCGCGAGGTGACGAAGAGGTCATGGGGAATGCTTCACTGAAGCGGTCCGGAGGGAACCTCGTCCGGCGGCGGATCGTCGCGGAGGGCTCCGGAGCGGACCTGCATGATCCACCAGACGATCGCGGCAAGGAGCACCGAGACGATCTTGAGACCGAAATTTCGGGTGAACCGGTTCCTCATGCGCGTTCGGAAAGGGATTTTTGTCTCAAGCGGGCCAGCAGGGCGCGCCACCGGCCAAGCCACAAATCCACGGGGCGCCCCACGAGCAGCGCCACCAACTTCGCGTGCAGCTCCTCCACGGTCAATCCTCCGGAGAGGGCGCCGTCGCAGGCGATCGCCAGTCCCCCTGTCTCTTCAGATACCACGATGACCACGGCGTCGGTCTCTTCGCTCAGGCCGATCGCCGCGCGATGACGCGTGCCCATGCTCGCAGCGAGGTCCGCCCGCTGCGTCAGCGGAAAGATGCAGGCCGCGGCGAGAATGCGGTCGTTCTGCACGACCACGCCTCCGTCGTGGAGCGGGGAATGCGGATAAAAAAGCTGGTCGAGCAGGTCTACCGAGAGGCGGGCGTCCACGGGCGCACCGGCCTCGGCCAGGCCGCGCAGGTTGATTTCGCGTTCGACGGCCACGAGCGCCCCGACTCGCCGAGCCGACAAGTTCGCAGCCGCGCGGACGAGAATGTCCACCACCGCGCGCTCGTGCGTGACCGTAAAGAAGATCGGCCCGCTGCCGAGTTGAGCCAGCGCCCGGCGGAGCTCGGGCTGGAAGATGACCACGAGCGCCACCACGGTGAATTCGAAAAAGCGGCCCAAGAGCCAGTTGATCGTGCGCAGCCCGAAGAGCTCGCTCGCCACCGAGAGGAAAAGCAGGAGCGTGACGAGCCCCAGCAACACCCGCGCGCCGCGGGTGCCGCGGATGATGCGCAGGATGAAGTAAATCCCCATCGCGAGGATGAGGATTTCGACCGCCGCCCTCCAGGATTGGACCGGAAATTCGCCCACGCGCTTTTTCTACGTGCATCCGCGCGCGAGCTCAAGCGAAAGGCTCGAAATCGCCGTTCGCGGTCAGTCGCCGACCACGGTCCCGATCCGTTCTCCGAGAACCGCACGGCGGAGGTTGCCCTCCTTGAGCATGTCGAACACCACGATCGGAATGCGGTTGTCCATGCAGAGAGAGAAAGCGGTGGAGTCCATGATCTTCAGCCTTCGCTTGAGGGCGTCGAGATAACGGACGCGCGCGAAGCGCCGCGCCCGGGGATCCTTCAGCGGATCGCGGTCGTACACGCCGTCCACCTTCGTGGCCTTGAGGAGGACCTCCGCCCCGATCTCGTTCGCGCGGAGGGCCGCGGTGGTGTCGGTGGAGAAGAAGGGGCTTCCCGTGCCGGCCGCGAAGATCACCACGCGCCCCTTCTGGAGATGGCGCATCGCCCGGCGGCGGATGAAAGGCTCGGCGACCTGAGGCATCGGGATCGCGGTGAGCACGCGCGTGAAGACCTTCTCCCTCTCGAGCGCGTCCTGCAATGCCAGGCCGTTGATCAGGGTGGCAAGCATCCCCATGAAGTCCGAGGTCGCCCGCTCAATCTCCCGCGAGAACGACCCTCGCCAGATATTTCCGCCGCCGATGACGATGCCGAGTTCCACCCCCAGCGCCCGGACCTCCTTGACCTGTCGCGCGATACCAGCGATCCGCTTCGCACAGATGGGATCCCCCTTGTCCTGCCCCAGCATCTCGCCGCTGAGCTTCAACACCACGCGGCGATAACGAGGCTGGAGGGAGGGACGCTTCACGGATGTCGCAGTGAACCCAAGGGAGGCCGGAAAATCAAGCGCCCCTCTTGCGCTGGAGACGGACGAAGATCAGGCCTGCGGCGGCGCTCGCCAGGGCGAGCGTCCGCAGCGTCACGAGCGCGCCAAGATGAAAGAGGATCGCCTTCGAAAACTGCAGCGCCAGCAGAAACGCCGCGCCCCAGAGAATCCCGCGCACCGCGAAGACCCGCCCCCGGAACTGATCGGGCACGCGGCGCTGGAGGAAGGTGTCCATCGGAACCAGCACCATGACCACGCCGCACCCGATCGCGCCGAGGATCGGCGCCGCGCCCCACGGATTGAACACCAGGCTCAACGCCCACATCCCCGCGCCGCTCGCTCCCATCATGAGGAGCGGCCAGAGCGCCCCTTCGAACCGCTGCGGTCGGCTGCCCATCCAAACCGCGCCTGCTCCCGAACCCAATCCGATCGCGCCGAAAAGCAGATAGGTCCCTCCCACGGTTTGGCCGAGCACGTCCACCGAATAGCTGAAAAATGTCGGGATGAAGACGCCCACCAGACCCTGCGCCACCGCATAGACGACCACGCTTGCGGCGACTTCGCGATACCGGGAGAGGTATTCCATCCCGAGACGGAGCTCCTCCAGAGGCCGCGCCCGTGGCGCGACGGCCGCTGCCTCGTCGCGTTGCGGGAGGAGGATCCGGAGCAGGAACCACGCCGAGATGAGATAAGTCGCCGAGTTGATGAGAAAGCTCGAAGTCCGCCCGAAGTTCTCCACGATCCAACCCGCGACCGGCACCGAAGCAAGCGTGGCCGCCGTGCCCGCCTGCGAAGCCACCGCGTTCGCAGGGAGGAGATTCGGCACGGGCACCAACCGGGGAACCAGCGCCAGCCGGCACGGCGTGAAGATCGCGCCGCAGGCGCCCATCAGGAAAACGAACGTATAGACCACATAGGGATGCGGAACCCCGAAGAACACCAGGGGGAAGATCCCCGCCAGCAGCGCCCGCGCCAGGTCCGCGCCGATCATCGCGCGCCGGCGATCCAGGCGGTCCACGGACGCCACCGCGAACGGCCCCAAAGCCACATAGGGCAAAACCCCAAAAAAGATGATGTCGGCGCTGTACTTGGCCGTGTTGCCCGTGACGTAGACGACGATCGCCAGCAGGGCCGCCTGATTGATGCGGTCTCCGAAAGCTGCTATGACCTGACCGGCCAAGAGCCGGGCGTAGTTCGGGATGCAGATCGTTTCGATAAGAACGGAGCGTCGTTGGCGATCCGTAGTGAAGCCACTGTCCATGCCGTGGCGGAAGTCTGCCACGCCCTTCCGCGGCGGGCGAGGCGTTTTCCTCGCCATCGTGGCCGTCGCGCTCCTCGTCACGGTCCGGCCTTCTCCGGGCGCTTCCCTGATGGAGACTCGCCTGCGCGACGAGCAGGGAGAACCCCTCCGCCTGTCGGCTTTCGTCGGCCGAGAAAAACCGTGCGCGCTCCTGTTCGTCGCCTCCACCTGTCCCGCGAGTGCGCTCGTCTGGGGGCGTATCAAGGGCGTCTGGTACAACCATCGTGACGCGGACCTCCGCATGGTGCTCGTCGGAGGCAACTCCGATGATTCACCCGAAGCGCTTCGCGCCGCGCTCAAGGAAGATCCCGCCGAACTCGATCTCCCGATCCTATGGGATGCGGGGCATGTCCTGGCGACCGCTCTCGGCATAAGCTCCACGCCCATGGCGGTCCTCCTCGCTCCGGACGGCACGATGCTTTACCGCGGCCCGTTGGACGACAATTGGCGCGACGGCGCGCGCGCACAAAACCCCTGGCTCGAGAACGCCGTTCGCGAAGCGCTTCAAGGGCGCGCCAGCCCCTTCCGCGACGCGATCGCGTTTCCAGGCTCGAAAATGAGGTAGCCGCCCGGCTACACCATCGAGGCGACGAGATCGCCCACTTCCCGGGTGCCGTAGCCCATTTTCCCCGCAGCGAGGCTCTTGAGCTTCTCGTGGACGACCCGGGTCACGGCCTTCTCGATTGCGGCGGCGGCCTGAGTTTCGCCAAGGTGGTCGAGCATCATCGCGCCGGCGCAGATCGCGGCGAGCGGATTGATCACGTTCTTACCCGTGTATTTCGGCGCGCTGCCGCCGATCGGCTCGAACATACTCGTCCCCTCGGGGTTGATATTGCCTCCCGCGGCGATGCCCATCCCGCCCTGGATCATCGCGCCGAGGTCGGTGATGATGTCGCCGAACATGTTGTCGGTGACGATCACGTCGAACCACTCCGGGTTCTTGACGAACCACATG
Source organism: Verrucomicrobiia bacterium (assembly GCA_020849895.1). GTDB lineage: Bacteria > Verrucomicrobiota > Verrucomicrobiia > JABWAM01 > JABWAM01 > JABWAM01. The sequence goes on along the minus strand of JADZFN010000048.1, from coordinate 2,167 downwards.
GTGGTGGCGTCCACGTGGGCGTAATCGCGCTTCACATCGGGATAGTCGCTCGCGCCGATCTCGTGGAAGGCGCGCTCCCAGAGGTCGAAGGCGTAGGTGAGTACGTTCGTCTTGCCACAGAGGGTGAGCTGCGATTTCTTTCCCTGCTTCGCGTCCTCGGCCTTGAGCCCTTTCCAAGACTGTCCACCGCGGCGCTTGCGGGCGCATTCGAAGGCGTAACGCAGGCAGCGTTCCACCCCGCGGCGAGTGTTGATGCTCTCCTGCACGGCGATCTCGTTCGGCGTGCCCTTGAACACAAACCCGCCCGATCCGGTGTAGAGCCCCTCGTTGTTCTCGCGGATGACAACGAAGTCCACTTCCTCGGGCCCCTTGTCTTTGAGAGGGCAGTAGCGCGCGTCGTAGAGCTTCACAGGACGAAGATTGACATATTGTTCCAGCTCGAAGCGCAGGCGCAGGAGAATGCCTTTCTCGAGGACGCCCGGCTTGACGTCGGGATGGCCGATCGCTCCGAGCAGAATGGCGGGGAACTGCCGCAGATCGTCCACCGCACGGTCGGGAAGGATCTCCCGGGTGCGGAGGTAGCGATCCCCGCCGAAATCGAAGGAGGTGTAGTTGAGTTTGAAGCCGTGCTTGGGAGCGGCGGCGTCGAGCACCTTGATCGCTTCGCGGACCACTTCGGGGCCGGTGCCGTCGCCACCGAGGACCGCAACAGAATGGGTTTTCATGGGAAAACCATGAAGGTGCCGCTCTGCACGCCTCGATGCAACCGCATTTCGACGGCAGAATTCGGAATTTCGCGGCAGGCGCGAGGGAAGCGGCCTCGCACGGTTGCGTGCGGAAATCGGCGTCCGCCGGCCTTCTTCAAAATGGCGGCCAAACCGAGACCCCGGCCCGCTTACGGAATCAGGAGGGCTTTCAGGCCCTGGAGTTTTTCGAGGGCGTCGAAGGTCTTCTCCCAGTCGGCCAGCGGCGCGCGATGAGTGATGAGTTTCTCGGCGGGGATGAGGCCCTTGGCGATGAGCGCGATCGAGCGGTCCCAGGACGAGTAGGGCGTCGAGAGGTTAAAGAAGACGTCCACGACCTTGAAGCAAAACTTGTCCCACGGGACTTCGACAGGGCGGTTCCCCGTGAGACCGATCACGCAGATCTTTCCCATTTTCCGGACGAGGTCCACCGTGCCCGGGATCGCGCGTGGCGCGCCGCTGCACTCGATGACCATGTCGGCACCGAGACCGCCCGTGAGGGCCATCACCGCCTCGACGGGGTTCGCCTCGCCGACGTTCAGTGTGCGGAATCCGAGTTCTTTCGCCTTGGGAAGGCGGAGGGCGACATCGCCGGGCGCGCCGACGACGAGCACCTCGCGCGCGCCCGCGGCGCGCGCCGTCATCGCCGCGAGGAGACCAATCGGTCCCGGGCCGAGGACCACCGCGAAGTCGCCCGCCTGAAACCGCGCGCGTTCGATCACGTCGGCCACGGTGTTCGCCGTCGGCTCGACGAGCGCCCCCTGGTCGAAGGTCATCCCCTCGGGAAGCCCGTGAAGGAGCCGTTCGGGGTAGCAAATGTATTTCGCCATCGCACCGTCAATGCCCCAGCCTGGCGAGCGTTTCTCGGGACAGATCTGGATATTTCCGGTGCGGCAGAGGGGGCAGACCCCGCAGGCCTTTGTATGCGGTTCGGCGACGACGCGGTCGCCCTTCTTCACTCGTGTGCAGCCCACGCCGAGCTCAACCACGGTGCCCGTGAACTCGTGTCCGAGAATGACGGGAGGCCAATAGGGAAATTCGTCGTGGCGGACGTGGATATCGGTGCCGCAGATGCCGCAGGCGGCGACCTCGATCTTGACCTCGCCTTCCTTCGGAGAGGGTTCAGGGACGTCGCGCAGTTCGAGGCAGCCTTTACCTTTTTGGGTCTTGACGAGTGCTTTCATTGGGGAAGTTGCAAAGCGACAAAGCGGAAGAATGACAGAGCGACAGAAGGCCGTCAGGCTTTCTTTAGAGGGTGTTTAAAAATTGGCCTGCCCTCTGTTGCTGGCGGGGCGGACTTGTGGGCAAGGCGTGGAGGCTGGCCAATCCCCGCAGTGGGCTTGGCCAGCCGACACAACGCCGCCCAAAGCCCGTTCCCGCCGCAACCCCTCTGGGCGCGGGCTATTTTGGCCAAATCCAGCGTT
>JADZFN010000047.1 GCA_020849895.1 Verrucomicrobiia bacterium | reverse complement strand
GCTGCGTGTACGTCGAGTTCAGATACTGCATTCCTTTCACCAGCGTCGGTCGCTGCGTCTCGATCAGCAGGTGGTAGTGGTTCCCCATCAGCACGAAACTGTGGACCGCCCAACCCGCCGACCCCGCGGTCTCCGCCAGGGTCGTCATGAATACCCCGCGATCCACCTCGTCGCGGAAGATCGGCTCCAGATGATCCCCGCGATTCATGACGTGATAAACCGCCCCCGAAAACTCAATCCGTGGTGCCCGCGCCATGCCATCGTCTTCTGCCATCCCCCACCTCCCGATGCAAACATAATCATGACACCCGGACTGACCCCTAATCGACCCCTAATTCGGCCCGCATCCGCTCGGCATTGAGCATCAGGTGCTGCGCGAAGTTCAGGACCCCTCGATGTCCAGCCCCTCGATCTTGGCCCCGGTCAACCTCATCTCCGCGAGGACGCGGTGATCGGCGGCGGCGTCCCGGTATTTCGTGCCTACCTGGTCGGTGGCGAACCTCATCGTGATCGGCCTCGCGGGGAGCGGCCCACGAGGCGTCCCCCGGCCATGGAGAGAATGTGTTCGCCTCCGTTCATGGGGAGGATCTCCGGGAAGCAAGATCGCGCAGCCAGCCGCGCATCTCCTTCGGGCGATTGGTGGCGATGGCGCGCGTCCCGAGCGCGAGAAAGTGCCGCGCCGTCTCGCGGTCGTTCACCGTCCAGACGAAGAACTCCCGCGGGCCGCCGCGCCGGAGGGCACGGAGAAAGGCGGGCGTGACCGCTTCGGGGTTGGCCTCGGTCCCCAGGTCGTCGGCGCGGCAGCGGCCCAACGTCCCGGCCACCTCCGCGGCCGTGGGGCTGAAGGCCCCGCGGGATCCGACCTTCGCGCGCGTGTAGTTGACCAGGAGATGCGCGCGGTGGCGGGGCATCTTCGCCTTGCAGGCCGCGACGACCGCAGGGTGGAAGCTCATGAACTCGACGCGGGACGGGGGAAGCCCGGCGGCGGCGATCCTCGCTCTGACCGCGGCGACGGTTTCGGGGCCCGACTTGATCTCCAGGTAGAGCCGCCGCTTCCGGGGGAGGACCGAGAGCGTCTCCGCCAGGGTCGGGATCCGCTGGCCGGCGAAACGCGGGGACTTCCACGCGCCGACGTCGAGTTGGCGGAGTTCGGAGGAAAGGGAATCCGCGATCCTGAGGTTCCTGTCCGCGGTGCGCCCGGTCGTGGGATCGTGGATGCAGACGACCTCGCCGTCCCGCGTAAGGTGGCCGTCGGTCTCGATCGCGTCGGCCCCCTGTTCCCAGGCGAGATGGAACGCGGCGAGGGTGTTTTCCGGCGCGTCGTGCGATGCGCCGCGGTGGGCGATGATCCGCGGAGGAGAAGAGTTCGTGGACATGGGCCTGACCGGCTCTCGTGGACGGGCTGGAGCGTTTGTCTGGGGCTGTGGCTGATGATGGGTTGGGGTTCTGGGTTTGTCCATCCTCGTTGGGGAGAGGGCGAAGCCCAACCGCAGATGGGGATGGGATCCGTTGCTCTGCGAAGAAGATTGGGCTCAGGGAACCGAGCCTGCTGTGGGGCCTGGAGGCTGCGCAACCGTAGGCGCGGCACGGTTCCGCAGCGAGCGAAGCCTAGGAATCCGTCATCTCCCCGGCTTCAGAGGCGGTTCGATCTCGCGGAGCCCCTCGCCCAACTCGGGAGAGACCGGCCGGGAATGCTTGCGGACCATCTCCATGAAGCGCCAGCGGGCCGCCGCGTCAGGCCAGCTCGCGTAGCCGAACTGACGATCGAGATAGTCTATGCGATGGGGATCGAGACAAAGGAAACGAATCTCCGCCGCGCGTAGGCGGTCGGCCAGTTCCTCGGGCGACTTCGCCGCCGCGCTTTCGTGCACGATCCATTTCGGATCGAACGGTCCACTCGCGCGCACGGGGTTCGCGAAAAAGGATTGGCCTTCGACGCCGAAGAGCAGGACGGCGCCGCGGCCTCCGGTTCGCCGCTCGAGTTCGCGCGCGGCGCGATACAGGGGGCTCCGTGCGCCGAGATACGCATCGCGGGGCGAATGCCGCAGAAACCACGCCAAGGGGTCCGTCGTTTCAGCCAGGGCCATCCAGCAAAGCCAAAGGTTTGCGACAACGGCCGCGAGCATCAGCGTGCGGACGGTCCTTCGGACTGCCGCGTCGCGCAGGGCGGTCCATCCTTCGGCGGCGGCGAGGGTGAACGCCGGCATCGCCGCCGCGAGAAAGCGGGTCACCTGCGGCCCTGCCGCCCAAGCCGCTCCGTGGAACCACGCGGCGAGGACGACGAAACGGGCTCGGCCGCCTCCGCGAAGCGCGAGCGCGGTGAGCGGCAGCGCGAGCCAGACGGTCAATCCGAGGTCGCTCTCGAACCACGGGTCCGGCGCCAGCGTGGCGCGCCACGGCGCCAGTAGCCAGCGCGCAAACCCCTCCATGCCGCCGCCGTAGCGCGTCATCTCCCGCGCATAATGCTCCGCCACCCAGCGCCCGTTCTCCGCGCCCCACGGGAGCCATCGCGAGAGCGAGGGATAGAGCGGGTCTCCCGTGAACCACGCCCCTCGGAAAAGCCACGGGAAGACGCCGAGAAATCCTCCGGACAGGAAAAGGATCAGATTCCAAAAACGACCCGCGGAAAGCGGGAAGCCGCCCTTTCTTTCGGAGCGTGCGCGCCATGCCTCTTCGCCCACCGCCGCCACGAGAACCGCGGCAACGGCGAACGCCGCCGGATACTTCGTGCCCACGGCGAGTCCGCCGAACAGGCCCGCGAGCCCCCATCGTCGTCGGCCAGTCCCCGCGCGCAACGCGAGCCACATGAGCGCGATGAAAAAAGCGACACCGAGGTCGTTGTTTGCCGTCGCCGACACGCCCAGCAGGAACGGCGTGGAAAGCGCGACGACCACGGCGAAGAGCCGCCCCGTGCGCGGCGCGGCGAGCGCGAGCGCCGCCGCAAGCAGCGGCAGCGTCATCCAGTTGAACGCCTGGGCCGCGAGCTCGCCCGCCACTTCGATCTGGCCGAGATACAGCATCTGCCAGTTCAACGAGAGACCGGATTCGGCGAAGTCGGACAGGACGACGATCCTTCCCGCGGTCTCGTAGAGGCGGACGAGGCCGAAGTGGTAGCGGATCGTATCAGGAAAAAGCGTGGGCGTGAGCGCGAACGGAAGCGTCCCGAAGAGAAGGACCGCCATCCCCGCCGCGGCAAACGGCCGCCTATGCGCGGCGTCGCGGACGCCGCACGCCGCCGAAAGCGCCGCACGCCCGACCCGAAGCCAGCTTCCGCCCGAGAGCGCGGCGAGCAGCGCGTCGAACACGAGAAACTTGGCGCGCGAAACTCCCACGAACGTCCCCCACAAGAGATTCAACACGGCCATCAATCCAAGTCCGATCCCCGCCGCGAACAGCCATTGGACGGCATCTTGCGACGGGTCATCTCCTCGCTCCCCGTCGGCCACAGCCTCCCGCCCGCATGGCGGGCTCCCGAGCGCATTGAGGGAAGACCTTCGGATCCTCCTCACCCTCTCCCCCAACGCCATCGCGAGGCCCCAGTGCCAGGCGGCGGCGACCAGCGCGTGCGCCGCCGCGGCGAGGTTGGCGAACAGGCCGAAGCGGGTTTCGCTCCACGGCACGGCAACCACGGCGAACCACAAGGGCCAAAGGAGAACCGTTCCTGCGCGGCGCATCGCCGCATGATTCGTTGCCCGCTCGCCGCCTGCAAACAGAAACCTTTCCCGGGAGCCGCAAATTTTTCAGGGTGCGGCGACCGCGGCGGCGGCTTCAGCCGGGGCGGCGGCCGAAGCGGCGTTCGAGCTCGGCGAGCGTGAGCCGCAGCATCGTGGGGCGGCCATGCGGACAGGTGAGCGGATGCGCGCAGGCGCGCAGGTCGCGGATGAGGCGGGCAAGCTCCTCCGCGCGGAGGGCGTCGTTCGCCTTCACCGCGTGGCGGCAAACAGTCTTCGCGACAGTCTCCTCGGCGAAGCGCGCGCGGTTGACCTTTGCGCCCGGGCCGGCGAGATCGTCCACGAGCGAGCGCAGAAGCTGCGGCACGGCCTCCACGCCGAGGAACGGAGGCAGCGCGTCCACCAGAAAGCTGCGGTCGCCGAACTCGGCGATCCCGAACCCCATCCGTTCGAGGAGCGGCATCTGCGCGCGCAATTCGACGGCATCGCGCGGCGGGAGCTCCACCGTTTGCGGAAGCAGCAGGTGTTGCGAAGGCGCGGGCCCGCGGTCCAACCGCCCCATCACCTGCTCGTAAAGCACCCGCTCGTGCGCCGCATGCTGGTCCACGAGGAGCAGCCCCTCGGCGTCCACGGCTACCACGTAAAGGTTCGCCACCACGCCGAGGATCGCGACGTCGTGCGCCAGCGCCGGCACGGAGGGGAAAGGAAGACCCGAAGGAGAAGGAGGATCGAGCGACGGAGGGGAGACGACCGAAGGCAGCAGAGGCTGGAAGACGGGCGCAGGCGCGGGCGGAGAGGGCCGGAGCGGCGGCGCGAACGCCCCGATCGCCGGCTCGGCGCCGAGCCCCATCGCGAGCGGTTGCGGTCTCGCGCCGGCGCCGCGGCCGAGGGCGCGGCGCACCGCTTCAATGACCATCCCCTGGATCCGTGCGTCTTCGCGGAAGCGCACCTCGCGTTTTGCGGGATGGATATTCACGTCCACCAGCTCCGGATCGATCTCGAGGAAGAGGAAGCAGACGGGATATCGCCCGCGCATCAGGGCGTTATGATAGCCCTCGATCAGCCCGTAATAGATCGCCCGGCTGTCCACGGGGCGGCGGTTCACGAAGCAGTGCAGCTCGCTGCGGTTCGAGCGGCTCAGCCCCGGTTTTCCCGTCAGGCCGCGGAGGCGCACCGCGCCGCGGTCCAGCTCGACGGGCACGAGCTGCGAGGCGAGCGGGCTTCCGTAAAGCGCCTTGACGCGCGCGAGGAGCATCTCGGGTCCTTCGTGCACGCCCTCGCCCGCAGGCGGAAGGTCGTGGACGACGCGTTCGTCCTGGGTGAGCGCCCACCCGAGCCCGGGGCGCGCGATCGCGTGGAGCAGAAAGACGTGATGCAGGTGGCCGAGCTCGGTGGCGTCGGAACGCAGGAAACGCCGCCGCGCGGGGAGGTTGTAAAACAGGTTGCGGACCTCGACCATCGTGCCTGTCGCGCAACCCGCTTCACGCACGGCGAGGAGTTTTCCGCCCTGCGCGTCCAGCTCGACGCCCGCGGGCGCGTTCGATTCGCGGGTGAGGAGGCGAAAGCGCGAGACCGCCGCGATGCTCGGAAGCGCCTCGCCGCGGAAACCGAGCGTGCGGATCGCTCCGATGTCGGCCGACGCATGGATTTTGCTCGTGGCATGGCGTTCGAGGCAGAGCAGGGCGTCGTCGCGGCTCATCCCGTGGCCGTCGTCGGTGACGCGCACGAGGCTCTTGCCGCCACCTCGGATCTCCACGCGGAGGCGGCGCGCGTCGGCGTCAATGGCGTTCTCGACGAGTTCCTTGAGGACCGAGGCGGGGCGTTCGACGACCTCTCCGGCTGCGATCTGGTTCGCGACGACGTCGGATAGGACGCGGATCCGGTTCACGGGGAAAGCATGGGTTCCCGCCGCCGAAAAGGCAAAACGTCAGGCGCGCCGCGCGAGGCGCGCGATCGCGAAGAGGCCGGCGGCGTTGGCGGCGAAGGCGAGGAGCACGGTGACGACCTGCGCGGCGACCGCGCCGGCGGCCGCCGCTGCCATGGCGGCGAGCAGCGGGCCGACAAAGACGCCGATGCCGAGCACGGCCTCGTGGACGCCGCCGCTCTCGCCTTTGTGTTCGCCGTAATCAAGCGTGTAGTAGATCGAGGCGGCATAGACGAGCGCCAGCGCGAGGCCGAAGAGCGCCAGCGCGGTGAAGATCGCACGAGCGTCCGCTGCAAAAAAGGCGACGGCGAGACAGACGGGCCCTGCCCAGAGCGCGGCCTGCAGCCAGGCCATGTGGTAGTGCCAGCCTTCCCATCTCCAGAAAAGCGCGAAACCGAGAGTGCGGGTGAAGAGCAGACTGCAGGAGAGCCAGATCGTCCAGTGCGCCGGCCAATCGAGACGCTCGCCGAGCTGGGGTGCGAGGGCGAAGAATGCGGCGTTCATCAGATAGCCGAGGCCGTTGGCCAGCCAGGCGACGTGCATGAAGCGGCGCTTCCGGTCGTGCGGAATCTCGTCGCCGCGGTGGCCGATCTCCATCGCTGGTTCGCCTCCACCCACCCGCCGCGACGGGGCCCAGCGCATCCAGCCCAGTTGCGCGAGGTGAAACAGTCCGGGGACCCAGAGGATCGCGTCGCGGTTCCACTCGAAAAGCAGACCCGCAACAAAAAAGCCCAGCGCGTCGCCGAGCGCCCAGGTGAGGTTGTAGAAGCCGAGGCGGTTCGGCATCGTGGCCTTGCCGGGCGTGTGGAGGATGGCGGCCTCGAGCGCCGGCCACGTGGGCGCGATGAAAACGGTGTAGAGGGCCACGACGCCGAAGGGGACGGCCCATCCCTGGAACAGCCAGCCGGTGCCGAGGATGAGGCTCATCCCCGCCGCGCCAAGGAGCAGGACGCGGTCGTAACCGAAGCGGTCGGAGAGACGCCCGCCGAACCTCGCGGCCAGCAGATAGATGAGCCCGTGCAGCGAAGTCAGGAACAGGTTTTGCGCGTCGCTGAAACCGAAGCGCGCGCGGGTCCAGAAAAAGACGCAGTAGAGGAAGATCGTGCAACTGAACGCACTGACCGCCTCGTAGCCGAAGTAGTCCGCCAATCTCAGCCGCGCCCGGGTCGTCATTGCGGCGCGACGCTACACGACCCGCGCCTGGGCGCGCATCACAAAACCTGGCGCGGGGAGACGTTTGCGCCTCGAACGGCGTGCTGCTAGATTTCCGCCGCAACCTCAACCCCCATCCTCCCATGGCCCGTATCTACCACGACATTCTCGAAACCATCGGCAACACCCCGCTCGTCCGCCTCAATCGTGTCGCGAAAAAACACGGCGCCGTGGCCGACGTCCTGCTCAAGCTCGAATTTTTCAACCCGCTCGGGAGCGTCAAGGACCGCATCGGCGCCGCGATGATCGAGGACGCCCTCAAAACCGGCAAAATCAATCAGGACACTGTCCTCATCGAAGCGACGAGCGGGAACACGGGGATCGCCCTCGCCTTCGTCGCGGCCTCGAAAGGCCTCCAGCTCGTCCTCACCATGCCCGAGACGATGAGCCTCGAGCGGCGCAAGCTCCTGAAAATCCTCGGCGCGAAACTCGTCCTCACCGAGGGGCCGAAGGGCATGCGCGGGGCCATCGAAAAGGCGGAGGAGATCCGTGCGAAGATCCCGAACAGCCTGATCCTGAAGCAGTTCTCCAACCCCGCAAACGTCGAGATCCATCGCAAGACGACCGCCGAGGAGATCTGGAAGGACACCGACGGCAAGGTGGACATCGTGGTGTCCGGCGTCGGCACCGGCGGCACGATCACCGGCGTAGGCGAGGTGCTCAAGCAGCGCAAGCCCTCGGTCCGCATGGTCGCCGTCGAGCCCGCAGGCTCCCCGGTTCTCGCGGGCGGCAAGCCCGGGCCGCACAAGCTCCAGGGGCTCGGCGCCGGCTTCATCCCCGACATCCTCAACTGCAAGATCATTGACGAGATCATCTCCGTGAAGGAGGAGGATTCCGCGCCGATCAGCAAGGAGATCAACACGCTCGAAGGCATCCCCGTGGGGATCTCGAGCGGAGCGGCCGCATGGGCGGCGCTCCAGCTCGCCAAGCGCCCCGAGAACAAGGGGAAGACGATCGTGGCGGTGATGCCCTCCTGCTGCGAGCGCTACCTCTCGAGCTGGCTCTTCGCCGACGTGAGCGTCGAGAGCGATCCCGTCAACAACCAGTCGTTCGACACCCGCCCGAAGGCGTGAGGAGGCAAGCGGGGCCGTGAAGGGGCGCGGACGCACGCCCTTCCCGCCGCGTTGCGCGCTATCCGCAGACGCGACGGATGCCGAGGAGCAGGGCGTCGGCGATCCGGGCGAGGTGCGCCTCGGTGACGCAGTAGGGCGGCATCACGACCAGGACGTTCCCCACGGGTCGGGTGAGGACGCCGAGCTTCTTCGCTTCTTCGCAGACGCGGACGCCGACGCGCGCCGCCCAGGGAAACGGCTCACGCGTCCGCCAGTCGCGCACCAACTCGATCCCCGCGATCAGCCCGACGCGACGGAGGTCGCCCACGTGAGGCGAAGTCCAGAAGCGCGCGAGCTGGGTGTCGAGCCCCGCGCCGAGACGGCGGACGCGCGCGAGGACTTTCTCCCGCTCGAAGATCTCGAGGTTGGCAAGGGCCGCCGCGCATCCAAGCGGATTGGCCGTATAGCTGTGGCCGTGGAAGAAGGTCTTCCTCTCGGCGTAATCGCCGAGGAAAGCGTTGAAGACGCGCCGGGTGGTGAGCGTCGCGGCGAGCGGGAGATAACCGCCCGTCAAACCCTTTGCGAGGCAGAGAAAATCGGGTGAGACGTCTTCCTGTTCGCAGGCGAACATCGTTCCCGTCCGCCCGAAGCCGGTCATCACCTCGTCGAGGAGGAGCGGGACCTTCGCGGCACGGCAGAGTTTCGCAAAGCGGCGGAGCCAGCCTTCGGGATGGGCGATCATCCCGGCGGCCCCCTGGATGAGGGGTTCCACGACGGCGGCAGTGAAAGGTCCGCTGCGAGCTGTGCTTTTCCTTCCGGGCGCGAGCGCCTTCTCGGCTTCGGAGAGGCATTCCCAACGGCAGTCCCGGTAAAGGCGGGCGTCGGCGCGTTCGGGTTTCGCGCGGTTATACGGACAGCGGTAACAGAACGGCGACATCACCCGCGTCGTCGGAAAGAGGAGTGGACGGTAGGCGGCGTGGAAGGCCTCGATTCCACCGAGGCTCGCCGCGCCGATCGTGTCGCCGTGATACGCATCTCCCAACGCGAGGAAGGCGGCGGGCCGTTTTGCGGCCTGCGCCTCGCGGCCCATCCCCTGGCGCCTGGCTTGCCATGCCATCTTGAGCGCGACTTCGAGGGCGGTCGCCCCGTCGTCGGAATAGAAGACTTTCGCCAGGCCGCGCGGGGCAAGGCGGACGAGCTTCTCGGCGAGGAGCGCGGCGGGTTCGTTGGCCAGGCCGAGCGCGCTGCAGTGCGCGATCTTCCCGAGCTGGCGGCGGATTGCGCGGTCCATCCGCGGATGGCGATGGCCGTGGAGGTTCGTCCAGATCGAGGCGTTCGCGTCGAGCCGGCGTTTCCCGCGCGCGTCCACGAGGAACGGCCCTTCGCCGCGGACGATCACCGGCGGCGCCGCGCGGAGCCAGTCCCGCATCTGGGTGAACGGATGCCAGACGTAGCGGCGGTCGAGCGCCGCGAGCCGCTCCGCGTTCCTTGTGCCGCTTGGCCGCTTGGTCACTTGGCCTCTTCGACGGTCTGCCTATTTCGCGCGCGCTTGGGCGACGGCTTCGACAAACTTCCTCGCGGTCGCGGTGATGCCGGGCCAATCCTGAGTCTCAAGCGCCTTCTTGCTCACGAGGCTCGACCCGGCGGCGACGGCGGCGCAGCCCGCTTTGATGAAGTCGCCCGCGGTGTTCACGTCCACACCGCCCGTGGGAATGATCTCCACCTGCGGGAGCGGCGCTTTCACGGCCTTGATGTAGTTCGGCCCAAGGCCGTCGGCGGGGAAGACCTTCACGAAATCCGCGCCACATTCCCAGGCGGCGAGGATTTCCGTCGGGGTGTACGCGCCGCAGACGACGGGGCGGCCGTAGCGACGGCAGAGCGCGACGACGTCCGGCTTGAGGACGGGGGTGACGACGAACTCGGCGCCGGCGAGGATCGCGGCGCGACAGGTTTCCGGATCGAGCACGGTGCCGACGCCCATGAGGATCTGCTTGCCGTAGCGGACGGCGACCTCGCGGATAACCTCGAGGGCGTTGGGGGTGGTCATCGTGACCTCCATCGCGGGGAGACCGCCCTTCTGGAGCGCGTCGGCGACGTGGAGGAGCTGGGCGGAAGAATCGGCGCGGATGACTGCGACGATGCCGGGGTGGACGAGTTCGTAGAGGACCTGGGAACGTGATTTCATGGTTGCGCGCCATTCAAGGCTCCGTCGCCTCGGGTTTCAAGATCGGGATGAGGCCTTCGCGTTCCTCCCGACGAAGTCCCGCGCCCTCCTCCGTTTCGGAAAACAAAGTTTCTTTTCTTTTGGAGGATCGCGATGCTAGCTTCCGGAATTGTTTTCTGAACCTCATGACTGCCCGTCTCGATCCTGACGCCATCCCCGAGATGATCCTGTTCCTCGAGCAGGAACGCGCGAAGGGCGTTCGCTTCCTGCGCCTCGACCCCGATCTCGCCCGCGCCTGGGTGGAGGGGGCCGGAGCGCTCGACGGCGGCCGTTTCATTTCCGCCGTGGCCGTCCCCGCGCGTGTCGCCTCCTCGGGTGCGGGCGTTTCCGCCAAACGCCAGGCCCTCGAGACCCTTCGCGCAAAGGCGCTCGCCTGTGCGAAGTGCCCCCATCTCGCGCGGACGCGCACGCAGGTTGTCTTCGGCGTCGGCAATCCTGAAGCGGAACTGATGTTCATTGGGGAAGCGCCGGGCGCCGATGAAGACCGCCAGGGCGAACCTTTCGTGGGGCGCGCAGGCCAACTGCTCACGAAAGTCATCCTGGCGATGGGCATGACGCGCGAGGAGGTCTACATCGGCAACGTCCTCAAGTGCCGTCCGGACGTGGAGACGCCGAGCGGCAACCGCAAACCGACTCCCGCCGAGATGGCGACCTGCCTGCCCTGGCTCCGCGAGCAAATCGGCATCATCGCCCCACGCGTCCTCGTGGCTCTCGGAGACACGGCGGTGAAGGGGCTCTGCTCCGAAATTTCCACCGGAATCACCCGCCTGCGCGGGAAATGGCTCGACTTCGACGGCATCCCCCTGATGCCGACGTTTCACCCGGCCTATCTGCTGCGAAACCCTTCCCCGATCATCAAACGCCAGTGGTGGGAGGACATGCTCGCCGTGCTCGAGAAGCTCCAGCGCCCCATCACTGAGAAGCAGCGCGGCTACTTTCGCTCCATCGCGACGCCCCACGGGGAAAGCTGATTCCTCCCCGGTATGAGCTCTCCCGAAGGCGTCCGCTTCCGCTTCCTCCGAGGCGCCGCCTTGGGCGTGACGCGGTTCGCGTGGCCGATCGTGCTCCTCGCCTTCGCACTCGCGGCGGCGGCGGTCTGGATCACCGTCAAGAAGCTCGCGTTCACGAGCAACCCGAACGATCTGCTCGAATCTAGCGCCGGCTACCACCGCCTCTACCTCGACTACACGCGCGAGTTCAGGTCCGAGGAGGATTACATCCTTGTGGTCGCGGGGCCGCGCTTCGAGGAGAACCGCGACTGCGTGAACTTCCTCGCGGAACGCCTCGGTGCGCGCGCCGACCTCTTCCCCAAGATCTTTTACCGCATTGATTTCGGCGACCTGCTCGATCGCGGCCTGCTCTTCCTGGAGACGGGGCAGCTCGAGGAGATCGAAAAGGAGATGGCGAAACAGATCGGCAGCTCCCTCGGCGCGATGGGTAAACAGCGCACCGTGGACCTCACCGGCCTGCTCGCCGAAGCCGCCGGACGCCTCGACCCGAAAAACCTGCGCAAAAACAAGGACGAGGAAGGCCTCGACCGGTTCGCCGACGAGTTCGTCCGGAGCCTCGAGGCGCTCGCCGACCGTCTCGAAGGCAAGAAGGCGCTCAAGCCGGTCAGCTTCGGCAACTTCCTCGCCGAGAAGGCCGAGTTCGCCGACATGCAAAAGCAGCAGGCCGTGAACGAGTATATCGCGTTCGAGGACGGAAAAATCCTTCTCGTCATGGTCCCTTCGCCCAACGCTGAGGCGAGCTTCGGAGGGCACGACGCCGCCATCAAGCCGCTTCGCGAAATCCTCGCGGCGGCGCGGACGAAGTTCCCGGGTCTCGAGATCGGCCTCACCGGCGAGCCCGCGCTCAGCGAGGACGAGTCCATCGCCAGCACCCACGACACGACGGTCGCCTCGGCCGTGACCTTCCTCCTGATCGCCGGGCTTTTCTGGTTTTCCTACCGCGAGTTCTCCCGGCCGGCGCTCGCGATCACCGTGCTGCTCCTCGCCGTAGCCTGGACGCTGGGCTTCACCACCCTCGGCGTGGGCCGCCTGAACATCCTAAGCATCACCTTCATCCCGATGATCCTCGGCCTCGGGATTGATTTCGGCATCCAGATCCTCGGGCGGTATGAGGAGGAACTGCCCCGCGCGCCGGACAGCGTGGCGGCCATCGTAAACACCCTCGGCCATACGGGCAACGCGATCCTCACCGGCGGCAGCACCACGGCGCTCGCGTTCTACACGATGTGTTTCAACCAGTTCACAGGGTTGCGCGAAATGGGGCTCATCAGCGGCACCGGCATCCTCCTCTGCATGGCCGCCAACCTGGTCGTGCTCCCCGCGATGCTCCACCTCCGGGACCGAAAGGGCTGGGCGACGCGCCGCGTGCCCGCAAGCCAGCAGTACGAGAAGCATCACCTCTTCGACCGCATCGTGCTCGACCACTCGAACGCCGTGATCGTCCTCGCCGCGGCGGTCACCGTGATCGCCCTCACCGCGCTCCCATTCACGAGGTTCGATTACAACCTCCTCAAGCTTCAGAACCCGACGCTCGAATCCGTAAAGTTCGAGCGCAAGCTGATTGATTCGAAGGGCTCCCACTCCATCATCTTCGCCGCCTCGCTCTGCAAGGACCTCGCCGAGGCCACCGCGCGCGCCGAACGCTTCCGCATGCAGCCTTCCGTGAAGGACGTCCTCAGTCTGACCGAGATCGTCCCCCGCGACCAGGAGCGCAAGCTCGAGATCATCCAGCGCATCAAGGGCCACCTCGAATCCGTCCGCATCCCGAAAAAGGGCGACCGCATTGACGTGGCCGAGAACATCCGCGTGATCCGCCAGCTTCGGGTCAACTGCGAAAAAACATGGAAGAAGGCCCGTACTTGGGGCTCCCGCGCCCAGCGCGAGGGCGCCGACGAGTTCTTCGGCAAGCTCACGCGCGCCATGGACCGCGCCCTTCCCGTACTCGAGAAGATGGACCAGGCGCGCGCCGAGAAAATCCTCGGCGCCTACCAGTCCCAGCTCTTCGGCGAGCTCCGAGAAAGCCTCGAGTTCCTCAAGCATCAGAAGGCGGACCGCCCCATCACCGTGGACGACCTCCCGAAAAGCATGAAGGATCAGTTCATCGGCCGCACGGGGCGCATCCTCCTGCAAATTTACCCTCGCGAAGACATCTGGGATCGTGAGCCGCTCGACCGTTTCGTCCACGACCTCCGCCGCGTGGACTCCGACGTCACCGGCACGCCCGTGCAAAACTTCGAGTACATCGAGCTGCTCAAGACGAGCTACGAACAGGCCGCGCTCTATGCGCTCGGAATGATCGTCTTTCTCGTCTTCCTCCATTTCCGCAGCGTACGCGACAGCCCGATCACCCTGCTGCCCCTGTTCCTGGGAATTCTCTGGACGGTCGGCCTGATGCCGCTCGTGAACCTTCCCTTCAATCCCGCAAACATCGTCACCCTGCCGCTCATCATCGGCATCGGCGTGGCGTACGGGGTTTACGCCGTGGACCGCTACCGGGAGAATCGCTCCCCCGCAATCTTCTCGACCAGCACGGGCAAGGCGATTCTCCTCTCGGCGTTCACCACCATCTTCGGTTTCGGGACGCTCGCCTTCGCCTCGCACCGCGGCATCGCCAGCCTCGGCACGCTCATGACGATCGGCGTGGCCCTTTGCATGGTCACCTCGCTCTACGTCTGCCCGGCCGTCCTCAAGGCGCTTGGGCGACGTTCGATGGAGATTCGGGAGTGACGCTCGCCGGTTTCGCGGACGCTTTCGAAGCGTTTTTCGGAGGTGAAGGCGCGGGCTTGGCCGCCGGCTTGCTCCCCTTCGCAGACGCCTTGACCGACGGGACGGGCTTTCCCGTCGCCTTCGCCTTGGCTGCGGGATCGGCCGCCGCTTTCGCCGGCGCCTTCGTTGCGGTGCCCGCCTTCGCCGGCGCCTTGCGCGCGGACGATCCCGCGAGGTAAAGCTGTCCGCTCGGGGCCGCGGCTTCGGTCTTCGCGTAGCGGTTGTTGCCGTAGCGGATCACGCGCAGTTCCACGTCGAGCAGCCCCCGATCGAGGTCGTCGAGCTTGCGGAAGGCCGCTACGGAGAGATCAATGACCCGCTCGTGATACGACGGAAGACGGTCGTTGATTCGCACCGTGATCGTCTTTCCGTTGCGCAGGTTCGTCACCTCGACGAGCGAGTTGAGTGCGAGCGACGGATGCGCCGCCGTATGGGCGTGCATGTTGAAGCGTTCCCCGTTCGCCGTGCGGTCCCCGTGATCGTCATACCACGACGCCTTCCCGTACTGCCGCCCGTTCTCGGTCCAGACGAGATCGGGCCGCGAGGCGCAGCCGTCGAGGAAAAGCGCCCCGCCCGCGAGCGCGACGGAGGCGCTCCACCGAATCAGCTTCTGGAAAAACGGCGTCATCGGGCGTGCGTTTCGTCCGGCGCCCGAGTATATAGCCTGTCGGATTCGCCGCAATGCTTGTTTCGCTCCGCATCCGCAACCTCGCGCTCGTCGAGGAGCTCGAACTCGAACTCGAGCCGGGCTACAACGCCGTCACCGGCGAGACCGGCGCCGGCAAATCCATCCTCATCGGCGCCCTCGAACTCGCCCTCGGTGAGCGCGCCGCCCGCGACGCGATCCGCACCGGCGCCGAATCCTGCTCCGTCGAGGCAGTCTTCGAGGCGGGGTGCGTCCCCGCCCTTGCGGAAACCCTCGAGGAGATCGGCGCTGAGCCCTGCGAGGACGGCCGCCTCCTCGTGAAACGCGCCTTCAGTGCCGCCGGCGCCAACCGCCAATTCGTCAACGGCTCCCCGGTCACTCTCCAATCGCTCACGCGCCTCGGGGAACTGCTCGTGGACCTCCACGGCCCGCATGACCATCAGTCACTCCTCAAGACCGAGGCCCAGCTCCGCATCCTCGACCGCTTCGCAGGGATCGAGGAGGCGCGCGCCACCTTCGCCGCGACGCTCGGCGAAATCCGCGCGATCGAGGCGCGCAAGCGCGAGCTGGCGATGGACGACAAGGAGTTCGCGCGTCAGCTCGACCTCGTCGCCCATCAGGTGAAAGAGATCGAAGCGGCCCGCCTCCAGCCCGGCGAGGAGGAGCAGCTCGAAGCCGACTACAAAGTCGCCTCGAGCAGCCAGAAGCTCCTCGAGCTTTCGGCGCACGCCCTCGACGCCGTGAGCGAAGGCGAGGGCAGCGCCACGGTCGCCCTCGCGCGCGCCGAACGCGCCCTGCGCGACCTCGCGGCCACGGATCCCGCCGCCGCCGCGCTTGAGGAGGCCAACCGCGCCGCGAGCGTCCAGGTGCAGGACCTCGCCCGCGAGCTGTCGCGCTATTCGGGCAAGCTCGATCCCGATCCCGAGCGCCTCCAGAAACTCTCTGAACGAATGACAGTCGTCCAGACCCTTAAGCGCAAATACGGCAAAACGCTCGCCGAGGTGATCGCCTTTGGAGCGGAGGCCAAGGCGCGCCTGAAAATCCTCCAGGGTCGCAGCGCCGAACTCGCCCGGATCGATACCGAGCTCGATCAGGTCCGTGCCACGCTTCGCAAATCGGGCGAGGGACTCCGCGCCGCGCGAAAGAAGGCGGCGCCCAGCCTTTGCGCGCGCATCGAGTCCCAGCTTCGCGAGCTCGGTTTTGCGCAGGCGAAATTCGCCGCCGAACTCGCCCCCGCCGAACCGACCGTGCTCGGGATGGATGCTCTCGAATTCCGCGTCTCTCCGAACGTCGGTGAGCCGCTCAAGGCGCTCCGCGACATCGCCTCCTCGGGCGAAATGGCGCGCGTCATGCTCGCCCTCAAGACGGCCCTCGCCGATCAGGACGAGGTCCCCGTGCTTGTCTTCGACGAGGTGGATGCGAACGTCGGCGGCGAGGTGGGCCACCGCGTCGGCGAGAAGATGGCGCGCATCGGCAAACGCCATCAGGTCCTTTGCGTCACCCACCTCCCGCAGGTCGCCGCGTGCGCGAAGACGCACCTCTCGGTGACCAAGCGCGTCGAGAAGGGGCGCACCTTCACGCGCGTCGAGCGGCTCGACCGCTCCGCGCGCGAAAAGGAGCTCGCCCGTATGCTCGGCGGCGCGGCCGAAACCGCCCTTCGACACGCCCGCGAGATGCTCCGCGCCGCAAGCGACTGACCGCCCGCCCCTCCCAACCTTCGCCGGAAAACACAAAGGCGCCTCGAAGATCGTCGCGACAGGAGCTTGCATCCATAACTCTCCTGGAGGAAAGTGCATGCGCGTTCTTCTGGGGACAACGAGACGGAGCCCCGCTCCCTCCCGCCCCTCCGGGCGCGCCGCCACCGACAAAATTTTTCCGTGTCTGACTTTCCGAAAGCCCTTCTCGCCCTGGCGGACGGAACGGTATTTCGAGGGATCGGCATCGGCGCCGAGGGGGTGCGAATCGGGGAGGTGGTGTTTAACACCTCCATGACCGGCTATCAGGAGATCCTCACCGACCCTTCGTACTGCCGGCAGATCGTCACCCTGACCTATCCGCATATCGGCAACACGGGAACGAACCGGGAGGATTGCGAGTCGGGACGCGTGCATGCCGAGGGGCTGATTCTGCGCGACCTGCCTCCGCGCGCTTCGAGTTTCCGCTGCGAGCGGGACCTGTCCGACGACCTCAAGGCGGAGAACGTCGTCGCCCTCGCCGGCATCGATACGCGCAAGCTGACGCGGATCCTGCGCGAGAAGGGCGCCCAGAACGGCTGCCTGATGTGCGGAAAAACAGACGAGGCGGCGGCGCTCGCGGCCGCGCGCGAATTTCCGGGCCTGGCAGGCATGGATCTCGCGAAAGTCGTCGGCACCGCACGCGCCTATCCGTGGAACGAGGGCGAGTGGGCGATCGGTCGGGGATACGCTGCGCCGAAGGACCCCCGGTTTCACGTGGTGGCCTTCGACTACGGCGTCAAACGCAACATCCTGCGCATGCTGGTCTCGCGCGGCTGCCGCGTCACCGTACTGCCGGCGCAGACGACTGCCGCCGAGGCGGTGGCGCTCCGTCCGGACGGCATCTTTCTTTCCAACGGCCCCGGGGATCCCGAGGCCTGCGATTACGCGGTCGCCGCGGTTCGGGAAATTCTGGCGGCTCGCATCCCGACCTTCGGCATCTGCCTCGGACATCAACTGATGGCGCTGGCCTCCGGCGCGCGCACCGTGAAGATGAAGTTCGGTCACCATGGCGCCAACCACCCCGTGAAGGACCTCGAGACCGGCCGGGTGCTCATCACCAGCCAGAACCACGGCTTCGCCGTCCACGCCGACACGCTGCCGCCCAACCTGCGCGTCACGCACGTCTCGCTTTTCGATGGAAGCCTGCAGGGCCTGGCGCGCACGGACGCACCGGCCTTCTGTTTTCAGGGGCACCCCGAGGCGAGCCCCGGGCCGGGAGACGCGGCCCATCTCTTCGACCGTTTCCTCGCCCTGATGCGGGAACGAAAGGCAGACCATGCCTAAGCGCACCGACCTCCGATCCGTCCTCATCCTCGGCGCCGGCCCGATCGTCATCGGCCAGGCCTGCGAGTTCGATTATTCGGGCGTCCAGGCCTGCAAGGCGCTGCGCGAAGAAGGCTGCCGGGTCGTCCTGATCAACTCCAACCCGGCGACGATCATGACCGATCCGGAGATGGCCGACGCGACCTATATCGAGCCTATCCATTGGAGCGTCGTCGAGAAAATCATCGCCCGGGAGCGGCCGGACGCGCTGCTGCCGACGATGGGCGGACAAACCGCGCTCAACTGCGCGCTCGATCTCGCCCGACACGGCGTGCTGGAGAAATACGGCGTGGAGCTGATCGGCGCATCACAGGACGCCATCGCCAAGGCTGAGGACCGCGAACAATTCAAGGCGGCGATGGCGCGAATCGGCCTCGAATCCGCGCGTTCGACAATCGCCCACAACATGGAGGAGGCCCTGCAGGCGCAGCTCGCCATCGGCTTTCCGTCCATCATCCGCCCCTCGTTCACCATGGGCGGCAGCGGCGGTGGCATCGCCTACAACAAGGAGGAATTCGTCGTGATCTGCGAGCGCGGGCTCGAAGCCAGTCCGACCCGCGAGCTTCTCATCGAGGAATCGCTCCTCGGTTGGAAGGAGTTCGAGATGGAAGTGGTGCGCGACCGCCGGGACAACGGCATCATTGTCTGCTCGATCGAAAACTTCGATCCGATGGGCGTGCACACCGGCGACTCGATCACCGTGGCGCCGGCGCAGACCCTGACGGACAAGGAGTATCAGATCATGCGCAACGCCGCCCTCGCCGTGCTGCGCGAAATCGGCGTCGAGACCGGCGGCGCCAACGTCCAGTTCGCCGTCAACCCGGCTGACGGACGCATGATCGTCATCGAGATGAACCCGCGCGTCTCGCGTTCGTCCGCGCTGGCGTCCAAGGCCACCGGGTTCCCCATCGCCCGGGTGGCCGCCAAGCTGGCGGTGGGCTTCACGCTGGACGAGTTGAAGAACGAGATCACGGGCAACGCCACGCCGGCCTCCTTCGAGCCGTCCCTGGATTACGTCGTCACCAAAATCCCGCGCTTTGCATTCGAGAAATTTCCTCAGGCCGACGATCGCCTGACCACGCAGATGAAGTCGGTGGGCGAGGTGATGGCCATTGGACGCACCTTCCAGGAATCCTTCCAGAAGGCCCTGCGCGGCCTGGAGACGGGCGTCTACGGTCTCGACGAGATCGAGGCCGAAGGGGACGCCATCGAGCACGAGCTCGCCAGCCCGGGCGCCCGGCGCGCGAGCTATCTCGGGCAGGCCTTCCGCGACGGGATGACGTTGGACCGGGCTTTTCAACTGACGAAGATCGATCCCTGGTTCCTCGCGCAGATCGAAGACCTCGTGCGCGAGGAGGCCCTGCTGCGCGGGAAACCGCTGTCCGGCCTCGACACCGACGAAATGCGCCGCCTCAAGCGCAAGGGCTTCGCCGACCGCCGCCTGGCCAGGCTGCTCGGCGTCGCGGAGGACGACGTGCGCGCGCGCCGCCATGCGCTCGGCGTCCGCCCGGTGTTCAAGCGTATCGACACCTGCGCCGCCGAGTTCGCCGCCCGCACCGCCTACTTGTATTCCACTTATGAAGAGGAGTGCGAGGCGCATCCCACCTCGCGCAGGAAGATCATGGTGCTCGGCGGCGGCCCGAACCGCATCGGCCAGGGCATCGAGTTCGACTACTGCTGCGTCCACGCCGCCATGGCC
This sequence comes from Verrucomicrobiia bacterium, assembly GCA_020849895.1. GTDB lineage: Bacteria > Verrucomicrobiota > Verrucomicrobiia > JABWAM01 > JABWAM01 > JABWAM01. The sequence continues at coordinate 4,162 of JADZFN010000047.1, read as the reverse complement.
CTGCGCGAGGACGGCTACGAAACCCTCATGGTCAACTGCAACCCGGAGACGGTGTCCACCGACTTCAACACCTCCGATCGCCTCTATTTCGAGCCGCTTTCCCTGGAGGACCTCCTCGAGATCATCCACATCGAGCGGCCGGACGGAGTGATCGTGCAGTTCGGCGGCCAGACGCCGCTCAAGCGCGCCCTCGCCCTGGAAGCCCACGGCGTGCCCATCCTCGGCACCCGCCCGGACATGATTGACGCGGCTGAGGACCGCGAACGCTTCCAGCAGATGCTCCACAAGCTCGGGCTCAAGCAGCCGCCCAACCGCACGGCGCGCACCGAGGCGGACGCCCTGCGTCTGGCCGCCGAGATTGGGTATCCGCTGGTGGTGCGCCCGAGCTACGTGCTGGGCGGGCGCGCCATGGAGGTGGTGCACGAACCGAAGGACCTCGAGCGCTACATGCGCGACGCGATCCGGGTTTCCCACGATTCCCCAGTGCTGCTCGATCGCTTTCTCAACGACGCCATCGAGGTGGATGTGGACGCGCTCTCAGACGGCAAACAGGTCGTCATCGGCGGCATCATGCAGCATATCGAGCAGGCCGGCGTGCATTCAGGCGATTCCGCCTGCTCGCTGCCGCCCTACACGCTCTCCAGGGAAATCCAGGACGAACTGCGCGAGCAGACCGCGAAGATGGCCCGGGCCCTTCAGGTCGTCGGCCTCATGAACGTGCAGTTCGCCGTTCAGGACGACACGGTGTATGTGCTTGAGGTGAATCCGCGCGCCTCGCGCACGGTGCCCTTCGTGTCCAAGGCGACTGGACGCCCGCTGGCCAAGGTGGCGGCGCGCTGCATGGCCGGGCGCACGCTGGAAGAACAGGGCGTGGCGCGCGAGGTCGTGCCCCCCTATTTCTCGGTGAAAGAGGCGGTTTTCTCGTTCGCCAAGTTCCCCGGCGTGGACATCCTCCTCGGACCGGAAATGAAATCCACAGGGGAAGTGATGGGGGTGGGCCGCAGCTTCGCCGAGGCCTTCGTCAAGTCTCAGCTCGCCGCCGGCGTCCAACTGCCCGGGCCCGGATCCGGTGCGGCCTTCATTTCCGTCAAGGAACGGGACCGCGCCGGGGCGGTCGAGGTGGCGCGCGACCTCGCCGCCCTCGGCTTCGCTCTGCTCGCCACGCGGGGCACCGGAGCGGCGCTCGCCGCCGCCGGCCTCGAAGTCGCCGTGGTGAACAAGGTGGCCGAAGGTCGCCCGCACATCGTGGACCTGATCAAGAACGGCAGGGTGGCGCTGATCGTCAATACCGTCGAGGGACAGCCCCGGGCCGTCGCCGATTCGCGGTCCATCCGTACCAGCGCGCTGGCGCAGCGTGTGGCGATCTTCACCACCCTCGAAGGCGCGCGCGCCGCCTGCCTCGGCATGCAACGCCCAACCGAACTGGAACCCCTCGTCCTCCAGGCGCTTCACGCCGAACTCGACGAATCCGGCGCGTGAGACGCCCTCCCGCGTCCCGCTTCTTCCTCTTTCCCTCGATCGCCTTGCTCCTCCGGCTGTCGCTCGCCCCTTCCCTCAAGCCGCAGCCCCCGCGGCACCGAGAAATCCGCGGAAAAGCGGATGCGGACGATTCGGACGAGATTGAAACTCGGGATGAAACTGGCACGCCATGAACCACGGGTGCCCTTTGATTTCCACAATCTCCACGAGATCGTTCCGCGGCGAGACCCCGGAGAAAACCATGCCGAGCTGTTCGAAACGGGAGCGGTAGGCGTTGTTGAACTCGTAACGGTGGCGATGACGCTCGCGGACCGTCCGTTTCCCGTAGAGCGCGGCGGCGCGCGTCCCGCTCACGAGCCGGCAAGGCCACGCCCCGAGCCGCATGGACGCGCCCTTGCGCCGGACGGCCCGCTGTTCCTCGAGGAGCGAAATCACGGGATCGGGCGTCGCCTCATCGAACTCCGCGCTGTTCGCGCGCTTCAGCCCCGCGACACCGCGGGCGAACTCGATCACGGCGACCTGCATCCCGAGGCAGAGGCCGAGGTAGGGAACCTTCGTGCGCCGCGCGTAGCCCGCCGCGGCGATCTTCCCCTCGATCCCCCGGTCGCCGAATCCGCCGGGAATCAGGATGCCGTGGACACCCTTGAGTTTTCGGGCGGGGCCCCGCTTTTTGATCTCTTCCGCATCGGCGGTCACGAGATCCACTCCGAGGTTATGCCAGGCGCCCGCGTGGGTGAGGGCTTCGTAGATGCTCTTGTAGGCATCCTGGAGGTCCATGTATTTGCCGACGACGGCGATCTTCACGCGGCGCTTCGGAGAGATCACGCGGCGGACGAAGCGGCGCCACGGCGCCATGCGCGCGGCCCGCTTCGGCAGACGGAGATGTCGGCAAGCCAGCTCGTCGAGCTTCTCTCGCTGAAGCATGAGGGGGACCTCGTAGATCGTGTGCTCGACGTCGCGCTCCTCGATCACGGCCTCGACGGGGACGTTGCAGAACAGCGAAATCTTCCGGCGCACAGGCGTCGCGATCGGCTTCTCGCTGCGGCAGACGAGCGCGTGGGGTTGGATGCCGATCTCGCGGAGCTTGGCGACGCTCTGCTGGGTCGGTTTCGTCTTCAGTTCCCCCGCCACGGAGATGTAGGGCACCAGGGTGACGTGAATGAAGAAGACGTTTTCGGGGCCGGCTTCGAGGGCGAACTGGCGGATCGCCTCGAGAAAGGGAAGCCCCTCGATGTCTCCCGTGGTCCCGCCGACCTCGGTGATGAGGACGTCGGCGGAACAACCGTCGGTGACGCCGCGGATGCGTTTCTTGATCTCGTCGGTGACGTGCGGGACGACTTGCACCGTCTTGCCGAGATAATCCCCGCGCCGTTCCTGGAGGAGGATCGTCTCGTAGATCTGGCCCGAGGTCAGATTGTTTCTTCGTGTCAGACGGCCGCGCGTGAAGCGTTCGTAATGGCCGAGGTCGAGATCGGTTTCCGCGCCGTCGTCGAGGACGTACACCTCTCCGTGTTGATAGGGGCTCATGGTCCCCGGGTCCACGTTCAGATAGGGATCAAACTTCTGGAGGACGACGCGCAGTCCGCGGTGTTCGAGGAGAGTGCCGAGCGCCGCCGCGGTCAATCCCTTGCCGAGGGAGGAGATGACGCCGCCGGTGATGAAGATATATTTCATGTGCGTCTCTCCAAGGTTGGGCTGCGCCTCTTCATTCGAGGCGTATTTTCCAAGAAATCAAGGCGACGCTTTCGCCGCGCGCCGCGCTCCCGATGCGGCGCCGGCTTCTGGAGCTTGGCCGGGAGAAGCGCCCATACGCGGGCGGCGACCTCTTCCACTCCCGCGCGGGCGTCCACTCGTTTCACGCGGCGCGCTTCGGTTCGCGCGAGACGTTGAAATCCCGCCCGCACCGCACGATAGAACGCCGCCCTTTGCGCTTCCATTCGGTCCGTGCGCCGCGTCTTTTTTCGCGCGCGCCGCAGGCCTTCCTCGGGATCCAAATCGAGCACGAAGGTCAGGCGCGGTTTCAGCCCGGCCGTCGCGAAACGGTTCAGGCATTCCACGAACCCGCGCCCCAGCCTCCGTCCCGCCCCTTGATATGCCGTGGTGGAATCGGCGTAGCGATCGCTGATCACGACCTCGCCCCGGGCGAGTGCGGGGCCAATGGTTTCCCGCGTGTGCTGCGCGCGGTCCGCGCCGAAGAGAAGCAGCTCCGTTTCCGCCGCCATCGCGCGCCCCGCCCGGCTGAATTGCAGCAGGTGGCGGATTTTCCTGCCAATCGGCGTGCCGCCGGGTTCGCGCGTCACGCGCACCCGATGGCCGTTCCGCCGCAGGCGCACCGCCAGCCGGCGGATCTGGGTGCTTTTTCCAGAGCCTTCCGACCCCTCAAACGTGATGAAACAACCCGGGCTGGCGCGCACGCGCGAAGATTTACCGCCGCCCCGCGCGCTCGCAAGCGTTTTTCGTTTGCATCGGCGCGCGGCGGCGGCTAGAGTTCCCGCCGTTGGTACGCCGCCGGGCGCCGCGGAGTGGGAGCTGACCAACCCCGCCAGGGTCGGAAGACAGCAACGGTCGTCTGCCTTTCATGGCCGCGGTGGCTCGGCGTCCAACGCGCCTGCCGCGCTTTGCAAGGCAGGAAGAGTGGATCGGGGGCATAGCTCAGTTGGTAGAGCGTCTCGTTCGCAATGAG
>JADZFN010000046.1 GCA_020849895.1 Verrucomicrobiia bacterium | reverse complement strand
TGCCCTCTCCGCCCTCGCAGCCTCGGCGTTCACCCCAAACCATGCTCGAACAACCCCCTCCAAACGGCACTCGCCGAACAACCCTCGCGCCTTACTGACTAAAAATACCGTCGCTAACGATCAGGGGTGCGTAACCGTTGCGCCCTTTTCTTGCGCCTGCGCGTAAGAGGGTGTTTGAAAATTGGCCTGCCCTCTGTCGAATTTTCAAACACCCTCTAAGGGAAACGGGAGACCGCGAATCAGCTTACCACGACGCGCCGCCCCTCGATGCGCAGGCGGCCTTCAGCCCAGAGCTTGAGGCATTCGACGTAGAGTTTGTGTTCCTGAACCTGAATCCGCGCGTGGAGGGTGTCGGGCGTGTCGTTCGGAAGGACGGGCGCCAGTGCCTGGCCGATGATCGGGCCGGCGTCCATTTCCGGCGTCACCAAGTGGACGGTGCAGCCGGTGAAGCGCACCCCGTAATCCAGCGCTTGTTTCCAGGATTCGAGACCGGGAAAGGCGGGAAGGAGCGAGGGATGGATGTTCACCACCGCATTGGGAAACTCGTCGAGGAACGGTTGGCTCAGCAACCGCATGAATCCCGCCAACGCGACGAGTTCGACGCCCGCGTCTTTCAGGCGTTTGACATATTCGGCCTCCGCTTCGGGCGAGAGTTTTGTACGGAAAGGGCCGGGCGGGATGTAGTCCGCAGGGACCTTGTGTTTCGCAGCGAGGTCGAGGATCCCCGCGCCGGGAACGTCCGAGAGGAGCAGCGCGATCTTGACCGGGAGCCATCCTTCGCGCGCAGCTTCTGCGAGCGCTTCGAAATTCGAGCCTTTCCCGGAACCTAAAATGCCGATTTTCTTCATCGCGAGAGGGAGGGGTTTAAGGGCTCAGCTGTGGAAGAGCGCTTTCTCGGGTGCGGTTCGCATCTTCGAGAGATGAAAACCCGGAAACACCGTCAACTGAAAATCCTCTTCAGGATCCGGGTGGTGGACCAGCCTTTCCAAACGGGCAGGATGTGGATTTTGCCTCCGCCGTCCTCGACGGCGCGCCGCTCTTCCTGGTCGAGAGTAGCCAGGGTGTAGTCGCCGCCTTTGGCATAGATTTCCGGACGGAGCCGGCGCAGGAGCGAAGTGACCCGTTTCGCACGGAAGACGACGATGCGGTCCACGCAGCTGAGTCCGGCCAGCACGCGGGCGCGGGCGGCTTCGGGTGTCACCGGGCGGGAGGGGCCCTTGAGCCGACGGACCGAGGCGTCGGCGTTGAGGCCGACGACAAGGTAGTCGCCGAGCGCGCGCGCGCTTTCAAGGTAGCCGACATGGCCGGGGTGGAGGAGATCGAAACAGCCGTTGGTGAACACCATTTTCTTCCCTCGGGCGCGGGCGCGGCACGCGAGGGATTCCATCTCCGCAAGAGAGACCTTCTTTGGAGTGTCCAGGACGCCGCTGGGAGAGCGTTTCTTCATGAGGGGCGGCCCTTTCGTAGCTCGCACCGGCGCGGGCTTCAATCCTCAAGCCCATGCGTCGAGCGCGCGGGCTTCTGAAATTCGCGGACGCGCAGCCCGTAGAAGAGGACCGGCGTGACGAGCAGGATGTGGATGAGGCTGGAGATCATTCCGCCGATCACGGGTGCGGCGATCGGGCGCATGATTTCGATGCCCGTGCGTTCGATGGAGAAGATGGGCAGCATCAACGGCACAAGGCTGGCGAGGATTGTCGAGACCGTCATCACCTTCGGACGCAGGCGGAGGGCTGCTCCTTCAGTGATCGCTTCGAGCAACTGGGGCGGAGTCAAATGGCCGCCGCGTTCGGCGGCGTGTCGTTTCACCGCCTCTTCGAGGTAGATCACCATGATCATGCCGGTCTGCACGGCGGTGCCGAACAGCGCGATGTAGCCCACCCAGACGGCCACGGAAAAGTTGTAACCCAGAAGCCCCTGGAGAAAGACGCCGCCGACCAGGGCAAAGGGTACGGCGAGGAGGACGTGCGCCGCCTCCTTGAACGACCGGTAGACGACATAGAGCAGGATGAAGATGATGAGCAGAACGACCGGGATGATCACCTCGAGCGTCCGGCGGGCACGCAGCAGGTTTTCGTATTGGCCGCCCCAGCTGAGATAGCTGCCCGCCGGCATCTTCACAGCGGCCGCGACTTTGGCCTTCGCCTCCGCGACAAAACCGCCCAGATCGCGGCCGCGCACGTTGGCTTGCACAAAGACGCGCAACTGACCGTCCTCGCTGGACACCATCGAGGGGCCCATCACGGTTCGGAGGTCGGCCACCTTGCTGAAGGGGATGGGAGCGCCCTCCTTCGAGGGGACCCAAACGTTTTCGAGGGCGGCGCGGGTTTCGCGAAAGTCTTTTGCGTAGCGGACCCGCACGGGGAAGCGCATCCGCCCCTCGATTGTCGTCGTCAACGTGCGCCCGCCGAGGGCCGTCTCGATCGTGTCGAGGGCGTCTTCCATCGAGACGCCGTAGCGGGCCAGATCGCCGCGCCTCAAGGCGATCTCCAGATAGGGTGCGCCCAGCGTCCGCTCGGCATAGACGTCTGCGGCGCCGGAAACGGTGCGCAGCGTCTTCTCCACCTCGATCGCCTTCGCTTCGAGGACCGCCAGCGATTCCTGAACGTCGAGCGCCCGGCCATCGGAGGAGCGTAAATTGGCGCCAAAGAGGTTCACCGCGACCTGTCCGCGCACGCCGGTCGCCAGCATCAAGATGCGGTTCTCGATGGGCTGAAGGAATGCGGGAGTGAAGCCGGGAAACCGGTTCATGGCCTCCACCATCTCTCCGATCAGCGTGTCGTGCGTCATGCCCTTGCGCCAGAGGTGCTCGGGTTTGAGTGTGATCGTGGTTTCGATCATCGAAATCGGCGCGGGATCCGTGGCGGTGTCGGCGCGCCCCACTTTGCCCACCACCTCCTCGACTTCCGGAAAACGGCTCAGGATGCGATCCTGCTCGGCGACGACGCGTTTCACCTCAGTGATCGAGGCGCCCGGCACGGTCGTGGGCATGAAGAGCAGGGCGCGCTCGTTGAGCGGCGGCATGAATTCCGAGCCGATCCGTGAAGCCAGGACGACTGCGCCGACGAGCAAGGCCGCGGCGGCTGCCAGCGTTGCTTTGCGGTGGCGAAGGCAGAAGCGGAGCGCCGGAAGGTAGAGTTTCAGGAGAAACCGCATCATTAAGTTGTCGTTTTCGTCGTGGACCCGTCCGCGCACGAGCATCGTGCAGAGCACCGGCACCAGGGTGACGGCCACCAGCGTGGAGGAGACCATCGCGAACGTCTTGGCGAAAGCGAGCGGATGGAAGAGCTTCCCCTCCTGCCCGCTCAGCGCGAAGACGGGGACGAAGGCGAGGATGATGATCGCCATCGAATAGAAGATCGGCCGCGCCACGAGGCGGGTGGCGTCGCGAGTGATCTCGAAGATATGCGTCGCGAGAAACCGTCGCTTCTCGGCGTCGCCGGCGGACGGGATTTCCCGCTCGATCCGGAGGTACGCTTCACGCATCACGCATTCGGTGACGACGATCCCCGCGTCCACGAGCACGCCGATGGCGATGGCGATGCCCGAGAGGCTCATGATGTTCGAGGTGATCCCGAACTCCTTCATCAAGATGAAGGACATCAGGATCGAGAGCGGCAGGGGGATCGTGACGATCGCGATGGAGCGGAAATGGAAGAGAAAGACTACGTGCGCGAGCGTGACGAGGACCACCGCCTCGAGCAGCGCGTCGCGCAGCGTCCCCACCGCGCGCTCGATGAGGGCGCTGCGATCGTAAAACGGCCGGATTTCCACGCCCTCGGGCAGGGCCTTCTGGATCTCGGCGACCTTCGCCTTCACGCGTTGAATGAGCTCGCTGGTGCTGACCCCGTAGCGCGCGATGACGATCCCGCCCACCACCTCGCTGCCATTGCGGTCCAGGGTGCTCCGGCGGAAATCAGGACCGATTCCCACGCGAGCCACATCCCGCACGAGGATCGGCTGGCCTGCCTTGTAACCCACGAGGACCTGCTCGATGTCCGACGGATTTCGAAAGATCCCGAGCCCGCGCACCGAGTATTCCATGCCGTTCTGCTCGATGACGTTGCCGCCGACGTTATTGTTCGAGCCGACCACGGCGTCCGCCACCTGTTTGAGCGTGACTCCAAAGGCGCGCAGTTGGTTCGGCGAGACGTCCACCTGATACTGCCTCACGAATCCGCCTACCGAGGCGACCTCCGCCACGCCAGACACGGCATTGAGTTGATAGCGCACGAACCAGTCCTGAAGCGAGCGCAGCTCGCCGAGGTCGTAACCGCGCCCCGTCGCCTCGGCCTTCGAGGTGTCGAGATAATACTGGTAGATCCACCCGAGCCCCGTCGCGTCCGGTCCGAGAACGGGGACGACCCCCTTGGGCATGAGCGGGCTGAGGGTGTTGAGCCGCTCGAGTACGCGTGCCCGCGCGAAGTAGGTATCCACGCGGTCCTCGAAGATCACCGTGACCATCGAGAAACCGAAGTTGGAGGCGGCGCGCACGGTCTTGACTCCGGCCATGCCCCGTAGATTAACCGTCAACGGATAGGTGATCTGGTCCTCGACCTCACGGGGACTTCGCCCGGACCACTCGGCGAAGACGAGGACCTGGTTCTCACTGAGGTCGGGGATGGCATCGACCGGCGTGTTGAATGCAGCCCAGATTCCCCAGCCCGTTGCCAGGAGATAGAAGACCAGGACCAGGAACCGGTTCCGGAACGACCAGTCAATGAGGCGCTGGATCATGGTGTATGCGGGTGAGGCGCAGCCATCTCCGGCGGCGAATTGGTGGTGAGGGTCGCCTTGTCGTGAATTCCCATGTCTTTCATGCCGGGCATCCCGGACATGCCCTCGCCCGCACCGGCGCGCAGTTGCGCCTGCGCGTCCACGAGGAAGGCGCCCGCGACCACCACTGGTTCACCCTCGGTGAGACCACTCACGATTTCCGTGTAATGGGGCGTGACCTGTCCCGCGCGGATCTCGCGCGGAGTGAACATGCCGTCCTGCTCCTCGAGGTAGACGACGTGGCGGGTCCCCAGGTCGAGCACCGCCGAGTTCGGCACACTCAGGACCGCGTCGCCCACGAGAATCTCCACCACCCCGCTCGCGCTCAAGTTCGGCAAAAGGGTCCGATCTGGGTTGGGCAGGACGAAGCGGGCCGGGACGGTGCGGTTGTTCTCGTTGAGCATGCGGCCGAGGAACACGAGCTTGCCGGTGTGCTCGCGGCCAGGCTCGGCCTTCGTGGTTACGCGAACCCTCTGGCCGAGGTGGAGCGCGCCGAGGTCCGACTCGAAGACCTGCGCGTTGAACCAGATCTCGTCGAGCGGCGCGAGGTGATAGAGCGTCTGTCCCGCCCTCACGATCTCCCCGAGACGGACCATGTTGTCCACCAGCGTGCCGGCGATCGGCGCGCGCACCACGACCTCGGGCCGGGGTTTGCGCTCCTTCTCGAGTCGGACGAGGTCCTCGTCTGTGAATCCGATGCGCCGCAGTTTCTCCCTGGCGAGCGCCACCATCGAGGCGAGCAGGTCCCGCTCGTAAAAGGTGCTCAGCCAGCGTTCGCGCAACGACTTGAGATAATCCTCCTGGAACCCCAGCGCCTCAACCGAGTAAAGGTCGGCCAGGGGAGCGTCCTTCGCGACCTCCGTCTGGTTGATGTCGATACGGAAGCGTTCGACGCGGCCCTCCACCAACGAGACGACGTCGTGGTGTCGATTCAAGTCGTAGCCGAGGGTCCCGAAAACCGTGACCTCGCGGGACAATCTCCGCCGCTGCACGGGTTCGACCTGCACGCCGGCCTGACGGATCGCTTCGGCCTCGAGGCGAACCTCGACGGGCGCCGCCGAGCCCGCTGTGTCTTTCGATGCGGCGCGGACGGGTGTAAGGTTCATTCCGCAGAACGGGCAGCGCCCCGGCTTCGGCTCGCGCACTTGGGGGTGCATGCTGCAGGTCCAATATTCGACCGGTTCGACGGATTTGCCCGCCGCTGGCACGTCTGAAGCCGAAGGAGGCGCGTCGGCGCGGCGGCAGCCGACGGTCGCGAGCGAAAGGGTCGTCGCTGTCGCAAGGAGAAGCGTAAACAGGGATCGGGAGGTTTTCATGGTGTTCAGAAAAAATGCGCCGCGACCGTCTTTTGCAGCGCGGCAGAAGGACCTCGCCGGAAGCGGATGAGCCACGGCGGATCTCTCCTGAAGTATTCGGGGATCATCACGTCAGAATTGGGTTTGGATCTGGACGCCGATGACGGGATGCCATTCCCAGGCGTTGGCGACTTTCTCGTCGAATCGCATCCACCAGACGCGGGCCAACCAATGCGGAACGATCGGCACGCCCAAACCGATGCCGAGACGATTCTGGACGAATTCTCCGGCTCGGAGGTCCACGAGCCATTCCTCGAACACGTAGGGGATCAGTTCCTTGCCGCCCCATTTCCAACGCGTTTCCCATTCGGTCCGATTCCGATAGGCGGGCGTCCAATCCGAGGCGCCGGTCTCGGAAATCATAAACTCCATGCGGAAGGCGTTCGACAGCCGCCAATCGAGGATCGGGAGCAACTTCCAGGGTTGCCGGGGCAAACGGAGCACGGCGGAGACGTTGGGAACATGGGCGACCTCCTCGACAGGAGAAAACCGTTCGTCGCGCTCGTAACCGAGTTGAAAATCCCAGCGCGGTGAATGACGCCAAATGAGCATCGGTTCCGTCTCGTGATAAGCGAATCGAGAGACATCCTCCTCCCAACGTCCCTGCCAACGCAGGCCGATATCCAGTCCATGGCCCAATGTCTGGATCCACGAGGCTTCGCTCCATTGCTGCCAATCGCCGTCCGCCGCGAGGGAAGGCGGCGCCATCGTCGCCCACCCCGCTGCGCTCGCGAGGACGAGAAAAATGGAAAAACGGGAGGGAAGGCGCATCATCGGCTTCCCCGCCGCTGAGAGCAGAGACGGCCAGAATGTAGAACGACGGGAAATCCGCAAACCCTCGTGGACGACGGGCGGTCGGCGGCCGGTCCGGCTACGCGGACTGAGGCCGAAGCGGGATCGCGAGGATGCAGATCCCATAAACGAGCGCGGCGCCGATGAGCGCGCTGAACAGCGCCGCGCAAGCCCAGATGACCCGGAAGATCACGGGGTCCACGTTGAAGTATTCCGCCAGCCCTCCGCAGACGCCGGCGAAGATGCGATGCTCGCGGGAGCGATAGAGCCGCTTGCAAGTCAAAGGATCGGCCATCGGAGAGAAAGCTGCCTTTTGATTTGGACAAAGGCAAGGCGGCATCGTTCTGGATAGATCCGCCTTCCGATCAGGTTTGACTCAAGGCCGGATCGCCAGGCGCTCGTCAATCCAGGTTTTTCTTCGAGGCATATCCGCCGCGGCATGGTCTTTCATCCGCCCGCCACTGCGCGGACGATCTCGAGGCGGTCGCCTTCCTTGAGTGGAGTTTTCTCCAGCTCCTGGCGGAAAAGGACCGCCTTGTTGTGTTCCACGGCCACCAACGCGGGCGCGAGGCCGAGCTCCGCGAGCAGCGCCGCAACCTGCGCAGCTTGCGTTTCGCGTTCCTCGCCGTTCACGAAAATTTTCATGGGAAGAAACTCGAAATCCGATGCGCGAAAGCCGAAGGGAAATTCAATCTCTGAAAATCAGAAAACTCCCGAGAGATTTTTTCAGTTTCTCGAGCAAGGTCTTTTATCGGTCTCTCTTTTTTCTTTCGATTTTCGGCGCGTATGCGATGAAGCGCAGGTTGCGGAACCTCTCCGCGAGATCGAGGCCGTAACCATAGACGAACCGATCGGGGATGTCGAAACCGACAAAGCGCGCGAAAGCGCCGGAGGCGTGCGGCACGGCCTTGCGGAGGAGGACGCACGCCTCAATGCGCCGCGCGCCGAGGCGGCGCAGGAAGCGCGTCAGCGCCGTGAGCGTCCGGCCGGTGTCGAGGATGTCGTCCACGAGGAGGACGTCCGCCCCACGCACATTGAGGCGGAGGCGTCGGTTGAAGATCACCTTGCCGCGCGACTTCCGCGCCTTTCCGTAGCTCGACGCCGCGAGGCAGTCGAGGGCGACGGGGGAATGCAGGCGGCGCACGAGATCGGAGAGGAACAGGATGCTGCCGTTGAGCACGCCCACAACGACCACGCGTTTCCCTCGGCTCCAGGCGTCCACCTCGCGCGCAAGCGCAGCGATGCGCTTGAGGACGCGTTTCTCGGAGATCAGGACGCGATGCGGTGCCGACACGCCCTTCGCCTACGCCATGCCCGTCCCGCATCCAACTCCAAAACGGCGCGCGAGGCGCACCCCGCTGGCGGCTGACCGGAGTTAGAATCCCTTCTTCCACTGCATCGCGGAAGGCGCTGGGGAGGCGATCTGACCGCTCGCGCCGCGCGCGAACTGCTGAGCCTTGGCGAAGCGTTCATTCGTCGCGCGCAGCCGCCCTCCGAGGAAACGGTTCATCGCCAGCAGGAAACGCGAAGCCAGCTCGGGATTTTCCTCGATGATTCGGTCGAGGTTCGCCTTCGCCAATTTGAGAAGCACGCAATCGCGGTTGGCCACCACGTCTGCCGACCTCGGTCCGCTGTCGAGAACCGCCAGGTCGCCGAAGAAATCACCGACGCCCAGGATCGCCATCGTGTCCTCCTTGCCTTGGGTGCGGATGGAGACGCGCGCCTCGCCTTCGAGGATCAGAAACATCGCGTCTCCGTGTTCGCCCTGGCGCACGATCGGCGAGAAGGCGCGCGCCTGCACGCGCTCCAGCAGCGCGGCGAACGCCTCCGCCTGCTCGTTGGTCATGTCTGCGAAAAGACGGATGCGGCGGAGCTGTCCGCCGCGGAGTTGAACTCCGCTCGCAGGCGCTTCGGGAGCTTCGGGAAGCGGGGTCGGCGCCGTAAGCCATCCTTCGAGCGCCTTGATCCCTTTGCCGCGCGTCCAGGAGTCCGATCCTTCGTGGAAGATCCAACTCTCCGCCGAGACGAGGCCTTGCTTCGCCCAGTCTTGGAGAAGGGTTTCGTTCGCGGGGCCATAGATCTGACGGTCTTCCGCGAAGACGAAGTATTTCTCAGGCCCGTTCGGCATCGGACTCGGAGTAGCACAAGCGGATCGGCAAAACCATGCCGATTCAGCAACTCGTCCGCCTCCGCCTTCCGCTCCGGCTTGCGCCCCGCCTCGTTTTCCGATACCGCAGGACCGGCGCCTCTTGCCATCGCCCCGATGATGGACTCCTCTTCGATCGAGCTCTTCGGCCCCGTCCTACGCGGGGTTTCCCGCTCCTTTTCTCTTACCCTTCGGGTTCTTCCGTCGCGCGTCCGACATTCCGTCGGCCTCGCCTATCTGCTCGCCCGGGCCGCCGACACCCTCGCCGACGGCGCCGCGCTCCCGCGGGAGGAACGCCGTCCGCACCTCCTCCTCTTCCGCCGCGCCCTCGCCGGCGGCAAGCGTGAGCGCGTCGCCGAGCTTCGGCGCGGCGTCCTCGAGAAGGGGTGTCGTCCCGCGTCGGATGCGAGAACGGCGGTCGTCGAATGGCGGCTCCTCGAACTCCTGCCGGTGTGCTTCGGGCTTCTCGGTGAGATGTCTCCCGACGACCGCCTCCTCGTCATGGACGTGGTCCTCGAACTCACTCGCGGTATGGAGCTCGATCTTGCGCGTTTCGGAGGCGGGAACGGCCTTGCAGCGCTGCGGACTTTCGAAGAACTCGAAGACTACACCTGGCTCGTCGCCGGCTGCGTCGGTCCTTTCTGGACCCGCCTTTGTGCACGCCACCTCCGCGCCTGCGGACGATGGGACCTCGATCGGATGTGCGCGCTCGGCGGCCGTTTCGGCAAGGCCCTCCAATGGACGAACGTCCTCCGGGACGTGCCGCGCGACCTTCAAAATGGCCGATGTTATCTTCCTTCCGACGAACTCGCCTCGCTCGGCCTGGAACCCGCGGACCTTCTCGACCCTTCGGCGTGGCCGCGCCTCGCGCCTTTTTATGGGCGCTGTCTCGATCATGCCCTTCGCCACTATCGCGCCGCCGCCGAATATGCCCGAGCCATCCCGCGCCGCTGCGTCCGCCTCCGCCTCGCCTGCCTCTGGCCGATGTGGATCGGTCTCGAGACCCTCGCCTTGCTCCGCCGAGCGCCCAATCCGCTCGTTCCCGAACCGCGCCTGAAGATCTCCCGGGCGCGCGTCCGCGCCATCCTGGCGCGCACCGCGGCCTCTTGCTGGTCCGATCGCCTCCTCACCGCGCGCGAGGAAAAGCTTTTCTCGCTCGCGAAGGCGCCGGCCTCCGCTTAGTTTTTCTCCGCATGGACCTGACCCGGTGCGGCCAGTATCTCCTCCACGATCGCCTCAACGAGGGCGGAAATGCCGAAATCTTTCTGGCGACCGGAGACTCCAATCGGACGGTGGTCATCCGGCGGCTGTTGCCGCGCTTTCGATTCCGTTTCGCGCAACGGAAGATGTTCCTGCACGGCTTGCGAATCCATGCCAGAATGGACCACGAAAACATCGTCCGGGTCTTCGCGGTCGAAAACGATTGGTTTATTCCCTACGGAGTTCTCGAATACGTGGACGGCGACAACCTGCGGATTCTCCTGAACAAACAGGCCCCCTTGATCCGCGAACCGATCCCCATCTTCCGGCAGATGCTGCTGGGGCTGCAGCATGTCCATCGGCAGGGCTACCTGCATCTCGATTTCAAGCCTGAGAACGTCCTGATCGCGCGCGATCGCGTCACGAAGCTCGTGGACTTCGATCTCTCGATTCGCATCCCTCGCAAACCCGCGCCCTTGCGCGAACTCAGCGGCACCCCTTCCTACCTTTCTCCAGAGCAGATCCTGCGCGAGCCGGTGGACGAACGCTCCGACATCTTTTCCCTCGGAGTCACCGCTTTCGAACTCTTCGTTGGCCAGAAGCCTTTTACCCCTTTGGAACGACGCGACATCATGTCCGCTTACACGGCGCGCGACGTTGCCTTTCCCTCGCCGAAAGCGATCAAGCCCGCCCTCCCTCAAAAACTCTCGCGCATTCTCTCCAACTGCATCGAGAAACGCGCGGACCGCCGCTACCCGACCATCTCCCTGATCCTTCGCGACCTCGAGGCGGTCGCCCCCTGAAACGCCGCCGATGATCGCGGTCTTCCAAAGAGGAGACGAGGCGCTCTTCCGCTTCGTCAACCGGAGTTGCGCGAATCCGTTCGGCGACACGTTCTTTCCCATCTTCAATCACGCCGCGCCTTTTCTTCCGCTTGCTCTGGCTTTGGCCGCTTGGCTCGCTTGGCGTCATTCGCCGCGTGCCTGGAAATGGGCGCTCGCCCTCGTCCTGGGGATCGCCCTCGGCGACAGCCTGATCTTCAACCCGCTCAAGCACTTTGTCGCTCGCCCGCGCCCCGCTGCGGCGAGGAGCGACGTCCGCGCGCTCGCCTCCGGCGCGACCGGCGGATGGTCGTTCCCGTCTTCCCACACCGCGAACGCTTTTCTCGCCGCCGCGATGCTCGCCGCCGCCGCGCCGCGCTGGCGCAGAGCCGGGTATTTGCTCGCCGGCCTCGTGGGTTTTTCCCGCGTTTATGTCGGCGTCCATTATCCGTCCGACGTCGTCGTTTCCGCCCTCCTCGGCTGGAGCGTGGGGAAGGGGATGATCTTCGCGGGGAGAATCGCGGCGGGCCGGTGGCGTCGCTCCCGCACCCCCTCGGAAAAGAGCTTTCCAGGTTCGGAAGAGGCGCGCGCGGTCCGCGCCGTCCCCCCGGGGCTGGCCCGACACGCCGCGCGGCTTCTCATCCTCCTCTTTGTCGTGATTCAGGGCGCTCGCCTCTTTTGGGCGGCCACCACCGATCTCGACGTGCCGGAGGCTTCCGCCCGCCTCTGGAGCGAAGCTCAACAAGGAGAGGCGCCTCTTCCCGTGCGCGCATGGTTTCTGGGGTTCGGTGATTCGCCCCTTTCGCTGTGGGCCATCCCGTGGGCGTTCCAAACCCTGTGGCTCGCTCTCCTCCTCCGGCTCGCGGGGCGATTCGGCGGCCGCCGCGCGATGGCCGCGATGCTCCTCCTTTCGGTGACGATCCCTTGGGTCTCCCTGCTTTCTTTCTCCGGAAGCTCTTCCTTCGCTTTCGCCGAATCGGACTGGAGCGCCTCCGAGCCGGATCGCGCCTTGATCTTCTACGCGGGGCTCGGCCTCCCGGTTTGGATCGCCGCTCTCACCGGGTTTCGGCGGCATCCCTTCCTCTCGGGGTCGGCCCTTGCGGGACTTCTCCTTGGCGCGAGCTTTCCTCAATGGCCGTGGGGTGTCGTCGCCTTGTTTTCTTCGGGCGCCATGCTCCATCTGGCGGTCCGCCTCGGACGCCATCTCGATCGCCTCGGCGAGCCCGGCTCGAAAAGGGCGCGCGTGGTGCTGACACTCCTTCTGGGTTATGGGCTTTTCGTTTCCGCCTGCGTCTATCAGCCGAGGCTCCTGAGGAAGCTCGACCTTTCCTTCCTCCCGAGAAACTCGCCACAATACGGGCAAACCGGCTGGACCGAATATGTCCGGCGCATCCGCCCCCTGCGCGAAGCCCGGCCGAACGCTGTCGTCTGGACCGATTCCCGCGCCTCCGCCTGGCGTCTGCGTTACGCCTTTCGCGAGCCCGGCGGCCGGACGATCCGATCCCATCCTCAGCTCGCCTCCGCCGGCCCGAAACCGGGCGACCTCTGGCTCCGCGAAGTGTATCTCGCGCAGATCCATCCGCGCGTACTTTTCGTCCCTCGAAACGAAGCGGTCATGCGCCGCTTCGCAGGACGCCTCCGCGAACTCGACTCCGTCGAAATCTTCCGCAAGGGCGATCCGATCCGACAGTTTCAACTCTGGGAGTTCACGGAGCGCGCGGAGAATACCCGTTGAATCCGGTTTCTGCCGAAAATCGGGGCGTTTTCGGCTATCCCTCCCGACGCCGGGCGATCGCCGAGCGGTAGACCTTCTCGTATTCGCGCGCGGCATGGGTCCAAGAGAAATCAAGAGCCATCCCGCGCGCCCGCATCGCCATGAGGTGCGCGGGGCGATCGAACCATGTGGAGACTGCCCAGCCGATCGTGTCCCGCAACGCACCGGGCGTCGGGTCTTGAAATTTAAAACCCGTGCCTGCGCCCGTCGCTTCGTCGTAGTTGTCCACGGTATCGTTGAGGCCGCCCGTCGCGCGCACGAGGGGAAGCGTTCCGTATTTCATCGAATACATCTGGCTCAGACCGCACGGTTCGTAGAGCGAAGGCATGAGGAAGAAATCGCTGCCCGCCTCGATCAGGTGCCCCAGCTCGTTGGAAAATCCGATGTGGACGCCCGCCCGCCCGGGGAACCGCCCCGGCAGCGAACGAAAAAAATCCTCCGTCGCGCGATCGCCGGTCCCGAGCGCGACAACCTGCATCGCCATTCCCTCGAGCGCCTGGGGGATCGCCTCTTTCATGAGCTCGCAGCCCTTCTGATGGACCATGCGCGAGACGATCCCGAACACGGGAATTTCGAGGCGCGGATCGAGGCCGAACCGCTTCTGAAGCTCCCGTTTGCAGACGGTTTTTCCGCCGAGCGTCGCTGCCGTGTAGCGCGCGGGGATCCACGGATCGGTCGCCGGATCCCAATGTTCCTCGTCCACGCCGTTGAGGATGCCCGTGAGGTCGTTTCGCCGGGCGGCGAGAAACGGGGCGAGGCCGCAGCCACCGACCGGATCGAGGATTTCCGCCGCATGCGTCGGCGAGACGGTGGTGAGCGCGTCGGCGAAAGCGATTCCCGCCTTGAGGAGGTTGATCCGCCCGTGGTCCTCGAACCTGTCGGAAGCGAAATGCTCTCCGCCCACGCCAAGATAGGAAAACGCGGAAGCATGAGAAACCCCTTGATATCCGATGTTGTGGATGGTGAGCACGCTCGCCGTCGCCGAGAGCGGGGAAAGGATGCGGTCCCACGTCTTGAGGAAGGCGGGGGCGAGCGCGCTCGGCCAATCGTGCGCGTGAATCACGTCGGGAAGGAATCCGGTGTCCTTACAGATCTGAAGCGCCGCCTTGGTGAAAAGCGCGAAGCGGAAGGCGTTGTCTCCGTATTCACCCCAAGGCGCGTCGTAAATTCCAGGACGTCCGAAGAACCGCGCGCAGTCCACGAACCAGACCGGCGTCTCGCCGTCGAGCGTCGCCGCGTGGAGACCGATCCACTGCTCCTCGCCCCGCCCCATGTGGACGCAGGCGGAACGCTCGAAGGCGATTCCATGCTTCGCCCGGTCCACGGAGGCATAGAGCGGCAGGATCACTCGCGCGTCATGCCCGAGACGCCGGAGCGCTTTCGGGAGCGCGGCAACGACGTCTCCCAGGCCGCCCACCTTCGCATAAGGCGCGCATTCGGAGGCGACAAAAAGAATTCGGAGCGGGTGCGGCGTTTTCTTCTTGCGGGCCGCAGGACGTCGTTTGCGCCGTTGCGCGCTCACGGTTCCGACGGGGCGGGTGCCTTCTCGGAAGGGGACGCCGCGCGGGGGCGGGCGGGGTTTTCGAGACGGACGAAGGTCCCGAGGAATTCTCGAAGGGCTTTTTCCCTCTGCCCTTGGAGATACTCCATCCGGTCCTCTTTCTGATCGAGAACGGCTTTCCCCGTCGCATCGTAAAGATAGTCGACGAGCATCGGCGCACGGCGGCCGGCGACTTCGGTGCGCATCTTGGCGAGGGCTTCCCACGCGTCGCCGCGAAGGCGGAACCGGACTGTGCCGTCCTTTGCGAGGGCGACGCTGTCGTATTTGCTCCAGAAAAGCGTTGAAGTCGGGTTGCGTGTCGCGAGGGCGGTGAGGAGGTCGATGAATTTTTCCGGAGAAAGATCGTCGGGCAGTTGTGCGAAATCGAGGACCAACGCGCCGGGCTGGACGTAGAATCCACAGTGGGCGATCACGACGGCTTTTCCCGAAAGCCCGACGTCGGCCACCGCTCGTCGCGCAGGCGCCGCTGCGCCGAGCCAGTTCATTCCGGCCAACGCGAGAAGGATGAGCACGCAGCCCGCGCCGTAGAAGAGCGAGTTGCGATGACGCCACGTCTTGCGCGGCGCTCCCTCCGCGCGCGGGACGGATGGAGAGGACGAAACGCCCTTCGCCGCCTTCAAAGACGGCGCGGCCCTGCTTGCGGACGACGCCTTGACCACGGAGGGCGTGCGCGCCACGAGGACTGCGGAGGGTGCGCGCGCGGAAGCGGGCGCCGGCGAAGAACTCGATGACGGAACCGCAGGCTTGAGCGCGGGAGAGGCAACCGCGGTTGGAATGGGATGCGCCTTCGCCGCGACGCGAGTCTCCGAAATCGGCCGCGCGACGGCGATCCGCGGCTGGACCGAAGACTGGACAGCCGAAGGCTTTTTAACCACGACGGGTTTCGGCGCTGCCGCGACGGCGGCCTTGGGCGTGGTGGCGGATTCGGACCCTAAACGAGGGATCTCCCGGGCGGATTTCCACTTGCCTTCCTCGGGACACCAGATCTGCTGCGTCCAGCGCAGGAGGCAGGCGTCGAGGCGGCGGCGCAGTTCGCTGCGCGGCAGCGGCTCCATGGCCGTGCCGTCAGGGGAAGCGACGAAAAGGGTGGTTTCCTGGCGTTCGCTCACAAGTGGAGAAAGGCTATCAGAAACCGTGTCGGATGGAAAGAAGGAGCGCCCTCATCCCAGCTTGGTTCACCATCTTCAGTTTCCCCAAGGGGGGTCACGATGTACCTGAAGGATCCCAAGGCCACGGAACAAATCGCTTGCGTGCGCGGAGGCGGAAACGGTAGGCTCCCCCGTTCGTCAACATCATGCATGCGATCATCGAAACAGGCGGAAAACAGTATGCCGTGGAAAAGGGGGTCGTGCTCGACGTGGACCGTCTTGCGGCCGAGAAGGGTGCCACCGTGACCTTCGACCGCGTTCTCTTTGCGAGCGACGGCGGTAAATTCAGCATCGGACGCCCTCATCTCGCGGGCGCTTCGGTCCAGGGCGAAGTCGTCGAGCAGTTCCGCGCCGACAAGGTCGTGGCCTACAAGAAACGCCGTCGCCATGGCTACGAACGCAACCGCGGCCATCGCCAACAGCTCACGCGCGTCCGCGTGACTGAGATTCGCGTCGCCTGAACCGCTCTCCAACCTCCTCTCGTCATGGCACATAAAAAAGGACAGGGCAGCTCCCAGAACAATCGCGACAGCGTCAGCAAGCGGCTTGGCGTGAAGCGTTTCGGCGGCGAAAAGGTCATCGCCGGTAACATCCTCATCCGCCAGCGCGGCACGCGTTTCACCCCCGGCCTCAACGTCGGAATGGGTCGGGACTTTACCCTCTACGCCCTCGTCGAAGGACAGGTAAAGTTCGACCGTGGCGGCAAACGGATCAACATCGTTCCGGCGGTAAACTGACCTCCGCGGCGCTGCCCCTTCCTCTTGCGGGCAGGCTGAAACTGGAGGATGCTTTCCGCCGTGCGGCCGCGGGGGAGGCGCTGCTTCCGCGGCGGCTCACGCATGATCCGTCAGATCAAAGCCGCGGTGGAGGTTTACGAGCATCTGCCTCGTTACGGGGAGATTCTGCGCGTCTTTTTCAAGTACGGGTTTGCGGACCTATTAAAACTGGCGCACTTGGGGCGGCTGCTCGAAATCAAGGCGACGCCGCCTTCCGAACCGGGCACGTCGCTCCATCAAAAGCCGCTTGCCGCGCGTTTCCGTCTGGCGTTGGAGGAGTTGGGACCGACTTTCGTGAAGTTCGGTCAGATCCTGAGTTCGCGCCGCGACCTGATCAATGAGCCTTTTTTCGAGGAGCTGCGCAAACTGCAGGACCGGGTGCCTCCTTTCCCTGCCGAACAAGCCAAGAGGATCCTCGAGGAGGACCTGAAGCGGCCGCTCGACGAGATCTTCCACGAGTTCGACGAAACGCCCGTCGCTGGCGCCTCGATCGCTCAGGTGCACCGCGCTCGCTTGTGCGATGGCAAGGAAGTCGCCGTGAAGGTGCGGCGACCGGACATCGAGAAAGTCATCGCCGTGGACGTGGCGATCCTCGAGGACGCGGCGCGTTTTCTGGAGCGGCACGTCGAGGAGCTGGCGGCGCTCAACCCCGTCGGCGTTGTGCGGGAGTTTGCCCGCACGCTTTCGGCGGAGTTGGATTTCATGCGCGAAGCGGGCAATCTCGAGCGTTTCGCCAAGCAATTCCGCGGTAACCGCTGGGTGCGCGTCCCGCGTGTATATCGCGATCTGAGCGGCGAACGCATCCTGACGATGGAATTTCTGGCAGGGCTAAGGGTGGACCGCCCTGAGGACCTGCGCGCGCACGGAATCCATCCCTCGACGCTCTCGGAGCGCATGTCGCGCCTGATCTTCCAACAGATGTTCGAATTCGGCTTCTTCCATGGAGATCCGCATCCAGGCAACTTCACGATCCTGTCCGGAGGCGTCACCTGCCTTTACGACTATGGGATGATGGGGACGCTGACGCCCGCGTTCCGAGAGGACATCGCCGCGATGATCCTCGGGCTTACGGAGAAGGACCGCCGCATGGTGACGCGCGCTCTGCTGGGGATGTCGGAGCAGGGCTATGCCGAGAATTTGCGGAAGCTCGAGTCGGATGTGGAAGCCTTCGGCGAACAATATCTCAATCGTCCGCTCAAGGAGCTGCGTCTGGGATTCATCTTCAATCGCCTGCTCGACCTGTTGATGACGCACCAGTTGCGGATGAAGGCGGAGTTTTATCTTGGGGTGAAGGCGCTCACCCAAGTGGAGGCGATCGCCGTGCTCCTGCACCCGGACCTCAATTTCGTGGAGTTCGGCGCGCCCTATGCGATGCGCGCGCTCGAGCGCAAATACGAGACGCGAAAGCTGTTGAAGGATTTTCTGAAATCCTTCGGTGAAACGCTGGAGTGGTTGCGCGACCTGCCCACCGACGCGCGGGATTTCTACGAGCGCGCGAAAAGCGGCCGCTACCGCATCCCGTTGGAGCACCGCCTCGATCCGAAAGGCTTCGAGCCACTGCGCGATACGCTCGATTACGTCGCGAATCTCCTCGCCGAATCGCTCTTGGCCTCCGCGGCGCTCGTTTGCTCCAGCATCCTCATCCTTGCCGGAGTTCCTCCGCTCTGGAAGGGCATCCCGCTGCCCGGCCTCGTCGGGCTCGCGATCAGCGCGTTGATGTTCCTCCGCATCGCCCGCTCCATCTGGCGGCACGGGGGATTGTGATGGAGGCGATGCGGGCCGAAGTCTTTGCGCCTGACGCGAGGGGTTCGGTGCAACGCCTACAGTTTGCGGATGCCCCGACGAAGTGTCGCGCCGCCTCGGTCGAGGGCTTCAGTGAGGCGGTCGGTGGCGACACCGACTAGCGAGAGAGCCTTCTTTTTGAAGGCCTTTCGCGCAGTGACGGTGTGCTTTCCTCCCTCGCGAATGCCCTTCTTCAGGAGGTTTGAGGCTTGGTCAATGAGCTTCAGCGCCGAATGGGTGAGCGCGTCCTCCGGATCTTCGCGAGGAGCCGCTTTTTTTCGGCGCGCGGAAGCGCGTGGGATGGAGGCCATGGGAGACTCCTTGGGTTGGGGTTGGTGGGCGAAACCTCCTCTACTTCTCCTCGGCTCGCAAGTCCAGCCGCTCCTCACGGATTCGATTCCGCACGCGCGCCGCGTTAGAAGCGCAGGAAACGGACGGCGAGAGGCGGACGGCCTGAGTCCGGGACGTTGAACTCGAGGGTCTGATGCTCGACGGAGCGTCCGGAGGCGTCCAACCCCGTGATTTCCAGCGTGTTCGCGCCCTGGGGCAGCGCGAGTCCGATGAGGAAAATCGAATGAGAGAGATTGTCCCATCGGCGGATGTCGGCTTCCGGACGGGAGGAGGCGGCGGCGATCGCCGTGCCGAACGCCGCGGCGCCGAGCGCGGCGGCGGCGATGTCGCTCTGGCCACTGGCAGCGGTGCCGAGGGCGCCGATGCCCAGAACGGTCGCCGCCGTGCCGGCGCCTTCGGTGAAATCGGCCTTGTCGGCAAGGAAGCGGTCCGCTTCGCGCTCGCCGCGGGTGGACGCCTGAAAAAAAAGGTTTTCGGCCGCGGCGGAACGGGCGAGGAGCGTTCCGCCGCGGCGCACCTCGAACGCGGAGGTGAGCAGGGGGAGCTCGCTGTAGAGCAGCGTTTCGCCTTGGCGGCCGCCGCGGACCTTGATCGGCCCTTCGCCGGCCTCGATGACAAGGAGAAGGTTTTGGTTCGCGCGCGGCGGCGGGAGATCCCCTTGGCGGGAGGGAAACTTCGCGGCGCGCGCGAGGGCGACGGCGGCGTCCTCGGGATGGCCCTGCTTGAGCGCGGCGAGCGCGAGGCCCCACTCGGCGCTGCCCCAGTCGGCCTCGGGGACGTTCGCCTCGCTCCCGCGGAGGTCCTGGAGCTGGCAACGCTTGAAGCAGGCGGCGGCGTTGCCGAAGTCCTGATCCTGGAGATAGAGCAGGCCACGGTAGAAGAAGAGCGCCGCGCGTTCGTAGGACTCGCCCTTGAACCATTTCTCGCGTTCGGCGACGAACACGCTCTTGGCGCGCTCCGCTTGCGGTGCGCCTTCCTGGAGGGCCTCGACCTCCGAGATCGCGCCGTCGAAGAATCGTTTCGCGAGGTCGAAGCGGCCGATGCGGATCGCAGTCAGCCCCGCGCGCATCGCGTGGAGGACGGAATTCTGGCGCCCCTCGCTGTAGAGGCCGATCGTCTCGAGCTCGAGCTCAGGGGGGATGCCTTCGGCGCGGACGCGCGCCTCGGCGGCCGCCCAGACCTCGTCGGAGATCGGCGTGCCGGAGGAGGAGAAGTGTTGGGCGCCTGCGCACCCGGCTGAAAGCGCCGCCGCCGACGCGACGGCCCAGATCGCCGGAAAA
The DNA here is from genome assembly GCA_020849895.1 of Verrucomicrobiia bacterium. Taxonomy (GTDB): domain Bacteria; phylum Verrucomicrobiota; class Verrucomicrobiia; order JABWAM01; family JABWAM01; genus JABWAM01. The sequence goes on along the minus strand of JADZFN010000046.1, from coordinate 14,204 downwards.
ACACGCCGCCGGGGCATGGCGGAAGGGCTTTTCAGGAGCGGAGCGATCAGCGGTAGATCGCGTTCTCGCGGCCTTCTTTCTTGACCTCGTATTGGCTTTCCCAAAGGAGCATGTCCTGAAAGTCTACGAGTTTAAAGGCCACGAGGAACCAGTCGCTCTGGCCCCGCTTGTTGGCGGTGGAGATTCCGCGGACTTCGGCGGTGAGCACGTAATCGTACGTGGCGCCGATGCGTCCGGTGGTGGCGGTGCCGCCGGGCTGGACGGCGCCCGACTCGCGAAGCTCCTGCTCGCGTTCGTTGGCCTTCGCAGAGGCGTCACGCGCGAGGAAGCGGACCTTGTCGGTGGCGTATTGCATGAGCGTGCCGCGGAGTTTGGTCGTGTAGAGGTCGGCGTCAATCGGGTTGGCGCTGCGGTTGGTGACGGGAGCGATGAGGATCACCGGCGGCTTGGCGGCCTTGACGATGGCAGGCAGGGCGACGATGGATTGCGCCGCTTTCTGGGCGGCGGCGGAGATGTCCTGGGATTCGAGGCCCGTGCCGGCAATCTGTCCTTGGGCGCCGGGATCCACGTAGCGCACGGACGGATCAGGCGCTTCGGCGCAGCCGAGGAGGAAGGCGGCGAGGGCGGCGGCGGGGAGGAGAAGGCGTTTCATGAGTCCCGGATACTTCAACCCGTTCGCGGCGTCAATCTAGTAGCGGTAATGCTCGGGCTTGTAGGGACCCTCGACGGGCACGCCGATGTAGTCGGCCTGTTTCTTCGTGAGGCGCGTGAGCTTCACGCCCAGTTTGTCGAGATGGAGACGAGCCACCTCCTCGTCGAGTTTCTTCGGGAGACGGTAGACGCCGACCTTGTACACGTCCCGGTTCTTCCAGAGGTCGAGCTGGGCGAGGACCTGGTTCGTGAACGAGTTGGACATCACGAAGCTGGGATGGCCGTTTGCGCAGCCGAGGTTCACCAGCCGTCCCTCGGCGAGGAGGTAGATGCTGCGGCCGCCGGGGAGATCGAAGCGGTCGAGCTGCGGCTTGATATTCAGGCGCTTCACGCCCGGCGCAGCCATGAGGCGCTCCACTTGGATCTCGTTGTCGAAGTGGCCGATGTTGCAGACGATCGCCTGGTCCTTCATCGCCTGGATGTGCTCCAGCGTGAGCACGTCGCAATTCCCCGTGGCGGTCACATAGATGTCCGCCTCGCCGAGGGTTTTCTCGACGGTCGTCACCTCGAAGCCTTCCATCGCCGCCTGCAAGGCGTTGATCGGATCAATCTCCGTGACGAGCACGCGCGCGCCGAACCCGCGCAGCGAATGAGCCGATCCTTTGCCGACGTCGCCGTAGCCGCAGACGACGGCGACTTTGCCGGCCACCATCACGTCGAGGGCGCGCTTGAGGCCGTCGGCGAGCGATTCGCGGCAGCCGTAGAGGTTGTCGAACTTCGATTTCGTCACCGAATCGTTCACGTTGATCGCGGGGACAAGCAACAGGCCTTCCTGTTCCATCCGCTGGAGGCGATGGACGCCGGTGGTCGTCTCCTCGGAAACGCCCTTCCATTCGTGTGCGACCTTTTGCCAGCGGCTCGGGTCGTCCTTGTGGATCTTTTTGAGGAGGTCCTTGATCACCTGTTCCTCCTTGCTCGAAGAGGGGGTATTCACCCAACCGTCTCCCTTTTCGAGCTGAACTCCCTTGTGGATCAGCAAGGTGGCATCGCCGCCGTCGTCTACGATGAGCTGCGGGCCGTGGCCGCCGGGGTGCGCGAGCGCCCGTTCGGTGCACCACCAGTATTCCTCAAGCGTCTCGCCCTTCCAGGCGAAGACGGAGATGCCGGCGGCGGCGATGGCGGCGGCGGCGGCGTCCTGAGTGGAAAAGATGTTGCAGCTCGCCCAGCGGACGGACGCGCCGAGTGCGACGAGGGTTTCGATGAGCACCGCCGTCTCGACCGTCATGTGCAGCGAACCCGTGATGCGCGCGCCGGCGAGCGGCCGAGTCGCCGCGTATTTCGCTCGAAGGCTCATCAGGCCCGGCATTTCCGCCTCGGCGATGGCGATCTCCTTGCGCCCGAGCTCGGCGAGGCTCATGTCGGCCACCTTGAAATCGACGGCGGATCGAGATGTTGCGTTCAAGCGGGATTTTTCGAGGGAGGCGGTAGGCATGAGAAGCAGCTCTTGAGGGGCGTGGAAGCAGTTCGTTCCTTTTTCGGCGAAACTTAAACATTAAGCGAACCGTTCGCGGTTCGCAAGCATGGGAGTTCCTTCCGTCCTGATGCGTGTGCGGTCAAGAAGACCGGGAGAAGCGAGAGGATCGAAGCGGAAGAGGAGGGCCCGCGTCTCTGTGGGGCCGCCCGGCCGCTTCTTTTCCGCTGTTCCCGGGCGGCGGCTGGCAAATCTGGCGCGCCTCCTTCTTGTTTTTGCGGAGAGAGAAAGGGTGCGCGGTTTTGCGCTTGCGCCGTGGCGATGCTAAAAGGAGAACCTCCCTCCATGCCTCCCCTCATTTCCGCGGCGCGCCTCGCCGCCGTAAATTTTTCCGACGAGGAACGGACGCGTTACGCACGACATCTCCTCCTTCCGGAAGTCGGGCGCGAAGGCCAAGCCCGTCTCAAGGCGGGCGCGGTCCTCCTCATCGGCGCCGGCGGTCTGGGCTCTCCCTCCGCGCTGTATCTCGCCGCGGCCGGCGTCGGCCGCCTCGGACTCGTGGACCCGGATCGTGTGGATGGATCCAATCTCCATCGCCAGGTCCTGCACGGCACGCGCGACATCGCCCGTCCGAAGATCGCTTCCGCCGCCGATCGCCTTCGCGACTTGAACCCGCACGTAGAGCTGGAACTCCACGAGACCCGGTTCACTGCCGCCAACGCCGCCGCGCTCGTGCGCGGATACGACGTGGTTCTCGACGGCACCGACAATTTCCCCACCCGCTATCTCGTCAACGACGCGTGCGTCCTCGAGAGGAAACCGAACGCCTACGCCGCGATCTTCCGTTTCGAGGGGCAGGCCTCGGTGTTCGCCCCGTGTCTCGGCGGGCCGTGTTACCGCTGCCTGTTTCCGGAGCCGCCTCCGCCCGGCGCCGTCCCGAGCTGTGCCGAAGGAGGCGTCTTCGGGATGCTCCCCGGCCTCCTCGGAACGATCCAAGCCACGGAAGCGATCAAACTCCTGCTCGACCTTGGCTCGCCACTGGTCGGCCGGCTCCTGCTCTACGACGCGCTCGCCATGCGGTTTCGCGAAATGGCTCTGAGACGGAATCCTGAATGCCCTGTCTGTGGTCCGCGTTCCAAGATCACCCGGCTGACGGATTTGCCCGACACCTGTCCCCCGGCGCCGAAGTCGGAGGAAATCAGCGTCCGCGAGCTTAAGCGCCGACTCGACGCCGGCGAAGACTTCGATCTCGTGGACGTGCGCGAGCCGGCCGAATGGCAGATCGCGCGCCTCCCTTCCGCAAGGCTGATCCCGCTCGGCGAACTCGGAAGGCGAATGAGCGAGCTCGACCCCGCGCGCGAGGTGATCGTGTACTGCAAAGCCGGGGCGCGAAGCGGCAAGGCCTTGGGTCTTCTCAAGCAGCGCGGCTTCTCCCGCGTGTGGAACGTTGCGGGTGGCACCGACGCCTGGGCCGCCGAAGTAGATCCGAAATTCCCGCGCTACTGAAGGACGCCGGTCCGGCGGGGCGACTCGAGGGAGGCGCCCCTCTCACTGTTCCTCGTTGTCGGGATCCTTGATCGCAGGCCCTCCACTCAACGCGTCTCGGCAGGCCGAGGAGCCGAGGACGAGGAAGAGTCCGTAGCTGCCGAAATAAACGAGCGGGAAGCTTACTTCGCGAAAGCCGATCGTCGCATAGACGGCGAGGATCAACGTCCCCGGCGTCAGCGCGAACGTGGCGATATTGAACAAATGGCGGAACTCCATCGAGGGCGTCATCTTCCGTTCGAAGAACGAGCCGAGCGTCGCGAAACCGAGCGCCTGCATCAGGCCGAGCGCCGCCACGACCGCCCATGCGAGCGGCATCAGGACGAGGCACGATTCCCGCGCGGTGCGCCCCAGCTCATCGAGATAGGCTCGCCCCATCGTTCCTTCCGGCCAATGGCGCCATGCGCTGGCCATGGGGCGCGCGCCTGGGATCCAGACCACCAGCTCGCGGCTTTTCACCAGCGCACCCGAAGCGAACAGCTTTTCGGGGTCTTTCACCTCTCCCCGGGGATCCACGAGGATCGGAAAATGGTTCGTGTTTGCGAACAGAGGTGTCGGCGCCTCCGTTTGCGCCACGCCTCCGGCGATCGTGAAAGTCGGGATGTCGGGGAGTTGTTCGTCGAGGAGGCGCGGCCAGGCTTCGCCGAACCAACGCCAGGCGTTGAAGGCGAGCGCTGCCGCCACGAACCCCGAAAAACCGCACCAGTAAAGGATCGCGGACCGCGCAGGAAGGCGGAGGAAAGCCGCATAGGTGCGAAACCCGCCGCACGAAAGCCAGAGATAGCGCAGAAAAGCCATAAAAACGTGTTGCCGTACGATAAAACGGCGCAACTTCCGCGCAAGCGCAAATCCTCGACTTCGTTTCCGCGAATGCTACGTTTCGAAGACGCCGGGCCATGATCCTCATCATTGATAACTACGACAGTTTCACCTACAACCTCGTCCAGTATTTCGGCGAGCTGGGGTGCGAACCGGTTGTGCGGCGCAACGACCAGGTGACGCTCGACGAAGCGCGCGCGCTGGCGCCTGAACGCCTCGTGATTTCCCCCGGCCCCTGCACCCCGCGTGAAGCCGGCGTGTCCAACGACCTCCTCCGCGAATTCGGGCCGAAGCTGCCCGTCCTCGGCGTCTGCCTCGGCCACCAATGCCTTGGGCACGTGTACGGCGCCGAGATCGTCCAGAACCACCGGATGATGCACGGAAAGACCTCGATGATCCGGCACAACGGTCGCGACCTCTTCCAAGGCCTCGACAATCCCTTCGAAGCAACCCGCTATCACTCGCTCGTCGTGTGCCGCGAGACGCTGCCCGCCTGCCTCGAGATCACCGCCGAGACGGACGAGAAGGAGATCATGGGCCTCCGCCACAAGGAGTATCCCGTTTGGGGCGTCCAGTTTCATCCCGAATCCATCCTCACCCGATCGGGCAAGGACCTGCTGCGCAATTTCCTCGCGCTCTAGGCGTCGCGCGCCGCGGAGCCTACTCGATGTTCGCCCGCAACCGGATCTCCAGCGACCGTTTCTCGCCTGCGGTGGAGTAGCCCGTGAGAAAGCGCGTGGCGAACTCCCGGTTTTCCGCGGAAAGCCCGCCGAGGTCCACCTCCTGTCCGTCTTCCACCAGCGCCTCGGTGGTCATCGTTTCGATCGCCGTTACCCTCCGTTTTCCATCGAGGAAGTAGGAGAACTCGGGCGTCAGCCGCAATCGGATCCGGCGGTCCATGACGTAGGGCGCCACGATCAGGCTTGCGCCGACCTCGCGCCATCGGACGCGTCCCGTCCAGAATCCCTGTTGCAGCCCCCAGCTCCAGAACCAGTCCGCCTCGGGCACGTCTTGTCCCACGAAAATCTTCGCCTGACCTCCGCTGATGACGAAAAGCTCCTGCTGAACGAGCGAAGACGCCATCGTGTCAGTTTGTCCGGCGTGGACTGCGACCGAGGGGGTGGAACGGGATGGCGGTCCGACGCGCACCGTCACCTCGCCCTCCGTCGTTCGTCCACCGACTGAAACAGTGCGTTCCGATCTCGCGTTGCGGCCCAGGAAAACCACTTGGATGCGGACATGTTTCAGTGGCGCGTTCAGCGTCGCGAGCGCTTTTCGCAACTCCGCGTGGTGCGCGTCGGTTTCCAGGATGATGAGACGGTTGCCCGGTTTGTCGGGAAACAGCTTTCCGTGTTCCGACACGATCTCGGCGGCGACTTTCGAGGCGAGCTCGAAGTCCGTCAGTCCGAGCGGATAGACCTCCACGCGCAGGCCGGGCGAGGCCGCGCGCGCCGCAAACGCCAGAACGGCAACCCAAAGAAGCGCCCCACGGCGGAACATGCCTTCATCATAGCACACTCCTGGGGCGCGGGATTCGAACGGAGATTGGGATTCGCCGGCGCGCGTTTTCGCGGTATAGTGTCGGCCTTCGACCGACTGTGAACCCCGCATGGATTACGCTCTGACGATCGCCCTCGCCGTCGCATTTTGCGCAGTCGCCTCGCTTTACGCCTCCGTGGGCCACGGCGGGGCGTCAGGCTATCTCGCGGTGATGGCCCTTGCGGGGATGGCGCCCGCCGTGATGCGCCCCGCCGCGCTGGGGCTGAACCTCGCGGTCGCGGGACTTGCTGCCGTCGCCTTCGCGCGTGCAGGCTATTTCCGCTGGCGGCTCTTTTGGCCTTTTGCGGCGACCTCCATTCCCTTCGCCTGGCTCGGGGGTGGAGCGTCCGTCTCCGACGCGTGGTTCCGTCTGCTGGTCGGCGGGGCGCTGTTTGTCGCCGCGCTGCGATTCTTTTTGCCGGCACCCGCGTCGAACGTGGCGCCTCGCGCGCCGCCGGTCGCTCTCGCCCTGTGGATCGGCGTCGTGCTGGGTTATCTTTCCGGCCTGGTGGGCGTGGGCGGAGGCATCTTCCTGACGCCGCTTCTGCTCCTTGCGGGCTGGGCGCGCCCCAAGGAGGCCGCGGCGGTTTCGGCGCCGTTCATTTTCGTCAACTCGCTGGCGGGGCTGATCGGCCTCATGCCCGCGGCGACCCTGCATCCGCCTACCTTCGGCCTGTGGATCGCGGCGACGCTCGTCGGCGGATTGCTCGGCGCGCGCCTGGGTAGCGAGCGATGGCCTCAGGTCCGTCTGCGACAGGCCCTTGGCGCCGTACTGCTCGTCGCTTCGACGAAGTTCGTTCTCATGGTGTTCGCCTAGATGCAAACCGACGTTCTTCCCTCCGCCGGACCGTCCCGCGACGCATACGGGCGCGTGATTGATTACCTACGGGTGTCGGTGACGGACCGCTGCAACGAACGTTGTTTCTACTGCATGCCGGACGGCTATGCGGGCTGGAGCACGGCGGCGGACCGCCTCCGCGCCGACGAGATTGTGCGCGCGGTTGCCGCCGCCGCGCGCCTGGGCGTGCGCAAGGTGCGCCTCACGGGCGGAGAACCGCTTGTGCGCTCCGACCTCGTCGAGATCGCCGCGCGGATCTGGGCGATCCCCGGCATCGAGGCGCTCGGCGTTTCCACGAACGGAACGCTGCTGGCGACGGTCGCGCACCGGCTGGTGCGCGCCGGCGTCCGGTCCGTGAACGTCAGCCTCGACACGCTCGATCCCGAGCTCTACCGCCGCATCACAGGGGGAAAGATCGCGCCGGTCCTCGAAGGGCTCGAGGCCGCGCACGCGGCTGGGTTCGAGATCGTGAAGCTCAACTGCGTCCTCCTCCGTGGCTTGAACGAAGAACAAATCCTTCCGCTCGTGGACTTCGGCGCGCGTCACGGGTTTCCCGTGCGCTTCATCGAGCTGATGCCGATGGCGGGCGGATTCGATTTCGCGAGGCATCATCTCCCCGTCGCCGAGGCGATGCGGCGGGTTGCCGCGCGCGGCGCCCTCGTGCCCGAACCCGACGCGCGCCTGGGCCACGGCCCCGCGCGCTATTACCGGCTGGAGAACTCGCCGGCGCGCATCGGGTTCATCGGCGCGCTGACCGTCGAACACTTCTGCGCCACGTGCAACAAGCTGCGGCTGACCTCGGACGGAAAGTTGCGCCCCTGCCTCGGGCGCGAAGGGGAACTCGACGCCCTCCCTGCGATCCGAAACGGCGGTGAGAACGAGTTGGCCGAAGCCTTCGCCGAGGCCCTGCGCCATAAACCCGCGGCCCACGAGTTTGATCGCTGCCCCGGTGAAGGCCGCCCGATGACGGCTCTCGGAGGATGAGGTGAAAGTCCTTTATTTCGCATCCGCCTCGCTCGCCGCGGGATGCCGGGAAGAAATCTGGACGCTGGAACGTTCCCTGACCGTCGAAGAATTCTGGCGGGAAGCCGTCCGCCGCCATCCCGGCTTGGCGACGCTCCGGCCCATCTGCCGGCTCGCGCGCAACCAGGTTTACGCGGAAGAGGACGCGCACTTCGCGAACGACGACGAAGCGGCGGTCCTGCCTCCTGTGTCCGGCGGGTGAGCGCGTTCCTCCGATGAGCCTCAGGATTCCTGGTTTCAAGACCGCTGCGGAACCGCGAGCCCCGGCCGGTCCGTGCCGCTTTTTTCATGCAGCTTGACCTCCGATTGACCGATTCGCCGATTCCGTATCCGCCGCGGCCTTGGCCGAACGACACCGGTGCCGGCGCGGTCGCCGAGTTCTACGGCATCGTGCGAGGCGTGGAAGAGGGGCGCGCCCTCCGAGCGCTGCGCTACGAAGCCTATGCCGACATGGCGGAACGCGAAATCCGCCGCCTCCTCGGCGAACTCGCGGCGCGTCATCCGTGCCGCCGCGTGGCGGTGATCCATCGCCTCGGGCTCGTCCCTGTTGGAGAAGCGGCCATTTACGTGCGCGTCGAATCGGCCCATCGAGCTGAGGCGTTCGCGTTGCTTCAGGATTTCATGGACCGTCTCAAACAAGAGGTTCCCATCTGGAAGGCCGAAGCCATTCCCCAAACGCAGGCCGGCGCCTGAAACGGGAAATCCTCTTCGAAGCCTCAGGAAGAGGACGAGATCGAACCTTTCTCGGGATTCCGTCCTTGCGCGAGGACTTGGCAAGGCTACGGCGCCGGTGCGGCCGACGAAGCGGGCGCAGGCGCGGGAGCGGGCGCGGGCGCGCCGGACGCAGAGGAATCTCCGGCTCGTTGCGCGCGACGTTGCCGGAGCTTTTCGCGTGCTTCCTGCCGTTCCTCAGGCGTCATCTTCTTCCAGCGTTCCGCGTTGGCTTTGAACTTCGCGCGCTGTTCGGGCGTCATTTTTGCGAAGCGTTCCCAGCGTTGTTCGGCTTCCTGACGCTGTTCAGGCGTCATCTCCTTGAAGATCGGGAGCTTCTCCATCTCCGCGCGCCGTTGCTCGGGCGTCATCGCGGCTGCCTTCTCATGAAATTCCCGGATCTTTTGCCGGTCTTCAGGACTGAGTTTCTCGAGTTTCTCGCGAAACTCCGCCCGCCGCTGCCTCTCCTGCGGTCTGAATTGACGGCGTCCCTCGGGCGTGGGGCCCACGCCGTCGCCGTGCGGTCCGCCGGTGCGGAGGCGGCCGGCTTTTTGGAGCATGAGCTGCTGCTGCTCGGGCCTGAGCTCCTTGAAAAAAGCCTGCTCCTTCAACGCGTTCTGGCGCTGTTCGGGCGTCATCTCCTTCGCGTTCTCGAAGAACGTCATGGCCTGTTGTCTCTGTTCCGGAGTGCAGAGCGGCGCCTTTCGTGCGGCAGAAGCGTCCTGAGCCGCCAGCGGCAGGGCGAAGGCGAGAGAAACCGCGGCTGCGAGCCGCGCGATTGAACAGAAGGATGAGAGGTCAGTCATATCAGGTTTCGGTTCAGAGCTCGTCGAGATGCTCGATCACATCGAGGTTCTGGATAAGCTCAAGGTTTTGTGTCAAAATTTCCGTTTCGCTGCGCACCGAGCTGCCGGCGGGCTGAAGCGCGAGTCCGAGGGTGAAACAGACGGTGGCGGCGGCGGCGGCGACCGCCCAGCGGGGCGTGAAGCGCGGCAGCGTCAGCCAATCCCGGAGGAAGATCGCGGCGTGACGGAAGGCGGACCGGGAAAGCTCCCGGGCCTCCGCGTCGCGCTTCCGGCGAATTTCTGAAGCGAAGTTCGAAGGCGGTCGGGCGCGCGGCATCTGGCCGAGCGCCTTCCAGAGCGCGGCGTCGTCTTTCCAGTCTGCAGGGGGCGGGTTCATGATTTCAAAGTGGCGGCGGCCCTGGCTCTCCCGGGGGATCTTTCCATCCACGGAGGCGAGCGCCCGCCGCTTCTCGATCCAACACCCGGCGCGTTCCGAAGTTTCGCGAAAGGCTTCGGCCGGCGGCGGAGTCTCGTCAGCGGTCGCACTCGCCCATCACGAAGTCGAGGCTTCCGAGGATGGCGGCGACGTCGCTGAGCATGCTGCCGGGAAGGAGCGCGGGCAGGACGGAAAGGTTCGCGAACGAGGGGCCGCGGATCTTGAGGCGGTGCGGCGTGCCGCCGCCACGGCTGTTGATGTAGAACCCCAGCCGCCCTTTCGGATTTTCCGCCTCGAACCAGACTTCGCCGGCGGGGGCGTTGGCGCCTTGGGTGACCAGAATGAACTGGTGGATGAGCTCCTCCATCTTCGTGAGCACCTTTTCTTTTTTCGGGAGCACAATCTTCGGATCGTCGAGGTTCACGGGGCCGTCGGGCATGGCGGCGATGCACTGCTTGAGAATGCGAAGGCTCTGGCGCATTTCCTCGATGCGCACAAGGTAGCGGTCGTAACAATCGCCCACGGCGCCGACGACCACTTCGAAATCGAGCTCGGAATAGACGAGGTAAGGATGCTTGCGACGAAGGTCGTCGGCGATGCCGGAACTGCGGAGGTTCGGCCCTGTGACGCCGTAATCGAGGGCAACTTCGGATTTGAGGACACCGATGCCCTTGGTGCGGTCCACGAAAATCCGGTTGCGCGAGATGAGTTTTTCGATTTCGTCGAGAGTCTTCCAGCAGCGGGGGATGAAGTCGGCGACCTGATCGAGCCAACCTTCGGGCAGGTCCCGCGCCAAACCACCGATTCGCGTGTAGGACGTGGTGAAGCGCGCGCCGGTGAGTGACTCGCAGAGGTCGTAGATGCGCTCGCGTTCGGTGAAGGTGTAGAGGAACACGGTCATCGCCCCGACGTCCATGGCGAAACATCCGACGCCGAGCAGATGGGACGACACGCGGGCGAGTTCGCAGCACATCACCCGGATATACTGGCAGCGGCGGGGGAGCTGCTCCTGCACGCCGAAGAGCTTTTCTACGGCGAGGGAGTAGGCGACGTTGTTCGCGAGCGGGGCGAGGTAGTCGAGCCGGTCGGTGTAGGGGATGAACTGCGCCCACGTCGTGTTTTCGGCGATCTTCTCGTCGCCGCGATGGAGGTAGCCGATTTCGGGAACGGCTTTCGTCACGACCTCGCCGTCCAGCTCGAGCACCAGGCGCAGCACTCCATGCGTGCTCGGATGGGAAGGCCCCATGTTGAGGACCATGCGCTCACCGGGCGCGCCTGCGAGGAAGGAGCGAGCACCAGGCTCGGAGAAATCCAGAGAAGCGGTCGTCATGAAACGTGAAGGGATGGATCCTCGAAGAAGAGGAGAGAAGTTTCAAACCGAAACTCCCGGCGCTTTGGGATCCTTCAGGTACATCGTGACCCCCCCTTGGGAAAACTGAAGGTGGTGAACCAGGCTGGGATGGGGGCGCTCCACGGCCACCTCCATGCCCCCGTAGACTCGCTTCCAGCGGGAGTACGTTGGCTCGCTGACGTTGTGGCGGGCGCACACCTCCCGCGCCGTCCCCTCTCCCTGGCCCTCCTTCAGAATCCCGATGATCTGTTCCGGACAGAATCGCTTCTTCATGCGTCTTGCTCCCTTCCTGAGGCGCAAGACGAACCTTCCCAAGGGTCCGCTTTCAACGGGTCAGGCCACGGGAACTCATCATCTCTGACGAGAAAGCCTTGAGAAATGGGGGTTTTTCGTCATCAATGGCGAATAAAGCGAAAATCGCCATCTCTGACGAAAAATCCTTGCTTTATGGCCTTAAATCGTCATCAATGACGGCATGAAGATCACTACCCCTCTCTCAGACGAGGTGGTCCTTCGGGAACTCGGCAGGCGGCTGGTCGGGGTTCGGCTGGAACGCAACCTGACCCAAGCAGCTCTTGCCGAACAAGCCGGTATTTCCAAACGCGCCGTCGAACGGATGGAGCGGGGCGAGGTCGCGATGCGGCTTTCGGGGTTCGTGAGGGTGTGTCGGGCGCTGGGCCTGGTCGAACGGTTCGACGCACTCATTCCCGAGCCGATGCCGAGCCCGATCACCCAACTGAAGTTGAAGGGCAAAGAACGACGCAGGGCTTCCGGCAAGAAGGCGGTCGCGAACGCCTCGAAGAAATGGACCTGGGGGCCGGCATGACGGCCAGGGTCCAGCTTTGGGGGCGAACCATCGGGGCGGTCTCCATGGAGGAAGGGAGGGACTACGCGGCCTTCCAATACGATCCGGAGTTTGCCGGGAGCGGGATTGAGATCTCGCCGTTCGTCATGCCGTTGAGCAACCGTGTTTATGCGTTTCTCGAGTTGTCCCGGAACACATTTCGGGGTTTGCCAGGCCTGCTTTCAGACTCGCTGCCAGACCGGTTCGGCAACGCGCTGATCGATGCGTGGCTCGCGACGCAGGGACGGACGCCGGAGGGTTTCAACGCGGTGGAGCGCCTGTGTTACACGGGCACGCGGGGCATGGGTGCGCTGGAGTTTGCGCCGGCGCTGGGACCCAAACCGAAGAAGGCTACGAAGATCGAGATCGACGCGCTCGTCAAGCTGGCCTCCGAGGTCCTGGCGCACCGCGATGGGTTGAAATGGGATTTTACCGTTCCGGCAAGGGAGAAGGCGTTGAACGACATCCTGAGCGTGGGCACGTCGGCGGGCGGGGCGCGGGCCAAGGCGGTGATTGCGTGGAATCGCCAGACGAATGAGGTGCGTTCGGGACAGATCGCGGCGGGGCCGGGCTTTGAATACTGGTTGCTCAAGTTCGACGGCGTGGCGGGCAACAAGGACAAGGAGGGCGAGGATCCGAAGGGTTACGGAGCGATCGAGTATGCCTATCACCTGATGGCCAGAACGGCGGGGATCTCCATGTCCCAATGCCATTTGCTGGAAGAGAAGGGGCGCCGCCACTTCATGACCCGGCGCTTTGACCGACTTGCCGACGGGGAGAAGCTCCACATGCAGTCGCTGGGCGCCCTGATGCATTTTGATTTCAATCAGCCCGGGGCGCACGCGTATGAGCAGGCGCTCCTGGCGATTCGCCATCTCAAGCTGCCCATGCAGGCAGTCGAGGAGCAGTTTCGGCGAATGGTGTTCAACATCGTCGCGCGCAACCAAGACGACCACGTGAAGAATATCGCCTTCCTGATGGACAAGCAGGGTGGGTGGTCGCTCGCGCCCGCTTTCGACGTGATCTACAGCCACAATCCTTCCGGTGACTGGACCGCGACGCACCAGATGACCCTGAACGGCAAGCGCGATGAGTTTACGATGGAGGATTTTCAGGCGTGCGCGAAGGGCGCGGCGATGAAGCGCGGCCGCGCCGAGGCCATCATCGAAGAGGTTCAGGTGGCGGTGAAGCGCTGGCCGGAGTTTGCGGAGCAGGCGAAGGTTGCTGAAGCCTGGCGCGACAGCATTCAGAAGAGCCACCGCCTGTCCTTTCCAAAGTCCTGACGGCGAGAGATTGGCACTTCGACCGGGGCGTGAGCGAGCCCACCTGTCGGAGCTGAGAGGGTTACGGTCAATGCTTTTCAGCCCCCGAGGGGGCACCGAGAGGGGAACGCCCCGCATCGGGCTGGGTAGGCGGCGTTTCGCCACGTCCCCGATAGCCAAACCAAGCCCGCGCATCTGGCCGGCAAGCGATTGGGCACGGCCTTCGAGCTGGCCCCCGCCGCGCGCGGCGAGTTCCTGGAGCAGCTTGTCCATCTTCTCCGTCTGGCTCGCGGCCTCGTCCACGTGGATCCCGTAGCGGGTCAGCATCGTGAAGTTGCCCTGCATCGCTTTGGCAAAAAGCATGCCCGCGCTCTCCACGTCCCCGCCGAGCACGCCGGCGAGGTTTTTCACGCCCTCGACGTAGCGGTCGATGTTCGAGGAATCCGCGCCGAACTGGGTGAGTTTCGTGAGGACGGCCAGCCACTTTTCCTCGAAAATGGCCGTGGTCTGCTGGAGCTGCTGGGCGAGGGCCTGCAGCCGCTCACGGTATCCATCGGAGAGCTGGCCGGACTGGGCGAGCGCGGCATCGAGCTCGGCGACCTTCTCCTGCGCCTGGGCAAACTCGCCGATGGCGTTTTTGGCCTGCCGCAGGGCCAGGACCAGAAGGCCGAGGCCCGCGGAAAACATGCCAACGGCACCATTCGCGGCGCGCATGGCCGCGCCGAGGATGGGAACCTTCTCTGCGAGAGCGAGAATTTCGGAACTCGCCTTGAGCCCGAAGCCTGCGCGCCCGAGAGCTCCCTTCACCCGGCCAAGTTGCTGCTCAAGCTGCTCGTACGGCTGGTTGGCGGCTTTCGCGGCCGCGATCTGGCTCCGCAGAGCCCGCTCGGTTTCCTGGAACGCCCGCAGTTCGGCGATCGAGGTGATTT
>JADZFN010000045.1 GCA_020849895.1 Verrucomicrobiia bacterium | reverse complement strand
CGGGCTTTGGGCGGCGTTGTGTCGGCTGGCCAAGCCCACTGCGGGGATTGGCCAGCCTCCACGCCTTGCCCACAAGCCCGCCCCGCCAGCAACAGAGGGCAGGCCAATTTTCAAACACCCTCTCAGGCCCGGCCGTATTCTGCGCGGGCGCCAAGCATTTCCTCGATGCGGAGGAGCTGGTTGTACTTGGCGACGCGATCGGTTCGGCAAAGGGAGCCGGTCTTGATCTGGCCTGCGTTGGTGGCCACGGCGATGTCGGCGATGGTGGTGTCCTCGGTTTCGCCCGAACGATGGCTAATCACCGCCGTGTACTTCGCGCGATGCGCCATCTCGATCGCGTCGAGCGTTTCGGTCAGGGTGCCGATCTGGTTGACTTTCACGAGAATCGAGTTGCCGATGCCCTCGCGAATGCCGCGGGCGAGGAATTTCGTATTGGTCACGAAGAGGTCGTCGCCGACGAGCTGGGTGTTCGCGCCCATGGCGTCGGTCAGCTTTTTCCAGCCTTCCCAGTCGTTCTCAGAGCAGCCGTCTTCGATCGAGACGATGGGGTATTTCTTCTGGAGGTCCCGATAGAAGGCGATGAGCTGCTCGGCGGTGCGCTGGGAGCCGTCGGATTTCTTAAAAACGTATCTCTTCCGCGCGGCGTCGTAGAACTCGCTGGAGGCGACATCGAGGGCGATGAAGATCTCCTTGCCGAGCTTGTAGCCGGCCTGCTTCACGGCCTGGGCGATTGCCTCGAGGGCGTCGGCGTTGGACTTCAGCTTCGGAGCAAAACCGCCTTCGTCGCCGATCGCAGTGGAAAGGCCGCGCCCCTTGAGCACGCCTTTGAGGGCGTGGAAAACCTCGGTGCCCATGCGCAGGGCTTCGCGGAACGAGGTGGCGCCTTTCGGCATGATCATGAACTCCTGGATGTCCACAGGGGCGTCCGAGTGGGCGCCGCCGTTGAGGATGTTCATCATCGGCACCGGCAGGACCTTGGCGTTGGGCCCGCCGAGGTAGCGATAGAGAGGCTGGCGGAGGGCGGCGGCCGCGGCATGGGCAACAGCGAGAGAGACGCCAAGCAGGGCGTTGGCGCCGAGCTTGGCCTTGTTCGGAGTGCCGTCGAGGCGGATGAGCTTCGCGTCGAGCGCGGGCTGATCGAACGGACACATCCCCTCGATCACAGGGGCAATGATCTTATGAACGTTCTGGACCGCCTTCTGAACGCCTTTGCCGAGGTAGCGTTTCGCATCCTTGTCGCGGAGCTCCCAGGCCTCGTGTTCGCCGGTGCTGGCACCGCTGGGAACGGCGGCGCGGCCTCGGGCCCCACAGCAAAGGGCGGCTTCGACTTCAACGGTGGGATTGCCGCGCGAGTCGAGGATTTCGCGCGCGCGTACGGAACGGAGGGTTGTCATAAATCGGTCAGGACTCCTTCGGCTCGGACGCAATGGAGGCACCGGGAATCTCGACTTCGGGATGCGCGGCCGGAGGCGCCTTGAAATCGGCTTCGTCGAGGGCGGGCTCGATCTTCTCGATGCGGGCGCGACGGCCGCCGTTCTCGCTGGGGAGCACAACTTCGCCGCCGACTTTTTGCCCGAGCAGGGCGGCGGCGAACGGCGTCTGATAGGAAACGATGTGGAGATCGGGGTTGCCATCCCAGGCGCCGAGGATGGTCACCTGCCACGGCTCGCTCTTGTCGAGGAAGACGAGGGAAACCTTGGTGCCGACGTTCACCGCGGAAGTGTCGGGCTTGTAAAAGTCGGTGGCGCGCGCGCGGGCGAGCTGCTCTTCGAGCTCGGCCTTGCGCCGCATCAGGACGGCCTGCATCTCCTTGGCCGCCTTGAAGCCGGCGTTTTCGCGGAGGTCGCCCTGGCTGCGGGCAGTCGCAATTTCTCGGGAATTCTCGGGGATGCGTTGGCTGATGAGCTCCTCATACTCGTCCTTGCGGCGTTCAAGGCTCTCCCAGGAAACAATGAGGGCTTCGGATTGGCTCTGCTGGTCGGCGACGAGGAGGGACTGGACGGAGGGCGAGATCTTAATGATGCGTGCGATGAGGGACCTCTTGTCGAGCTCTTCGATCGCGGGATTGGTCAGCAAGCGGCGACCGAGATCGCGAGCTTCCTCGGTGTCGCTGGCACGGACGAGATCGGCCATGAGGGTGGCGTCGTCGCGCAGGAGGAGGGCGAGCGGATTGCGGCGGCGCGTGGTCGCAAGGATCGTGTCGTTTTCCATCCGGTTCAGGATCGCGGCGAGCAGGCGCCCATTGATGAGCGAAGGAAGCCAGGCCGCATACTCGGGGTCCTCGCGATTGCGGCAGGTCCAAATGAGGAGTTCGTGGTCCGCGCGGCCTTCGCGAATGCTGCTCTCGAAGATCTCGCGAAGGTGCCCGGACCTGCCCTCCTGCTTGAGGAAGGCCACCACCTCGGTGATCAACGCCTGGTTGGCCGTGTCGAGAAGCGTCCGCATCCGCGATTCCCAGTCGGGAAAGGCCTTCTTGATCATCGGCAGAATGTGGCGTTGGCGGTTCGGCGACAGGTCCACCACGAGATCGTGCAGGTCGTGCACCTCCTTGATGAGGACGGACATGTCCGCAACCTGCACCGAAGCGTCGAGGATTTTCTTGAGGTCGTCGCGCACCCAGGTGGCTTCAACGACCACCGCCGGATCGCGGTCCTTCGCCGAAACGATGTGCCCCTCGATCGCCTTGAGAAGCTCGGGAACCAAAGCCTTGAGGTCGTCGGCCTTCGAGAGCTTGCGGAGCGCATCCTCGGCGACATCGAGCACGTCGGGCAGAGAACGCGACTTGAGGAGGCGCTCCATGAGCGCATCGGAAAGCGAAGGCGGTTTTTCAACAAGCCGAATGGGATCGGCTTTCCGAGTCGGCCAGAGGATATGGCTGTCCTTGCGGCAGGCGCGCTTGGCGTCGCTCATCCATTTCTTCCAGCCGTCGGCCGGAACGACCTCCGGCACGAGGATTTGTTCGAGCATCTCGGGGCGGGCGATTTCTCCGTAATCCATCGCGAAACGCCGCACGACCCCGGCCTGCTTCTCCTTGTCGGCGCATTCGGCGCGGAACGCCTCGAGGTCGGCAGCCTTGCGCGCGAGGAGATGCTCCGCGGGGACCGGCATAAGAGAATCTGCCGCGTATTCAAGTTGCATCTTATGCTGGGGCTTGCTCTTGAAATCCACGATCACCTGCCCGAGCACGAGGTCGTAGCTGTGAATACGCCCGAAGGACCAACTGCGATGCATACAGAAAGCGCCGGGCGAAAGGGTGACGAGTTTTTGCGCTTGGGCTTGGGTGAGGCGGCCCGACGCGATCAGGCCTTGAAGTTCGTCGAGGTTCATGAATAGGGAGGAATTGTGGATTTTGGCCGAATCGAACTCATGAGCGCAAGCGGTATTCTGCGCTCCATTGGGATCCTTCAGGTACATCGTGACCCCCCCTTGGGGAAACTGAAGGTGGTGAACCAGGCTGGGATGGGGGCGTTCCCATTCCGCATCCGGAGATCCGCCTCGAAGGTTTTCGAGGCGTTCGAGAGGGAGCCTCGAAAATGGCTTCCCTCTTCCCATTTCCAGGTTCGATCTTCCCGTTTCGAGCTGACGGTTTCTTGCTTCGAGCTTCTCCGAAATGGAGGACCGTCGTCCTCGCAGCCGGCCTTTTAACGGACCCGCCCAAAATGCCGCGTGAACGGCCAGTACACGAACCAGCCTCGCCCGATGATGTTGGCATACGGCACGACACCCCACATCCGGCTGTCGGCGCTGGCGAAACTGTTGTCGCCCAGGGCAAAATACTCTCTCGTTCCGAGAGTTTTCGCGTCCATCGGCCCCTTCAGAAACTGCTGACTATAGGCGTGCGAGGTGTAGCCGCGGTAGCCATCCCGGCAGGAAGCCACCCGTTCGAAGGCCGGCTCCGTCGCGGGATGACCATTCACCCAGAGGCGCGGGTCGCGGATTTCGAGAGTGTCGCCGGGGAGGCCCGCAAGGCGTTTGATGTAGAAATCGCCCGGCATGCCCACGGGGATGTCGTGCGTCTCGAACACGAACACATCCGCGCGCCGTGGCTTGCGGAAATGGTAATTCAGGCGGTCCACGAAGAGCTGGTCGCCGCTCTGGACGACGCACTCGAGCAGCACTTCACCCCGGCGATATTCGCGCCCCGGTTCGAGCAGCGGTTTCGCGTCTCCGAGAGGCTGAAGGACGTCTGCCTCGAACTTCCGGCGTTCGGCGGGGAACCAGTAGCGTACGCCGCCGACGCTGAACTCGGTGGCGTCCATCGGCAGGAAGCTGAGGAACCCCCGGACACCGCCGTAGTGAAACGGGCCGAGTTTCACGTCGCGTGCCCATTCGATCCGTCCGTCCGCCTCGGCGGTGTAGCGGAGGATCCGCTCGCCGAAAACGGGGAAGGCGATCGCGCGATAGCCCCACGCGCGCTCGCGGTCGCTCACGGGGCGCACGGTGATCCCGTTGAGCGTCGGCTGCATCGAGCCGGTCGGGATCTTGAACGGCTGGAGGAAGTAGGCGCGCACGCCCATCGCGACGACGAGCGCAACAAGGATGACCTCGACGTTTTCCCTCAGAGCCGACGGTTTCTCGGCGGGGAAGCAGCGCTGATGCGCCGCGACGAGCGCTTCGGCGGCGGCGGGGAGGTCCGTCGCGCGAGAATGGAGGGCGTTGCGCGCCTTCTGGATCTCCCGCTGAAAGGCATCAGCCGCTTTGGGCGCGAGCCGGTCGGAGCGCCGCCGCACCTGCTTGTGGCAGTGGGCGATCATCTCTGCGAGCGCGCGACGTTCCTTGCGCGCCTTCCGCCAGGCGAGAATTCTCGAAATCACCGTGCTTACCTACGGAGAGACGGCCTCTCCCGCAATCTCAAAACCCTCCCCCACGGTTCGCGGGCCCGAGACCAAGCCGGAGTCAGCGCCCCGCATCGCCCTCATTCGCTTCCATGGTGGCCATCAAGGCGGGGACCTGACGCATCATCATCCTCTGAACGACTGTGTGCAGCCAGACGAGACATCCCAGCGCGGCCGCCAGCAACAGCATCCAGCAGGTGATCCAGATACCCGTGGCCTTGAGCAGGTAGCCAAAAAGAAGCGGACCGAAAAAACCGCCCAGCCCTCCGATGACGCCCACCAAGCCGCCCACGGCGCCCATCTCGGCGGGGAAATAGTCGGCGATATACTTGTAGACGCCCGCCATCCCGATGCCCAAGGTGACGCCAAGCGCGAGAATGATCGCCGAAAACACCCAGACGTTGGCTTGAAAATAAATGTGAGTGATCCCCTTCGCGATCACCTGGCGTTTGGCAACGGAATCGCCGACATGGACCGACGGCTCATGCCAGGATTTGAACGTCGGCCAGATCATGGTTTTGGTTTCGTTGACCTGACTTCGAATCGCGCTTTGGGTGAGGCCAGGCCGCGGTTTGAAACGGTATTCCTTGTCGCCAACGACGATCACTTCGTCTTCGACGCGAGTGACGGCCCCGGCCCGCGTCGCCAGAATCCCGCCGCCCGGCGAATAAACGTCCATGCGCGGCACGATCAGCAGACCGCAGCACAGCGCGGCGACGCCGAAGACGGTATACATCACCCGACGCGCGCCGTAGCGGTCGGATAACCAGCCGCCCAACGCGCGAGTCAACGCCGCAGGCATGCTGAAAGCCGCCGTCATGAGGCCCGCAAGCGCCAGCGTCATGCTGTATACGTTCAAGTAATAAAGCACCAGCCATTGGCTGAGCGCCACGAAACCGCCGAAAACGAAAAAGTAATAGAGGCCGAACCGCCAAACACGGAGCGTGACCAGAGGCGCCAGACGGCGCGCCCAGGGCGTCGGCGCGGCCTTCGAGGAGGCGCGGGGAAAGGTGAGGAGATAAAACAACGCAGCCATCGCGACCAGCGCCCCCGCGTAAATTTGCGGGAGAATCCGCCAGTTTTCCGGATGCTCGCCGTGCTGAGTCAGAGCCCGAAGAAGGAGCGGCGCCCCGAAGGCCGTCGCGGCGGCGCCGATGTTTCCCATGCCGAACAGGCCGAGCGCCGTGCCTTGCTGCTCTTTCTTGAACCAGACCGAAGTGTAGGCGATGCCAGACGCAAAACTGGTGCCCGCGATCCCGATGCCGAAGCTGCAGAGAAGGAAGGTCGCGAAGCTGTCGGCGCGCCCCAACAGATACATGGGCACAGCGCTGACGAGAAGAATGGCGGTGTAAACCGGCCGCCCTCCGAAACGGTCGGTCAGCATTCCTATCGGCAGGCGCCCCAGCGAACCGATGAGGACCGGACTCGCGATGAGGAGCCCCATCTGCCCCTCATCCCAGGCGAAAAGGTTCGCATCCACCAGATACGCCACGAGCACACCGTTGAGCATCCAGCACGCAAAGCAGACGCCGAAGGCCAGGGTGTTCAGCGTCAGGACCTGGATCCCTTTTCGCCGGTTTTCCGAAGCGTTGAAATCCATGGAGTTCGCGGACGGGCTCATCGGATTTTCCTGGAACCGTTCGCGGCGACGGAGGACATCCTCAAGGCTCGCCGGAGTCTTCCGTCTCGCGGCGTTCGGCGCGCGCAGCGCAGGCGAACCCGTGGAGCAGGCGCGTCAACCCGTAGAGCCCCGCCGCGGTTGCCGCTGCGGTCAGCAAAAGTGGAGAAAGATTCCGCTGCGCGTTGTTGACGAAGAGGCGCCACGGCCGACCGTCCTCTTTCTTGAGGGGATGCGTGCCGTCGCGGAGCTCCTGGGCGTCCGGAATTCCATCGCGGTCGAGGTCGCTGACCGGATCGAGGGTGTCGGGAAGTTGAGACGGGTCCAGCTTCAGCTCCAGAACCTTTTTCATCCCCAACCGGCTCACGATCAGGTTGCCGAACTTGTTGAGGATCGGACTCTGGACTTCGGCGCCCGGCTCGATCGCGCGACGGGCGAAGTTGAGGCGTTCCATCTCCTCGGACGTCAGGCGTCCGATCTGCCCGTAGCCCGTGCCGTCGGGGCCGTCGGGATGGGCGTGGCACATCGCGCAGTTCACCGAACGCCCGGAATTCTTGACGATCCATGTCTGGAACTCCGGATAGGCGCGCGCCGAAGCGGTCCACACGAACCCCGCGAGCGCGAGAAGGAGCGGGAGGCGTCGTTCTCTCGGTTTCATTGCCCCCCTCCCTTGAAGATGTGGTAGATGTCCTCGCCGAAGAGGGTCATCCCGAGAAAATACGCTGCCCCGACGAGGGCGAGGATGCGCAACGTCTTCCGACTCGTGCTCCGAAAAAGCCACGGCGTGAGCAGCAGCATCAGCATCGCAAGGCCCGAGCCCACGAGGATCACTCCGAATGGCAGAAGCTCCAGCGGATAATAGACGAAATAGAAATACCATTCCGGCTTGATCCCGTCAGGCGTGGAGCCGTTCGGGTCAAACGCCTCGAAAAGCGGGTAGGGCGAAAACGATTCGAACGGCAGACACAGAGCCATCAGGAAGAGCAGGAAGAACGCCACACCCCAGACCGAGAGGTCCTTGATCAGGAACATCGGGAAGAACTTCTCCTGGCGGCGCGGCGGATCCTCCACACCCCGGCTCATCCCGTGAAGCTGCACCGAGAAGAGATGGAGACCGAGCAGCGCGGCGAGCGCGAAGGGCAACACGATCACGTGGATGGCGTAGAAGCGGCTGAGGGTGGCCTGCCCCACCGCGGCCTCTCCTTGGATCGTCTCGCGAATCGCGCGGGGCCACTGGGCCATCTGCCCCGGCAGGTATTGCCCCACCTGCTCGATGGACTGCAGCCCGATCTTCGTGGCGTTGACTGCGATCTGGTTCCACGGGAGCAGATACCCCGTGAACCCAAAACCGAACGTGAGAAAAAGCAACCCGACGCCGGTCAGCCAGGTGATCTCGCGCGGTTTTTCGAACGCCTTCATCGCGAAGGCGGTGAGCAGGTGCGCGATCACGCATGCGATCATCATCGAAGAGCTCCACGAGTGCATGTTCCGCACGAGCGCCCCACCGACGACGTAATCGCTGATGTATTCCACCGAGGC
This sequence comes from Verrucomicrobiia bacterium, assembly GCA_020849895.1. Lineage (GTDB taxonomy): Bacteria > Verrucomicrobiota > Verrucomicrobiia > JABWAM01 > JABWAM01 > JABWAM01. The sequence continues at coordinate 40,291 of JADZFN010000045.1, read as the reverse complement.
GTGCGCGTCGCTCACGGTCGGCTGATAGTAAAAGAGGAGCATCAGTCCCGTGACGATCTGGACGAGGAGAAAGAACAGGGCAGCGCCTCCGAGGTAGTAGCCCCAGGAAAGGCGATGCACGGGCACCTCCTTTTTCTCGACCATCGAGTGGAAGTTGAGCTTCTCGATGGGGAAACGTTCCGCCGCGTAATCCTTCGCGCGCTTGATCGCGGAATAAAGGCTCATGACGCCTCCTCCGTCGGCCGGGCGACGTAGACACTACACGCCTCGGGCGGCACGCCCTGGAGCGATCCCTGGATCGCCCCGCTCGATCCGCGGTGTGCGAGATCTTTTCCGGAGGCGTCCACGACCACCCACTCGAGATGCGGGAGAGGGGTCTTGGCGGGCGCCCCGACGTTCGGTTCGCCTGTCGTGATCGTGAAGTACGAGATGTGACAGGGGCAGAGGATCTGACCCTGAGCGTTGACTTCGCTCCCCACCGTGCATCCGAGGTGGGTGCATTTCGCCGAGATCAGAAGCGGCAATCCGTTCGCATCGAGAAATGCCAGCGCGGGCGCCATATTGAAATCAATGAAGTATTTCCCCTTGGACGAACTCAATTCCGACAGCCGCCCAATGAGAATTCGCGTACTCTTCTGGCGCTCGAGCTGAAGCGCTTGCTCTTCCGCCGTCATCCGGATCCGGTGCAGGCGTTTTGTCAGAAGCACCGTCTCCATCTCCCCGGCAAGCTTCGGCCCTTGGAAAAAGCGGGCCAGCTTTTCCAGGACCCCGAGGGAGAGCAGACTCCCGGCCACGGCCACGCCCGCCGCGCCTTTCAGGAATTCCCTTCGGCTTTCCTGCACCCTCTGCTCCCGCACCATCTTCGCCGCGCGGCGCGGGCTGCTCCAGATCACGATTTGCGGCGCCCGCCAGAGGTAGGAGAGCGGCAACGCGAGCACGTGCACCAAGCGGCTGAAGGGCACGGCCAGGAGGATCAGCCACGCGCCGACGAGATGCGCCTTCACCACGGGCGGAAGGTCCGCCACCAACGAGGAGTCGGGCTGCAACAGCACGAGGCTCCAGAAATAGGGGACCACCGTCGTGGTGGACCACGACGCGCCCCAGCGGTAGAGGAGCGCCGTCAGCACCCCAAGCAGCACTTGAAAAAACAACAATGCGAGCACCACGAGGTCCATCGTCGAAGTCACCGCCTGCACGCGCCCCGAGGCGAGACGACGAAACGCGAGCACCACCAGCCCGGCGAGTGCCATCGCGCCCGCACCGAGGCCGACCGTTTCTGCGATCACCAAAAGCGTCGGGTGGCTCATGAGGCTTTCCCAGACGCGCGGGAACGCGAACGCCAGCCCGTGCCCCAACAGCACGACGAGGATGCCGAGATGCCAGGGTGTCGAGCCCCAGCGGAGCTGGCGCGCCTCGAGAAACTGCGAGGAGAGCGACGACCAACTGAACGCCTGCGTTTTCCAGCGCCAGATCACCCCGATCACGCAAACCGCGAGCGCGAGGTAGGGAAGGCCGACGAGCAGGAAGGCGTCAATCATGGGGGAATCAGGGTTCAGGTGCGCGTCTCCGTCAGGGCGCCGCAGCCCGCGCCGCATGCACCCGGCTCCGCCGCCGGCCGGCCGCAGTCCGGCGCGTCACCGTGGGCGCGCATCTGTTCGATCGGCAGCGGCGCCGGCTCGCGATCGGGAAACTCCGCGCGGAGCGCCTTCTCCGCGGCGCGGAGGAGCAGGGCGTAGGGATTGGCGCCGTCGAGCGCCGCCGCCATCCGGGCCAGCGGCGTCATCAGGCAGTATTGCGCGAGCTCGCCCGCCTCCTCCCTCTCCGTACGCGCCGCATAGCGGAGCAGGACGGAAACGTGATCGGGAAGCTCCGCGCCGGCGTCGAACCCGGCCTCCGCATAGCGTCCTTGCAACCGTGCCATGAACTCGCCCCGCTTGAAGCTCTCCTCGCCGAAAAGATGCACGGTCGCATAGGGCGCGCAGGCCGGCGTGAGATCGAACGAACTCGCGTAAATCTCCTCGAAGGCCTCCGTCGAGGTCGCGTCGAATCGGGCGAAGGCTTCCTCGGCGAGCCGGGCTGCGTCGGGACAGGACGCCGCGAGCGCCGCGCGGCACGTCTCCAGGCGCGTCGCGAGGTCGGCGCCGGGATATTCCAGCGCGCGCCCCAGCGCCTCGAGCGCGGAGGAGGAAATGGACACCGTCGCGTTCATGCCCCTCTTTGCGGTGTTGGGTGGCATCCGAAGCCGGAGCACCCCTTGCATACTTCCGGGTCCATGGTTCCCGCGATCGCTTCTTCCCGGTGAAGCGGCGGCAGCACGTAGCGTTCGTACATCGTCGGGAGCGAGGTGAGCGCATAGATTTCCTCGGCCTCCGCCGGCGTCGTGCCGGCTTCGCGCATCAGGCGTTCAACCGCCACGGGGTCGAGGTCCTTCACCTCCTGGATCCTCTTGAAGTAGCGCACCGCCATCATCTTCTTCATCGCCGCCTCGACGATTTCCGTATTCCCCGCGCTGAACAGCGAGGCCAGATATTTGAGGGGCAGGCGCGCTTCCTGAAGGCCGGAGAAGAAACCCTGATGATCGTGGTGGTAGATCTGGTTCGCGGTGCGCCCCATCACGGGCAGCAGCGGCGGCACGTAGAACAGCATCGGCATCGTGCGATACTCGATGTGCAACGGCAGGGCGAGCTTCCACTTCATCACGTATTTCCACACCGGCGAGTTCCGCGCCGCGTCGAGGAACTCTTCGCTCACGCCGTTGGCGCGCGCGCCGGCGATTACCGCGGGGTCGTTCGGATCGAGGAGGAGGCTGCGCTGGGATTCCACGAGCGCGGCTTCGGGCACCGACATCGCTTCGGCCAGACGCTCCGCGTCGTAGAGGAGCACGCCGAGATAGCGGATGCGTCCGACGCAGGAGTGGAAACAGGAAGGCGCCTGCCCCGTCTCCAGGCGCGGATAGCACAGGATGCATTTCTCCGATTTCCCGGTCTTCCAGTTGTAATAAATTTTCTTGTAGGGACAGGCCGCCACGCAGGCGCGCCAGCCCCGGCACTTGTCCTGATTGATGAGGACGATGCCGTCTTCGCCCCGCTTGTAGATCGCCCCCGAGGGGCAGGCCGCCACGCAGCTCGGATTCGCACAGTGGTTGCAGATCCGAGGGAGATAAAACATCGTGAGGCGTTCCACCTCGAAAAGCTGCGCTCGCTCCTCCTCGCTCAACTTGTCCAGGTTGAGGTCGTTCTCCGCGTAGATGGGCGACCCCGAAAGGTCGTCGTCCCAGTTTGGCCCCGCCTTGATCTCCATCGGCTCGCCCGTGATCAGGGAGACCGGCACGGCCGTGGGCTGGTCGTCGCCCGCCGGAGCGCTGAAGAGGTCTTCGTATTTGTAAGTCCACGGCTCGTAGTAGTCGTCGAGCGTCGGCTGGTTCGGATTGTAGAAGAGCTTCAAGAAGGCGTCGGCGCGATTCTGGGCGCGCAACTTCAATTCCCCTTCTCCCACACGCACCCAACCGCCGTTGAATTTTTTCTGGTTCTCCCAGTGCGTCGGATAGCCCGTGCCGGGCTTCGTCTCGACGTTGTTCCACCACATGTATTCCGCGCCGGGCCGATCGGTCCATACGTTCTTGCACGCTACGCTGCAGGTATGGCACCCGATGCATTTATCGAGGTGAAACACCATTGAGATGTGCGCACGAACGTCCATGGGGAGATTTCCAGTTTACCAGGTGACCTTCTTGAGCTTCTTCACGACGACGAACGTGTCGCGGTTGACTCCCGTCGGGCCCCAGTAGTTGAAGGCGTACGAAAACTGCGCATACCCGCCGATCATGAGGACGGGCTTCAGACGGACGCGCGTGAGGCTGTTGTGGCCGCCTGCGCGGCGGTTGCCGCGCTCGGGGGACTTCGGGATCCCGATCGTCCGTTCGGGGGAATGATACTGGATGCAGATGCCGCGCGGGATGCGCGCGCTCACGATCGCGCGCGTGCAGACCACGCCGTGGTCGTTGTACACCTCAATCCAGTCGTTGTCCTCGATCCCCAAAAGGTCGGCGTCGCGATCGTTCAGCCAGGCGGGATACCCGCCGCGCGAGAGCGTTTTCATTCGCAGCGTGTCGCCATAGGTCGAGTGGATGTGCCACTTTCCGTGCGGGGTCAGGTAGTTCAGAGTGAGCGACCCGGGACTCCGCCGGGAACGGTCGAGATCCCCCGTCTGCGCCAGTTCCGCGCGAGGTTTGAAAGTCGGCAGGTGTTCGCCGAAGGCACGGTAGGTCTCGTGGTCCAGATAGAGGTGCTGGCGCCCCGTGAGCGTTCGCCACGGGATCATCTCTTCGACGTTCTGGCAAAAGGCCGAATAGGTCCGCTTGCCGTTGGTGATCCCCGTCCAGAAAGGCGAGGTAAGAATCCGTCGCGGCTGGACGCAGAGGTCTTCGAACGTCATCCGCACCCCGCGGCGGTCCCTGGCGAGGTGGGTGTGGTCCATCCCCGTCTTCGCGGATTCGGCTTCGTAGGCGCGCCATGCCATCTCCCCGTTCGTATCCGCCGCGAAGTGCAGGATCGCGTTGCACACGCTACGGTCTTCGCGCAGCGACGGATACGCGCGGCCGCCCCATTCCTCCTTCGGCTGCGTCTTCAGGTATTCGTCGTAGGCGTCGGCCACCTCGTAATGCGTGCCGTGCATGGACAACCCCTTGTCGCGGAAGACGGGGCCGAGTGAAACGAACTTGTGGAAAACCTGGGTGTAGTCGCGGGTGACGACCGAAAGGTTCGGCATCGTCTTTCCGGGAATCGCTTCGACTTCCCCCTTCGCCCAGTCGCGGACCGTCGGTTGCGCGATCTCCGCGGGCGTATCGTGCAACAACGGCGAAGCCACGAGGTCTTTGACCGGCGTCGGCATCGTCCGTTCCGCCATTTTCGCCGTGGCTTCCGCGATCCCTCGGAAGATCTGCCAGTCGCTCTTCGACTCCCAACAAGGCGGCACGGCTGCCTGCAGGGGGTGGATGAAGCTGTGCATGTCGGTCGAGTTGAGGTCGTCCTTCTCGTAGTAGGTGGCCGCAGGCAGGACCACGTCCGAATAAAGCGCCGAGGTGTCCATTCGGAAGTTGAGATCCACCACGAGATCCATCTTCCCGAGCTCGACCTTGTCGTGCCAGACCACCTCCTTCACGGCATCGCGCGCTTGTTCCTCGGCGATCGAGTTGGTGTGCGTGCCGAGGTAGTGCTTCAGGAAATATTCGTGTCCCTTGGCGGAGGACATCAGCGCGTTGCCGCGCCAGATGTACCAGACGCGCGGAAAGCTCGAGGGGACATCGGGATCCTCCATCGCAAACTTGAGGCGACGCTCCTTGAGCGCCTTCACCACCCAGGCGACGACTTCCGCATCGGTCTTCGCGCCGGCCGCTTCGGCCTCGCGAATCACCTCAGAGTTCGGTTTCGTGAACTGCGGGAAACACGGAAGCCATCCGTTGCGCACGGCGAGCGCCTGCTTGTCGGCCGTATGCCCTCCCGCCATCGAGTGCCGCTCGTTCGCGACGGGACAAACCTCCCGGAACGCCCTGTCGTAGCGCCACTGGCCGGAGTGCATGTAATGGAACGACGGCGCGTTCTGCAGGCGGGGCGGTCCGCCCCAGTCGGCGCCGAACGTGATGGGCGCCCACGAGCTTTGCGGCACGAGTTTTTCCTGCCCGACGTAATGGTTCCAGCCGCCGCCATTTTTCCCGATGCAGCCGCAGAGGATCAGCGGAACGATCGCGGCGCGATAGATCAGGTTGTTGTGGTACCAGTGATTGACCCCCGCGCCGATGATGATGCTGCAGCGCCCGCCGCTCAGTTCCGCCGTCCGCGCCCATTCGCGCGCGAACTCCACCGCCACCGACGCCTTGATCCCCGTGAATCGCTCCTGCCACGCTGGAGTGAAGGGGAAGTGATCGTCGTCGTAATCCCTCGGCCATTCGCCCCCGAACCCACGGTCCACCCCATACTGCGCATAAAGCAGCTCCAGCCCCGTGGTCACCAGGATTTCGCCGTCGGCGGTCTTCACCCGCCGCGCGGGAACCTTCCGGAGGAACGTCCGCACGGTGTCGCCCTCGGAAAAATCCGAGAACTTCACATCCACCAGCGCGTCGTGACGCCCCTCGAGTTCCAAAACCGGATCGAACGTCTGACCCGTAAGCGCGTCTTCGAGCTTCAGGTTCCATTCGCCCTTTTTCTTCTGCCAGCGATGGCCCACCGTGCCTTGGGGCATCCGCAGCTCGTTCGTTGCGGAGTCCAGCACGAACGTCTTCCACTCGGCGTTCTCGACCTCTTTCGCCGCCGCGACCTGGGAAGCGCGGAGGAGTCCGCCCGCCTCGTGCGTCCCGTCCGCCTGCTTCGGCAGCGTCACGAGAAAAGGCGCGTCGCTGTAGCGCTTCAAATATTCGATGAACGCCGGAACCTTCCGTCGGGCGTAGAACTCTTTGAGGATCACATGTCCCACCGACATCCAGAACGCGCCATCCTGCCCCTGATGGATCGGCACCCATTCGTCGGCGACTTTCGACGTCTGGCTGAAGTCTGGAGAAAACACGACGACCTTCGCCCCGCGGTGGCGCGCCTCGACGAGAAAGTGCGCGTCTGGCGTACGCGTCATGAGGACATTCGACCCTACGACGGCGATGAAGCGGGAGTGATACCAGTCGGCGCTTTCGGCCACATCGGTTTGTTCCCCCCAGATTTCGGGCGAGGCGGGAGGCAGATCGCAGTACCAGTCGTAGAACGACAGGCAGACGCCGCCCATCAATTGGAGGAAGCGCGCGCCGGAGGCGTAGCTCACCATGGACATCGCCGGGATCGGCGAAAAACCGATGAGGCGGTCGGGCCCGTAGCGCCGCACCGTATCCAGATTCGCGGCGGCCATAAGCTCGTTGACTTCCGCCCACGTGCTGCGGCGGAATCCGCCTTTCCCGCGCGCCTGTTGATAGCTCTTCCGCGCTTCGGCGTCGTCCATGATCGAGCGCCACGCGGCGACCGGATCCTCGAGGTGCGCCTTGCGCGCCTTGCGCCAGAGCTTGAGGAGCGCGCCGCGCACGTAGGGATACTTCACGCGGATCGGGCTGTAGATGTACCACGAGTAGGAAATCCCCCGCTGGCATCCCCGCGGTTCGTAGGGCGGAATTTCCTTATCGATGATGGGGTAATCGAGCGCCTGCAGCTCCCAGACGACGACGCCCTGTTTCACAAAAATCTGCCAACTGCACGACCCCGTGCAGTTCACTCCGTGCGTGCTTCGCACCACTTTGTCGTAGGCCCAACGGTTGCGGTAAAAGTCTTCCCAGGTCCGCTCGCGCGGGGAGAAGACGTCCTTGATCCAGCCCATCGCTAGCTCCTCCTCCGCTGAAGCCGCGCGGGATGCGGCGCGGAATGGTTTCGTTGAAAGAGCGCCAACCCCGCCATGAGCGCCGCCCCACCGAGCCCGCCCCAGAGCAGCAGCGGCGCGTCCGCCGCCCGTGGCGTCGAGGGGTCGAGCGACGACAAATAGCGGGCCATGTCGAGCGCCTCCTGTTTCGTCACCGGATGCCGGCGGTAGGCGGGCTCCATCACCTTGAAGTTCGCCTTCTCGATCGCCGAGGCGAGCGCCACCTCCCCCATGCGCGCGCGGATGTTCGCGAGGTCGGGTCCCAACGTGCCGCCGGCGCCTTCCGCCTGATGGCAGGCGAGGCAGGGCGCGCCGCCGTTCTTGAGCGACTTCGCGCCGGAGAACAAGGCTCGACCCGAAGCCGCGGACGGCGGCGCCGTCTTCGCAGCGAACGCCTGCGCGACGCGCCCCTCTTCCGCCTTCAGCCGCGCGCGGACCTCCGCGCTTTTCAGGAGGTCCGCGAGCTGTTGGACCTCCGCGTCGGTGAGCGGTCCGACGTATTTCTGCATCCGTTGAATGGCGCTCTTGAGGTCGCCGGACGGCCACGCGGTCACGGAAATCAGGTCGGGTCCCGTGAGCTTTCCACCGCCTACCGTGTGGCAGCCGGCGCAGGCGGTCACGAACCGGTGCGCCGCGGCGTCGGAGGCAGGCGCCGTCGCGTCTTGCGGCACGGGCGCCGCACGCGCCACAACCGTCAGCGCAACTGCGCTCAACGCCGCGCCCATTTTTTCCAGAAGGAAACTCATTAGCTAGGCTTCAGTCTGCCGAGAGTCACTTTCGATTGCCTTGATCCAAATCAAAAGATGGCATTTTTCTTTTCTGAGCGATTTGTGCGAAAATTGGAAGGCTTCAGGGTGTCTTGGCCGGCGCAACCGAAAGAATTTCGCCGGCGGAGTATTCTTCAAAGATCCCCGGAGACGTCTCCAGCCGAACGCTCCCGTTCGGATACTTCTCGATCAGCATCCCTTCGCGCACCCGCTGGCTCTGGCGGAGAACGAGAATCGTGTCTTTGACCCAGATCTTCTGAAGGACGACGTCGCGCGCCGCCGTTTTCCGTGCGACGACGGCGACCGTGAAGCTCTGCGGACGGTGGCGCGTGCGGCTCACGTCCACCCGATAGTTTCCCGGAGGGAGTTCGAGAGTGAACGGACCTTCGGCGGAAGCCCCTTTGAAATCCCCGTCCACCGAAATCGCACTGCCCGAAGGCGAAACGTTCAGCGCCATCAGTCCGGTGTTCTTCTCGAGGCTCACGTCCACCTTCGCGTCCTGATTGCGTGCAATCTTCACCTCGCGGGTGATCTTGTCGTAACCCGGCTTCTCGATGGTCACCGTATAGGCGCCGTCCTGAAGACTTGAAATTTGCAGCGGCGTGCGCCCCTTGAATTCCTGGTTCAACGTCACGCGCGCGTCGGGAGGCGCGGAAACGATATCGAGAACGGCGTATTTTTCCTCGAGCTGGACGGAGACGGGAAGCACGCCCGTTTGGGGAACGCGAAGGTTGGTTTCGAAATCCTTGTAGCCTTCGCGCACGAGCTTGAGCTTGTGGTCGCCGATCAACACGTCCTCGATCGCGCACGGGGTCTGCCCCTTGTGGATGCCGTCGAGCATCACCGCGGCGCCCGGCGGCGCGGACTCCACGCGCAGCGTCGCATGGATCGAGCGCATGTTCATGGCGCAGATTTGCGGAGTGCGGTCGCGGATCTCCAGATCCATTTCCCGCGGGTCGTAACCCTCGAGGCGAAACACGGCTTTGTGTTTCCCCGAAGGAAGATCGCAGGAAAGCAGAGGCGTCTTTCCCTTGAACGCCCCGTCCACCGTCACCTCCGCGTTGTTCGGAACGGATTGAAAAAGCACGAGCCCCTGAAAGCGCTCCAGCTTCACCACGATGTCCGAGAGCGCGGAGGGATCCACGGTCACCATCCGATCGAGAGGTTCATAGCCTTCCCACGCGAACTGGAGGAGCGCCTTGCCCGCGGGAGGCGACCGCCAGAAATACGGGGTGCGTCCGACTTCCTTCCCGTTGAGGCTCAACACCGCGCCGGGGGGGTCGCTGTCCACCTTGATTCCCGGAACGGACGCCTCCGGTTGTCCGAGGCAACCGGCGAGACTCGCCGCCGCAAGCGCCACGACAAACGCCTGGAACAGGATGCGCATGGTCTCAAGGGTGCTGCGCCTCCGCCTAAAATCAAACATAAAGCGCGAGACCGAGGCGGACGCCGCCCGCTGTTTACCGAAACCGCACACGCGGGTCCACGAGGGCATACGCGAGGTCCGTGAGGAGAAGGCCCGCGAGGTAGAGGAGCGACCCGAGCCAGACCGAAGCGCGCACGACCGCAAAATCCGAAGTGCGGATCGCGTTCATCATGAGGTTCCCGAGCCCGGGGATCCCGAAGAAGCTCTCCAGCACGAGCGAACCCATGATGAGGAACGGCAGCGAGGCCACCACGAGAGTGACCAGGGAGATCATCCCGTTCTTGAGCACGTGGACGAAAAGGATGCGGCGTCCCGAGGCGCCCTTCGCCCGCGCGGTGCGCACATAGTCCTGGCGGATTTCCTCAAGGAAGATTGCGCGATAAAGCCGCGTGTCTGCACCGAGCCCGGCGAAGACGGCGAGCGCCACCGGCAAGACGAGGAAACGCGCCGTGCTCCACCCCGAGAGGTCGAACCCGAACGCGGGAAACCAGGTGAGCCGCACCCCCATGAGCCACTGGCCGAAAATCACCCAGACCATGTAGGGAACGCTCATCATCATCACGCAGGCGAGCGCGCCCGCAAGGTCGAGCGCCGACTCGCGCGCCATGACGAGGAGGAGCGCCGCACCGACGGCGAGGCAGAGGCCCGCGACGAACACCGGCACGGTGATGAGCAACGAAGGGACCATTCCGCGCTTGAACATCTCGAGGACCGGTTCTCCCGTGGCGTCGGAATGTCCGAGATCGAAACGCGCCAGCGCGCTCAGGTGGTTGACGAACTGGGAGTCCCAGAGGCGCGCGCCGGGGCGCAGGTTGAGGAAGCGAGGCTTGTCGTAGCCGCGGTTGTGGAGCCAGTTCTCAATGGCTTCCGCAGGCGCCTTCGGGCCGAGGATGCGCAACGCCATCGCGCGCGGGGTCTGGAACACAAAAAACAGGACGAAGGTGAGGAGCATCACCCCGATCAGGATCGGGACCGCCGAGAGCAGCCGACGGATGAGATAGTCACGCATCGCGCTTCGCGCTCCAAAGAAAGACGCCGGCCGCCATCGCGGCGAGCCCGATCCCCGCCGCCCACGCCGGCCACATCGACGACCGGTTCCATTCGCGGCGGAGCCGATCGCGCATCGCAAGGTCCACGGAGATGTATTTCGCCGCATTGGCCACGAGCGGATTGGAGGTCACCCGAGGCGCCCAGGGCTGGTTGAGGGCGTAGGTCACGGGATGCGTGAGGAGCACAAGGGGGCAATCCTCGTTGAGGATCGCCGTGAGGTGGCGGACAAGTTCCTGCCGCTCGGGCGTGTTGTCCATCGCGCTCATGCGATCGAAGAGGCGATCGAACTCGGGGTTGGCGTAGCGGGAGTGGTTGCTCCCGCGAGGGGGAGCGTTACGGCTCGCAAAGAGCATGAAAAAGTTCTCGGGATCGGGATAGTCCGCCTGCCAGCCGCCCGTCACGATCTGGAAATGGCCGCGGTCCACCTTGTCCTGCTGGCGCGCCCAAAGGTTCTCGATCACCTTGACGCGGATGCCAAGCTGCTCGATCTGCCCCTTCTCGAACTCGGCCATTTGACGACTTTCCGGATCGTCCACCGTGGTGTCGAGCGTCAGCTCCAGGGGGCGGCCCGTGGCGGGGTCGCGCCCGTCGGGCCAGCCTGCTTCGGCCAGGAGTTTACGCGCGAGGGCGAGGTCGTGGCGCAGCCAGGGGTTCTTGAGGCCCGCCTGATAACCGAAGACGCCGGGAGGCACGACCTGTTCCGCCTTGAGAAAGGTCCCGTTGAAAAAGATTTCGTTGGCGAGATCGCGATCGTAGGCGCTGGCGATCGCCTGACGGAGCTTGCGATTTCCGCCCAGGACCGGATCGGTCATGTTGAAAATGAGGTAAAACGTCGAGGGGCTGGCGTCGCGATGGAGTTGGACGCCGCGGGCGCGATAGGCGGAGGTGAGCTCGCGCGAGGCGTCGAGCACGCTGCCGAAGACGTCCTTCGAAATCCCGGAACTGTCGAGCCACCCCTGACGGAAGATCAGCCAGCGGGGAACGCTCTCGCGGATGATGGAGAATTGGATTTCGTCAATGAGCGGCAAGGGGCGCCCCGCCAGCGGACGGAAGCGCGCCTCCTCGCCGGCCGCCCAGCCGCTCGAGGGAAAGCGAGTGGCGGCGTAGCCCGGACGGCGCTCCAGACGGAGCAGACGATTTCTCCGCCATTCGACAAGGCGGAAGGCGCCTGATCCCACGGGGTGGAAGCGGAACTGCTCGCGCGTTTCTCCGCCGTGCGATTTCCCATCGTAATAATCCACCGCTTCGCGCGGAACGGGCGCCGCGAAAGGCATCGCCAGCCAGAAAAGGATTTGCGGATACGGCTTGGACAGGACCAGCCGGAGCGTGTAGCGGTCCACGACCTCCACGCCCGCAAGGGGTTTCGCGTAATCGAAGCCGCCCGCCTTCTTCGCCGCAGCGTAGGCCTCGCCGAGACCGGGCAGCGATTCCTGGAGGACCGAAAGCACCGGGCATTCGACGGCGGGATCCGCGATGCGCTGGAAGGCGTAGGCCAGGTCGCTCGCAACGATCTCCCTCCCTCTCCCTCTCGTCGCGACGAAACAGGGATCGTCGTCGAACTTCAGCCCGCGCTTGAGCCGAAGCGTGTAGGTCGTCCGTCCCCTTGCGTCGCGCCCGCGTTCCGGCATGGATTCCAGGAGGCATGGCTGGAGCTCGTAGGGATCGGTGCGAAAAGGCTGATACTCGAGCGGAGGGTCATACAGCAGACTGATGATCGCGTGGCCGAGCGTGTCGTAGCTCACCTGGGGATCGAGGCTGCGCGGGTCGTCGCCGAGGGCGCGATAGGAGACGGCCCACGGGGCGCCGTCGGCGCGGACGCGTTGGAGGGGCGCGGGATTCGGATCGTTCCCGCAACCGGCGAAAACGGCAGCGCCCGTGAGCGCGACCGTGAAACGGAGGGAGGCAAGAAACGCAGGAGGCGGCACGCGCGGATTCTTCCCGGAGAACGCGCGCTTCTCAACGCGATTTCCTCAATTGGCAGGCAGCGGAGGTTCTGGCATTTTGTCCGCATGCCCATACCCACGGTGACGGTAGAAGATTTCTTTACCCGCCACGGCGAGGCCCTGGGGCTCAAGCTCCTCGCGGGCGGCGAGGGACTGAAGCGCCCCATCCATGAAGGCTCCGTCAATCGCCCCGGACTCGCGTTGGCGGGGTTCACCAAATACTTCGCCTCGAAACGGCCTCAGGTCTTCGGTTTCGCCGAAAACCATTATCTGCATTCGATCTCCCAACGGTTGCTGCAGGCCCGAGCGCGCCGCTTCTTCAACAGCGATGTGCCGTGCGTGATCTTCGCTCGCTCGATCAACCCGCCTGCCGCCTTTCTTGAAGAAGCAGATCGGGTCAAAGTGCCGATTTTCAAGTGCCCCCTCATCACGATGCGCCTCGTGAATCAGACCACGCTTTTTCTGGAAGTGGATTTCGCACCCACCTGCACCGAACACGGGAGCGTCGTGGACATCCAGGGCATCGGGTTGATGCTGCGCGGCAGCAGCGGCATCGGCAAAAGCGAATGCGTGCTCTCTCTGCTGGAGCGCGGATACAGCCTCGTCGCCGACGACATCGCGAAAATCCGCCTGATGAACGGCTGCGAACTGATCTGCAGCTCTTCCGAAATCACCCGCAACCACATGGAAGTGCGCGGAATCGGAATCATCAACGTGATGTCCATGTTCGGCGTAGGGGCGATCCGCCTGGAGAAGATCCTCAATCTCGTCGTCTCCCTCCAGGACTGGGAGAAGGTCGCGGACGTGGACCGCCTCGGACTCGACCGCGAGTTCTACGACATCCTCGGCATCAAGGTGCCTCACGTGACGATCCCCGTGCGCCCCGGGCGGGACATCTCCCGCCTCGTGGAAGTGGCAGCCCTGGACCAAAAGCTGAAGAGCATGGGATCGAACGCCGCCCTTGAACTCAACCGCCGGCTCATCCAGAAAATGACGACTCCTCCATGAGCGATCACGATCCTAAAAAGAGCGGCGTCGTGATCCGCCAGTTCATCGTCGTGAACAAGCTCGGCATTCACGCGCGGCCAGCCGCCATGTTCGTCAAGACCGCCACGAAGTTTCAGTCCGAAATCACCGTCGAGAAGGATGGCGAACAGGTGAACGGCAAGAGCATCATGGGCCTGATGATGCTCGCAGCCGGATGCGGCGCCAAGTTGAAGGTCAGCGCGAAAGGCGCCGACGCCGCCAAGGCCCTTTCGGAACTCGAACAGCTCCTCATCGCAAAGTTCAACGAGGATTGATTTTGGCGCGCTCGCCAAGGCGGGACGGGCGTCGCGAAATGTCGGAGGAAGATGAGGCCCAGCCGCTCCATCGGAGAAGGAGCCGAGGCCTTCGAGGACGGCTGCCCTCTCCTTCGGAGAAGCAAGAAACTCAAAACGGAATGGGAGAGTCCCCCTCCCTGAGATCCGCCGGCCGTTCCGTTTTTGCCATTCCTGAGCAGCGGCCGAAAAATCCCTTTCGGTCCGAAGTCCATCATCCAAAACGCTGGATTTGCCGCCGCCTCACCGATAGCGTTTTGCCCGTGGGCAACTACCTCAAAGGCCTCGACTATTCGATCGTCCAGCAGTGCATGCACTGCGGGCTTTGCCTGCCCACCTGCCCCACCTACGACGCCACGAAGCGCGAGTCCGCGAGCCCCCGCGGGCGCATTGCGCTCATGCGTGCGATCGCGGACGACCGCCTCGAAGTCACCCGCGCCTTCGGCGAGGAGATGTATTTCTGCCTCGGGTGTCTCGCCTGCATGACCGCCTGCCCCGCCGGCGTGGATTACGCCCATCTCTTCGAAATGGCGCGCGCCGAAGTCGAGCGACGGCGCGTCCTTTCCTCCCCGAAACGCAACTTCGTCCGATGGGCCCTCATCCGCTGGCTTTTCGCCAAGCGCGCGCGCCTTCGCTTTTTCGGGCGCCTCCTCTGGCTTTATCAGAAGCTCGGCCTGCAAACCTTCGTCCGTCGTTCCGGCATCCTCCGTTTCGCTCCGAAACCGCTCCGCGAACTCGAACCGCTCACCCCCACGATCCTTGATCGTTTCACGCCGATGGGTTATCGCACGCCCGCGGCGGCCCGCGACGCGCCCCGAACGCGCCGCGTCGGCGTCCTCGCTGGCTGTGTCCAGGACCTCGTCTTCGCCGACGTCAATTGCGACACGGCCTTCGTCCTCGAACAGAACGGATGCGAGGTGACGATCCCCAAGGGCCAAGAATGCTGCGGCTCGCTTCACGGACACAACGGCGAATGGGAGCTCGCGAAACAGTTCGCGCGGAAGAACCTCGACGCCTTCGACGTGGACGCGCTCGACGCCATCGTGATCAATGCCGCCGGCTGCGGTTCTCACCTCCGCCATTACGACCGCCTCCTCGCCGGCGACCCCGTGTATGGAGAGCGCGCAAAAACCTGGTCCCGCAAAGTGCGCGACATTCAGGAGTATCTCGTCGAAATCGGGTTCCGTCCTCCTCGCGGCCGAAAGAGGGAAGCAAAGATCCGCCTCGCCTATCATGAAGCCTGCCATCTTGTCCACGGCCAGAAGATCACCGGGCCGCCGCGCATCATTCTGCAGGCGCTCCCCGCCTATGAATTCCTCGAACTCCCCGAATCCTCCTGGTGCTGCGGAAGCGCAGGGGTGTACAACATCACGCAGCCGGAAATGTCTGCGGAACTCCTTCGCCGCAAAGTCGCCCACATCGCCTCGACGGGCGCCTCGGTGCTGGCAACATCCAACCCGGGCTGTCTGATCCAGGTCGCCGCCGGCCTGCGCGCGCATGGGATTGAGGTGCGCGTCGCCCATCCCGTCACGCTCCTTGCGGAAGCCTATCGTGCGGAAAAAAACGACTCTCCGAATCCTCCGGTAATTTGATTTTCTCGGGAAGATCCGTCTCCGAGTCTGCCGACCGGTGAACCGATCGAAGGCCGGCCGATCTCGAGAACGCCCCAAACCCTCGCTGGTCAACAATGCCGCTTTTCCTGCTTGCACCGCATGCGGGTCCGTCCATATTCGGGGCGAGGCTCGCGAATGCCCCAGAAAGTCCACACCCTGCAGGAAGCCACGCCGCGCACGCTGACCGTGGTGTTTCCCCATAGCCTCAGCGAGACTGACCGGAGCGCCCTTGAGAGGTTCCTGCACCCCATCCCTTCCTCCGAGTTGGCGTGCACCCTGACGGATACTCATCTCGAAGCGCAGTTGGTCGCGCTCGATTTTCACAGGTTTGAAGGACGCCTGAAGGCCCTTTCGGCGAACGGGGGAAACGGGCACCCTCCGCACTCGGCTCCATTCCCCGAGGCTGCCACGCAAGTGCTCGAGCGCCTGCTGGCTGCCATCGGAGACATCCGCAGCTACGGAATTTCGGGGAAGAAGCGGCTTTACGCAGGCTACGCCGACGAGCGGAAGGTCCGGGGCCGTAAGGCCAAGGTCGCCCAACGCTCCCAGTTCTTCTACGCGGCGGCTTCCCCCTACCCGACCGAGAACACAGAACTGCCGGCTTCCTGCGTGAACCGCATCCTTTGCGCCGATAGTGAAACCGCGCTCAAGGAACTGCCCGCGAACTGCGTGGACCTCGTCTTCACGTCGCCCCCGTATAACTTCGGCCTCGACTACAACGACTCACCGGACACCAACCACTGGCCGCAGTACTTCAAGAAACTCTTCGCGGTGTTC
This sequence comes from Verrucomicrobiia bacterium, assembly GCA_020849895.1. Lineage (GTDB taxonomy): Bacteria > Verrucomicrobiota > Verrucomicrobiia > JABWAM01 > JABWAM01 > JABWAM01. The sequence goes on along the minus strand of JADZFN010000045.1, from coordinate 24,010 downwards.
GACGAGTGCGTCCGCGTGCTCAAGCACGGGGGGCGGATCATCGTCAACCTCCAACCCCTGTTCTCCGACTACATCCCGTCGCACCATATCGTCAGCCACTACTTCATGGAGAAGCGGCTGATCTGGAAGGGTGAGATTCTGTGGGAGAAGAACAACTACAATTGCAAGTACACGGCGTGGGGCAGCTGGCGCAGCCCGAGCAACCCTTACCTGAAGTACACTTGGGAGTTCCTCGAAATCTTCTGCAAGGGCACCCTCAAGAAGGAGGGGCACTCCGCGGATTCCGATCTCACGGCCGATGAGTTCAAGAAGTGGGTCGTGAGCCGCTGGAGCATCGCTCCTGAACGCAAGATGAAGGAGTTCGGGCATCCCGCGATGTTCCCCGAAGAACTCGCTGCGCGCGTCATCAAGATGTTCTCTTTCCGCAACGACGTGGTCCTCGATCCGTTCAACGGGGTTGGGACGACGACCGTGGTCGCCAAGCAACTCGGGCGCCGCTTCCTCGGAATCGACGTCTCTCGCGAATACTGCGCCGCGGCGGAAGAACGCCTCCGCGCCACACTCTGCTGACCCATGCCAACGACGACCCCTCCGAGCGTTCGCGAAATCTCGAAGTCCTACGACACGCTCGTAGGGAACGTGGATCACGATGCGAAAGCCAAGGAAGATCGCGCGTATGGCGGCGTCGTCAGAGCCGCAAAAGGAATGCTGGTGGAGAGCATGGGCCAGCATCTCGTGCGAATCGCATGGAAGGAGCTGGAGGGAGTTCCGAAACGCCTTTCGTTTGAGCGGACGGCCGTCCGGGTGCCGTTGCGCGACCTTTACCTCGACAGGCTGGAGAAGACCGATCCCAGCGTTGCCAGGTACATCCGCGACCATCGCAAGCGCTACGTCTACCCTCTCAAGACCGACATCCACGTCAGCGTGGACGGCAGGTTTGCCATGGGTGTCGAGTGCAAGGCGTATGCGGAAAACGCGATGCTCAAACGCATCCTCATCGACTTCTGGCTGCTCCGCCACGCGCATCCTGACCTGACGTGCGTTCTGCTCCAACTGGAAAGCCAGCTCACCGGCGATTACAGTGACCTGAGCAAAAGTCTCCACTTGGGCAGCACCACAACTCATACGCTGCTCTCCTACTTCGATTACGATCTCCATATCCTGACGTTGCTCGAAGGTGAACGGAAAGTGGACCGCCCCATCCACAAGCGACAGTTCTACAAGCCGCTGAAAGAGGAGCACCTCGCCGCCGCCGTCTGCGTGCTCAAGAAGCTCCTGCTGCGATTCCTGTAGGCCCCCTACCGCGCCGCCCAGAGCATCCCGCGGCGAACGATCTCGGCGGCCTCGAAGGTATCGAAATCCTTCGCCACATGGCCGAGCGAGGAGTAGAAGACGCGCCCCTGCCCCCAGCGGCGTTTCCAGACGACCGGCATCACGCATCCCGCGATCCATTCCGTGTGCTCCCCTGTGAAGGTGGTTGTCGCCAGGACCTCGTTCGACGGGTCCACGTGCAGGTAGTACTGCTCCGACTCCATTTCGAAATCGCGCAGACCCTTCACGATCGGGTCGTCGGAGCGGGTGATGCGCACCTTGTAGCGAAGGATGTTGCCAGGATGCGCCACCCACTGGCCACCCACCATGAACTGGTAGGAGGGGTTGTTGCGGAAGGAATCGCCCATGCCCCCGTGCCAGCCGGCGATGCCGACCCCCGACTCGACCGCCGAGAGCAGCCCCTGCTCCTGCTCCTTCGAGATCGTCCCCATCGTCCAGATCGGAACCACGAGGCTGAGGGAGCGGATGAACGGTTCGTCGAGGTAGCTGTCGAGCGAGTTGGAAACGGTGACGTCGAACCCCTGTTCGCGGAGGAAGGGTTCGAAGCGGTCGGCACACTTCTTCGGCTCGTGCCCTTCCCAACCGCCCCAGACAATCAAGGCTTTGCGTGGCATCGGGAGTTGAGGTTGTAGGCGATAGGCCGCAGGAAGAGGAGCAAAAACTACCGGCCCGTTCGCATCGAGCGGATCAACTTCCCAGAACCTTCTCCGCCTCCTCCATCTTCGCAGAGCCACCGGAAGCCTTGGACTCGGACGCAAAACCCAGGCGGATGGCCAGGCCGAGTTGGTCGTGGAGCTCCCTCAACGATCCAAAGGCGATCTCGAGGAAGCCATCCGCCTGTCCGAAGGCACGCAACTTCGTGCGGCCCCGCATTTCTTCCTCCTCCAGTCTCCAGCCTTCAGCCTTCCTCACCTTCTCTTCGAGAGCACTTTCTTCTCGTAGCAGCGGACCTCGTCGAGCCAGTCCATCGAGGGGAGCGTGCCCGACGCGACACAGTAGTGGTCCCAGACCGCGCCATAGGGAAGCCCTTTGAGGTCCTCGAGCATTGCGAGGCGACCCGTGTAGTCGCCCTTCTCCTCGAGCGCGCGCAGTTCTTCCGTCGGTTCGAGGAAGGCGATGAGGAGCGCCTTGAGCATCGCGCGCGCGCCGATCACCCACGCCGCCACGCGGTTGATGCTCGCGTCGAAGTAATCAAGTCCGACGTGGATCCGCGCCTCGTCGCCGCCCCGCGCGATCTCCTGCGCGAGGGCGACGAGTTCCTCGTTGAGCGTGACGACGTGATCGCTGTCCCATCGCACGCCACGGCTGACGTGGAGCAGGATTTCGTCGAGGAACGCGAGCACCGCGCTGATCTTGTCGCTGACGACCTCCGTCGGGTGGTAGTGCCCGGTGTCGAGCGTGAGGAGGATGCGCTTGGCGACGGCATAGGCGAGGTAGAACTCGTGCGAACCGATCACGCAGCTTTCCGAACCGAGGCCGAAGAGCTTCGGCTCGACGGCGTCGAGGAGATGCGTGCGCGACATCTCCGCAGCGAAGATTTCGTCCAGGGATTCGCGAAGTCGTCCGCGGTGCGCCCTGCGGTCCACGGGAGTGTCCTTGAAGCCGTCGGGAATCCAGAGGTTGCAGACGCAGGGCGAGCCGAGTTCGCGTCCCAAGAACGCGCCGATCTTCCGGCTCGCGATCCCGTGCGCGATCCAGAAGCGGCGGATGCCATCGTCGGGATGCGAAAGGGTAAACCCATCCGCTGATTTCGGGTGGGAAAAGAAGGACCCGTTGAAATCGAGGCCGATCTCGTGACGCTTCGCCCAGTCCACCCAACCCTGGAAATGCCGCGGCTCGAGCGCGTCGCGGTCCACGCGCTTCCCCTCCGTCTCCGCGTAGAGGGCGTGCAGCGCGAGGCGGTGGCGGCCCGGCAGGAGGCGCCAGACCATTTCGAGATCGGCGCGCAATTCCTCGGGCGTGCGGGCGCGGCCGGGGTAGTTGCCCGTGGCCATGATGCCGCCGGTGAGGCCGGTCGCATCGGCCTCGAACCCCGCAATGTCGTCTCCCTGCCAGCAGTGCAGCGAAAGCGGGACGCGGGCGAGGCGCCTCAACGCGGCCTCGACGTCCACGCCCAACGCGGCAAAGCGTTCGCATGCGAGTTCGTAATTCCTTGCAAGGAGAGTGTCCGAACCGGCTTTTCCCATGAGAGGTCTCGACGTCATTCGAATGAGGAAAATATCGGGCAGGGGGAATTCTGAGCGTCATCCGCAGGCGGCAGCCAAACCCATCGCCCCGCCGCCTTGCGGTTCGTGCTCCGGGCCTCTCCCCTTCGGATCAGCCGCCGCCGGTGTCCTGGCCGAGGGTGGTGATGATCTTGATCAGGGGGAGGAAGAGGGCGATGACGATGCTTCCCACGATGAGGGCGAGAAACACGATCATCACGGGCTCGAGCAGCGAGACCATCGCGGCAATCGCGTTGTCCACCTCGTCGTCGTAGTTGTCGGCGATTTTCATGAGCATGTCGGGCAGCGCGCCGGTCGTCTCGCCGACGTCAATCATGCTCACCACCATGGGCGGAAACACGCCCGACGCGTCGAGGGGCTGAACGATGCTTTCCCCCTCCTTGACGCTGTCGTGGACCTTGCCGACGGCGTTCGCGATCACGCGGTTACCGCTGGTTTCCTTGACGATCTGGAGCGCCTGAAGGATGGGCACGCCGCTGGATACCAGGGTGCCGAGGGTGCGCGTGAAGCGGGCGATGGCAGACTTACGGGTGAGGTCGCCGATGACGGGCGACGCGAGCGTGAACCGGTCGAGAAGGAAGGCGCCCGACTGAGTCTTGCCCCAGAGTTTGAGCAGAATGATGACCCCCACGATGCCGCCGCCGACAGCGAGGAAGTTGTCCTTCACCTTGTCGCTAAACCCGAGGACGAACTGGGTGAAGGCGGGGAGTTCGGTGCCGCCGAGCATGTCGGCGAAGATTGTTTTGAACTGAGGGACGATCTTGATCATCAGGAACGAGAGGATGCCGACGGCGATCACGAGCACAGCCGCGGGATAGAACGATGCGGCCTTGATCTTGCCTTTGATTTTCTCGGCCTTCTCCATGAATTGAGAAAGCCGGTTGAGAACGACTTCAAGAACACCGCCCACCTCGCCCGCCTTCACCATGTTGATGTAGAGTTTGTTGAAAATCTTGGGGTGCAGGTAGAGCGCCTCCGAGAAGGTGGATCCGCTCTCGACGGAAGTGGTGAGCTCGCCGAGGACGTTCTTGAGGACGAGGTTTTTCTCCTGCCGCTGGAGCACCGAAAGGCCGCGCAGGAGGGGGAGCCCGGCGTCCACAAGGGTAGCCAACTGGCGCGTGAAGACGGTGAGCTCCTTGGCCTTGACCCCGCTGCCGCCCCAGAGCGACGCGAGGTTGATGTTGATGTTCATCCCGCCACCCTTGGCGGCGGGCTTCCGTGCAGCTGCGGGCGCGCCGCCCTTCGGCGCCTTCTCCTTCTTCTTCGCCCCGACCTCGGAGACATTCGTCGGAAAAAAACCTTTCTCCCGGAGCGAGTTGATGGCCGCCGTCTGATTGTCGGCGTCGAGCGTGCCCGTCTTCTCGCCGCCCTTGGCGTCCATCGCGGTGTACTTAAACGTCGGCATGAGTACCGTGCAGCAACTTAACAAAACCCGGAAGGCGCGCAAGACAAAAGCCGAACCCGCTTGGGATCCTTCAGGTACATCGTGACCCCCCTTGGGGAAACTCAAGACGGTGAACGCCCCCGCCGGTCTCCGCGGTTTTCAAGGGGCGCCGTTTTTCGGCATGGAGCGAAAGATCCGGTCGAAGATCGTGCCGCCGATCGCCCGCATCTGGATCGCGGCGAAGCGGGCGACCAGATCGTTCTGGGGACGGTCCATGGGGCCCCAGACCTTGAACGGGATCTCGACCCAGCCCGAGGCGCGGCGGGGCAGCCCGTCGAGCATCCCTGCGGGCAGGGCGCCCGCGAGAGAGGGCGCGAGGCCCAGCTTGAGGCGCAGCTCCTCCGTGTGCGTGGCGAAATCGAGCCAGCCGTCGCCCGTGAGGTCGAGTTCCGCGGCGGTCACCTGGATCCGCGAAAGCTCCAGACGATTGGCCTGAAGCGTGAAGTCGGTTTCGCACGCCGTCAGCGGCAAATCATAAAAGTCCTGACGATTCAGCAGGCCGCCCAACTGCGAAAGGCCGGGGGCGCGGAAGAGACGAGCGTCCCGGACCTTCACCTGACCCAACCCGTTCGGCGTCGCGACCGAGGCGAGAGCGCCCTGGAAACGCGCCTGCGCCTGGAGTTTCCCCACGAGGGGAAGATCGCGCGCTCCAGCGGCCCGCGCCAGTTCCGAAAGACTGAGGTCCTTGAACACCACCGTGAGGTCAAAAACCGGAACGCCCCTGGGCTTTTCGAGCCGAAGCGTCGCCTCCGCGTTCCCCCCGCAAAGCTGCGCGGTGAGCGAGGGCACGGCAACGCTTTCCGCGCGCCAGAGAAACTGTCCGCGCACGGAGCGCAACAGCAGGTTTTTCGGGAGCTGAAGCGTCGCCGCGTTGATGACACCGGCGCCCGTGGCCTCCGGATCTTCCGAAAAACCCGCGCGTACCTGGAGCCCTCCGCACTCGATTTTTTCGGCCGGCACGAGAACGATGTCGCACGCGCCGTCCTCGATCATCAGGCTTTTCAGGTTCACATGCGGCGGCGGCGGCCAGGGCGCCGCGGAAATGGGGGGCGAAGGGGAAGCGGACGGCGGCGGCGCGGGCGAAGGCGCCTCCGATGCGCCTGCGGCTTTCTCCGGGTGCGCTTCGGCGACCGGAAGACGCGGCGCCGCGGGTTCGGAAGGCGCGGACGGCGGCGGCGGCGGCCAGGGCGATGCCGCTTCGGCGGTCTCCGACAGATCCAGCGTGATCCGCGGCCGGCTGATGCGGACCTCGGTGAGGACCACCTTGCCCAGGAACAGCGCCTGGAAAAAGTCGTAACGGAGGCGCAACCGCTCGGCCTTCATGAAAGTTTCGGGACGGACCAGCGGACTGCTCGCCTCGATATCCACCCAATCGAGCCCCCGGTGGAGCCGGATTTTCATCCGCCCCACGCGCACGTCGCAGCCGAGTTTCCGCGAGACTTCCTCGATCAACCGGGCCTGAAAATCGTGCGAATTCAGGTAGCTGTGCGCGATGCCGAACAGTCCTCCCAAAACCGCCACAAAAGCGAGAAACACCGCAAGCGTTTTAAATCCAAAGCGACGCACGGGAAATGGGTAAAGGGCGCGACGGATCTTCGCAAGCCTAGAGCGCGGCCCGGAAGAATCCGCGCAAGGATTCGTTCGCCTTCTTCGAAACTTCGGCGATATTTCCCACCATGCCTCCCCCTCCTTCCGCGCCTGATTCCGCCGCGCGCCTGCGCGCCCTCTTCCAGGAACGCATCGTCCTCCTCGATGGCGCGATGGGCACCATGATCCAGGCGCAGCGCCTCGACGAAGCGGCCTATCGCGGCGCCGAATTCGCCGCGCATCCCGTGGACGTCAAAGGCAACCACGACCTCCTGTCCGTCACTCGTCCCGGACTCATCGAGGACATCCACAGCGCCTTCCTCGCCGCCGGCGCCGACATGATCGAGACGAACACCTTCAACGCGAACCGCATCTCCATGACGGACTACCGCCTGGAGGACGAGGTGCGCCGCATCAACCTCGCGGCGGCCGCTGCCGCGCGCCGCGCCGTCGCCGCCGCCACCGCCGCGGACCCCTCCCGTCCGCGCTTCGTTGCCGGCGCCCTCGGGCCGACGAATCGCACCGCCTCGATGTCCCCCGACGTCAACGATCCCGGCAAACGCCTCGTCACCTTCGACGATCTCGTAGCCGCCTACGAGGAGCAGGCGCTCGCTCTCATCGAAGGGGGCGTGGACCTCCTCCTCCCCGAAACGACCTTCGACACGCTCAACCTCAAGGCGGCGCTGTTCGCCCTTGAAAACGCCTTTGCGAAATCGGGGAAACGCCTGCCGGTCATCGCATCCGTGACGATCACCGACGCGAGCGGACGCACGCTCTCCGGCCAGACGGTCGAGGCCTTTTGGATCTCCGTCTCGCACGCCGACCTGCTCGCCGTCTCCGTGAATTGCGCGCTCGGCCCCGACAAGATGCGCCCGCACATCGAAGAGCTCGCGCGCCTCGCCCCCGTGTGGACCGGCTGCTATCCAAACGCGGGCCTCCCGAACGCCTTCGGCGAGTTCGACGAAACCCCGGAACGCATGGCGGCATTCCTCCGGGAATTCGCGGAAGCCGGCTGGCTGAATTTCGCGGGGGGCTGCTGCGGCACGACGCCCGCCCATATCCAGGCCCTCGCGCAGGCGCTCGACGGGATCCCCCCTCGCAAACCTTCTCCGACACCTCGTCGCGCCCGGTTCAGCGGCCTCGAAGCCCTCGCCGCCAGCCCCGAGACCGGCTTCCTCGTCGTTGGCGAGCGGACCAACGTGGCAGGTTCGCCGAAGTTCGCCGCGCTCATCCGCGAAGGGCGCTTCGAGGACGCGCTGGCCATCGCGCGGCAGCAGGTCGAAGGAGGCGCCAACCTCATTGACGTGAACATGGACGAGGCCCTCCTCGATTCCGAGTCCGCGATGACGCGCTTCCTGAACCTCATGGCATCGGAGCCCGAAATCGCGCGCCTCCCCGTGATGATTGACAGCTCGAAATGGTCGGTGATCGAAGCCGGCCTGAAATGCACCCAGGGCCGTTCGCTGGTGAACTCCATCAGCCTCAAGGAAGGCGAAGCGGTCTTCCTCGAACACGCGCGTCTCGCGCGGCGCTACGGCGCCGGAGTCGTCGTCATGGCGTTCGACGAGCGCGGTCAGGCGGACACGACCGAACGCAAGATCGAGATCTGCGAACGCGCCTGGCGCCTCCTCACGGAGAAGGGCGGTTTTTCGTCCGAGGACATCGTCTTCGACGTCAACATCCTCACCATCGCCACCGGCATCGAGGAACACAACGCCTACGCCGTGAATTTCATCGAAGCGGTGCGCCGTCTCAAGGTCTCCTGTCCCGGCGCCCTTGCGAGCGGCGGGGTCAGCAACATCTCCTTTTCCTTCCGGGGCAACAACCCCGTCCGCGAGGCGATGCATTCGGCGTTCCTCTACCACGCCATCCGCGCCGGGCTGGACATGGCCATCGTGAACGCCGGCCAGCTCGCCGTTTACGAGGACATCCCGGTTGACCTCCGCGAACGCGTCGAGGACGTCCTGTTCAATCGTCGCTCCGACGCGACCGAACGCCTCCTCCAATTCGCCGAGACCTTCAAGAAAAAGGAGGAGGGCCCCGTCGCAAAGCAGGAAGCCGACTGGCGCGCCCTCCCCGTCGAGGAACGCCTCGCGCACGCCCTGGTGAAGGGCATCGCCGATCACGTGGAGACCGACACCGAAGAAGCCCGCCAAAAGCTCGGCCGCCCGATCGAAGTCATCGAGGGGCCTCTCATGCGCGGCATGGGAATCGTCGGCGACCTGTTCGGCGCGGGGAAAATGTTCCTCCCGCAGGTGGTGAAAAGCGCCCGCGTGATGAAGAAGGCCGTCGCCATTCTCCTCCCGTGGATGGAAGCGGAGAAGCAGGGCGCCGCCCTCGGCGCCCAGGGCCGCATCCTTTTCGCGACCGTCAAGGGCGACGTCCACGACATCGGCAAGAATATCGTAGGCGTGGTCCTCGGTTGCAACAATTACGAAGTCCTCGATCTCGGGGTGATGGTCCCCTGCGAAAAGATCCTCGAAGTTGCCCGAGAAAAGAAGGTGGACCTCATCGGCCTCAGCGGTCTCATCACCCCCTCCCTCGAGGAGATGGCTCACGTCGCTTCCGAAATGGAACGCGAAGGCTTCACGATCCCCCTCCTCATCGGCGGCGCGACGACCAGCAAGACGCACACCGCGCTCCGGATCGCCCCGAAGTATTCGGGCCCCGTGGTCCACGTCCTCGACGCCTCGCGTGCCGTCGGCGTCGTGAGCGCGCTCGTCAACGAACGCACCCGGACCGAGTTCACCGCCAGGAACCGTGCCGAACAGGAAGATCTCCGCCGCGAACACGCCGCCCGACGGGCCGTCGCTCGATTGCGACCCATCGAGGAGGCCCGCTCCCGGCGCTTCTCCACCGACTGGAGCGCGTATGCCCCGCCCCGCCCCGCCTTCACCGGCGTCCGCGCCGTGCGCGAGGCGCCGCTGGAGGAACTCGCCCGCCTCGTGGATTGGTCTCCGTTCTTTCACGCCTGGGAGATCCGGGGCCGTTTCCCGAAAATCCTCGAGGACCCGAAGGTCGGAGAACGGGCGCGCGAACTTTACGAGGACGGCCGAAAGCTCTTGGACCGCATTCTCCGCGACCGGAGCCTTGTCGCGAACGGCGTCTACGGGTTTTTCCCCGCCGCCGCGAACGGCGACGACATCGAGCTTTACGCGGACGAAACCCGGCGCGCGACACTCGTCACCCTTCACACCCTCCGCGAGCAGGCCGAAAAACCCGAGGGACAACCCCACCGCGCCCTCGCGGACTTCGTGGCGCCGCGGGAAAGCGGCATCCCCGACTGGATCGGCATCTTCGCGGTGACGGCGGGCACCGGCATGGAGGCGCTGATCCAATCCTTCCGGAACGCCCACGACGATTACCACGCGATCATGGCGGAGGCGCTCGGCGACCGCCTCGCCGAAGCCTTCGCCGAATGGATCCACAAGGAAGCGCGCGACGCGTGGGGCTTCGGAAAAGAGGAAACCCTCTCCCACGACGACCTCATCCACGAAAAATACCGCGGCATCCGTCCGGCGCCTGGCTATCCCGCCTGCCCCGATCACACCGAAAAGCCGAAGCTCTTCGAACTCCTCGGCGCCACGGAACGGGCCGGCATCCGCCTCACCGAGAGCATGGCGATGTGGCCCGCCAGCTCCGTGTGCGGTCTGATCTTTTCCCACCCGAAAGCGAAGTATTACTCCGTCGGGCGCCTCGGGCGCGATCAGATCCTCGATTACCACCGCCGCAAGGGCATGGATCTCAAGGCTGTCGAGCGTTGGCTCCGTCCGAACCTCAACTACGATCCCGACGACGGCTGATCGCGCGCGTCGTGCGGCAAACGCGCGCGGAAGGCGCATCCTAAGGCGTCCTCCAAATTTTTCCCGGATGAAAAAGACCTTCCCTTTGAAATTGAAACGCGCTTACGAAGCGCCCGAAGCCGCCGACGGCGTCCGGATCCTTGTGGACCGTCTCTGGCCGCGCGGCACTTCCAAGGACTCGATCCGCATCGGGCTCTGGCTCAAAGAAATCGCGCCGAGCCACGCGCTGCGGAAATGGTTCGCCCACGACGTCGCCAAATGGCCGATATTCCGCGGCCGGTATTTCAAAGAACTCGACGGAAATCCCGAAGCCGTCGCGAAGCTTCGGGAGCAAATGCGGCGCGGAACCGTCACGCTCGTGTATGGCGCCAAGGACCGGGAGCACAACCAAGCGGTCGCTCTTGCGGAATATCTCGTGACGAAACAGGCGCGCGCCTGACTTCTGCCCTTGGAGGAAGACGGGCGCCGCGGAGCTATCCCCGCACCTGCAACTCGAGCAGGCGGTCCTGGAGCTGACTGCGCCAGCGCTCGATGTAGGAAAACAAGCGCGCGAGATTTTCGATCGAATCGAGCAACGCCGCGTGCCTCTCGCCCGACGCCCATTGGACGTCGAAGGCCGCCAGATCCGTCCGCGCCCGCTCCGCCTTCTCGTCCACCTGGATGAGCGTGGCGTCGAGGCGCCGCCGCCATTCCGCCGCCCGCCCTTTCGCCGCGGCGCGCAGGATCGGGGAGGCGTTCGCATCCGTGCGCGAGGCGAGAAATTCGTCCGCATCACGACACGCCTGACCCACTTCCGAAAAAAGCTCCATCGTCCCCGGAGGGATTCGTTGGACGTCCCGCGGTTTCTTGCCCGTCTCCAGTTCGAGCAGGAGATTGAGGCGGTCGCGCGGGTTTCGCAAAATGCGGGATGCGGCGTTCAGTTCAGCAAACCGCCGAGTCGCCTTCTCCCGCTCCTCGTCCGGAAGGGCGTGCGCCCGATCCGGATGCAGAGGTGCGCTGAGCTCCAGAAAGCGCGACTGGACCTTCTCCGCGTCGAGGAGCGGCCGAGGAGGAAAACCGAGAAGCTCAAAGGCGTTCATGCCGCCTCGCCGGACGCCTTCGCGGAACCGATTCGCAAAAACGGGAAGCGGTTCACGCGGAAAAGCTTTCTCCGCAGGAGCAGGACGCCGTGGCGGTCGGATTGGTCACTTTGAACCCGCCTTTTTGAAGGTCCTCGCTGAAATCCAGCTCGGAACCGCTGACGTAGAGTGCGCTCTTCGGGTCCACCACCACGTTCACTCCCCGAGAAGCCACCAGGAAATCGCGCGGACGCGGCCCTTCGGCGAGATCCATCTTGTATTGAAGGCCGGAACAACCGCCCCCGATCACCGCCACGCGCAGTACGCCATTCGGTCTACCGGTCCGTTCGAGCAATTGCTTCAAACGCGCTGCCGCCGTTTCGCTCACCCGGATGAGCTTCTCCGTGCCGATCTTGTAAGATGGCGGGGCGGGCGTCGCGGAGGAAACCGCCGGAGCGGGAGGCGGGGGGGGAGCAGGTTCGCTCATCGGTTTCAATCTATGGGGCGACTCTGAGGCGGTCAAGCGGCTCGCGGAGACGCAGGCCCTCTCGTCTCCCGTCTCTCGACTCATCTCCCTCGTCCTCCTTCCGTCTTCCCGCCTCGAGCTTCTTGCTTCTCTCAACCTTCTTGTCGCGCACCCGCGTTTCTCCGTGCAGCCCGTTTTCCCTTGACCACCGCGGCGCAAGACGAGAAAACGCAGCGCTGATGAAAACCGTTCTTCGTGAAGTCCCGAACGGCCCGCGCGCCGTCGGCCCCTACTCGCTCGGCGTCACGGCTTCCGGACGCCTGCTCTTCATCTCAGGCCAGGTGCCGTTCAATCCCGCGACCGGCAAGGTGGAGCGAGGCACCATCGAACAACAAACCGAACGAGTGCTCCTCAATCTCAAAACCCTCGTCGAGGCGGCAGGCGGCCGGATGGAGAACGTCGTGAACTGCCGCGTGTATCTGCAACCGCTGACACCCGAGACGTTCGCCGCAATGAACGGGGTCTACGGAAAGTTCTTCAGGGAGAATCCGCCTTCGCGCTCCACAATCGGCTGCCAACTCCTCGGGTTCGACGTGGAGATTGACTGCGTGGTCGCCCTCGATCCCGCCTGATGCCCCTCCCGGCGGTTTTCCATCGGTGTGGAGCGGTGCGCCTCAAAGCCAAGGCCGCCGCCGAACTTCGCCGGGGGCAGGAGATGGGCGTCATGACCGCTGCCCGCGTGAAAAAGCGATCGCCTGTGGAAATTATTCCGAGGGTTTCGCCGCCGGGCCCGTCGGCGCGTCCGCCTTTTCGGCGGCATCGAGCTTCTTGAGGTACTTCGCGGGATCCTTCTTAAAATCCTTCATACAGCCTTTGCAGCAGAATTTGATTTCGCGTCCTTCGTAGGTGAACACGTATTCCTTGCCCATGCCGCCGAGTTTTTCATCGGTGACCAGACAGGTCTGGAACGGGTAGGGCTTCGGTTTGGGTTTGGCGGGCGCGGGATCGGCGGCGTAAGCCGACAAGACGAAGGCGATCAGGGTGAGGAGGGAGGTTAAGGTTCTCATGGGGAAACAGGTTGGGGGCAATCCTTCATCGAGCCGCTGCGCTCGCACGGCACGCCGAGGCCGCCCGCAATGGAGGCGTAGTAGCGGCCCCGTTGGTCCGGCGTCAACCGCGCGCCAACGCTGAGGAGATGCCGCACGGTGGCGATTTCGAGAGCGCGATAGGCCTCGCCGGCTTCGCGCGCGCCGTCGAGGAGCTGCAGTTCGTCCGGACGGTTTTCGGCGAAGAGGCGGGCGATCCGGGCTTTCGCCGCACAATGCTTGTCACAGAGGTCCGCGAGAGACGCGCGATACGCCTTTTCCAAAAGCGCGATGTCGTGCGCCTGTTCGGCGGAAAGGCCAAGGTCGGGAGGCGGCGCGAGAAGGTCGCCTCCCCGTACGCGCTCGGCGAGAACGGCCTCATGGCGGGCCATTCCCCAGGCGCACAAGCCCGCCACAAGCGCAAGGGCGGCAAGCCCCGTGAGCCACTTGCGGGTGAAGGCGCTCATGGCCGGACGCGCGATTCCGCGAGATCGCGATGGACCGCAGCGATCCACAGCGACGAAGAGGGGCGCAGCACCGAATCCCTCCATGCGAGCGCAGTTCCCTCGCGTGCGCGCTCGGCGACCGCCGTGAAATGGATTGCGCCGAGCGCCAGCGCAAGCGCACCCAAGGCGGACAGCGCCGCGCCGGGCGACGGCAACCAGTCCTGGACGAGCGCGTCGAGCCAGGCCGCCCAACGCCTCCCCCAAGACTTCGGCCGTGCGCGGCGCACGGCGCGCATCGTGTCGGCGACGAATCGTCCGTCCGCCGAAGGAGGGCACAGCGTCCACGAAGCGAGGAGGCGACTCAGAGGGGCGTCAGGTTTCACGGAAAAGGGCCTCGCCACCGCCGCGCCGGGCGAGGTGGGAGGGAGAGGTTTTTTCAGGTTTCGCTTACTTGGTCGTTTTGGCTTTCTTGCCCATCGGGCACGTCGCCGCTTTCGAGCAGGAGCTCTTGGCGCTTGAGTCGGCCACTTTGGGACAGGACCCCGCATCTTTCGCGCACGAGGCGCGTTGCGGGCAGGATGCGGCCTTGGGACAGGCCCTCTTGTCGCTCTGCGCATAGGAGCAGGAGGTTTCGCATGAGGCGGATGCTTTGTCGGCGTTGAGGACGGCGTTTCGCGCGTTGAGACGGTCGGGGTTGGCGATGCCGCCCGCGTATACGGCGGCCCATCCGAACGCCAAGACGGCGCCCGCAACGGCGAGGAGTTTTTTCATGGTGAGGATTCCTTTCGTTTAAGGGTTGGGATTCCGGCCTTCGCTGATGGGCGAAGCCGATATCGAGTTCAACGACCGATTTCGCCCAAACCCTCATGATTTGAGGAAAGGGGCGAGTTTTTCCCGCAAGGCCTGGCGGGCGCGATAGAGGCGCATCTCGGCCCCCTTTCGGGTGCAGCCCAGTGTTTCGGCAATCTCGGCGTGGCCGGCGCCTTCATACTCGGCGAGAACGAACGCGGTCCGGAGGTCGGCGGGGAGAGACGCCACGGACGCTTCGATGGCCTCCAAAATCTCTCTTTGTTCGACGTGGCGGTCTTCGCGTCCGAGGGAGACCAACGCTTCCTCGCTTTCGGCGCCGGCGCGGCGTGGGTGCTCGGGGCGGCGCGGGCGTGCGCGCAGGGCATCAAGCGCCACCCGCGCACCGATCTGGAAAAGCCACGCGCGAAAGCTGCCGCGCGGCCGCCACCGGGGCAGGGCGCGCCACGCGCGCACGAAGGCCTCTTGAGCGGCGTCCCGGGCGTCGCCCCAATCGAGCAGCATTCGATAGAGCAGAGCCTGAAGCCTCGGCGCAAACGTCCGGACGATCTCCTCGAAGGCCGCTTCATCCCCCTTCGCGGCGGCAAGGGCGAGCGCGCGGTCGCGACAGGCCTCGCTCGCCGGCTCGGCAAGGTTTTCGGTGGAGGGCGGTTCTTCGGCCATAGGCGGCCTTCGCCCGAGGGGAATCGCGGTCGTGAGAAAACCGGATCAGTCGAGACGCTGCTTCGCCGCAGGTTCCTTGACGGCTTCGGCGTTGATTTCGAGGAACACCTCGTTGCCGACGACAAGCCCGCCGGTTTCGAGGGCTTTGCTGTAGGTGAGGCCGTAATCGCGGCGGTTCAGGGTCATGCGGGCTTCGAGGGCCACGCGCGTCTTGCCCCAGGGATCTTGGATCGGACCTTTGAGCGTAAACGGGAGGCGAATCTCCTTCGTGACGCCGTGCATCGTGAAGTTGCCGACGGCAACGTAGCGTCCCCCCTCTTTCTCGAAGCGCGAGCAGTCGAATCGGATTTCAGGAAATTTCTCCGCGTCGAAAAAGTTCGGGCTGCGAAGGTCTTTGTCGCGCGCCTCGACTGCGGTGTCCACGCTGGCGGTTTGAATCACGGCGTGCGCGGCCACAGGGGCGTTGCCGGCGGCGGGATCGAGGGAAAGCGTGGCTTCCCAGGATTTAAAGCGCCCATGAACCTTGCTGATGACCAGATGGTCCACGGCGAAACCGAGGGTCGAGTGCACGGGATCCAAGCGATAGAGGTCGGCAGCTTGTGTGGCAGCCGCGAAGGCGACGACTGCAACCGCGGGGAGAAGAAAGGAGGTTTTCATAGGAATGAAATCGGCGAACCAAACCCATCGCCCCGAAACGCTTCGCGGTCAAGCGGAGGCCGGGGAGAAGCACCGGGGAAAACTCGAGGCCTCTCCGTCCGACAGAACCGGAGCGTTTCAAGGCGGCGGCAAGAGAGGCGGCGAAGGGAGATGCGTGGAGACGTTGCTCTGAAAGCCAACCGAAGGCGTGTTGCTCACCGTCAGCATAAGGACGTTATTCGTGACGCGAACGTCCGTTCCCTGGGGCGCTGTGGGAAGCGGGAGCGAGAGAGAGTTTGTCGAGGCGCCCGCCGGGGCAGGCGCCGGAGGAGTCTCAGAAGGAGAAGAAGAGGGAGGCGGAGATGGCGTGGAGTTGGTGTTCCCCAGCCCAGCGGGCGGCGGTTGAGAGGGAGAAGAAGGCGGAGGGGGCGGCAACGAAGTCCTCCGAATGGCCGCGAGACGGCTCTGCTGACGATGGAGTTCGCCGAGTTCGCGTTCCATGGCGGCGAGGCGCTCTTGGCTTTCCTTGGCGCCCGGATATTTCTCCGCGTACTCCTCGCGGGCAAGGTCGAGGCGATAGCGCGCCTGTTCGATGCGCCCCAAGATCTCCTCCATGGTCGGCCCGCGCGGCGGAGGTGGTGCGGCGGGCGCGGACTTCGTCAAAGTGATTTCGGTCAAGACCCATGGCGTAGACAGCAACTCGCCCTCGCGACGAAAGTTGAACTGAAGGCAGTCTCCAAGGGGAACGAAGGCGAATCGCGCGCCGAGGCGCGCCTTCCATGCTCGCACGACGGCCTGATTGCCGAGCATCGCCACGCGCCGCCCCTCCTGAAGGTGTTTCGCGATCAACCCGCGCTGAATTTCGGCAAGCTCGGGCTCGCGCTTCTTGTCGAGGAGGGCTTTGATCGCCAACGCCTTTTCCCGATGGAAAGGGTGCGGCTCCCCGTCATCCAGGACTTTCGTCCATCTTTGGATGGTTTTGCGATCGAACATCCCCTGTCCGTAAAGCGTGTAGTCGCCCATAAACTCGAGATACTGGAGCGGGCCGTCGTCAGCGAGGAGGACGGCATTCTCGGGCAGCTTCGCGCGGACGAGATCGCTGACACCGGCGGAAAAAAGGTTGCGTGCCAACATTGGGTGAAGGCGCTCCAGGGCGACCGATTGGTTGACTCCCGCGATCAGGAGCACCAGCAACCCGGAGGCGACCGCCCAGAGCGGGCGAGTCGGCGTTGCGCGGCAGAGCAATCCCATGCCCGCGACAATGAGCGGAGGGAAGAGGCTCACGAAGAAACGGATATAGGCCGGACCGTCGCCCGCCGGCGCCCAGTAATAGGCGGTGTAGAGGAGGAGCGTAGGCAGAATCCAGAGCGCGAGGAAGAGGCCGCGGCGCGGCTCATGCGCCAGAAACCAACCCATTCCCGCCAGCCCGAGCGGGAAAAGGAGGTAAAGCCCGGGATAATCCAGACGAGCCAGCATCAGGGCCCAGTTTTTGAGGAACCATTTCATTCCGAAACCGGTGGACTCACCGCACATCGCATAACCCGTATGCAACGGCCCGCCGAACGCGACGATGTGCTGCCAGATCAGAGGTGCCATCGCGACGGCGCCGGCGAGGAAGATCAGGGCCAGATCTCGAACCCACGGGAAAAGCGCCTTCATGAGCGGGGCATCTCCCCGCGCGCGCCAGAGGCGCAGGAAACGGAAGATCACGATCGCGGCGGCGGGCAACGCAAGAAGCGCCTCCGTATAACGCGCGCTCACGGCCCAAGCGGTCGCCGCGGCGCCCAACATCGCGCGCCATCCGCCGCCCCGCTCGCCCCACTGCCAGAAGAAGAACATCCCCCAGAGCGAAAAGCAGGTGGAGGCGGTGTGGCTCAATGCCGAGAGGCTGAAATAGGCGTGCATCGGATTGGTCGCCAGCAGGATCGCCGCAAACGCGCCGGCAAGATCGCTCGCGAGTGTGCGACCCAGCCAAAAAATGCCGAAAACCGAAAGGGCCGCGAGGAAGGGATTCACCCAGAAGACCGCCGAGGAGCCTCCAAGCTTCCACGCCACCGCGCAAAGCCCGGGATAACCGATGGGATATTTCGCGGCGTAGAGATGGCGTTCCTTATCCACCAACACCCAATTCCCGCTCACGAATTCGTACGGATCGGAGGAGGGCTTGCGCACGTCGCCCGTCGTCGCAAGGCGTTTGGCCGTCACGAGATACCCGTTCTCGTCCACCCCCCCAAAGGAGGGTACGAAATGCGCGCTCATCATGGCCGTGAAAAGCACGACCGACGCCAGAGCCGCGAGGAGGGAAGGCCCTCTGTCAAGCATGGTCGCAATTGGAAGCCCGATCGCTTCGCGCATCAAGAAGCGAAAATCTCCTCCCGATTTTCAGCACGCGACTTTGCGCTTGACCCTTTGCGAATTGCGTGGGAGAAAGCTCCCCGTATTTTCATCCCCTTCGTCCCCCGTGTCATGACAAAACGCGATCTCGTCGTCCGAATCAGCAACGATACCGCGATGGTCCAACAGGACGTTTTGACTATTGTTCAACGATGCCTCGATCTGCTCAGCGAGTCGCTCGCCCAAGGCGAAACGGTCGAGCTCCGCAACTTCGGCGTCTTTGAAGTGAAAGTCCGCCAGGCACGCGTGGGCCGCAATCCCAACGCACCGGCCACCGACATCCGCATCCCGCCGCGCGCGGTGGTGAAGTTCAAGCCCGGCAAACAACTCCGCGCGAGGGTGCTGGAGCTGACGGCGAGCCGGACCGGCGCTGCGTCGCGGACTTCGGAACCCGTTCGCGAACACGTCCGGACGGCCGCTTCGCGCTGACCGTGACTCCGGCGGCTCGCTCTGCCGCCGCGGCGCGGGATCCCCGGAGCGGCGGCTGTGCGTTCGCGGCCGTCTCCCGATTCCCGTTCTCCTTCTGACCGCCATGGACCTCGCCCCTCTCCCCGGATTTCGCGATTTCTTTCCGGATCGCGCCGCGCGCCGGGAATATCTTTTCGCGCGCTGGCGCGAAACCGCGCGGCGCTTCGGGTTCGAACCGTATGACGGCCCGCCGCTCGAATCCGTGGAGCTCTACCGCCGAAAGAGCGGTGAGGAGATCGTCGGCCAACTCTACGCCTTCACCGACAAAGGAGGGCGCGAAGTCGCGCTGCGCCCCGAGATGACCCCCACTCTCGCGCGGATGATCGGCACCCAAGGGGCTTCCCAGCCCAAGCCGATCAAGTGGTTTTCGATGCCGCAGCTCTTCCGTTACGAACGCCAGCAGCGCGGCCGCCTGCGCGAGCATTTCCAGTTCAATTGCGACATCCTGGGCGAGGCGTCCATCGAGGCGGATGTCGAACTGGTCGCCCTCCTCGTCGAAACGCTTGCCTCCTTCGGCCTGACGGCACGAGATTTTTCGGTGAAGGTAAGCGATCGTCTCCTGCTCGTCGCTGTGCTCGAAGCGCTCGGGATCGCCGACGGCGCAGCGCGCGCCCAGGTGTTCGCCGCGGTGGACAAGCTTTCCCGCGAGCCGCGCGAAAAGGTGCGCGAGAAGCTCGTCGCGAGCGGCCTCGCGGCGAGGACCACCGACGACCTCCTCGAACTGCTCGCCGCGCACGACCTCTCCCGTCTCGCCTCCCGTTTCGAGACCGCCCCGCAGGTCGCGGAACGCGTGCTGACGCTCCAGCGTTTCTTCGGCCTGCTTGAGTGCATGGGGCTGGGCGGTTTCGCCGAGTTCGATCCCACCATCGTCCGCGGTCTGGACTACTACACGGGGATCGTGTTCGAGGCCTTCGATCGCGAAGGCAAGCTCCGCGCGATTTCCGGAGGCGGTCGCTACGACGACCTCCTCGAAAACCTCGGCGGCACTCCCCTGCCCGCCCTCGGCTTCGGCATGGGCGACGTCGTCCTGGGCGAGATGCTGACGGAACGCAACCTCTGGCCTGCGAAGCCCGAAGGCGGCCTCCAGATCTATCTGGTCCTCGTGGAGGAAGCGTTGCGCCCGAAGATGCTCGCGCTCGGGCACACCCTTCGTCGGGCGGGCTTTCGCGTGGACTATTCCCTCGCCACGCTCGCCGTCGGCAAGCAGTTCCGCGCGGCGGCGCAACGCCACGCTGCGGTCGCCATCGTGCTCGGTCCCGAGGAGTGGCTGCGCGGCGCCGTCAAACTCAAGGACCTCGCCTCGCGGGAAGAACGCGAGGTTTCCGTCGCGGAATTGGAAAAAGCGCTCGCTTCCCTCCCGTCATGACGCGGATCCATCCGCCTTTCCCCAAGCCGAGCGCCTCCCCAAACGGGCGAGCCGTGAAAGGCGCCGATCCCGCGCGACGCCGCGAAAAATGACGGATCTCCGCCGACTTTTGTCCCAGGCGCTCTCCTCGGCGCTGGACGCTGCGTGCCCCGACCATCCCGTGGCCGCGCCGACCGTAGGCCCCTGCCAAGATCCGCGATTCGGCGATTACCAATCCAACGCCGCGATACTCGCCGCCGCCGCACTGAAGCGGCCGCCCCGGGAGCTGGCCGAGGCCGTCGTCGGCGCCCTGAAAGCGGAGAGCCTCTGCGCGAAAGTCGAGGTTGCGGGACCGGGGTTCATCAACTTTCACCTCCTCCCCTTCCGGATCGCGGCGCTTCTGTCAGAAATGGCGGACGATCCCTGTTGCGGGATCCCACCGGCCGAAAAACCGAAACGGATCGTCGTGGACTTTTCGAGTCCGAACACGGCGAAAGCGATGCACGTGGGTCACATTCGTTCCACCTTCCTCGGCGACGCCCTGGCCCGGATCGCGCGCGCCGTCGGCCACGAGGTGATCACGGACAATCACCTCGGCGACTGGGGCACCCAGTTCGGGATGCTGATCCACGGCTACCGGCGCTTCCTCGACCGGGAGGCGGAGAAGAAAGATCCCGTAACGGAATTCGAGCGGCTCTACCGTCTCGTGAGCGCGCAGGCGGAGGCCGAGGCGTCCACGCGCGAAGCGGCGCGACGCGAGCTCGCCGCGCTTCACGCGGGCGACCCGGAAAACCTCCGGATCTGGAAGGAAATCGCCGATCTTTCGTTCACGGAATTCGAGAAAACCTATCGCCGCCTCGGCGTACGTTTCGACCATCATCTCGGCGAAAGTTTTTACAACCCGCAGCTTCCGGGCGTGGTCGAAGAGCTTTGCCGTCTCGGCATCGCCGAGGAAAGCGAGGGCGCCGTCTGCATCTTCTTCCGCAACGATCCCGCCTTGAAAGACGTCGCGCCGATGATCGTCCGGAAAAAAGATGGCGCGTTCCTCTATGCCACGACCGATCTGGCGACCGTACGCCACCGCGTGCGCGAATGGAAGGCGGAGGAGATGCTCTACGTGACCGACGCCCGCCAACAACTCCACTTCAAACAGGTGTTCTCAGCCGCGGCGAGATGGGCCGCCGCGCCGGGCAACACCCTCCTGCCTTCGCTCGACGCCCGCCCACCGGCGCTGCGCCACATCGTTTTCGGAACCATTCTCGGCGCCGACAAAAAACCGATCAAAACGCGCACGGGCAATCCCATCAAGCTGACGGACCTCCTCGACGAAGCGGAGTCGCGCGCCCTTGGGATGATCGAGGAGCGCAACCCCGAACTGACCCCGTCCGCACGCCCCGCCGCCGCGCGCGCGATCGGCATCGGCGCGGTGAAATACGCGGACCTCTCCCAAAACCGGAACCTCGATTACGTGTTCGACTGGAAGAAGCTCCTCGCCCTGCAGGGCAACACGGCGCCCTATCTCATCTACGCCTATGTCCGCATCCGCTCGATCTTTCGACAAGACGGCGCGGCGGAGGCGGCAACAGAGGCGCTCGAGACCACGTCCGTCCTGTCCCACGAGACCGAACTCGCGCTCGCCAAGAAACTCATTCAGTTCGGCGACGCGGTCCATTCCGTTCTCGACGATTGCCGCCCACATCTGTTGGCGAACTACCTGTATGACCTCGCGACGCGCTTCAGCCGTTTCTACGAGGCGTGCCCCGTCCTGAAGGCGCCCGAACCGGAACGGGCCGCGCGCCTCTTTCTCTGCGGCCTCACCGCCCGCACGCTCCGGCGCGGCCTCGACCTCCTCGGCATCGAGACGATTGAAGAGATGTGATCAGGCGTTCGTCCGCACTGAGGGGCGGGAACCTTCCTCTTGAATTTCCGTTTTCGCCGGCGCGCGCGACGACTCGAGGAGGGCGTCGAGGCGGCGCAATGCGGGCCACTTGAAGGCGGCGGCGACGACCACCAAGATCGTGCCGATCCCGCCGGCGACCACCGAAACCACCGGGGTGAAGAGCGCGGCGACTGCGCCCGATTCGAAGGCGCCCAATTCGTTCGAGCAACTGATGAACACCGTGTTCACGGAGGTCACCCTTCCCCGCATGCGGTCCGGCGTGCGGAGCTGCAACAGGCTGTGGCGGATGACGACGCTCATGTTGTCGAACACCCCCGTCAAGTAAAGTGCCGCCATCGAAAGCCAAAACGATCGCGACCCGCCGAAGACGATCGTCGCGACGCCGAAACCCGCAACGGCCCAGAGCATCGTGGCGCCCGCCTTGTGCCGCACCGGACGGTGGGCGCTCACGAGCGCCATGGTCACGGCGCCCGCCGCGGGCGCGGCGCGCAGCCAGCCCAATCCCGAAGGGCCCATGTGGAGGATGTCCTTCGCGTAGATCGGCAACAGGGCCGTCGCGCCGCCGAGGAGCACGGCGAACATGTCGAGCGCGATCGCGGGAAGCAGCACCGGATGATTCCAGACGAAGCGCAGCCCCGCGGAAACGGCGTCGAAGTTCATCGGCTCGTGCGGGCGTGATGCAGACGGGGCGCGGATCCGGCAGAGGTTGATCCAAAAGACGAGGACCAGCGCTGCGCAACCGAGATAGGCGGGTACCGCGCTGTTCCGGAAGCCGATGAGCATTCCTCCGATCGCCGGTCCGACCACGGAAGCCAATTCGAAGGCGCTGCTCCGCCAGGTGATCGCGTTGGCGTAGTGCTCGATGGGCAGCAGCGAGGGCCAGAACGAGTTGTTGGCCGGCGCGTTGAAGGCGCGCGCCACCGCCGAGATGAAAAGGCAGAGATAGATGAGCGGCACCGGTCCGTGCGTCGCCGCGAGCGCGGCCAGGCCGAGCGACATCAGGATCTGAACCCCCTGCGACGCGAGGAGGAGGCGGCGACGATCGAGACGGTCGGCCAGGTGTCCCGCCGGCAACGCCAGAAGGACGATCGGGATGACCTGGACCAATCCCACGCCGCCGAGCGCGAGCGCGAACCCCGTGCGCTCGTAAAGGTCCCAGCCGACGGCGATGTTCTGCATGGCCTGCCCCATGTTGGCGACCGTTCCACCGAGGAAGAAGCGGCGGAAGTTCGCGTGGCGGAGCGCCGCGTAAGGGTCGTGTGTCCGGGCTGCCCCCTCGCTGCTCACGCTGCCGCCTCGTCGTAATACCGCAATACGTGGAGGCGGTAGAAAACCGCAAGCGTATCCCAGCCGGCCTGGAGCATGGATCGCCCGGTGATGCGCGGATATTTCCCCGTGTGCTCGAGGATCACGGGCGCCTCGGCGATCCGAGAGCCGAAGTGGTGGATGATCACGAGGAGCTCGAGGTCGTAGGCATACGCCTTCACCAGCATCCGCGGCATGGCGCGCGCGAGCGCCTCGCGGCGGAAGATCTTGATCCCCGTCTGCGTGTCGCGCACCGGCAGCCCGAAGAGGATCCGCGTCAGCGTAAAATAGACGAGGCTGACCACGCGGCGGTGCCACGGGTAATCCACCTGCGACCGCGGATGCCATTTGCTCCCGATCACCGCATCCGCGCCCTCCGCGCGCAGGCTCTCCAGCAGGCGTCCGATCTGCTCAGGCGGCAGGTCCATATCGGCGTCGAGGAAAACCACGTAACGTCCGCGGCTCGCGGCGAACCCACGGCGAAGCGCCTCGCCCTTGCCCTGATTCGACTGAAGGCGGACGACGTGCAGCTCGGGCGCCGCCGCGCGTGCGGCTTCGGCGGCCTCCGCCGTCCCGTCCGCGCTTCCGTCGTCCACGACGAGGATCTCGAACGCCGCCGTCACCGTCGCGAGATGGCGGCGCGTGCGGACGATCATCGCGCCGATGCGCGCCGCCTCGTTCCAGGCCGGGAGGATCACGCTGATCAAGATCATGGGGGCGCCCCCCCCTTTTCGCTCAACGCGTTTCCGATCGCGAGCACAAAGCGAGGCCGGGGAGGCCGCCGGACGCTCGCGCCTTTGAATGCCGCGAAGGACTGCGTCCACGGGGCGCATTCCTTTCTCTCCGCCAATACGCCTATTCTCACGATCGGAAGATGGCCTAACCGGGAGAGGGAAATGGGTCACACTCCAGAAGGAGAAGGAGAAGGTGTCAGTTCAATCAATATCATATTGTTCGAGCCGCCGCCATCGGGAGGCGAGGAAGCGATCCGTTTGCAGGCGACGCCCGGCCAGATGAATGCTGCTGGCCATGCCGCCGCGCGTCTT
>JADZFN010000044.1 GCA_020849895.1 Verrucomicrobiia bacterium | reverse complement strand
CGCCACCGTCCTCATGACCGACGGCGGCGCAGGAAGAGATAGAGCAGGGCGCTCAGGCCCATCGTCCCGAAGATTCCCGGTTCGGGGATCGCCGTCACACTCAGGATCCCCTGGCTTTCGAAGAGGCTCGTATCCCAGAGCAGTTCGCTCCCAAGATCGGGCAGCAGGCTCATGTCGAACGCTCCGCTCACCGACGCGGCATCGAAGAAGTCGAACGTGTCTCCCTGAGCGAACGTCCAGCCGAGATTCGTCACGAGCACCGTGCCGTTCTTCGCAAAGGCGTTTCCCACCACGAGGCGGTCGTAACCGAGGGCGTTCGTCCCCGCGATCTCGAGCACGAGCAGCGAACTGTCGAGCAGCGTGAGATCGTTCGAGAACGTCAGCGTGCCCGGCGAATGGCCGGGGGCGATCACCCCCGCGTTGCTCACCACGACGCTCTGAAGTGCGCCGGCGCCCACCAGGGCGCCGCCGGACGTCACGTTCAGGCTTGTGCTGCGGAATACCGATCCCGTTCCCGCAAGATCCAAGGCCGCAAAGCTCGATCCGTTACCGACAGTATAGCTCGCGAGACTTGCGTTCGTGGCACTCGCAAGCCGCAGTGTGTTCGAACCGGAATAGGTGATGTTCATGATCTGCCCGTCAAGCGCCGCGGCAGCCACTTCTCGAAAGACCAACGTACCTCCGTTGAGCTTCACAGCTCCTCCGATTTCGTTCGAGGGTGTGATCGTTGGAGCATTCACATTAAAAAGATAGATTCCCCCCTTGTTTTGCACGCTAGAATTGCTGCCCACTACAAGAATGCTGCCTGCTTCCAAGACCCCTCCGCTGAGCACCTGCACCAGATGGTTTGTAGAGTTCGCGGCAGCACCCAACTGGAACACTGAAGCCGACACCTGCCCGCCATTGGTGATGTTCAGCGTGTTCCCATTCCCCATGGTCAGCACCGTGCCCGCTCCGGTGATGAGGTTGGTGAATGTCATCACGTCGGTACGATGAAAGGCCAGAGTTCCAAGATTCGTGATATTGCCTTCCACCCAACCTGCGCTCCCCCCGTTGCCGAGCTGAAGGATGCCGTTGCTGATCGTTGTCCCTCCCGTATAGGTGTTGTTGGCCGTCATGACCACACGGCCGTTGGTGATCCCAAAGTCGTTCATGTCCACCACGATGCGTCCTTCGCCGGAGATGATTCCTGCATTGGTCCCCCAACTTGCAAGTCCGCGATAAAACAAGGTGTTGGTCCGGGTATCCACCGGCCCCTCAAAGACCAAGGTGCCGTGGCGGGTGGTCAACGTAGCATTCGAAGCGATCAACGTGTTCAGCAATACCACCGGAATTGAAAAAATTCCCACCGGTTTGTGCGCACCTCCATTGGGTTGCGCCTCGATTAACGCAGCTTTCGAGCCGCCGTCGAGATATAGGACTCCGCCTGATGCATTGGAACTGATGCGCCAGGAAGGAGTGTTAGCGGCGGCGGCAAAGCGAATCTGCGCGTTGGTAATCGCGACATCATTGGTCATGGTGGCTAGAACACCACTAGTTTTACGGAACACCGCAAAGGAACCGCTGCCGTCGGGATAACCACTGTTTGGCCCCGACCACTGGGTGTCATTCGTCCAGAACCCACCTGTGCTATCCAGATTCGTCCAAGTCGCCGCGCGGGAAGCAGCAGCTCCTCCTACAACGAACAGCACAACAACAAGCCCGCGAAACACGCAACGCAGAAATGGGAGCAAGTGCATAAAAAACCTCCTGATTACGTTTCTATGCTATTCGACTTCCATGGTTGCGCAACCTCGAATCCACTGTTTCCGAAAAGAACACGGAATCTCCCTCCTCCGCCCACGGTTGGCGGCCTCCTACTTCTCCCACCGCTCCGCGAAGGGGCGCGCGCCGTTCTGGACACCCGCGGCGCCCTCGGCGAAGATGAGTCTTGATGAACACGCCGCCGAGGATGGATCCCGCCTCCTCGGGCTGGCGTCGCGAGGCGGTCTCCCCCAGCCTGCCGGAAGCGCACCGCACCGTCCTGGTGCGCAAGGGCGCCGGTTTCTGGCGGAAGGTCTTCGCGTTCGCGGGCCCGGGGTATCTCGTCGCGGTGGGCTACATGGACCCGGGCAACTGGGCGACCTCGCTGGCCGGCGGGTCGGCGTTCGGCTACTCGCTTCTCTCCGTCATCCTCGTCTCCAATCTGATGGCGATCCTGCTCCAGGCGCTCTGCGCGCGGCTGGGAATCGTCACGGAACGGGATCTCGCACAGGCCTGCCGCGATCATTATTCGCGGCCGGTCGCCCTGGGGCTTTGGGCGCTCTGCGAGGTCGCCATCTGCGCGTGCGACCTCGCCGAGGTCATCGGTTCCGCAGTCGCGTTGAACCTCCTTTTCGGCATCCCGCTCGCCTGGGGCGTCGGCCTCACGGCGCTCGACGTGCTGCTCATCCTGTACTTGCAAAACAAGGGGTTCCGCTACATCGAGGCGCTCGTCATCACCCTGATGCTGCTGATCGGGGGGTGCTTCGGGCTGGAGATCCTTTTCTCCCGGCCGGACCTGCGCGAGGTGGCCGCCGGGCTCCTTCCCCGGGCCGAAATCGTGCGGCGCCCCGAGATGCTCTACCTCGCCATCGGCATCCTCGGCGCGACGGTGATGCCGCACAATCTCTACCTCCATTCCTCCATCGTCCAGACCCGCAACTACGAGCGGAACGACGCCGGGCGGAGGGAGGCGATCTGGTTCGCCACCCTCGATTCCACCGTGGCCCTGATGTTCGCGCTGTTCATCAACGCCGCGATCCTGATCGTCTCCGCCGCCACCTTCCACGCGCGCGGACACACCGGCGTCGCCGAAATCCAGGACGCCTACCGCCTCCTCAGCCCGACGCTCGGCGTGCCTGCCGCCGGCGCGTTGTTCGCCCTCGCGCTCCTCGCCTCAGGCCAGAACTCGACGCTGACGGGCACCCTGGCCGGACAGATCGTGATGGAAGGCTTCCTGAACCTGCGCCTCCGCCCGTGGGTCCGCCGCCTCATCACTCGCGCGATCGCGATCGTGCCGGCGGCGGCGGCCGCCGCATTCTACGGCGAGAGCGGTGTCGCGCGGCTCCTCATTTTCAGTCAGGTCGTCCTGAGCCTCCAGCTCGGCTTCGCCGTGATCCCGCTCATCCTCTTCACCAGCGATCCGAAGAAGATGGGGCGTTTCGCCAACCCGCGCTGGGTCCGCATCCTCGCGTGGTTCGCCGCGGGAATCATCGTGCTTCTCAACGCGAAATACCTCATGGATTTCAGCGGCGCCGGCGCCTGGCTGGAATCGCGTTTCTGATCCCATGTACCGGAACATCCTCCTCGCCCTTGACCACACCCCGCACGAGCAGGCCCTGATCGAGCATGTGGCGCGCCTCGCCGCGCACACGCGCGCGCGCCTCCTCCTCCTGCACGTGGCCGACGGCTGGGTCGCCCGCAACTACGACGCCCTTCCGCTCGCCGAATCCGAGGAGATGAAGGAGGACCGCGCCTATCTCGAACGGACTGCCGCCCGCCTCCGCGATCAAGGGCTCGAAGCGACGATCCGCCTCGCGCGCGGAAATCCGCCGCACGAAATTCTCGCGGTCGCCGAGGAGGAAGGCTGCGATCTCATCGCGATGACGACCCACGGACACCGCTTCCTCAGCGATCTCTTCCTCGGCAGCACGATCGAAACCGTCCGCCACAAGTGCCGGATCCCCATCCTCATCGTCCGCGGCGCCGCGCCGTGAGCGGCGGAGGCGCAGAGCCTCCTACCAGGCCTTCGCCAACGCCTCGATGAAGGCGGGGCTGGTACCGCAGCAGCCGCCGAGGAAGGAGGCGCCGGCGGCCTTCACCTTGAGCGCATGCGCGGCGAACTCGGCGGGCGTCGCGCGGTAGACGGCCTTCCCCTCGATCATCTCGGGGAGGCCGGCGTTCGCCTTGATCCAGATCGGGCGCGCCGTCGCTGCGCGCAGGCGCGCGCAAATCGAAATGTATCCCTCGATCCCCTGTCCGCAGTTCGCGCCGAGGGCGTCGGCGCCCGACGCGTCGAGTTGCGCCGCGGCCTGCTCGGGGGTCGTCCCCATCATCGTGCGGTCTTTCGCCTTGCCGGAGTCGAAGACCATGGAAACCACGCACGGCAGCCCGGTCGCCTTCGCAGCAGCCAGCGCGCAACACGCCTCCTCCACCTCGGCAAAGGTCTCGAGGACGAACCCTTGCGCCCCGCCCTCGACCAGGGCCGCCGCCTGCTCGGCGAAAATCTCCTGAAGCTCCGCCGCCTCGATTTCCCCCGTCGAAACCATCTTGCACGTCGGGCCGATCGAGGCGAGGACGAGCGCGCGGTCGCCGGCCGCCTCGCGCGAAAGCGCCGCGCCGACGCGGTTGATCTCCGCGAGCTTGCCGGCGAGGTCCTGCCGTTCCAGGACGACGCGGTTCGCGCCAAAGGTGTTCGTGAGGATCACCCGGCTGCCGGCGTCCACATAGGCGCGGGCCACCTTCTTCACGCGGTCGGGGTGCTCGAGATTCCAGCGGTCCGGGCATTCGCCGGGGGCGAGACCGAGCTTCTGGAATTCGGTGCCCCATCCCCCGTCGGTGACGACAGGGAGGCGCGCGCTCAGGAGGGCGTCGAAGGTCGGGTGCACGGGAGGCGGAGGGCGGAGGAGAAAGGCGTGCGCCCTTCCCGCTTCAGAGGAGGCGCGCGGCGACGCCCCGCGTCACGCGGCGAGAAGCTGCTTGGCGAGCGCGACGGCGGAGCTGGCGTTGTCGGCGTAGCCGTCCGCGCCGATCTCGTTCGCATAATTCTGGGTCACCGGCGCGCCGCCGATGATCACCTTCACCTTCTCGCGGAGGCCCTGGCCCTTGAGGTCCTCGATGACGCCCTTCATCCCCGGCATCGTGGTGGTCAACAAGGCGGAAAGCCCGAGGACCTCGACGTTCTTTTCCTTCACGGCGGCGATGAACTTCTCGATGGAAACGTCCACGCCGAGATCCACCACCTCGAATCCGCCTCCTTCGAGCATGGCGGCCACGAGGTTCTTGCCGATGTCGTGGAGATCGCCTTTCACCGTGCCAATGGCCACGCGGCCGACGGGCTGGACGCCGCTCTTGACGAGGAGCGGCTTGATGAGCTCGAGCGCCGCCTTCATGGCGCGGGCGGAAATCAGGAGTTCGGGCACGAAATACTCGTTGGTCTCGAAACGCCGGCCCACCTCCGCCATCGCCGTAATCATCTCGCGGTCCACGAGCTGCTTCGGATCCGCGCCTTCAGCGAGGGCTTTCTCGGTGATGGCCCGGGCGTCCTTGGCCTTGCCTTCGAGCACAGCGGTATAGAGTTCCTTGTATTCCTTCATGATTTGGGGAGGGATGGGTTGAGGGTGGATTGAGGTGAAAACAGGACGCGAGAGGGATTATCGGCCGGATCGCACAGTTTGAGTCAATGTCAAATTCAGCGTGCGCGACGGATCGCGCCGGCGTCCCTCCGGTCGTAATCCCCCATCCGCGCGAATGCGCGCCAACGCGCCTTGATGTCGCCCGACGAAAGGTCGCAGAGGCGATCGAGACTGAAGGATTCCACGGTGAACGCGGCCATCACGCTTCCGAACGCCGCCGCGCGTTGGAGCGTGGCGAAATCGGTCCGCCGCTGCCGCGCCACGCTCCCCATGAATCCGCCCGCGAAGGCGTCGCCGGCGCCGGTCGGATCCTGGACGTCTTCCACGGGGAAAGCGGGCGTGGAGAAGAAGGCGTCCTTTCCGAAGAGGAGGCTGCCGTGTTCCCCCTTCTTCACGATCGCCCAGGAAGGGCCGAGCCTGAGAAGGGCGCGCCCCGCGCGGTTGAGGTTCGGTTCGCCGGTCAGCTCGCGCGCCTCGCTGTCATTCATGCAGATGGCGTCCACCTTCTTCAGGAGGCGCAGGAGATCATCGCGCGCCGTCCGGATCCAGAGGTCCATGGTGTCGGCCATCGTGAAGCGCGGGCGGCGCATCTGGCCGAGGACATGCGTCTGGAGCGAGGGCGCGATGTTTCCGAGCAGGGCGTAAGACGCCTCGCGGCACGAGGGCGGCAGGTCGGGACGGAAACGCTCGAAGACGTTGAGCGCCACGGAGAGCGTCCGCCGCTCGTTCATGTTGTGGAAATATTCGCCTGACCAGCGGAAGGTCCGCCCCGGCTCGACCTGCATCCCCGCGAGGTCCACCCCGCGCCGCTGGAAGATGCGGCGGAGCTCCCCGGGGAAATCCTCGCCCACCACGCCCACCAGCCGGGGTTCGGCGAAATAGCTCGCGGCCACGGCCGCGTAGGAGGCCGATCCTCCGAGGAGGTCCTTCCGCGCCTCGCGCGGCGTTTTCACGTCGTCAATGCCGATGGAGCCGACCACGAGAAGCGACATGCGCGGGAAGCTAACGCGGCGCGCATCCCGTGGCAATGCTTGATTGGAGGCGAAACTTGCCGTTGAGTGGGGATTCGGCGTCATGAACGATTTTTTTGGAAAAGAAATCCTGGACCGCGTCCGCATGGCGAACGACCTCGTCGAAGTCGTCCAGTGGCTCGGCGTACCCCTGAAACGCGCGGGGGCGAGCCACAAGGCGCTCTGCCCGTTTCACAAGGAGAAGACCCCCTCCTTCCATGTCAATCTGCGCACCCAGAGCTTCAAGTGCTTCGGTTGCGGCCAGGGAGGGGACGTCTTCAAATTCCTCATGTTGCGCGAGGGGCTCGATTTCTCGGCAGCCGTGCGCCGCCTCGCCGAGCGGGCCGGGATCGCGCTCCCCGAAAACGCGACGCCCGGCGCGCGCGGCCCGACGCGGGAACGGCGCGAGCGACTCTACGACGCGCTCGCGAAAGCCCGGGACTGGTATCACCTCCTCCTCATGCGCGACCGGAGGGCGGAAACCGCGCGGCGCTACCTTCGGGAACGCGAATTCGGCGGCGCGATCGCCAAGGAATATCGTCTCGGCTTCTCGCCCGCAGGCGGCGACGGGCTCGTCGCCTGGGCGAAAACGCAGGGGATCGAACTCGCCGCGCTCGAGGAGGCGGGGCTCGCGCTCCGCAGCCGCTCCGGCCTCTCCGACCGATTCCGCGGCCGCCTGATGATTCCGATCTCGGACGACTTCGGGCGGGTCGTCGGTTTTACCGCCCGCCTGCTCGATCCGGGCGCGAAGGAAGCCAAATACATCAACTCGCCCGAAACGCCCGTTTTCCACAAGGGCCGCCTCCTCTTCGGCCTCGACCGGGCGAAACGCGTCCTGCAGGAGCGCCGGACAGCGCTGCTCTGCGAAGGCCAGCTCGATTGCATCCGTTGTCAGTCGGCCGGACTCGGCTGGGCCGTGGCGCCACAAGGCACCGCCCTGACGGAAGATCAGGCGCGCATCCTGCGCCGCTATGCGGACGAAGCGGTGCTTTGCTTCGACGCCGACTCGGCCGGGCAGGAGGCGACTTGGCGCAATGCCGGCGTCCTCCTCGCCACCGGACTCTCGGTGAAGGCGGTCACCCTTCCCGCCGGAGAGGATCCGGACAGCCTCATCCGCAAACGGGGCGGCGCGACGATGGAAAAGCTCCTCGCCGCCGCCGCGGACGTCTTCGAGCATCGCGCCCTCGCGCTCCGGGAGAAGCTGGACATGCGCGTCCCGCGAAACCATCAGCGCGTGGTCGAGGACTTCACCCCGCTCCTCGCGCTGGTCGAAAGCGAGCCGGCGCGCCTGCGCGCCGTCGCGAACGTCTGCGAGATCCTCGGCATCCCGACGGAAGCCTTTCTTGCGGAATACGCGCGCCTCCGCCGCCGGACCGCGCGCCCCTCGGCCGCGCCGGCGGCGGAGGCGCCGCTCTCGCCCGAGGCCTTTCGATGCGCCGACTACCTGCTCCGCATCGCTTTGACCGAGGCGCCGGGCGCGCGAATGCTCGCGGCGCACCTCCGCCCGGAATGGCTCGAAGGCTATCCGCTGGCGGCGGTCCTCGCCCATGTCCTCTCCGCCGCGAAGAAGGGGGAATGGCAAGAGGGATGGAGCGGGGCTCCGCCCGACTTGGACGACGAAGCCCGCGCGATGCTCGCCTCGGTGCTCATGCAAGCGGGGCCGTCCAACCGCAAGGCCCTCGTCGCCGATCTCCAGGACAATCTCCATCACCTCGAACGGCAACACCTCTTTCGACAGCGCGATCAGATTTTGTCCCGCCTCAAGGCCCCTTCCCTTTCCCCCGCGGCGCAGCAGGAACTCCAGGCCCGAATTCTGGACGTCAAGAAGGCGATGCAAAGACTTGCCAAAAGTCCAAACTCCGGATAACATCACGGGTTCCGCTTTTCTGTCTTCTCCCGCCCCTCGCCGAAGGATGAAATCTCCAAAAGCCCCTCCCCAATCCTCCGCTCGCCGCCCCCATCCCGCAAAGGCCGCCAAGGCGGCGAAACCCCTCAAACCCGTTCTCCCAGCGGCGGCAAGGGCGGCCCCGCTTCCGTCGCAGGCCAAGACGCGACGGGCCGCAAAGACCGCAACCTCCGCACGCCGCACGCCGCCTCCGCCCGCCAAAGGCGCGGCCGTCACGCCGCCGCCCATCCGCCGCGAAGCCGCCGCCACTGCGCTCCCGACCGGCACTCCGGGAAAGCCCTCGCTCGACAGCAATCTCAAGAGCGACAAGGTCAAGGCGCTCATCAAGCTCGCTCAGGAACAGGGGCATCTGACCTACGCCGACATCAGCGACGCGCTTCCCGAAAACATGGTGAATCCGGAGGACCTGGACAACATCCTGCAGGTCCTTCGCGGGTTGGACATCGAAATCGTGGATTCGTCCGACGTGGACCGCGTCAAGCGCGAGGAGCCCGAGGACGAATCCAAGCTTCCGAAGCTGGACGTGTTGGACGACCCGGTCCGCATGTATCTGAAGCAGATGGGCCAGGTCGCGCTGCTCACGCGCGAGCAGGAAGTCGCGATCTCCAAGCGCATCGAGGAAGCCGAGATCTCGCTGCAAACCATCCTTCATGAGTTCGGCTTCATCGCCCACGAGCATCTCGAGGTCGCCCGCCGCCTCCTCGAGAAAAGCGAGCGCTTCGACCGCGTGGTGCAGGACAAAAAGATCGCCGGACGCGACAAGTATGAAAAGATGCTGCCGAACCTGCGCGACACGCTGCGCAAGCTCGACACGGAGGCCGCGCTCTTCTTCGACCGCTTCCGCAAGGGGCAACGCAAGATGGAAAAATGCCCCTCGTGGCGCGCCGGCCTCAAGGTCCGCGCGAAAATCCAGGCGCTTTATCCGAAGTTCTTCTTCAAGCAAAAAGCCGTCGAAGAGATGGTGGAGAAAAGCCACGAGTTCCGCCGGCAGGTGGAACACTGGCATCGCGAGTGCGGGCGGCTGTCCCGCCTGCACAGCGCCGAATCACGTCGCAAACTCACCCAGGCCACCCAGACCCTCGAAGAATTCGAACGCCGCGCCCGCCTGCCGCTCGTGGATTTCCTCAAGCGCCATGACGAAATGCGGCGCTGGCTCGGCCGCGCGATGAAGGCCAAGACGGAGATGGTCGAAGCCAACCTCCGTCTCGTCATCTCCATCGCCAAGAAATACACCAACCGAGGCCTCTCCTTCCTCGACCTCATCCAGGAGGGAAACATGGGCCTCATGAAGGCGGTCGAGAAATTCGAATACCGCCGCGGCTACAAGTTCAGCACTTACGCCACGTGGTGGATCCGCCAGGCGATCACCCGTTCGATCGCCGACCAGGCGCGCACCATCCGCATTCCGGTGCACATGATCGAGACGATCAACAAGCTCATGCGCGTCCAGAAGACGCTCCTCCAGACCTTCGGCCGCGAGCCCACCCCGGAGGAAATCGCCGACGAGATCCAGATGCCTGTGGACCGCGTGCGCGGGATCATGAAGATGGCCCAGCAGCCCATCTCCCTCCAAAGCCCCGTCGGCGATTCCGACGACACGAGCTTCGGCGATTTCATCGAGGACAAGTCCGCGGAAAACCCGCTGCAGATGACCTCGCACGCGCTCCTCCGCGAAAAGCTGCGCGACGTGCTCAACAGCCTCACCGAACGCGAGCGCGAGGTGCTCGTGCGCCGCTTCGGCCTGACGGACGGCGTCACCCGCACCCTCGAGGAAGTCGGACGCAGTTTCCGCGTCACGCGCGAACGCATCCGCCAGATCGAGGCCAAGGCGCTCCGCAAGATGCGCCATCCCACGCGCATCCATCAACTCGAGGGCTTCCTCGACGTCGAGCGCGAGTAGTCTCCGATGCCGACGGGCGCCGAGCCCCTCTTGCCTCCGGCGACGACGCCGCCTCGGACGGCCGGAATTTTCGTCGTGGCCGCCGCCGCGCTCGCCGCCCTCTGGCTGCCGGGCTTCGAGTCCCCCCTCCAGCCCGCCGACCTCCCCGCGGGGATCGCGCACGCGCTCGATCTCGAGCCCTCTTCCCGCTGGCGGCTGCGCGGCGATTACTTCCTCATCCCCCTCCTTTTCGGATGGGCGGCGGGCGCCACCTGGCGCGCCTGGCCGGGCGCCGCGGCCATGGGGCTTTCCCTGCGCAACTTCGGCGCCGCCTGCCGCGCGCTGGCGCTCCCGACCTTGGCCGCCCTTGCGGCGATCCTCGCCCTCGGCGCGCTCTGGGGCGCGTCCCCCGCCGAAGTCTTCGCCCCCGGCGCGCGCTTCTGGAAGCGCTTGATCCCGATCCCCGCCTTTTTCCAACAGTTGGTCATCCAAGGCTATTTTCACCGTCAACTCATGCCCTGGCTCGGACGGGGACGCCGCGCCGCCGCCGCGCTCACGCTCTATTTCGTCCTCCTCCACGCGCCCAATCCTGGCCTGATGCTCGGAACGCTCGTCGGCATGTATTTCTGGGCGCGCGTTTTCCAACGCGCTCCGAACCTCTACGCCCTTGCCCTCTCGCACGCGCTCCTCAGCGCCGCGCTGATGGGGGCGTTCCCCAAAGCGCTTCTGCCCAGCGTCTCCGTCGGCCTCCGCTTCGTCGAAAAGGGCCTCGCCGCGG
Source organism: Verrucomicrobiia bacterium (assembly GCA_020849895.1). Taxonomy (GTDB): domain Bacteria; phylum Verrucomicrobiota; class Verrucomicrobiia; order JABWAM01; family JABWAM01; genus JABWAM01. The sequence continues at coordinate 37,387 of JADZFN010000044.1, read as the reverse complement.
GCTGGTGGCCCTAAGAGGGTGTTTGAAAATTCGACTGAGGGCAGGCCAATTTTCAAACACCCTCTAACCCCGCTCGTCGCCCAAGCCCGCGGAACGCGCCTCGGCCTCCGGCGCTGGCTTCGGAACGGGCGCGCCTTTTTTCAGCCGCCCGGGTCCCGGGGCGCCGGCGGAAGCCCCGCCGACGCAATGTCTTCCCAGGTCGCCAGCGCGCGGCGCAACGGCCCGACGTCGTGGGTGCGGATGAATCGCGCGCCCTGCTCGACGGCCCACATCTCCGCCGCCAGCGTGGGCAGCGCGCGATCGGCCATCTCCCCGCCGAGAAAGGACTTGAGCGAGAGACCCACCATGACGGGACGGCCCGAAAAAGATTCCGACGCTTCCGCCTGGGTCAACTTCCGCAGCTCGCGAAGGATCTGGCGGCTCTGTTCCGCCGTCTTCGCGAATCCGATCCCGGGATCCACCGCCATCCGCTCGCGAGGGATCCCCGCGCGCTGGGCGGCCACGAAGCGCTGTCCGAGTTCCCGCTTCACCTCCTCGATCACCCGACTGTAGGCCGCCCGCGCGTTCATCGTCCGCGGTTCGCCCCGGCTGTGCATGAGGATGAGGCCCGCCCCCGAGGCCGCGACGACGCCCGCCATGCGCGGATCGCGCGCGAGCCCGCTCACGTCGTTGACGATGGACGCGCCGGCGGCGAGGGCGGCTTCCGCAACCGCCGCTTTGGAGGTGTCCACCGAAATCGGGATCGCGAGATGACGCTGCAGGACCGCGAGGACCGGCATGATGCGCCCAAGCTCTTCGGCCGCGGAGATCGGCGCCGCGCCGGGGCGGGTGGACTCTCCGCCGACGTCAATCGCGTCCGCGCCTTCCGCCTCGAGCTGCCGCGCGCGCGCCAGCGCCGACTCGAGGGTGGTGAAGCAGCCCCCGTCGGAAAACGAGTCCGGCGTCACGTTGAGGATCCCGAAGAGAACCACCCTCCGCGGCGGCAGATCCCAGGTCGCGCCCTTGAACGAAAAAATCATGCAGCGGCGCGGAAAACCTCGCCCCTCGAGCGCGGCGCCGTCACGGCCCGGTCGCCTTGCCAGCGGCTTCGAACTCGTCGCGGAACTTCGCCACGAAGCTCTGGACGGGCCACGAGGCGGCCTCGCCGAACGCGCAGATGGTCCGCCCGGCGATGTTGTCCGCGATGTTCGTCAGGAGGTCCGCATCCTGGGAGCGCCCGCCGCCGCCCATGACGCGATCGGTGATCTTCTGAAGCCAGAGCGTTCCTTCCCGGCACGGCGTGCATTGCCCGCAGCTCTCGTGCGCGTAGAAACGGTTAAGGTTATGGAGCGCCTTGACCATGTCGGTCGAGTCATCGAGCACGATCACGCCGCCCGAACCGCTCATCGAACCCGCGGCGACCAGGCTGTCGAAATCGTAGGGCAGATCCAGGAGACCGACCTCTTTTTCGACCGCCGCGCCGTCGGGCCGGCAAAGCTTGATTTTGAACTTTTCGCCCATGCGCAAGACCTTCGACGACGTGCCGCCGGGGATGATCGCCTTGAGCTTTCGCCCCTCGCGGACGCCGCCGCAAAGCTCGTTGAGGATCTGCCCGAGCGTCAGCGCGCCGTTCTCGATCTCGAAATATCCCGGCCGCTTCACATGGCCGGAAACTCCGATCAGGCGGGTGCCGGTGTTGTTCGGCCGCCCGATCTTCGCATACTCGGCGCCGCCCATGCGGAGGATGTGGACGATGTTGCAGAGCGTCTCCACGTTGTTGACGATCGTCGGACACTGATAGAGACCGAGCGCGGCGGGGAAAAAGGGCGGCTTGATGCGCGGATAGGCGCGTTTGCCTTCGAGCGATTCGATGAGGCCCGTCTCCTCGCCGCAGATGTAGGCGCCCGCGCCTCGGTGGAGGTGGATCTCGAGCGAGAAATCGGCGTCCAGCACCTTCGGGCCGATGAAACGCTGCTCGCGCGCCTCGGCGAGGGCGCGCTCCAGGATGCGCGCGCCCTGGGGAAACTCGCCCCGGAGGTAGATGTAGGCGACACGCGCGCGAACCGCGTAGGCGGAAATCGCGATCCCTTCGAGAAGCTGGTGCGGGTCCTTGTGGATGAGCTGGCGATCCTTGAAGGTGCCCGGTTCGGATTCGTCGGCGTTGCAGATCAGGTAGACGGGGCGCTTCTCGTCTTCGCGGATGAACCCCCACTTCACGCCGCAGGAGAACCCGGCGCCGCCGCGGCCGCGGAGTTGCGACGCCTTCACTTCCGCGACGATCTCGGCGGGGCGCATCGCCAGGGCCTTGCGCAACGAGGCATAGCCGCCGTGGCGAAGGTAGCAGGCGAGGTCGGGGGTGTAGTCGGGGCGATCGAGATTCTCCAACAGCAGGCGCTTCTCGAGCGGGTTCGGTTCCGGCATGGCCGCACCATGAACGACCCGTCCCGGAGCGTCAAACTTGGAAGTTGCGCGGACGCGAAGCCGGGGCAGACTTTCTTTCGTGGATGAAGACGCGATCTTTGGCCGTCTCGCGAAGGCGCCGGAGCTGAAATCCGCCCTGGCCGCGCTCGCCGAGGGGCGCACCCTGCGTTTCCCGGGCGCCGCGGCGCCGGCCCGTCCGTTCCTCGCCTGTCTCTTCGCCGCCGCCACGGGGCGCGTCCTGTGCGTGATCGCGCCCAGCGCGCGCGAGCAGGAGCATTTTTTTTCCGAGGCGAACGCCCTTTCCGCCAGGTTCGGCAATCTCGCCCCCCCCGTGGGCCTGCCGGAACCTTCGCCTCGCCGCGAGGACGGAAGGGCGCCGGCCGTGATCGCCGATCCCGAAACCCGCTTCGAACGGCTCCAGGCGCTCGAGGCGCTCGCCGACGCCGCCCCGCGCCTCGTGGTGGCCACCGCCGCGGCCGCCGCCGCACGTCTCCCCTCCCCCGCAACGCTTCGCCTCCAGAAAAAGCGATGGGCCGTCGGGGACGCCCCCGGCATGGAGCGCCTCGCCGCGCAGCTCGCGGAGGCCGGTTACGAGGCGGAAGCCCAGGTCGCCGCGCGCGGCCAGTTCGCCCGGCGCGGCGGCATCCTCGACCTGTTCTCGATGCAGGCCGAGGCGCCCGTGCGCGTCGAATTCGACGGGGAAACCATCCTCTCGATCCGCGCCTTCGACCTCGCCACGCAGGGGGCGATCTCGGAGGAAGCCTTTTTCGAATGGATCCCGGCTCTCGAAAGCGAAGGCGACGCGACGCTGGCCGATCATCTTCCGGCGGATCGCCTCCTCTGGAGCGAACCCGCCGATTCGAAGGAGGCTCCGCGCCTCGGACCGGTCGGCGCGCGCGACGGCGCGGAGATCGCCGCCCTGGAGCTTCATGCGCACGACTTCCTCACGACGGGAACCGCCGATCCGATCCTCCTCGATCAACGCCACGACCTCCTCCTCCGCCATTGGCGCGACTGGGCGGGCGACGATTACGAGGTCGTCGTTTTCTGCAATAACGAGGGCGAAGAGCGCCGCCTCCGCGAACTTGTCGAGGCGGCTGGCGAAGAGGGCGCGGCGCTCGCCCGGACCGCGCGATGGACGCGCGGCTTTCTCCTTCGGGGGTTCGTCTGGCCCGACGCGAAACTCGCGGCGCTCAGCGACGCGGAGGTGTTCGGCCGCTATCAAACCCTCCGCGCCCTGCGCGTCCAGGCGCGCCTGCGCTCCCGCGTCGCCCGCGAGGCGATCAACTTCAGCGATTACGCGGAAGGCGACCTCGTCGTCCACGCCCAACACGGCGTCGGCCGCTGCCTCGGCACGCGCAAGGTGGAGGCCGGCGGCGCGCTCCAGGAAGCGCTCACCCTCGAATACGCCGACGGCGCGTTGCTCCACGTCCCGCTCGAACAGGCGCACCTCGTCGGCCGTTACGTCGGAGTCGGCAAGGCGCGCCCCGCGCTTGATACGCTGGGCGGCGATCGCTGGGCGCGGGCGGCGGCGCGCGCCCGACAGGCGGCCGAGGAATACGCGGCGCGCATCCTCCGCGTCGAAGCCGAGCGGCGCGCGAGACCGGGACACGCCTTCGCGCCGGACACGGAATGGCAGCGCGAATTCGAGGACGCCTTTCTCCATGAGGAAACCGCCGACCAGATCGCGGCGATCGAAGACGCGAAACGCGACATGGAATCGCCGCAGCCGATGGACCGCCTCGTGTGCGGAGACGTCGGTTTCGGCAAGACCGAGGTGGCCCTTCGCGCCGCGTTCAAGGCCGTGATGGGCGGAAAACAGGTCGCCGTGCTCGCCCCGACGACCGTGCTTGCCCAGCAGCACGAGCGCACCTTTCGCGAACGGATGGCCGACTACCCCATCCGCGTGGATCTCGTCAGCCGCTTCCGCACCCAGCGCCGGCAGACGCAGACCCTCCGCGCGGCCGCCGAAGGCGCGGTGGACATCCTCATCGGCACCCATCGCCTCCTCCAACCCGACGTCCGCTTCAAAAACCTCGGCCTGGTCGTCGTGGACGAGGAACAGCGCTTCGGCGTGAACCACAAGGAACGCTTCAAGGAGGTCTTCCGCGGCGTGGACGTCCTCACCCTCTCGGCCACGCCGATCCCGCGCACGCTCTACCTCGCCCTGATGGGCGCGCGCGACATCAGCACGATCGAGACGCCTCCGGCAAACCGCCTCCCCGTCGAGACGACGATCGCCGCCTACGACGAGCGCCTCATCCGCGACGCCATCGCGCGCGAGCGCGCGCGCGGCGGGCAGGTCTTTTTCCTCCACAACCGGATCGGCACCATCCAAAAGACGCGCGACCGCCTCGCGGAACTTCTGCCCGGAACCCGCATCGAAATCGGCCACGGACGGATGCCGGAACAGCAGCTCGAAGAAATTATGCTCCGTTTCGTGGCGGGCGAAATTGACGTCCTCGTCGCCACGACCATCATCGAGAGCGGCCTCGACATCCCGAGCGCCAACACGATCATCATTGACCGCGCCGACCGCTTCGGCTTGGCCGACCTCTACCAGCTCCGCGGCCGCGTCGGGCGGAGCCGAATGAAGGCCTACGCCTGGCTCCTCCTTCCACACCACCTGATGATCGAAGCTGACGCGCGCCGGCGGGTGAGCGCGATTCGCCAGTATCGCGCGCTCGGCGCGGGCTTCAAGATCGCCATGCGCGACCTCGAGATCCGCGGCGCGGGCAACCTCCTCGGCACCGAACAGAGCGGTCATGCCACCGCCATCGGATTCGAGCTCTACTGCCGCCTCCTCAAGGAAGCCGTCGCCCGGCTCAAGGGGGAGAAAACGGCCCCGCGCCTCGAGGTCCGCGTCCGCCTCGATTTCCTCCCCGTCGCCGAGGACGCGGCGAAAGGCGGCGTGGGCGCGTTCCTCCCGCGCGCGTGGATTCCGGAAGGACGCCTGCGCCTCGAGGCGTATCGCCACCTCGCCGAGGCCGCCACCGCCGACGAGCTCGATGCCCTCGCGAACCGGTGGAAAGACCGCTTCGGCCGCCTGCCGCAGCCGGTGGAATGGCTCCTCGCGCGCGCGCGCATCCGCACGGCGGCCGCGGCCCGGGGCGTCACGGCGGTCGAGACGGAGGAAGGCAAGGTCATGCTCGAACGGGGCGGAGAGTTCATCCAGGTCGGCAGCCGGTTCCCGCGCCTCAGCCACGCCGGAGAAAACGGCGGCCCCGGCGACGCAACCCGCTGGCTCTCGGAAACTCTGGCTTTCCTCGAATCCCTCGGCATCCCCGATCCCGAGCGGAAACCGTCTCGAACGCGTCGAAACCTCGGCTGAATTCCCGGGCGATTCCGTTCCACCGCCGGTTTCGGATGGAGCGCGAAGGCGAAAGCTGCTAACCCTCCGGCATGAAGCCACGCAAGGCCGCCCTCGAACGCAACACCCGCGAAACGCAAATCCGCGTCGCCCTGAACCTCGATGGCTCGGGCGTCGCGCGCATCCGCACGGGCGTGCCGTTCCTCGACCACATGCTCGACCTGCTCGCGCGCCACGCCCTCTGCGACCTCGAGGTCAAGGCCAGGGGCGACCTCGAAGTGGACTACCACCACCTCGTCGAAGACCTCGGAATCGCCCTTGGAGAAGCCGTCCGCCGCGCGCTCGGCGACAAGAAGGGCCTCGCGCGCTACGGGTTCGCCCTCCTCCCCATGGACGAGTGCCTTGCGCGCGCCGCGCTCGATTTCAGCGGACGCCCCTTCCTCGTGTATCGGGTGAAGACGGTGAGAAAACGCATCCGCGATTTCGACGTCGCCCTCGTGCGCGAGTTCATGCAGGGCTTCGCGAACGCCGCCCAGTGCAACCTGCACCTCGAGCTGCTCTACGGAGACGAACCCCATCACCTCGCCGAGGCGCTCTTCAAGGCGCTCGCCAAGGCGCTCGACATGGCCAAGCGGCGCGACCCGCGCGTCCGAGGCGTGCCCAGCACGAAAGGGGCGCTTTGACGGAACGCGAGAAGCGTTGCGCCACCTCCTTGCCGAGATCGCGCCGGCGCGAGGCGCGCCTACTTCAGGACGAGCCAGAGCGCATGAAGCACGGCCGGCAACCAGAAGACGAAGCACAGGATCACGTTGAGGATCGTGTCCTTGGCCGACTGCGTCTTCAGGTAGACCGCCAACGGCGGCACCAGGATCGCGAGAATCACGAGAATGATTTTGTTCATGGAAGTCCCTCGGAATTTTTTCGTCCCGACCCGCAACACGGGTTGAAAAACAACATCCGCAATTCCGCCGAAAAAGGCGATCTTTTTCGCAGAGGTCGCGCGCCCGTCTATCTCGCCTCGGCGTAGGCCTTGTTGAACGCGGCTTCGGCGTTCACCCCGTAAGCGGCGAGAAATCCCCCGCGAAACTCCGCATAGGCGTTCGACGGGGCGCGGACGAGGTTGTTTCGCAGCCAGCTCACGAACTGCTCCCACGTGGCCACCTCGTTCCGCAGGTCGAACGCCCAATTGCGCCCCAGGGCGCTCCAGCCCGGCGCGGTCTCCGCGACCGTCGGCGCGGGGGCGGGCGCATAGGAGGTCTCCCGCGCGATGACCACCCGCTCGGGCGCGAGATAGTACGAGGGGTATGCAGGATAATACACCGCGCGAGGCATGCGGACCGACCCGCACCAGGGACGCGCGAAGGGAGGCGGCGCATAGATCGGTCGAGGCACGCAAGCGCCGCGGCCCCAAGACGGCCCGTAGGCAGCGCCGAAACGAACGTCCACCTTCACGTCCGCTCGCGCCGCCGCCGGCGCGAGCCCCGCGAGGCACAATCCGAGTCCAACGAGTCCGGGGATTTTCATGGGAAGTCTCCTGAAAGGAGCCAACAATAGGATTCGCCGAAAGTTTCGCGTTGACCTACCGTTCGGTATACATCCTCCAGCGCAGGAGTCAAGCGCCGAAAAAGAAGGTCGCGACCTCCGTCGGAAGGACCTGAGCAACCCGGACGCCGCCTCCTCCTCTCGCTTCCCTCTCCGTCCCGAACTCCCGCCCAGGCCTTCCCTTGGACGCGCGTTGACGGCAGGCGCGCGATTGGCGTAGGAGAGAAGCCCATGGCCCCTCAGAATTCTCCGCCGCATCATTATCACCCCGTGCTGACCAACAAAGAGGCGGCGCAAACGATCTCGGTGCTCGGAATCCGCAAGGCGAACTCGAAGGCGTGGCAGCTCCTCCTTCTGGGGCTGCTCGCGGGAATCTACATCGCCATCGGCGCACACCTGTTCCTCGTCGCCATGCAGGCCGGCATGGGTCGCCTCGCCGGAGGCGTGGCCTTCAGCGTGGGGCTGACTCTGGTGGTCGTCGCGGGCGCCGAGCTGTTCACCGGCAACCTCATCATGGTGGTCGGAACCCTCACGCGCCTGTTCAGCCTCGGACGCATGTTCCGCAACTGGGGCGCGGTTTATGCGGGGAATCTGGCAGGCGCCCTCATCTTCGTCGCGTTGATCCAGGGCGCGGGGCTGCTGTCGCGCCAGGGAGTCGTTACTCCGCTGGGCGCGTATGCCGCCGACGTCGCCGCAGCGAAGCTGCAGTTGACGTTCGGCGAGGCGTTGATCCGTGGCGTCCTCTGCAACATGCTGGTCATTCTGGCGATCATCATGGCGCTCCTCTCGAAGGACAACATCTCGAAGGTCGTGTGCTGCACGCTCCCGATCGCGGCGTTCGTGGCGTCCGGCTTCGAACACTGTGTCGCCAACATGTACCTGATCCCGGCGGGGCTGTTGGCGCAAGGCGCCCGCTGGAGCGACCTCGGCGTCTGCGTCCGGAACCTCGTCCCCGTCACGCTCGGAAACATCGTGGGCGGAGCGGCCATCCTGATGCTGCATCCCAACCGAATCCGCCAGTTCATGCTGCTGACGCGTGGGAAGGAAATCTGATGAACCTCCTTCCTGACGCAGGAAGCGAAAGAAAAAAGGAAGGATCTCCGGTGCGGCTCGGGGGGCGCTAAGAGGGTGTTTGAAAATTCAACAGAGGGCAGGCCAATTTTCAAACACCCTCTAAGCAAAAACTCGAAAATGACTTGACGCCTTCGTATTCACGGTGTATGGACAATGTAGCTACGATTTGATGCGCCTGATCTATTTTTGCGAATTCCGCCTCTCACCCCATCCATTCTTCCATGGATTTCGATTGGCTCCATCCTCCCTTCAACGTCAAAGCGCCGTTCGTTCCGCGTGAAATCGAAGAGGCGTTCGAAGACCCGTTCGGACTCAAACTCGCGCCGGACGCCCCCGCGTTCGCCGCGCACGCCCGCTACGTCTGCCTCGGGCGCACCGCCGCGGGCCGGGGAATCTTCTCTCTCTATCGCACCAACGGCAATCAGATCCGCGTTCTGGCGACCCGCCCTTTCACGACGGAAGAGGACCACTTCTATGATCGCGCCAAGCAACAAAGCTTGTAGAGGACGCGGCGGCGCCATGCTCGAGACGCAAGACTCGAGACGCAAGATGCGGGCTTCCTTCTTGAACCTTCGCGCCTCGGGCTTCAGTCTGTCTTCATTCCGATCGCTCACCGCCGACGGCTTACGGTTCACCGATGAAAACCCTCAAGGCATGGTCCGAAGTGCCCGCATCCTTCGCTTCGGAAGCGGAGGAAGCGCGGTTCTGGCAAGGGCATCAACTCGAGGCGGCCCTCATGCAGGAAGCCGTCGCGGGCGCCGATCAGACCGAATCCACCAGCATCACCATCCGCTTCGATCCGAGGATGCTGGCCCGCCTCAAGCGGCTCGCGCGCTCCCGCTATCTCAACTACCAGAGCATGATGAAGCAGTGGATTGCCGAGCGGCTCGAGAGGGAGATGCGCGACTGACCGCGCGGAGGAACCGTGAGCCGGGCCGGCATCCTCTTCTTCGTGCGGAAGGCGTGACCCATGCCGACGGGAGGACGGGACCGCCGGCTCCGCCGATGCCCATGAATCCCGACCTTTCCCGCGAGCAACCCGCGCGAAGATGCCCCCGCATCCCCTCCAACTCCGTCCTTCCCGCGATCACGGACCTCGCGAGCCTCATCTCCTTCCGCCGTCGCGCCCTGCGCATGACTTGGTGGTACACCGGCCGGACTCGACTCGGCGGACCCGACCTCCAGGGTCTTCCCAATCGACCGGCCCGCGCGACGGCGGGGTTGCGCGAGCCCTCGCCTCTCGGTGCGCCACCCCGCCCCGATTCCCCGGCCAACTTCCAGGAACGGCTCTCGCAGGCTCTGATCGCGAGTGGCGAGCGGGTACTACTTCTCGGCGGGGTGGCCTGCAACGTCCACGGTTCTTCCCGTCACACCTACGACGTGGATTACTGGTTGGATCCGGCTCCGGAACCTTCCGCTTGGGCGACAAAGCTGCTCGGCGTCGCCCGCGCGGCGGAGGACGCGGTCGAAGTTTCCCGCATCCAGGGGCCTCGCTTGGGGAAGCTCCCCGCGGAATCCTTGAAGCCCCTCTTGGCCTTCGCCGCGGAGGCGGCGGTCGCCGACGGGGTCGTCCGCCTGTCCTGCGGAGATTACGTGGTGGACGTCTTCTACGACGCCCACAACCTCCCCGACTTCGAGGCCGCTTGGAAACGTTCCCTTCCGCTCGCCGGTCCCCTCCGTGTCCTCGGTCGCGAGGATCTCATCGCCTCGAAACGCGGCACCGGGCGCAAACAGGACGAGGACGACATCCGCTTTCTCGAATCCCTCCCATGAACATCGAATCCACATCGCTCAAGGCTCAAGGACCGAGGTTTACGGAGGAGAAACCGGGCGGCTCCTCCTCCCCTCGAGCGTCGAGCGTCGAGCGTCGGACGCATGAATTCGCCGTAGGCGGATTTACGCTGATCGAGCTGCTCACCACCGTCGCGATCATCATCATCCTCGCGGGGATGGTCGTCGGGATCTCCTCCTACGCCAACCGCAACGCCGTCGAATCCCGCATCCGCGCCGAGATCAAGGCCATGGAAACCGCCCTCGAGGCCTACAAGGCCGACTACGGCGCGTATCCCCCCCTCGACCAGGACGCCTTCACACCGGGAGCTCCTCTGCCGATGGACAAATTCCAGATCGAGACCAACTTCACACCGAATGTCACGGTCGGCAGAAGCAACGGATGGCTGAACACCCATTTCATCTATCGCGCGCTTTCGGGAATCAACACGCCGAAGGCCTACATGACGTTCGCCCCGAAGCAGCTTGCGGTCAAGACCAACGCGAACCTCGCCGCCTGCACGATCATCCTCGATCCGACCGGCAAACCCTACGGCTACAACCCGTATACTCCAGCAGCCAATCCCCAAACCTTCGACCTCTGGTCCGCAGGCGTGGACAGCAAATCCTCTTACCCCAACCTCAGTTCCACCAACGACGATCTCGGCAACTGGCAGAGATGAGCCTCCTCGGCGTTTTCCATTTTTCACGTTCCAAGCTCCAAGACCCCCAACTCCTCGATCTCCATGAAACTCGATTCCCGATCCGATCTCGCTTCGTCCACCATAAAGGCCTCCTCGAAACCTGGGGCGCGGAACCCGTTGGAGGTTCCGCGTTCCGAATTTCAAGTTTCGCCTTCCCAGGAACCCGGAACCTGGAGCCTGAAACGCAACCCGACAAGGGGCTTCACCCTGATTGAGCTGCTCGTGGTCATCGCCATCATCGGCATCCTCGCCGGGCTCCTGCTCCCCGCGCTCAACGGCGCGCGCGAGGCCGCCAAAAAGCAAAAGACCGCCGTCCTCATCAACTCCCTCGGCCTCGCCCTCAAGGCCTACTACAACGAATACGGCACCTGGCCGAATGGAGGGAACTCCGATTGTCTGGTTTCCAACACTTCGGATGGAATCAATCTGATCAAAATTCTCACGGGGAATAATACACTAAATCTGATTAATGGCGGCTCGACGGTTGCCAATCCAAGAAAGATTACTTTTCTCGATGTCAAGAGTTCGGATCTCAACGCCGCTGGAGCTCTCATCAATCCATGGAGCAGTCCGATCGTCATCGCGATCGTCGGCACGGGAAATGCCAATAACACGCTCTCGGCACTCGGCGTCACGGTGACCAATAGTTTCGCCATTTGGAGCTTCGGCGGCTATCGCGGCGCCATCACCAACACGAGCTGGAAATGATGCGCAACGCTCGATGAATCCCCAGAGAACCATCTCCTTGAACATGGGCCCCATACCGCGGGTTCGGGAAGGCCTTCGAGATGCGGCGCGAAGCGCCGCCTTCACGCTCATCGAGCTCATCGCCGTCATCGGCATCATGGCCCTGATGATGGTGATCGCCATCCCTTCCTTCCAGTCGCTCACCAAAAGCAGCGCGGTCGGGATTGCCTCCGGTCAACTCGTCAACGCGCTCAATCTTGCCCGCTCTCAAGCGGTGACGACGCGGAGTCGCGTGCGTGTGGTTTTTCCCGACAACCCATACACCAACGCAATGGTGCTTCCCAAGCAGTCCTTTGCCATTCTTCAATGCACGAATCATGACGATTTCTCGACCGCCAATTGGGTCTATCTCGATCGCTGGCATATCCTCCCCAAGGGGGCTTATTTCTCCAACCTCAATGCGCTTCCCGCAGGCACCGGCGTTCCGTTTCCGACCAACGGTTCTCCAACCGCCGCCAATATGGCGATTTTGGAGTTCAATGCCGCGGGCACCTTGACCTCCGGAAGCGATTGCTCGGTGGTCGTTCAGGAAGGGACGATCCAGGAGGGCACACCCGTGGCCGTCCGCGCCGAGAACTGCATGACGGGCCTTGTCTACGCCGCCACCGGCCGCGCCAAAGTGCTCCGATGAAAAGGACGACTCCAGAAGCGAGAATTCAGAAGCGGGGCTCTGTCGCCTGCAGGACCGGCGCTTTGCCTGCCTCCCCCTCTCCGGACTCTCCGCCTCCCGTTCCCTGCCCCCGAATCCACGCCGACGCGGACGCTGCCCTCCGTCCGGTCCGCCGCAGCCCCTCGAGCGAAGGCGGGTTCTCCATGATGGAAGTCGCTCTGGCGCTCGCGATCATCGGCATCGCCATGGTCAGCATCCTCGGCCTCCTCGCCGTCGGGCTCAATACCGCGCGCGACGCCACTGACGACAACCTCGCCGCTCAGCTCGTCCAGGCGATCGTCGCCGACCGCCAGAGCGTCCCGTATGCCCAGGCCACGCCCAGCATCAACGATGAGGTCACTTGCTTCAATGTCCCCGCCCTCAGTAGCTTTTCTCCCAATCCTTACGTCCTCTACTTTCCGAAAAGCGGAACCAAACCTTCGACGGCCTTGGCGTCAGACTCTTACTTTCAAATTCAAATTAGGAAAGCCGCCGGACTGGCTCCCGATTTTTCCGATCTCGCCATCCTCGATTTTCAAGTCGCCTGGCCCGCCCGCGCGCCGGACGCCAACAAGACGACCCTTTATTACACCACCGCCATCGGCCAAAAATGAACGCGTGTTTTTCATGGATCGCGCCTCGCGCAGGCAGGGACGGCTCGCCGAGCCGTCCTCATCCAGGTCTGTCGGCGCGGAGCGTGGAGGGCGCCGCTCCTTCGGCGCCGCGGCAAGATTTGCCGGCGCGGAGCATCCGCTCCACGTCTCGCGCCTCACCTGCCTCCCGACCCTCGGGCCTCGGTCCTCAACCTTCTGCAGCCTTCACCGTCCTCGAGCTTCTGATCGCCACCGCGATCCTCGCCATGATCGTCAGCATGCTCTTCACCATCTTCGATCGCGCTTCCGCGGCATGGATCCGTGGCGAAGCGACGGTGGACCGCCAACGTTCCGCCCGGCTCAGCCTTGAGCTGCTCTCCCGAAGCCTCTCCCAGGCGTTCATCACCACCACCGCCACGGACCGCGTGGTTTTTGCCGGCAGCACAAACTGGGTCTACTGCGCGGCGCCCTCGGCGCCAATCCCGGATCTGGTTTCCGACCTCGCGGAATACGGCTACGTTTACAACAGCTCATCCGACAGCATCACGCGTTACGCCTCCGACCCGACGCGCAAAAACGAAACGGACGGCACATGGAAAGCCAATGGACGCTTCGATGCGGCAACCCCTTCTCCGGGCGCCCTGACCAATCTCGCGACGAGCTCTCTTCTCGCAGAGGGAGTGGTCGGTTTTCAGATTCGGTATTACGATGCGTCAGGAAACGGAGTTTTCTCTTGGGACAGCGGCGCGGCCGGCCCTCAATACGGAACTCTTCCCGCACTCGTTGAAATCGCCATGGTTTCGGTGGATGGACGCACGGCGGCCCATCTCCCCGCCTCGGATCCCGCCCGCGCGAACGCAATCGCGCAGCATGGCCGCACGAACACAATGGTGGTTCACCTCCTCCACGCCCAATGAGCTTTCCCCGATCCACCCCCCCTTTCGGCAAACCTGCAGGGCGGACGCTCCGTCTGCCGCCCCAGGCAGGCATGCCGTCGCGGAGTGTTCGCCCCTCTTCTCGCGTCTCGCGTCGCGCGTCTCGCGCGCGGCCCCGATGCGCGCAGGAGGGCGTCGCCCTCATTGTGACGCTCGCCATCCTTGCCATGTTGACCATTCTCCTCGTGGCCTTTGTGGGAAGCGTGCGCGTCGAACGCCTCTCGACAAAAGCGTTTTCCGATCAACTCAAGGCCCGCCTCGCCGCCCAGATGGCGGTCGAACAGGCCCTCGTGGACCTCCGCGGCGTCATGCCGGAGTCTTCGCCGGAGTACACCACCACCGTCATGACGAACTCCCAGTTCACAACGCCCACCAATTTTTATGTTTACGTCTCCACGAACGTCTACTCGCCGGTCTTTTCGACCGATCCAAGAGACCTCTCGATTCCCGCCAGTTATTGGCAAAACGGAGCGGCGATGAAAGCCCTCGGGTTAACGTATGCAACCCCTCAAATCTCCAGCGTAAAGGTCCCCTGGATTTATTACACCAATTCGTTTGCAGGAACCGGAGCGGTCTCCTCTCTCCGGGGGATCGTGCGTTACGCCTATTGGGCGGATGACGAATCCTCCAAAATCAACGTGAACTCGACGAGCGTCACCAATAAAGCGAGCTATGGGGATTTCTCTCCATCGCGGTATGATTTGTCGGGCGTGGATCTCCGAGGGTTGATTCTTGTAGGCGAAGGAAGAGGACAGGCGATCGTCAATGAGCGGACCTCGCCGAAATCACCTTATGAGACCGTTTCCGCATTGGGCAGGGTCCAAACCGGCGGAGGCATCAACTACACCAACCTGTACCTCGAGGGGATCGCCTACTTCGCTACGGTCTGGAGCGCCGAGGCCGAGCGCCAGACCAATGGACGCGTACGGGTCAACATTAATGACGGGAATTTCACGACCGGCGTACTCGCCGGCGTGGCGGTCACCAATCTCGTCACGACTCTGGGGCGGGAAGCGCCCGGCATCAGCAACAAGTTCGGCGCCGCGATCTGGCAGCTCGCTGCCAACCTTCACGATCAACTCACGCCGTCAGACCGGATTCCCACCGACAGCGAAACGGATTCATGGAAAAAACCGGTCTATCTCGGCATCAAAAACGTTCCTTACCTGAACGAGTTTCAGCTTCGTTCCGAAGTCGCCGCTTCCATTGTGGATTCAAACTTTGTTTTCGCGGTCACCAATACCGCCACATGGGAGGTTTTCAATCTCTGGCAGACCTCCTATGCATGGAGCAGCAACACCCTGCTCCTCCGCACCCTGCCGAGCATCACCCTCGTCCTGCCCGGCGTATTGAATACCAATCTTCCCGGAGGGCCGACCACGCTCCAGATCATGACAAATCTCAATATGGGGAACTATACTTATGCAACCTTTTCCACTCAGACCGTTCACATGGTCAAGGTGGACACCAACTATGTAGGCACACTCTCCGTCACGTTCAACGATTCGGGAACTCTCACGAACATTTGGGGGAGACTGCTTCCAGGAGGCAGCGTCGCGCGTTTCGATTGGGCCGAGCTCCCCGGACGAACTCCTTCGAATCCCAACATCCCTCTTTCGGTGCCGATGAGCGCTCAGGCGGTCAGCAACGTTTTATCCTGTTCCGTCAAGAGTCCGGGAGATCCGCGTGTGAACGACAATCCTGCAGATTGGTCCACAGGCGCCGCATCAACTCCGGGATCTCAAAACGGAGGATATTCTCCTGCCGCCGCCGGCGGCGACGGAAACAGCACAACTGATCTTGCCGCGGGCCAGGATGGAGGTTTTCCTTTTATTGAAGGGCCGTTTCCTTCGGCGGGCTTCCTCGGAGTCGTGTCTTATACCAACGCATGGATGACGCTCAAGATGTATGGCGACGGCTATTCAAACCACAATGGAAGCGCCCGCGTTCCTGACTGGAGCTTGCTCGATGTTTTTACGGCGAATCCAGTAACTCCGGGAGAACGCACCGTCGGAAAAATCAACGTCAACACCTTGAGAGAGGTTTGCGCCAATCCCCAAAAAGAAGGAGGACTGGCCGCGCTTTTCATGGACGTTCCGATCAATGCCAGCGGTGGTTCACTCGGCTATAACACCTCCGCGCTTCAAACGGTGGTCACGAACGTGATGGCGGGCGTTCCGTATTCTTCGATTGGCGATCTCGCGAGTCGAGCAGGCTGCTTCACGAATCCGCCAAGCCTCAACGCGGATACCGATTGGCGGCGGGAAGCCGTGATCCGCGCGATCGCCAATAACGTGACCGTTCGGGGCGGCCAGTTCTCCATCTGGGCGCTCGGCCAGAACATCTCCATCGTGCGCGGCCGGACGAACGTCCTCGGCGAGGCGATGGCTCAGGCCGTCGTGGACCGCGTCGAAGCCACCGACGCCACTCGCGTGACCGGCGTCACCTGGCGCGTCCGCTTCTTCCGCTTCCTGAACGAATAGCCCCTCTCGCTCACGGCCCGTCGGGCGTCGCCGGCCGACGCTTGGGCGTTGCCCCTTGCGCCGCGCCGCTTTACATTCTGCGGTCCGCACCATGATCGAAACCCAGGAATTAACGAAACGCTACGGCGACGTGCTGGCCCTGGAGCGCTTGAACCTCCGCGTGGGAAAAGGAGAAATCTTCGGCTACATCGGACCGAACGGAGCGGGGAAGACGACGACGATCAAGATCCTCGTCGGACTGCTCAAGGCGACTTCGGGGAAAGCGACGGTGGCGGGGCTGGAGGTCGCGAAGGCGAAGCCGGACGACCTGAAGCGCTTGGTGGGTTACATGCCCGACTGGTTCGGCGTCTACCGCCAGATGCGCGTTTGGGAGTATCTCGACTTCTTCGGCGCCGCCTTCCGCCAGAAGAAAAAACAGCGTTCGGAACGGATCGCCGCGGCGCTCGACATCACGGGCACGACGGCGATGCGCGATTACTTCGTGGACACGCTCTCGCGCGGGATGACCCAACGCGTCGGGATCGCGCGCCTGCTGATGCACGATCCGCAGGTGCTGTTTCTGGACGAGCCGGCGAGCGGCCTGGACCCTCGGGCGCGCGTCCAGATGCGCGAGCTGCTGCGCAAGCTGCGCGGCATGGGAAAGACCATCCTGCTTTCCTCGCACATCCTGCCCGAACTCGCCGGGGTATGCGACCGCATCGGCATCCTCGAAAAGGCGAAGCTGCTGGCGCAGGGCACGGTGCAGGAGGTGATGCGCAGCGTGCGCCCCCGGCGCATGCTCGAGGTGGAGACCGCTTCGGCCGCCGCGACGGCCGCCGCGCGCGACGCGCTGATCGCCCTGGGCGGAGAGCGGATCCGGATTGTCGAATTGGACGACGAGCTGGTGCGTTTCGAATTCGACGGCAGCGACGAGCAGATCTCCGAACTCTGGGCCGGGCTTTCCGCTAAGGGATGCCGCTACGTCGCCTGCCGCGAGGCCATGGGCGATCTCGAAGAAGCCTACATGAGCATCACACGCCAGGAGGTGGCGGGCGAACGCGCCGGATGATTCGTCCGCGGCGGACGGCGCGCCTCCTCATTTGATTTTCGCGGCGAATCGCGTTCTCTTTCCCTCATGCATCACGTTCCTCTCGGCGTTTCGGACCTCGCAGTTTCCCGGATCTGCTTCGGCTGCTGGCAGCTTTCCCCTCAGTTCTGGGGCGACGTGCCGCTCGACGGCTGGCGCGCGGCGGTGCGGCGCGCGCCGGACCTCGGGGTGAACTTCCTGGACACCGCCGACGCCTATGGCGACGGCTTCGCGGAAACGGAGCTCGGCAGGCTTTTCGCCGATCCAATGCTGCGCGACCGGTTCGTGCTGGCGACCAAGTTCTATTGGAACTTCGACGAATCAGAGACCCGCTTCCCGGACACACGGCGCGCACGGATCCTTCGCGCCTGCGAGAACTCCTTGATGCGGTTGCGGACCGATCGCATTGACCTCTACCAGGTCCACGCGTGGGACGCGCTGACGCGGCCGGACGAAGTCGCCGAAGCGCTCATCCAACTGAGGCGTGAAGGCAAGATCCGCTGGATCGGCGTGAGCAACTTCAACGTCGAGCAGCTCGCCGTCTACCGCGCACGCATGGAGGTCGTCTGCCTCCAACCGCCCTACAGCCTTCTCGCGCGAGACGTCGAAGCGCGCGAGCTGCCCTACTGCCTCGCGAACCGGATCGGCGTGATCGCCTATTCGCCGCTGTTTCGCGGCCTCCTCACGGGCAAGCACGCGCCGGGGACGAAACTCGGAGATTCGCGGGACGAACATCCGTTTTTCGCCGAAAAAGCGCTCGGGCGGCTTCAGGCGGGCCTGGCGAAACTCCAGCCGCTCGCGGACGCCGAAGGGCTGACTCTCGCGCAGTTCGCGGTGCGCTGGGTGATCACCCACCCCGCGCTGACGAGCGCGATCGTCGGAGTGAAGAAGCCCGAGCACCTCGAAGGGATCGTCAAGGCCGCGGAAGGTGCGCTCTCCCAGGAAACCTGGCATCGCGCCGCCAAAATCATGGCCTCCGCAAAGAAGGACGCTGAAGCGCTGCGCGAACAACCGTAAGCGGCCTTCGGGAACGCGACTCCTCCATCTCCGGCTTCTCGCCGCCTTCCTTCGATCTTCGAGCTTCACTCCCCTTGCTTCTCCGCGGGAGGCGTCTCTTGCCCGGCGCGATAGGCGATCACTCGCATTTTTTGGAGTGTCACGAGGCCGCCCTTCAGCATCGAGTCGAGGGCCGGCAGGAATGCTTGGATCTTTTCTTCTGCGTCCACAATCTCAATCACGACCGGCAGATCGTAGGACAGGCGCAGGACTTTCGATGTGTGAAGGTGGCTCGATTTGCCAAAGCCCATCGCCCCACGAAACAGGGTGGCGCCCGCGAGATGCATTTCCCGCGCCTTGAGGACGATCGCTTCGTGGAGCGGGCGATGTTGCCACCGATCGCTCTCGCCGAGATAGATTCGCAGCAGCATCGCGTCGTGAGGAAGATGCATATCAGAGTCCTTTCGCAGAGTTGAAGTGGGCGGCCAGGAGATGCCCCAGCCCAACGGCGGCGAGACACAGCGCAAACGAGAGCAAGGCATTCGCTCCGGCCTGAATCCATTCACCTTCCTCCACCAGCTGCAGGGTCTGAAGGCTGAAGGAGGAAAAGGTGGTGTAACCACCGCAGACGCCCGCCATGAAAAACAGGCGGAACGACGGCGCGACGAGCCAGCGGCCTTCCGGCGCGGTGAGCGTGGCGAAGATGCCGATGGCGAGGGAACCGCTGACGTTCACGAACAGCGTGCCCCAGGGGAATGTCTCGCCGAAACGCTGGGCGATCCAGCCGGAGAGCCAATAACGCCCGAGGCCGCCGAACGCGCTCCCGAGGCCGATCCAGAGGGGGTTGAACATGGGGAAAGCTCCTTGGCGCGCCCTGCGGCGCGGTCAGGAGTCATCAGCCCCCGGGACTTCCCGACAGCGGTTCTCCCCGTTTCAGGGAAGGCAAACTCCATTGCCGTGCCTACCTCTACTCCCGGTCCTTTCGCAACGCAACCGGGAAACATGGAATTTCGCATTTTCCGCGACGGCCCGCGGGACGCGCCCGCTCCGCTGCCGACGCGCTTGTCCCCCCGCGTGCCGGAGGGTAGGATGCGCGCGCATGGCTCAACTTGCGTTCGATCGCTTTTTCCTGATTGCCGGCCCTTGTGCGGTCGAGAGCCGCGCCCTTTGCCTTCGAGTGGCGCGGGAGCTGGCCCGCCTCGGGCGCGCGCATCGGCTGCCGGTGGTTTTCAAGGCGTCTTACGACAAGGCCAACCGTTCCTCCCATCGGTCCTTCCGCGGCCCGGGCCTCCGCCGCGGCCTGGAATGGCTCCGTGCCGTGAAAGAGGAAACCGGCCTCCCCGTCCTCACCGATCTCCACCTCCCTTCGGAAGCCGAATCCGCCGCTGAAGTCGCCGATGTGCTCCAAATCCCGGCCTTCCTGTGCCGCCAGACCGATTTGCTGGTCGCCGCCGCGAAGACCGGCCGATGGGTGAACGTCAAGAAAGGCCAGTTCCTGGCGCCGGAAGAGATGGGGAACGTCGTCGCCAAGCTCCGCCATGCGGGTGCGCGCGGCCGGACGCTCCTCACGGAGCGTGGCGCCTGTTTCGGCTACGGCAACCTCGTGGTGGATTTTCGCAGCATCCCGATCCTGCGCAGCTTCGGGTGCCCGGTCGTTTTCGACGCCACGCACAGCGTCCAGCGCCCGGGCGGCCTCGGAGACCGCTCCGGCGGCGACGCCCGCTTCATCCCGACTCTCGCGCGCGCGGCGACGGCGGCGGGCTGCGACGGCCTGTTCGTTGAGACGCATCCCGATCCGTCGCGTGCGCTCTCCGACGGCCCGAACATGATCCGCCTCCGCGATCTCCCTCGATTGGTGACGGAAGTGTTGCGCGTCCGCGCCGCGGTGGGCTAGGTTGGCGGCACGCCTAAAAAGCGAACCGCGTCTGCGCCCCGGCTGGCATGAGACTTCCCGAATCACGAATCGCGGCGGCCGCTGCCGCCCTCCTCTTCGCCGGTTTCGTCCAGGCGGGGGGCGAAGGCCGCATGCCTTCCGCGACCGGCACGCTCACCCGCTTCACCATTCCCGAACGAAACCGCGAGGGAAAACTGATTTGGCAAATGACCGGCGAGAAAGCCCAGATCCGGCCCGACAACCAGATGGAGATCGAGCATCTCGCCGTCAACACCTTCAAGGAGGCGAAGGTGGATTGGACGCTCGAAACCCCGGCCTGCATCATGAACCGCGAGACGCGCGAAGCCGTCAGCGAGGCGGACGTGAAAATCACCAACCAACAGATCATCATCACCGGAGTCGGTTTCCACTGGATCGCCAACGAAAGCCGGTTCGTGGTCCGCAGCCGCGTCGAGGTGCTCATCCCCGGCAGCCTCGTCAAGGAGCAGATCCCGTGAACGCACCGCGTTGGGGACTCTTCGCCCTCCTCGCCCTGGGCGCGGTGGCGCGCGCCCAGGCGCCCGCCCCCGCGCCGTTCCACCCGACGGTCCCCGCGCCACGCTCGAACGAGCCGCCCGCCGCCGGCGCGAACTTCCCGGGAGGCAAGCCCTTCACCCGCATCACCTCGGACATCCTGAATTTCGATTACGGCACCAATCGGGTCGCGATCTTCGAAGGCAACGTCGTCGCTGTGGACCCGCAGCTCACCCTCTGGTGCCGCAAGATGGTGGTCTTCTTCGGCGAAAAGGGCAGCGAGGTCGTCCGCATCGAAGCCACACTCGACGTCAAGATGAGGCAGGCCTCCAAGGAGGCTTTCGGCGACAAGGCGGTCTATACCCGCGACACCGCGAACCTCGTGCTCACGGGGAATCGCCCCCGCCTGCTCGACGAGAACGGCAACTGGATCGTCAGCCGAGGCGAAGGGATCATCTACAACATCAATACGAAGATCATGCGCGTGGACAAACCGGAGATGGAGGTCCAGTCCTCGGAGGGCGGCGCCCTCGCCCCCGTCCAGAAGAAATGACGCCTCTCCTGCATACGGAAGACCTGCGTAAATCCTACAAAGGGCGCGAGGTCGTGCGCGGCGTGCGCATCGAAGTCCAGCGCGGCGAGGTGGTCGGACTCCTCGGTCCCAACGGCGCCGGCAAAACCACGACGTTCTACATGATCGTCGGCTTGGTGCGACCCGATGGCGGCACGGTCACCTTCGACGGACATGAGGTCTCCCACATGCCCATGTACCGTCGCGCCCGCCTTGGCATGGGCTATCTCGCCCAGGAACCCTCCGTCTTCCGGAAACTCACCGTCGAGGAAAACATCCTTGCCATCCTCGAGTTCATGCCTCTCACGCACGCCGAACGCCGCGAGCGTCTCGATCAACTCCTCACCGAACTCAACCTCGCTCCTCTCGCCAAGAACCGCGCCTACACCCTCAGCGGCGGCGAGAAGCGCCGCCTCGAGATCACCCGGGCCCTCGTCTCCAACCCCTCGTTCCTCCTGCTCGACGAACCGTTCAGCGGCATTGATCCGCTTGCGGTCCACCACATCCAGGAGATCGTCCTCGACCTCCGCAAGCGCGGGATCGGCATCCTCGTCACCGACCACAACGTGCGCGAAACCCTTACCATCGTGGACCGCGCCTACCTCATCTGCGAAGGCGAAGTCCTCCGCCAAGGCACAAAAGACTTCCTCGTGAACGATCCTGTGAGCCGGGAGCTTTATCTCGGCCCCAGGTTTACGATGTGACGCGCGGGCGAGATTGGATTTTTTGAAAAATCGTGGAAAGGTGAGGCGTTCGACGTCGGCCCGCTGAAGCCGCAATCGCCCCTCCTCCGATGCCCCTTCGCCTCATCCTTCCGCCATGAAAGTCGCGCTCGCCCAGTTTTCGCCCGTGCCCGGAGACGTGAAGGGCAACGTCGCGCGAATGACCGCCTTTGCCGCCGATGCCGCCCGCGCGGGCGCACGGGCCGTCCTTTTCCCGGAAATGTCGGACACCGGCTACGCGCCGTCGCACTTCGCCGCGAAAGCGGCGGCGTGGGACGGCGCGCCGTTCGTCGCCCTTCAGGACGCCGCCCGGAGGCATCGCCTCGCCGTGTTTGCCGGTCTCAGCGAAAAGGACGGAACGCGAATCTACAACTCCCTCGCCGCGATCGGCCCCGACGGAACGCTCCTCGCCCGCTACCGCAAGACCCACCTCTTCCCGCTCGAGCCGAACTCCGAACCCCGGCACTTCACGGCGGGCGACGCCCTCGCCCTCTTTCCGTTCGAGGGAATGACCTGGGGCCTTGGCATCTGCTACGATCTCCGTTTCCCCGAATGGTCCCGCGCCCTCATGCTGCGCGGTGCGGAGGCGCTCGTGAACGTCGCCGCGTGGCCGGTCGCGCGCGCGGCGCACTGGGAAATTTTCGCCTGCGCCCGCGCCGCTGAAAACCAGACTTGGTTTCTCGGAGTCAATCAGGTCGGGGTTGTCGAGGGAATCCCTCAGGCGGGCCGGAGCTGCGTCGTCAATCCCCGAGGCGAGATCGTCGCTCTGGCCTCGCCCGATCGCGAAGAACTGATCCTTGCGGAAATTTCTTTCGAGGCCGTTCGCGACGTTCGCACGGCGCTTCCGGTCCGCGCGTCCCGGCGTCCCGGCCTTTACGCCGAGCTCGTCCGTCCGGACGCTGAAGCGAAGGACTGATGTCTCCGTCGGCCTCCACCGCCGAAACGGTCTGCGCGAACGCGGACCCTCCACCTGCGATCCTCCCGCCTCCATAGATCTTCCATCCTCCCGTTTCGAGCTTCAAACTTCGAACTCCTCTCCTCCCCGTGATTTCCCCACGCGCTCCGCTGATCGCTTTCGTCCTGGCTGCCGTCTCCGCACTTCTTTTCCCGGCTGCGCCGGCAGCATCCGGATTCGAGGATGCTTCAGGGATCGCGCGCCGGGCGCTCGAACTTTCTCCGGGAGGCAACTGGATGCTGACCGGCTTGCTGACCACCAAGCCCGCCGAGAACGCGAAACCCGACGGAGGCGTGGCCTTGGGGCGCCGCCCCATCACGATCCAATTGCTTGCCCTCCCCGACGGGACCCGTCAGGTCGTCTATCGTTCGGAGCGCGAAGATCGCTTCGTCTACGGGATGCGTTTCCTCTTCCCTCCGGTGGGCGCCGCCGGAAGCGTGCGCATCTTGAAGCTCGACGGGAAATATCCGGTTTCCGATCCGCAGGCTCTCTTCCTCGGCTCCGGATTCACTCTCGAGGACTTGAGCCTCGGTTTTCTCGCTTGGAAATCGCAGGAGCTCCTTGGTCTCGATACCCATCGGGACCGCACCTGCTGGCGGATCGTGAGCCGGCCGGAAAAATCCGACGCGAGCGCCTACGCCCGTGTGGAGGCCTGGGTGGACCAGGAATACCTGGCCCTGCTCCGCGCCATCGCGCGCGACGCCGAGGGCAACACCCTCCGCGAATTCGACGTCCGCGGCTTCCAAAAACTCGAGGAGGTCTGGATGCTCAAACGCCTCGACCTCTCCGCGCCGCCTCTCGGCGTCACCACCCGCCTCGACATCCAGAACGCGAAGCGCGAGGAATAACGAAAGCGGTCAAACAGGACAGGCGCCTGAGTGGCATCAGGATCCCCTGCTTCTCATGAGAGGCGCGCAGGCGGGATTCCCCGTCTTTTCCGTGCGGCCCTTCGTCCGCTGCAGTTTGAGCTTGGCGCACCGCCCCCCCCTTCGCCCGGGGTCAGCACAGAGCCTCTGAACCTGTCCGGTCACACGGATAAGGAAGGGGAAGGCGCGGACCTGGCTCGCGGCCAGTTCGAGCCCCTCCATCAGCGAGCGTTTTCCGGAACCATCAAGGTTTCTGGAAAGAGGGAGAAGGACTGTGGGAGGTTGAGCATCTTGATCGTCTTCCATCCCTTGTAGCCGCGAAGCGACCAGGCCTGCCCATCCTGGCCGGGAAGAACCTCCACCACGACGAGGCGACCGTCCACAGGTCCGACATCTCTGCCGTCCGGGTCGAAGACGCGCACGGGAACGACCCCCGGGGTGTCGAACGCAAAGCGTTTGAAGCCTTTCGGAACGAAGAACCAGAGGGACGGGCTAAGGTCGGTGCTTTGGGGAAGACGCATGGCGAAGGGCAACCCCGCGGGAGCCTGGAACCGCACGATATTCTTCGGGTCGCGGATTTCCATGCGGTAGCGGCCCGGTGCGGACGTCGGCACCATGAAGTCGGCGGAGGCGCTCGGCGCCGGAAAGTTCTTCTTGAAGACCTCCGCACCATCCGGCCCCTTCACGCAGACAACGGAGGGCGGCGCGCCGGCCCGTCCACCCACGCCAATGCGAAAGGGAATCTCCTTCACGCCGGGAACCGCCTCAAACTCGAATTCCTGATCGCCTCCCGTCGAGAGCGCGGGGGAGAAGCGGGAGAAATCGGGCCTGCCAGGATGGAGCGGCACGAGTTTTTCCGACCACGCACGCGTCTCGAGATCGAGGGGGACATGGCGCTTTGCGCCATCGGCAAGCCA
Source organism: Verrucomicrobiia bacterium (assembly GCA_020849895.1). GTDB lineage: Bacteria > Verrucomicrobiota > Verrucomicrobiia > JABWAM01 > JABWAM01 > JABWAM01. Next base: position 12,680 of record JADZFN010000044.1, on the reverse strand, counting down.
CGCCTCCACATCGGCTCGGGAGATGGGCGTAATCGTTGTCCAGCCGGCGGCCTTCGGGTTCTTCGGATCGAAATCGCTCTTGAAACTCTCCTCCTTCTCGTAGCGCAAGGTGAGAAGTTGAAACATGCGGTATGCGTGAACCATCGCCGTCGGATAGGCACGCCAGAGGAAGGTCACAAGGTCGCGGGTCTGCCGCTTACGTTCGGGGCTGCCGGGTTTCGCCGTGTCGTAATCGCTCCAGAGGTGGAGATAGTGGAGGTAGATCGCGTAGTCGTCGAGGCGGCCCAGAACCCCCTCGTCGCCCGCGGCGAGGCGCCGCGCCTCGACAAGATCGCGAAAGCTGAGGCCGAGTTCGTGGGAGTTGAGGAGAAAACCCGAAGACCAGCGTTCAAGCATACGCTTCATCGGCGTCATGGCGGGACCGAAGGCAAGATGATAAAACTCATCGAGGATCGCGCGTTCGTCGGCCTTCGGATCCCAGAGGAGTCGAGAAGCGACGTACCAGCCGAGGCCGATGGCACCTGCGCCATGGGTGGTTTCATTGCTCAAGCCCTCCACCCCGTTCGCGTGCCAGGACCGGATGCGGTTGGCGGGCGTGCGAACAAAATCGAAATCCGGCAACTCGTTCGTCCAGTCCGGAATAGACCAGTAGGCGTAGAGACTCATCCGCGACACCTTCTTTCCCCACGCGGCGAGGAGCTCCTCGCCGCTCATCCCCGTGCGATGGAAGGCGTAAGGGATGACGATCACATAAACGTTCGGCTCGATCGGAATCGAGGGGACCGCTGCGTGCTCGTTGTAGGCGTAGAGGCTGACGCCCCTTCCCGGGAATTCCGCGGCCACGGCACGGGCAACATGGTTGGCGAGAGTGAAGACGCGGTCGCTGACCGAGCCGAGCTTGAGGCATTCCGGGCATTCGCAGTGGCCGCCTCCGTCGGAAGGATCGACGGAAACCAGATGCGAGCGCGGGCCATCGGGATCGGCTGCCACCGCACGCCGCAGCGTGGCGAGGCGGTCTTCGGTGTAGAGCTTCACCACCTCGGGGTTCGCGATACAGGGCTTGACGATCAACCCCCACGGAACTCGTTTCCCGTTCACCATCGCAAGCCATTCGGGGTGGGCCTCCAACTCCTTGCGATGGGTGGTGTTGAACCCTTCCCCCGCATGACCCGCGAAGAAATACTCTCCACCGAAGCGGTTGCGGCGTTTCCACGACTCCCAGCGGTCCTTCATCTCGATTTTTGGGTCCACCGGACAGGGCGGCCCGAAGCCCCCCGATCCGGCAAAGCTGCGGACGCGAAAAGCAGGCTTCACGACCTCATCTACCGTAAACGCGAGATCCTCGCGCTTCGGGATGAAGGTCCAGCGCTCATTCGGGAAGAGCCACCGGCAACCGAGACGGTCCAAATAGGTGTAGATGCCCAGCGCGAGCCCCTCGTCGCGGTTGGCCACGATCCAGAGACGGTGACTGTCGGTTGATCGGAGGAGAAACGGCTCGCGTCCAAGGCCCTGGAGTTTCGCCGCAGCGTCCGGCGGCGCGAGGGGCGAGTCCGCGTGCGCGAGAACAATCCCCTCGTGAGCAACAGCGTTTCCGACGAGGAACGGACGCCCCGTCATCCGCTGGAGGGCGTTGGTGAGATCCCCGATCGCGGCGACGAGCCCAGCGTTCGAGGTGGCCGGCGCAACAATGCGTCCACCGTATTGACCGGCTGGAGCCACGGACGCGGAAACGGTCAACCCGACCACGCAAAGCCAACGGGGGAATTTTCCGAGAATTGAGCCTCGCGCAAAACCTCCCAAAGCCAGGGAATTCAGCGTTCTCATCTTGTCAACGGGTTTGCTGATCATGGGGACTCGATCTTTTTGTAATTCCCGGCTCGGGATTGGACGAGGGGAGCCGGAATCCTCACCCGCGCCAGACAGGGGGAAATCTCACGCTGTCCATCAAGGAGAGGAGCGCCGCAGACAGCCATCGGAAAAAAGGAACTCAAGGCACGAGACCTCCTCACATGGCAGATTCGATCCCTGTCGTGGGGCTCTCCACCCATCCCATGACGGGCAGGGCGATTCGGCACGGGCTCATGGAGCGCTTCTCTACAAGGTCAATCAGACGCTGCACCGCAAGCCGCCCGCACCGCTCCATACCGCCATTCAGAACCCGATAACCGGGCAGACGGGTCTGGTGTTCGCTCACTACGAGCGCAAGGAGATCATGATCCTTTCCTACACGAAGGCCATGCGCACTCATCTTCATGAAACAGTCGTCGGCTACGCGGATGTTAAGGACGATGACACAATCAGGTGTTGGATCGAGACGCTGGAAGGCCTCGATGAAAGTCGTTCCCGGCTTCGGGCCATACCCCACCGAGATCACTTTCATGCACCTCGGGTCAACACCACTTCGCTGGAAGTGAAAACGAACCGCGTCAAGGCACTCCACCGCGTAGGTGACCGATGAATCTTGGACCACAAACACCGGATGCCGCCTTTTCGAGGCAATGACCTCCGCCGCAAAGGCGGTTCCCACCGAGCGCATATCGCTCTCCACACGGGTCACAGGGGAGGCGAGATCGTAGCTTCCCACGACGACCACCGGCGACTGTTCCTTCAGAATGGGTTGGAGGCAGGCGTCGGTCACCCATCCCGTCACGATGAAGCCCATTTTCCCGTACTGAAAGACGGGACCGGCCACGGAGGCTCCGGGATTGGATGGGAGATGATGCACGCTCAGATGGAGGCGCTGCGCCCGGCATTCGGCTTCCACGCCGTTGAGAATGGCCCCGTAGGACGGATTCTCGAAAGGGCGGTCTACAAGGCAGTAGGCAAGATGCTGGAGCTTCAGATGGCGGGAGCGCCCGCGCGTATTGGAAACGAACTCCTGAGCGAGGCGGTTGACGCGGTAACCAAGTTCCTGCTGCGAACGCAGGATGCGCTCCTTGGTGCGCGTGGTGATCGAAGGATGGTCGCGCAGAGCCATGGAAACCGTCGTGAGGGAATATCCCGCATGATGGGCGACTTCACGCATGGTCACGGCAGGTTTGGAACCGGTAGACATAGATGATTTATTAAACTGTTTACTATACTTGTTCTTTAAATAAATCGCAACATTTTGAGACGCTCCGAATTTTCGAGCCAACAGGGTGTTCGGAGTCTCACGCCAAGGATGGGTGACAAGCGGCATCGGCGCGGTAGGCGGGGGCCTTCCGCGCAAGATTCGGTCGGTCGGTCGCCGCTCCCTGGCTCGCGTAGGCGGCGAGGATGATTCCGACCGCGGCGCGACCATCATCGAGGGTCACGGGCGGCGGCGTTCCCCGACGAACAGCGTCGAGGAACGCCGCCATTTGCCGCTGGTAGACATCGTAAAACCCCGGGTAGACGCGGAAGAGCGAGCGGGGACGCGGGAAGGCGAGCGGACGGACCGTGGTGTCCGGCACGAAAAGGCTCTTTCCATGGTCGAGGGTCAGGGTCGCTGTGTTAAAGGCGCGCGCGTAGGGATAGACTGTGAAATCGATCCGCCCCTTCTCCCCCAGCAGTCGCCCGCGGAGAAGCCCCTGACGGAGGGTGCGGTGGTTTGCGCTGACCACGAGTGAGCCGATCGCGCCGCCGTGGAAGCTGATGAGCGCGTGGGTGAAGTCCTCTGTCACGCGCCTCCGATCGAGCCGCAGGGCACCGGCGGCGACATGACGTACGTCACCCATGAGATGCCGCGCGAGGTCGGCGAGGTGGCAACCCAACTCCATGAAGAAGCCCCCGGAACGATAGTCCTCCCAGCAGCGTCCGCCCGCGCCTTGGATGCGGAGGCCCCACTCGAGATCGAGGTGGAAGGAACGCCCCAGCCGGCGCCTCGCGCGTTGCACCGTGGCGATCACGGGATGGAAACGGAGCTGGTGTGCGACCATGAAGACCCGCCGCGCGCGCGCGGCCGCGCGCGCCACCGCTTCCATCTCGCGCGGAGTGAGGGCGAGCGGTTTCTCGCAGAGAACATGCTTTCCCGCGCGGCAGGCGGCGATCGCCTGCTCCGCATGCGCCTGCTGCGAACTCGCGATGACCACCGCCTCTACTGCCGGGTCGCGAAGTGCCTCGGCAACCGAGCCGTAGACGCGCCCCTCGAACCGCCGGGCGAGGGCTTCCGCCTTCTCGCGCGTCCGGTTCTGGAAGCCCACGAGGTAGGCGCCCCGTTCCCGCGCGACGCATTCCGCGTGGATGCCCCCCATCAATCCGCAACCCAAGATCCCGATTCCGATTTTTCTGCTCATGATGTCTCTCTCGTGGAAGTCATTTGCGTGGCACCGCGACGGTCCGTCCAAGACGGGCCGCCTTGCGCATCGCCAGTGCCGTGGTCACCGCAGCGGCCCCGTCCTCGATCGTCACTGTTGGTTTCCGCCCTGAGAAAAGACATTCGACGACCTCACGCGCCTGACTGCGGAGGGCGATGTTCTCTCCTGTGCGCTCGTCCTTCCAGTTCTCGATGCGGAAGACTCGCGGCTCCTTTCCCGCGCGATGGAGTATGATCTCGCGGACCCGCGCGTCGTCGAAGAAGAGACTCCCCTCCTCCCCCTCTACGCCTCTCTGCCAGAGGTAGCGCGGGTCTGCCCAGCTCACATCGAGGCGGGCGATTCGTCCGCCCCGAAGGGTCCCTACCGCGGAAACCGTGTGCTGGAAGTTCCCGCGCGAGGATGCCTCTGCGGAGACCCGGACGAAGTCGCCACAGGTCCAGCGGATAAAGTCGATCTCGTGGACTCCGATCTCGATAAGGGTGCCTCCACCACGGCGATCATCGAGGCGCCAGGCGGGAGAACGCGCGGGATCGAGCCACCCGAGTCGGGTGGACCACGCCATCCACGGGCGCCCGATCGCGCCCTCCTCCACGAGGTCCTTCATCTTCCGTCCGAAGGCGGCGTAGCGCCCGCTCTGCCCCATGAAGAACGGAATGCGTGCCGCGCGAACCTCCCGCCGGACGGCCTCGCACTCGGCGATCGTCAGGCCGAGCGGTTTCTCGCAGAAGATCGGGATTCCCTGTCGGCATGCCTCGCGCACCGCCGCAAGCCGTACGAAGGGCGGCGTGCAGATCCAGAGGAGGTTGCACGCCGCAGCGAGCTCACGCAGCGAGCCGACCGACCGCCCTCCGTGGAGGGCGGCGAGTTCTTCTGCCCGCGTGCGATCGGGGTCGAACACCGCCAGACCTTTCACGCCGGGCAGGCGAGAGAGGGAGTTTGCGTGATCGCGGGCGATGCCGCCCGCGCCGGCCAGACCGATGACGAGTTTTTTCATGGCAAATTAGGAGGGCGACAACTCGGCATCCGCCATCGAGCCGTCATTCAGGAAGAAAGCTACGAAGCAATGGAGCGCCCCGCATGAGAGTCTCCAAAAGGAGATCGAGAGCGCAATTTTCATCGCGAAACCCCCAGTCTGACCCCGCTCGCGAGCCCGCTCGGATCGGGGAATTCGTCGTAGATCCACGCCTTGATCCCCCGCCGCTTCGCCTCGTCCACGCACGTCCCAATTGCGGCAAACCAAGCTTCGGAAAGATACGGGGTGAGCAGACCCTCCCGAGGGTGGAGAAACACTCCGTCAACCCCTCCTGCGGCGATCTCGCGTACGACTTTCCGCAGGTGGCGTTCGTCGAACCGGTGATTCAAAAAGAGAAACGGAATGATCTCGGCGCGCATGGGAGAAGGGCTCAGACGCGGCGCTTGCGGACCTTCCCGGGCAACGGCGGGTATTCCAATTGATCGAGGACGCCTGCCTCCGCCAGCTCGGAGAAGGCCTCCAGCCATGTGCGGTAGAACGAAGCGGCGGTCTTCGTGCAGAGGGCAAATCCACATCCGTAGAAGGTCTCCGTATCGAGCCAGTACTGGAGGCACCGCCAGAGGGCCTCCAGGTAGGTCCGCCGCCCCGTGAGACGGTGGGCGATTGCCAGGCCCGCGGGAAACATGATTTCGCGCACGGTCACCATTCGCTTCGCGGGATCCCAATGGTAGACCGGGATGCCCTCGGGACTCATCCGGTGATCCAGGCGCCACTGCATGATCCGGTCCACCACGGGAGCGGTGCGGCGATCGGGGTCCACGTCGTTCAGACGATCCAGTCCCATAACGAGCACGCCGATGAAAAAGCTCGCCTCGCCCGGAAACAGAGGGGAACGCCCCATCGCACCCCTGAACAGGAAGTCCCGAATCCTCCGCGCCCCGTCGCGGTAACGGGCCTCTCCGGTCGCGGCGTAAAGCTCGGCGAGGGCGAGGAGCGTCCAACCCGATTCGCGCGCCGTCGCCTCCATGACCCACCATCTCTTGTCGAGATAGCGGAGGAGGAAATCCCCCGACTTTCGCGCGATGTCGAAGGCGCGTTCGTCCGCGGAGAGGTACCACCAGTGGAGCAGACCCTCGGTCCAGATGTGGCTGGGGTAGGACGCCGCCGTCGTGTGGTCCGCACTGTGCGCCGGCGAGCCATGATGGAGCCACGGATCTTCGGAGAAATGCACAAAGTCCACGTCAAGCGCGTGACGCGCACAACGCCGCACCACGCGCCAGAAGCGCGGCTGCCCCGTCCGCAGCATCTGGTGCGCCGCGGCGTAGAGGAAGTCATACTCGTTGTTCGTCCAGACAGGGGCGGCCTTTTTCAACCCGGTCTCCACGTAGCTGCGCGTGTAGCCGGGGTCCACGTCGTCGCCCCAATCCATGCAACCCTGCGGCCACTTGAGATCGAAGTGGTGGTTGAAAATCCCCTCGAAGCGTGGATGTTGGGACGGTGCCCACTCAAGGGCCCGCGAAAGGTGCATCACCCCGCAACGCCGCGCCCATGACGGGCCGATGGAAACCAAGGGGTCCTGCGAGTGGAGGGTTGCCAGCGACGCGAAAGGCGAGTCGAAGGCTCGGCGCGCGTCCGGTCCTGCCACCGGGCGGGGCAACGCCGGGGAGAAGTGCCAGCGCCACAGGTGGGTCTTGGCCCGCCCCTGCGGGAAGAGGGCAGGCGCCTCGGCCCACGAGGGGAACCAGTCAATGGCGAAGGCGCCCTTCTCCAGCGCCCATCCCTGTGGCGAATGGCCCGTGGCCTCATCTGTCCAGAACATCACGAGACGACGACCGTCGGTCGCCGTCAGCCACGGCTCCACGTTATCCAGCCCGCTCCGGAGGTAGGACGGGTATTTCTCCACGGTTTCCTTCACCATCGCATGGTCGGAGACCCGGGCCCGCTGGGCGGTCACCAGCACCTCAACGCGGCCCGGGGCCTGGACGTCGCGCGGGAGCCATTCCTCGCCACGGTGAACCTGGCGGACCACGTACTCGGCCTTCCCCAGTTCCCAACGCTGGATCATCCCAAGGTGGCGCACACCGATCCGCGACTGGCTGGGAACGGCATGGGTCACCCGGTGGAAGCCCTCCACCCAGTCCTGCCCGGCCGTCAGCTCGAATCCGAGCTCGACATGGAGCGAGGGCGATCCGTCGGTGAGGAGGTAACGCCCCGAGAAAACCGCCCGGGCGCGGAGCGCGTCGGGTTTCTCCACCCGCACCGACTTCCAGGCGGGCGTGCCCTTTCTTCCGTCATCCAACTCGATCGAGAAGGTAGGGGGATGCGTCGCAAGCGTCGCGCCCTTCCACGTCACCCGGAAAGCTTCCAAGGTGCCGTCCCCTTCGATCGCAAGAGAGCCGTTTGAAATTCTCCAGCCCTTCGTGTCGCTCGAGGCTTCCATGAGACACGAGGCGGCCGCCTTTTTCCCGCCGAATTCGAGGAGGAGCGTGCGCGTCTCGCTGACCTCGAGGTCCACGAGAGCGAGGAGACTCACCCATTTCAGCGAGCCGTCCGGCCACCGGGCGGTGACCGTCGGGGCGCAGGGAAGGTCGCGGCCCGCATCCCTGAGCGCCAGAATCTCCGCGTCGCGCAGCACGCCCTGAGGGAACGGGACTCCGACGCGCACCGGCCAAGCCATTCTCGGAGCGCCGACGAGCTGGCTGAAATGTCCGTCCACGTCGTGGTCCTGCAAGCGGATGGGGATTGCAGGGAGTCGCGGCAAGCGGACGGAAAGAGCAGGCTTGCGGGAGGGCTTTTTCACGGCACAAGGGAATGGGACCACGTTTCTCTGGAACGGTCAACGGAGACGCCTCTCCGGGGCGCGTTGCCCGCGAGGGCAGTTGCGGCACACGGTTGACCGTTCACGATGAGCATCACAAAGATTCGGCAGGGAGATCGCCACCCGATAAGGATCGAGGTCGGGTGCCCAAGAAGGGTGTCCCGGATCAGTACCACATGAAGGGCTTCCCTCGCGTGGTCGTAAACCAGGTTGGGGCGGCTTGTGGACCGCGCCATTCGAGAAACTTCACCCACGAAATCCATTCGACGTGTCCATCCACAAAAACGCAGTTGAAGCCGTTCCCGCGCGCTTTGTTGTCGAGACTGAACGTCCCGTCGTAGCCCGATCCTCCGTGACGAAAAGCGGGGATATACCCGTAGAAGCTGTAATCGATACGATGAGTCGCGGAGTCGGTGGCCCATATCGCCTGGGCCGGCGATGCGATGTCGGGCACCTTGGTGAACTTGGTCATGTTTCCCGCGCCCTCACGAAAGCATGTATTGTAGCCGTAGGCGCTGTATCCCTTAGTGCCAGCGGCTCCGTAGGCGCCCCCCAGCTCGCGAGCAGGGTCCGCGTCTGGCGCCGTGACCGTGGGTTTGTCGGCGGAACTCGGGCAGTGGAAAACGGAGCCTGGCATGGGCGTTGAGCTGAGACCCATATACGGCCACAGTCCGGGATTGGCACCCTCCCCACCCGAGGATTTCGTGTAGAGAGGAAAACTCGAATCATTGTCGTTTGCGTAAAGCATGGTGGCGGCGCCGATCTGGCGCAGGTTGCTCATGCACTTGGATCGTCTCGCGGACTCGCGAGCGCTTTTCAGTGACGGCATGAGCAGCGCGGCAAGAATCGCGATGATCGCAACCACCACAAGCAGTTCGATGAGCGTAAACCCTCCCCGAACCGACCTCCGTCTCTCCGCTGTGAAACGTTCGGCGCGAGGGCGCGCTTCTCGCCGGGCTGGATGGAATCGATGCATCCGGAAGGCTACGGGAGGAAGGGCATCCACAGTTCAATCAGGATCATGCCGGAGCGCCCCCTTCGTCGCTCGCCGTCGCAACGGAGCGCTCTTCTCAAAGTGATGTCTATAGATGTGAATCCCTGGCGTCCCATGAGACACCCTCAAGACATTCAACAAAGATTGGCTGGCATCGGTTGCCTCACTTGGACGGGGCGGCTGCTTCGGATTTGGGTGAATACAGGAACAGCGGCGCCTGGAAGCCTTCCGCCACCTGGACGCGACTCAGGCTCGTGCTGACCCGCACGCCGATGACGTTCCTGCCCGCCTTGATCTGCTGGGTGACATCGAAATCCACCGTTGCCGGGCGGAGATAGGCTTCGGCATACGGGCGATGGCCGGTGTATTCGCCATTCGTCCAGACCCACGCCTCGGTGACGACGATCGGGGCATGGATGCGGATGGGTTTGCCAATGGCCGAGGTGGGCACCTCGAGCTCGAAGATGTACCACATGAAACCGAGGTACGGGACGCCGCGTTCGTCGAGCATGCCGTCCCCCTGGAGGTAGAAGGGAGTGGCGGTGTCGATCGTGCGCCACTTGGAGCGGTCAAACCCCGGGTCGTACCACCGCCCGATGCGGCCGACATCCGCGTGGTCCAGGCTGAAAGCCACCTTCCGCGGCGCCTGGACGATCAGGTCGCCGGTCTTTCCCGTCAGCATGTCCAGAAGCTTCTGGTAGTGCTCCTTTCGCTGGGTGAGGTTCCACCAGTGGGACCCGGCGAAATACTTCCTCCTCGGATCCTTCGACTCGGGCATGGAGAAGTAGCCGCTGATCTTGTTGAGTTCCTCACGCTGCTTGAACATGAAGTCGGCCTGCTTGATCGCCTCGGCGTATCTGCCCGTGAACTCGGCGCGGTTCATTGCCATGTATCCCTTGAGGTGCTCCAGGATCAGCCGGTCCACGCGCACGCGGGTCTTGTAGGGTTCCTCCTTGGCAAGCGCCTCCGCTTCGCTTTCGCTCTTTTCCAGCGAGGCGATGAGCTTGTCCGTGTAGACGTAGGGCAGAACCCGATCCTCGTGCCCCAGGATGGGCGTGCTCTCCAGCGTCTCCTCGATGGCTTCCCAATACGCCTGCGAAGGTCGGGCGGCCGGGCCGTACCACTTCTCGAAGTAGTCGTTGAGGATGGCCTTGGCGTCGGCGGTGGCGCGCCAGTAAAGCCTGGACCGGAGATAGAACGAGGTGATGCCGTGGGCCATCCACGGGAAGGTCTGCTCATCCTCAAAGCCCACGATGCCCCACTTCTTCATGAGCGGGGTGTTGCGCGCGATCTTGCGCGTCATCGGCATCGGAGTCAGGCCCGTCACGAGCATGGGAAAGTTGTAGTTGTAGACGAACACGCGCGGGCAGATCTCGCCCCAGCGCTTCAGCATCTGGCCCTGCATCACCTGCTGCCAGCTTTTCGGATCGTCAAAGGCGTGGAGCAGGTCCGCCCAGATCGCGGCGAACATCACGCCGAGGTTCGGATGCAGTTTCACGCCCTCGGGCGGGAAGGTGCGGTTGGTGTAGCCGTTGCTCGTGATGATGAAGTCCGGGTATTCCCGGACGACCTCCTCGACCACCTTGTTCATGAAGCGAAACCACTCCTCGCTGATTGAGAGCTCCGAGGCCACACCCTCACGGCCGCAGAGATCCGCGAAACCCAGGTTCGTCGCCATCGTCTCCTTCGACAGATCCATGGGGTTGCCGTCATCCGGCGCGAAACCGAGCGAGTTGAAGGTCGGATCGGTCTCCCGCGCCTTCTTGATCGCAGCCTTGATCTTTTCAGCCACGAATTTGGGCACCTCAGGATGGGTGAGGTTGACCATGGTCGGGTCGATGCTGCCGTCGAGCTTCCGCGCGAAGTATTGGGGATGGGAGTTGGTCATCCCCCTGTCGGGCATGTACTTGCGAAGGTAGCCGTCGCCGGGAATGGCGAGAATGTCCGCATAATTAAGAACGAGCTTGTTGTGGAGCCGCCAGATCGCGTCGTCCGCGCGCAGCTCCGGGGCAAGATTCCCGTTCCAACTCCGCACGATGAAGTCGGGTTTGTCGCGAAACTCGACGTCCCTGACTTCGATCGTCGCGAGTTTCGGCACATACTCGCCGAACTCGCCCGGCATGAACCAGCGGACCCCCTGGCGATTGAGGAACTCGCTGACGGAAAAGAATGTGCCTTGATAGGGCCCCTGATCGTTGCCCGCAAGGACCAGCGTGTCGCCTTTGGAGACGATGAGATAGCCCTCTTCCCTTCGCTCGGTCGTGAGTCCCGAGGGGATGTTGAGCTTCAGGGGATCGGTCTTTTTGCTCGCACCCACCAGCACGACCGGCCCCCTAGTTGCGTCCTCCTCGCCGACGATCGGCAGCTTCGCGCCGCTGATTTTTTCGACATAACGCTGAAGATCTTCCGCCGCGAGACGAACCTTCTGCGCCGGCGCGGCTTTGACGCCCACCCCGGGCGTGTAGGGTTTGGCGTTGAGCGCCTCTCTGGAAATGACGATCGTGGCGACCGGCTTGCCGTCTTTTACGAGCACGGCGGCAAACGACGGCATCGCCGCTGTCAGAAGCGCCAGCAGGAGACGGGACGCGAAGGAGATCCGTCGCCTCGCCGCGCCCGGTCCGTGCCGCGGGGACCCTTCCCGAAATCTCCCCGGAGCGGCAGAATCCAGCATCCGTATTTTGTGAAGCCGTTTGATTTTCATGGATTCCTGGATCGGGGTGAGCCGGCCGGGGACGAATACTCTCTCCGGTGCTAACGGATGGAGAGCGGAAAGCGAAGAAACGCCGGTGCGGCCCGCAGAATTGCCGTCGAAGGGCGCACGGCTACTTCCGTCGTTGGCGGAAGACGAGGAATCCGGCGGAGGCAAGGAGGAGGAGGCTGACCACGCCGGGCTCGGGAATCACGCCCACGACGCTCATGATTCCATGGGATTCGAACAGAGTGGTGTCCCAAGTCAGACCGCCGGCCAGATCGGGGAGGGGCAACATGGAGGTGAAGCTGCCGCTCAGGGAACCGGCTTCGAAGAAGTCGAAGGTGTCCCCCGCGGCGAAGCCCCATCCGAGGTTGGTCACGAGCACCGTGCCGGCTTTGGCAAAAGCTCCCCCAATGAGAAGGCGGTCGTAGGCAAGCGCATTGGTTCCCGCAATCTCGAAGACGAGTTGCGCAGCGACAGTGAGCGTCAAATCGTTCGAGAAGCTGAGCGTGCCGGGGGAAAAGCCAGGGGAAAGGAGGCCCGAGCTGATGACTGAGGCCGCCTGTACGGCGCCGGCGCCGACGAGGCTGCCCTCGTTGACAAGAGAGCCGAGCTGGAGCGCGCCGCCCTGCAGACGAACGGTGCCCGTGCCCGAGTTCGTGAGGGCCAGCGTGCCGTCGCCGAGGCGGAGGGTGCCTCCGTTGGTCGTGCCGATCATGCCGGCCTGGGTGTTGGCGGAGAAACCGTTCTTCAACACCAGCGTCTCGCCACTGGCGAGAATCGTGCCGCCAGTCGCATTGACGATCTTGGCGCCGACCTCCAGGTTCGAAGTGACCAGATTGTCGCCGATGTCGTAGAAGTTGGTGACGTTGAACGAGGTGAGGGTGCCCTTGCCCAGAATCAACCCGCCGGAGAGGTTCGAGATG